>CAVRYC010000020.1:0-41070 GCA_963725245.1 uncultured Acidobacteriaceae bacterium | reverse complement strand
CCGACGCTCGCAGCGATGTGTTTTCCTTCGGCTCTGTCCTTACGAGATGCTCACCGGCAAGCGAGCATTTGAGGGCCAGTCGAATGCCGCCGCTGCTCGCTGCCGTCATCCGTGACGATCCGCGCCCGGTCAGCGCGATCCGGCGCGGCATTCCGCCGGAAATCCGGAGCATTGTGGTGCGGTGCCTGCAAGAAAATCCCGCCGAGCGTTATGCCTCGGGAAGCAGAAGTCGCGGCGGCACTGAAGGCGGCCCGCGAGGTGTTGTTTCCGGAGTCGGGCGCGGCATTGACCCCGGCGCGGATCGCCCACGAAGTGCGGCGGGCGCGGGTTTTGGTTCCGCTTTAGTGATTGCTTTTGCGATCGCCGCCGGCGTGGTGTGGCTGGTCAAGCGCTCGCGCGATGTGCACTGGGCGCGAGAAGTCGCGCTGCCGAAGATCGCGCATCTGACGATGAAGGCGAGGCTTCCCGGAGGCCTACGCGCTCGCAGCGTCAAAGCGGAGAAGTCGATCCCCGATGATCCCAGCGCTCGCCAAGCTGTGGCCGACGATTTCCTACCAGCTTTCCGCTGATACCGGGCCGGAGGGCGCAGACTTGTACTACAAGACTATCTTGAGCCGGATGCTTCCTGGGAAGCGGTGGGCAAGACGCCGTTGAAGAATGTGCGAGTGCCGCGCGGGACACTGATCTGGAAGCTGGAGAAGCCTGGGTTTGGTCACGGTTTACCGCACGACGCTCTCGTTGATTCCTCGCTACTCGGTGCAGCCCGGAGAACCGGTGGAAAGCAACGTTACACTCGACGAACTGGGCAAGATTCCGCCGGCATGGTGCGAGTCGAAACGGCTAAGTATTTCAAGACGCTCTTCATCCCCGGCTACGAAGGTATGCCGGAGTTGCCGCTCAAAGACTATTGGATCGATCGAACACGAAGTTACCAACCGGCAGTACAAAGCGTTTGTGGACCAGGGTGGATACCAGAAGCGCGACTACTGGAAAGTCGACTTCGTGCGCGACGGCAAGCCACTCTCCTTCGACGAGACTATGGCGCTTGTTCCGCGATGCCACCGGGCGCCCAGGGCCTAAAGATTGGGTACAAGGCTGAATATCCGAAAGGGCAGGACGATTTCCCGGTCACCGGCATCAGCTGGTATGAAGCCGCTGCCTTCGCCGAATTCGCCGGCAAAAGCCTGCCGACGATCTATCACTGGAACCGCGCCGCCGGGCCGTTTTCGGCTTCCTTTATTGTGCCCGCCAGCAACTTCGGCAGCACCGGCATCCTTCCCGGTCGGAAGCAAGCCGGACATGAGTCCATGGGGAAATTACGACATGGCCGGCAACGTAAAGGAGTGGGTCTGGAACGAAGCGGATCCGGGCAAGCGCTATGTTTTGGGCGGGGCGTGGGATGAGCCCAACTACATGTTTGTCGATCCCGATGCCCAGTCAGCCTTTCTTCGCGCCCCCAATATCGGCTTCCGCTGTGTGAAGTACATCGAGCCAGATTCGATGTCCACGCCATCGCGACCGCCGCCATGCCTTCTCCCCGCCGCGACTTGAGCAAAGAGAAGCCGGTTTCGGATCAACTGTTCCAGGCCTACCGCAGCCTTTACGCGTATGACCAATTGCCGCTGGATGCGCACCGTCGAAAAACTCCCCGACAGTGATGAGTGGACCGGCGAAAAGGTCACCTACAAGGCAGCGTACGGGAATGAGCGCGCCATCGCCTATCTCTTACTTCCGAAAAGAGGCAAGCCGCCGTTCCAGACTGTGGTTTTCTTTCCCGGATCGAACGCGCTTGTTGCTGCGCAAATTCGCGATTTACCCAACATGCGGCACTCGATGGCTTTCTTCGTAGCGGACGCGCTGTCATCTACCCCGTGTACAAGAGCACCTACGAACGCGGCGACGGCATGGAGTCCGACGTTGCCAACACCAGTAACACGTGGCGCGACCACGTTGTGATGTGGGTGAAGGACGCCTCGCGTGCCATCGACTATGTCCAAACACGTCCCGACCTCGATCACAACAAGATCGCCTACTATGGCTATAGCTGGGGAGCGGAAATGGGCGCTATAGTGCCCGCAATTGAGCCCCGCATCAAAGCCTGCGTGCTTGCGCTGGGCGGCCTCGACTTCCAACACTCGCTGTCCCGAAGTCGACGTCATCAACTTCATCTCACGCGTGAAGCAGCCGGTCCTGATGCTGAATGGCCGCTACGACTTCTTCTTTCCCGTGGACTCGACCCAGGAGCCCTTCTACCAGATGCTGGGATCAAAGAAGGACCAGAAGAAGCATCTGATCTACGATACGAGCCACAACATTCCCCGCAACGAGCTGATTAAAGAATCCACGAACTGGCTCGATCAATACCTCGGACCAGTAAGTCAGAACTGAGCGCCGTGCTGAGGCACGTTTTAGAGCGGAGGCCTCGATTTTGCCCTGGCAACGGGCAGACAGGTAGTTGACCGCCACGAGGCTTTTGCTGGATTACTTCCGCATTGCCGACCAACCGGGAGCTTAAATGAGACCAAGCCCCGCCAGAGTGATGTCCATACTTCCCCTTTTTTGGAAGTCGGCGCGGAAATCCTGGGTCAAAGACAGAAGTTAAGAATCGGTCCAAGCTAATTTCCGAATTGCCGACCCGCCGCCATTGGACCGCACGATCTGATCGTTGATTATGCAGAACGGCCGACATCAGGACACGATGGACCCACGAACAACGCCAAGGCTTTTATTGCTCGTCGAGATAAATGCGGAAGAGGTTGGCCTTCGCCGAACGGCGCGTATTGACGAAGTAGTTCGGCGACATGCCCGGAGATACGTTGTCCTGATCGATCAAACGCGCACCGGGAATCCGCGCGAAATCCGCCTCACTGCCGAAGCCCTTCGTAAAGGTGGGAGGAGCGGCACCGGACTTGATGGGTATCACCGCTGTCTTTGATGAATCGAAGGGAAAGGGCCGCAGCGACACATACACCCATTTGCCGTCCAAACTCCACGAGAGCAACGGGACCGAGCTGCGTGTGACGCCAAACCCGATGCTGCAGGTGTCACATACCGCAATTGGTGCACTGCCGTCGAGCGGCACAACCACAACGGCCACATTCCTGTCGCCGTGCCCACCCGGCGGTGTTACGCCCACCAGAGCCCAACGACCGTCGGGCGAAACGCTCTGCAGTTGCATGATGTCGAGGTCCGAGGCCGCGGCCTCATCGCTGCCATCTTCGTTGATACGCATGATCTTCGGTGGATTTTGAGTGCCCTGGTACAAGATCTGCCCCGGCCTGCCGAAAAAAGCGCGATATTCGCCTCCGGACGTAAGTTGCCGCGGGGGCTGCGTGCGGTCAAGCCAGCCGACCCAGATCCCCGATCGAGCGTGGCCCTGTTCTGTTGCGAACACGATTTTTTTTCCATCCTGGGAGATTGAGAAATGCGTCAGCACTAAGCCCGGAAAGAGCCGTTCCGCCGATCCGGTCCCGAGGTCGGAGACCCACAGCTCGCCGCTGAAGTAGGAGTGTGTCCCCGTGACCTTCCGCAGATAAAAGACCTTCTTGCCGTTCGGCGCGAGCGTAGCGAGGAACGAATAACCCTCAGAGGTGACTTGTTTGTCCCCTGTCTTGTCGTCGTGTAGCCAAATGGCGGACTGCTGTGTACCGGCAGTAGTGATGAACGACTTGCCATCAGGCATGATCGCGAGTCCTTCTTCCTCGCTCGCGCCGGAAGGTGTGACCTGTTGAGGTGTTCCGTCAGGAAAGCGCTGGCGCCACACGTGAAAACCAGCCGTCCGGGTGTCCGCGGTGAAGTACATCCATTTGCCATCTGGAGACCACTGCGCCCATGTACAGGAACCCTCCGGTCCGACTTGCTGTCCCGCTGATGAACCGTCGAACGGCACCAACCGGCATCGTTTCCACCACTGGCTATCCATCTCCACCAGCAAGACCCATTTTCCATCGGGCGACAGCGCGGACCGGTGCACCATCCCTTGCATATGGTCGGCTGGAACGTAGAGGTCACGCTCATCGGTCCGGCTCGCATTCGAAGTCGCAAGCTTCATGTGTATGCCCTTGCTGATTGTGGAGAACAATACGCGATCATTGCCGATCCAGGACAATCCTGTGGCGTTGGCCATGAACAACTTCGGCTCCTGCCCTCCCAGCAAAGGCAGTTCATAGGTGTTCCAGGCAAACGGACCTTCTATTTGCGTGAAGTACAACCGGCTGCCGTCCTCGGAGAAATTGATCGTCTGTTTCCTAATGACGCTCTTGGTGAGCGGGTAGGGTTCGCCGTTCGGCAACGACTTGAACCAGACCTGACCCACATTGGTAGAATTTCCGAAACTACCGGGACCGCGAAGAAATGCCACAATCTTGCCGTCGCGCGATAGCGCTGGGATTTCAGCAGAATCGTTGAAGTTCGTGAGTTGCTCCCAACGCAGGGTTGGCGCCCCGGCGCCGTGTGGCCACAAAAGCAACGTGGCTGCGACAAGCGCGCAGATCCCGACACTGGCGATTGCGGGCACGAGCCACCTTCGAGGGCGTTTCACTGCTGGCGCCTCGATTGTAACGGCGCTCGATCTCACTTCGAGGCGCCGCAGGTCCGTCGCCAGTTCTTTCGCCGACTGATATCGAAGCTCCGGATCTTTTTCTAGGCACTTCAGCACGATGTGTTCGAATTCGATCGAGAGCTTAGGGGCGAGCGCTCTGAGGGCAGGCGGCGCCTGGTGCAGAATCGCATTCGTCAACTTTGGGACCAGCGAATCGTTGAACGGCAACCGCCGTGTCGCGAGTTCGAACAATACCACCCCGGCCGAGTAGATGTCACTGCGGGCGTCGACTTGTTCCCCAAGCAGCTGCTCGGGAGACATGTATGGAAGGGTACCGGCGATGCCCGTGGGCGCAGTTGCCAAGGTTTGAGTAGTGCTCAGCGTCAACACGGCGTCGCGGGAGAGGGTTGCCAAACCGAAATCGAGGATTTTTAGCCGCCCGTCGAACGTTACGCGCAGATTCGCGGGCTTCAGGTCGCGGTGCAGGACGCCGGCCGCATGCGCCGCAGCCAAGCCTTGGGCCAATTGAAAGCCGAGATCGACGACCGCCTTCTCCGGCAGAGCGCCTGATTGCAAGCGTGTGTCGAGCGACAAGCCGGACACCAATTCGCTAACGAGATAATCGTGGCCGTCGAAGGTATCGAAGTCGTGGATGATCTGAATGGCAGGGTGATTCAGGCGGGAGAGGACCCGGGCTTCGTTGCGAAACCGCTTGCGGGCTGCGTCGTCGTTCAGCGCGCCGGGAGTCAATACCTTGAGGGCAAGGTCGCGCTCCAGCTTTTCATCGTAGGCACGATAAACGACCCCCATACCACCAGCACCGATCTCCTCTTCGATGCGATAGCGGCCAAATCTCTGGCCAACGTATGTCATGTGCCGTCACTCGTGGGCGAGATAGTAGCACGTCTAACCTGGTTGTAGAGCCGGAAATGAAACGCTGACCTGCATGGCCTGACACAGCCCGCGGACAGCGGTTCATAAGAGAACCGCACGCGCCCAAACGAGTGAGCTATGCGGCTGTCGCCCTGACTTTCTGCTGACGAAAGGCAGAGCGTACTGACGCGCGCAGGAGGTACCAGCCCACAAGTGCGATCAGTCCAAGCCGCAACACAGTCAACGCAATTGCTGACGTGGTCGGCCCTGCAATGAGCGGCCGCACCTCGCCAATCAGACTTAGCAGTGAAAGACCCAGCAACGCGAGGACCACAATGCGCGACCAGTTCCAGAGTTTCCAGAATCCGATGGCGAGCGTGACGGTCAATCCAGACATGAGAACGTAATACAGGGGCAACAGGCGACCCATAGCCATTTGAGCGGCCTCAGGTCCCATTCCTGACGGGCTCAGGGCTCGGAACACAGAGCGAAGCGCATCGCGATTGAAAATCGCCAGCGCGGCGAACCCCACATAGTACGCGGCATTGGCCGCGAATAGTATTGCGCCGATGGTGATGCCAAGCGGCCGACGGCTCATGGACGTGGCTCCTCACAGCCTCGCAGGCGTTCCCAAACGAGGACGACTTGAAAGGGGCGCTGCCGCGCGTCAATGCTCGACACACTCGTGGTCAGCGTCTCTCCATCTTCCGATACAACATAGCTGGCTTTCCCGACAATACCGCCAACGTTCTTCGACTCCACTTCTAGAACGTTGGGGGAAGGGTGGGACACAGCCGCGGTGAACCCTGACACACCTGATATCTCGTGGTCTTTACCGTCTGGGACGAATGTCGAAGGTTTTTCTCGAACTACACTCCCATCGCCCGCAATTCCCTCGGCTGTCATGGTGTAACCGTCGGAGGTGCATTCCCAGCGCATGGTCGCGTTCGAGGGCCGATGGTTCGGGTCAAAGTGAGACTTTTCGGGGTTGAGCTGCCAGGTCCCGCCAAAAGGATCTTCCTTGTTCATGTGAGATGCCTCCACAACAACAGTATGTGAGTATGTGAATTGACAATCACATTTAACAGAGTTAATGTTAATCATAATTCACATTATGTCAAGAGAAAAAGAGAGAGGGACAACGCCAGGTCCAAATAGGCCACGTAAGCCCGCACAACGCCCCCCCGTTCAAGAACGCAGCCGCGAATCTCTGCGGCGTATGCTCGATGCCGCGGAAGTGGTACTCGCCAAGCATGGCCTGGAGGGCGCGATTCTGCCGCGCATCGCTGCCAAAGCTGGCATTTCGGCAGCCAACGTCTATCGACGCTTCCGTGACAAGGACGCGCTCATGGCGGCGGTGTTCCAGCGAGTTAGGGAGCGCAGTTCGGCCGCAACGGCTGCGCAAGTTGACCCCGAGATGGTCCGGCCCATCGGTCTGGTTCAGTTCTCACGCAACATCATCGAGAGCATGATTCAGAATTACCGCGGGGATGCCGGTTTGATTCGAGCGGGCGTCCAATACTCAGAGCAACACTGGGAGACCGCCTTCGTGCGCACAACGAGGGCGGCCGAGTCGCAATCGTTTCAGACGATGGTGGACACCTTCATGATCTGGCGCGATCAGATTAAGCATCCCGACCCGCCACGTGCGGTCCGCTTTGGATTCGTCATGATTGCGCTTGTTTTGCGAGAGCTGATTTTGTTCAAGCGCGCGCGCATTTTTGAGGACGTGCTGTCCCTCGATGATGACATTCTCAAAACGGAGCTGCCGCGAATGTTTCTGCGGTACCTCGGGGTGGAATCGGACGAGGTCAACGAGCCTCGATCCTGACAGCCAGATTGGTCGACGCCAGTCGAGGCTGTTCCCGGGTGACGGGCAACTCTGAAGTTATGGGCTAAGACTGACTTACGCCGGGCCAGAAGTCGGGTTGGGGGAAATCACAATTGATCTCCTCCAAGCAACCGACTGAGCTTCGCTCAGATAGGAACGGAAGGAACATGGGATGAGCGATGATAGATGTGCTGGAGACCGCGGCAGCTACGGCCCGAAATGGGCATTGGTGCTTGATGAGCCCGACTCCAAGCATGGGTCTGAGGTTGCGGATAGGTTAGTGATGACGACTGCGGAGCAGTGCAGCGATCTCGATCAGGAGACTGCTAGGATTCGCGCCTCGGGCCGTGTTCTCCGGCGACAAGGAGAAGATCATGGCGAAGCGAAAAGAGAAGCAAGAGCGCAGATCGATGGTGTTGGAGCCGGACGCGGCGGGCATCGATATTGGCGCGGAGGAGATTTACGTCGCGGTACCACCGGATCGTGATGAGGAGTCGACGCGCAGGTTCAGTAGCTTCACCTGCGACCTACATGCGCTTGCCGATTGGCTCGGCCAGTGTCGGATTCGGAGCGTGGCGATGGAGTCGACCGGAGTGTACTGGATCCCGCTGTTTCAGATCCTGGAGGAGCGCGGGTTCAAAGTGTATTTAGTCAACGCGCACTATCTGAAGAGTGTGCCCGGACGCAAGAGCGACGTATCCGACTGCCAGTGGATTCCAGTATCTGCACTCGGTAGGATTGCTGCGGGCCAGCTTCCGGCCACCCGAGGCGATCTGTGCCCTTCGTACCCTGTGGCGGCACCGTGGCAGCCTGCTGGAGATGGCTGCTGAGCACATTCTGCACATGCAGAAGGCGCTCAGCCAGATGAACCTGCAGCTCCACCATGTACTCAGCGACATCACCGGAACCAGTGGCCAAGCGATTCTCGATGCCATCCTCTCCGGCCAGCGCGATCCCGTCGCACTGGCGCAACTCTGTCATAGTCGGGTGAAAAGCCCGCGCGACAAGGTGGCGCAGGCTCTGGTGGGGGACTACCGGCCGGAGCATCTGTTCACCCTGAAGCAGTCGCTGGCGGGATACCGCTACTACCAGAAGCTGATCTTGGAGTTGGATCAGGAGACGGCACGTCTGATGCAGGCTCTTCCCAGTGCGACCGAGCATCCGATGCCACCACGCACCAAGGCTACGGCCTATCACCGCAAGGGCAACGATCCTCAGTTTGATCTGCGAAGTGAGCTGTACCGCATTGCGGGCGTCGATCTCACCGACATCCCCGGAGTCAGCGCAGCCACCGCGCAAGTCATGCTGACCGAGATCGGCACCGATGTCAGCCGGTTTCGCCATGCCTCTGCCTTCGCCTCCTGGCTTGGCCTCTGCCCGGAAAAACGAATCAGCGGCGGCAAGGTGCTGTCCTGTAAAACACGCCAGGTAAAGCATCGCGCCGCGACTGCGCTCCGGATGGGCGCCAACTCCCTGTGCCGCGCGAAAGGTTACTTCGGCGAGTTCTTTCGGCGCATGCGGGCCAAGCTCGGCACTGCCCAGGCGATCACTGCCACCGCACATAAAATCGCGCGGATTCTGTATCACGTCTTATTGACCAAGGAACCGTACACAGAAACCGTCTTCCACCGTTGCGATGAACAGGCACAGCAGAGAGCTGAAATGCGCCTCCGCAAACAAGCAGCTCGACTCGGCTTCCAACTCTTGCCCATCCCTGTAACAGGAGAATAACAAGTAGTTCCTCAGGAGCCCGTTTCCCAGGACTAATCTGTCCGATGCCGGCTCAAATCCTGCTCGATGAGCGCGTTGGCCTCAAAGCGGCAGTTGAGCCAAGGGTCACTTATCCGGCAAGGCGACGATTCGGCCAGGTAACGAGAGCGCGCTTAAACAAAGCCTCCGCAGCCACCCCTGGCTGGGGTTGCCGGGATGGACCTGCGTTTGCTTTGCGTTCACCATCTCGCGCATGACGGTCATCCAGGCTTGAACTTCTTATTTCGCCCTCCCCAGCGCCAGTTCCGCAACCACTGCAGCAACCTTGTCAAGTATTTGCTTCGTGCCCTCCAGTTGACCGCTCTGGATTGCGTTCTGCATGGTTTCATTTCCGATGAAGGTGAGTTTTGTCTGGCCGTTTCCAAGATCCTCAAAAAGAGTCACGTCGTGCGCACTGTCTATGGCCTCATGTTCGATTCCAAGTTGCGCAGGCTCAACCTTGTTTCCCTTCGAGTCGGCAAAGTACATGGAGGAAACGATCTTCTCGTGCGGAACAATCTCATGGTATTCCCCGCCATTCCAGAACTCCTGCCCATCCGGCGCTCTCATGCAGTAGAGAAATTTTCCTCCCACGCGAAAATCCATCTGGCAAAAAGGCGCAGTAAAACCCTTCGGCCCCCACCACTGCTTCACATATTGCGGGTCTGTCCACGCCTTCCAAACCAATTCGCGTGGGGCATCAAAAACTCGTGTCACAACCATCCGCTCGATCTCATTCACCGTGCTTTTTGTCACGTCGAACCTCCGCTTTTTTCATTTGAGTCACAACCGCATCCAGCTTTTCGAAACTCTCTTCCCAGAATTGGCGATAACTAATCGCCCAGTCGCTGACCGTCTTTATCGCCTCGGGCCTAAGCCTGCAAACACTCTCTCGTCCACGCTTGGTCTTGATCACAATCTGTGCCCGCACCAGGTAAGCAATATGTTTTGAAATCATCTGCTGCGAGAGTGCAAACGGCTCCGTCAATCGATGCACAGAGGCAGGCCCATGGGAGAGCCGCTCGATCATCGCGCGGCGGGTTGGATCAGACAAAGCCGCAAATGTTGTGCCCAGGCGATCCACAACCATATAGTAGTGGATTTTCTATCGATGTCAAGTGTGAATTTCGCGATTCCTGATTTCTGAACCCTGACTCATTATAAGTCGGCTTCTGGGAGATCTGGCCGGATTAGGAACGGAAACGCGCAAGTGTTGGCGTGCGAGGCAAATACAGAGTGATCAGAGTCCATGTACCTATTACGTACTAAATATCCGCGTTTCGCGCGTTTTTGCAGTTTTGAGCTGCCTTAATTTTCAATAACTTATTTGTTTTCGGAGCGGCTCTATTGTCGGGGTTCGACTCCCTCCGGGGTCGCCATTTCGAAAAGCCGGTCTGCCATTCCTGCAAACACCCTGCAAACGACCCATCTGGAGACGTATCAGGGCATGCCTTCAGGCATGCCGCAAGTGCATTAGCGTCCACGCGCCTTCAGGCGCTGGATTACAAAATATGAATTGCACTATGGTTACTTGCCCGGCCTCCTGTTTCGCGGTGCAATAGATTTGCGGGGGCGAATTATGGGACGTGTTTTTGGCTTTGTGGGCACGATCGTCACCATGGCGATCGCTATGTACATCTACTCTCTGCAGGTCAAGACTCTGACTCCGAGCGGCGGGAGCGGCAATCCTCAAGAATTTGCCACCATCGCGGGCGTGAAGAACGATCTGATCGGCATCGCCAACGCCGAGCGCGGGTACCTGGCGACACAAGGCACGTATGCTTCGCTTGATGAGCTGCGTTCAGGCAACTACATCAGCATCAAGGGCGAGCGCCCTCCATACATTTACGATGTCGAAACCACTTCCGGCAGCTTCCGTGCGACTGCCACTCGCACCACGAAAGGCGCTCCGGCACAGCTCTGGATTACCGAAACCATGGAAGTTCAAGCTTCGGACTGAAATTCGTTTTTGCCCGCAATCCAGAAGGCGGCTGCGCGACCGAGCGGCTCATGGCTTCCGTCAGGGCTTCTTCCAGTCAGTCAAGGACATGAGTTCGTCCATGATTTCCTGCAATCTTTGGAGTCGCCGTTCCTGATCGGAAGCTCCGATCGTCTTTTTGCCACCTTGCAGGTACAGGCGGTTCGCTGCACTGATTTCCGCGATTTCTTCGCGTAACTTTCCAACGCGCTCTTTGACGGACTGCGGCATAAGGATAGGCTAGGAGAGCATTTTACAACTTTTTTGGGACGCTGTTGACAGATCCCCCAAAGCTCCAAGTGCAAGGAGGTTCCCCTTCAGCGTGACCGCCCACGACTGACGACCAGCGACTAACGACCAACGACTAACGACCACGGCCAAGAAAGCGCCAGCCCACCGGGTGCTATCATTATCAGGCTCACCTCCTGTTCACAGCGGATGAGCCGAGTACCCGCCGAAATTCGATGCGCATTCGACGCCGCCTCCTCATCCCCCTGATCGTTTTGCTGATTGTGGCCGCCGTAGCGCTGATCGTGACCCTGCGCAAGCACGCTCCGCCGGAAGCGGCCCGCCTGCTCCCGGGCGCGGACGGTTTCTTCTACATCAATCTGAAGTGGATTCGGACCTTCAACGCCACCGGCCAACTGCCGCCGGTTTCACGCGAGCCCGAATACCAGAAGTTTGTCGAGGAGACGGGCTTTCAGTTCGAGCGCGATCTCGACCAGGCCGCCTTCGCCATCCACTATCCGCGGAGTTGGGGGGGCGGGATCGCCGGATCGGTTTCTGAACCGCGCTTCTCTGAAGTCTTCGTCGGCAGGATCGACTCCGGCCGGCTGACCGCATACCTCAAGAAGATCTCCTCTTCCATTGACGATTACCGCGGTTTTGACATCTACAACATCCCCCTCGAAGGCCGGACGGTTCGCGTCGTCATTCTTTCGTATGACAGCGTCGCGGTTTCGAACCATCCGAACCCCGACGTGATTCGCGGCATGCTCGACCGCTCCCGCAAACTGGCCTCGCCCTTCGGCGGACCCTGGTTGCTGCGCAAGTTCTACCGGAAAGTTCCTCTGGCCAGTCTGTGCTTTGCGATTCTGCGCGTGAAGCCCGCAAATGAGTTCCTCTGGGGGACTGGGCAGTTGGAGCCTCCTGTTTCCGAAGCCTGCGGTCGCCGTGATTTCCGCCCGCTATCTCCGCGCTCTCCACCTGCGGGCGGAAGCCTTCACCGACAGTGAGGATGACGCGCAGGCCATTACCGAGAAGACCTCCGCCTTTCTCAGCCTCTTTCATGCTGCCGAAGGCAGCGTCGGCGCACAGGGCACGGATCCGGATGTAAAGGCGTTCTTCGACAGCCTCAAGGTCGAACAGTCCGGAGATCGCGCCATTCTCACCGCCACCGTGCCCGCCCGGATTCATCCAGAAAGTCTTGACCGAAGCTCCGCCCGAAACCGTGGCGCCGGGCGCGATGGCAACGCCCCCCAAGCAGCCGCCCGCCCCGACGCGGCCACCGAAGCCCAAAGCCGCGATGAACAATAAGCAGAGGACACGTCTAATGTGCGGGAGCAGAAATGCTGTAACAATTCCGCCGTCCGCGGCATCTTGTAGATAAGTAGATAGGGATCGCTCTGAGTGCAAGTTTCGACTTCGGTCGCTCCAATCGGGTCGCTACAATAGAGAGATATGACGAGTCTGCCATTACCGCTCGCCGCCTTCGTCGCAGGACTGATCTCATTCCTGTCGCCCTGCGTGCTTCCGCTCGTGCCCGGATACGTTTCCCTGATCTCGGGCGTAGGCGTCGAGCAACTGAAGATGAAGGAAGGCGCAGCTCTTCCGCAAGGTGATGCTCAATTCCGCCGCGTTCATCATCGGTTTCAGTATCGTCTTCATCACGCTGGGCGCGATCTCGACCGAAGTCGGCCAGGTTCTTGCGCAATACAAATCGCTGCTCGCCCGCATCGCCGGAGTGGTCATCATTCTCTTCGGCCTTCACCTGACCGGCATCTTTCAGATCAAGGCCCTGCTGGCCGACACGCGTCTGCACAGCCTCAAAGGCAGTTCTTCCGCCTGGGGCGCGTTTGTCATTGGATTTGCTTTCGCCTTTGGATGGACGCCGTGCGTTGGTCCGATCCTTGCGGTCGTGCTCGGATTCGCCGCCGCTCAGGATACCGTCTGGAAAGGCATTTTTCTTCTGGCGATTTACTCCGCCGGACTGGCCGTACCTTTCCTGCTGACTTCGCTTGGCATTGAGCGTTTTCTGAAGTTCTACAACCGCTTCAAATTCCACATGCACGCCGTGGAAGTAGCGAGCGGAGGCTTGCTGATCGCATTGGGCATCCTGCTGGTGATGGGCCGCTTCGCGCTCATCTCCGGCTATTTCTCGTTCTTGAATCGCTTTGCGCTGTAGCGAAGCGGTGCTGATTTCCCGTAGAGACGGGGCTTGCCCCGGCATCACTCTGGGCGGTGGGAGACGAGGCAAGCCCCGTCTCACAAGCAAATGTCTTTAGCGCAACGCACTTCAGTTGCCAAGTCGAAATTCGAGGTTATCAGTGAAAAGAAATCCTCTGATTCTGTTCTTCATCGCCGCCATTGTCGCGGCGATGTTGTTCGCCGGCATTCGCATGGCTCGCAACAACCGCGCCAACGGTCCCGCCAAGGGACAACTCATCGGCAATTTGGCGCCTGACTTCGAACTGCAGACGCTCGATGGCAAGAACCTCAAGCTCTCCGACCTGCGCGGCAAAGCCGTTCTGCTCAATTTCTGGGCGACGTATTGCGGACCCTGCAAGATCGAGATGCCGTGGTTTGTCGAGTTGCAAAAAGAATACGGCCCGCAAGGATTCCAGATCGTCGGCGTAGCCATGGACGACGCCAGCACCGAAGACATCGCCAAATTCGCGAAGGAAATGGGCATCAATTACCCCATCCTGCTCGGCAAAGACTCCGTTGGCGATAGCTACGGCGTCAGTGTTCTGCCGACCACTTTTTTCCTGGACCGCGACGGCAAGCTCATCGCCCGCGAATTCGGCTTGCAGAGCCGCAGCGTATTCGTCGACCACATCAAGAAGGCCATGAGCCAGGGCCAGGCGGTACAGGCTCAGAAGTAACTACGAACCTCATTTGAACGTGGAGTACTCTAGCAGGGAGCGGAAAGACTCGGATTTCGCATCAGAACTTACTTTCGCGATGCGGGTTCGTATCAGGGCATCGCTTTAGCGATGCCGTAAGCGCCAAAATCAAACGCCCCTTTAGGGGCTGGACGTCGGCATCCGACTCCAAGAGCGGGGGCAGCCCAATGAAGATTCTTCTGGCGAGCGCGCTTCTCCTGTTCGCCGCGTGGGCTTGGGCGCAGGACGATCTCGGCCCGCAAGGTCCTGCCGTGAAGATGGCGCCCGCTCCGGTCGTGACCGTCGTGCAAGGCAAACCCGCCACCGTCCCGCTCCAGTTCCGCGTCGCTAGCGGATACCACATCAATTCCAACCAGCCGAAGTCGGAGTTCCTGATCCCGACCGTGCTCAAGGTCGAAGCCACCACCGACATCGTCATCGGCAAAACCACCTACCCTCCAGGCCAGGATATGAGTTTCGCCTTCGCTCCCGACGAAAAGCTCAATGTCTACACCGGAGATTTCAAAGTGGATGTGCTGGTGCGTCCCCTGCACTCCGTGCAACCCGGCAAATATGTCGTCCGCGGAACTTTAAAATACCAGGCCTGCGATAACCAGCCTGCTATCCGCCCAAACAGTTACCGGTCAGCTTCGATGTGAAGATCGCAAAGGCTCCGCCAGCACCGGCCAAGAACCCCGCCCAAAGTCCGCACGCGCACTAGCGGAGGACGGGCGTCCCGCCGTCTTCAGGAAAATTTCCGGCTGAAGTCATCTGCTTGAACTCATATGGCAGGAGGGCCAACTCGGCGCGGAATGCGAAGAACGAATCCAGTAGGACCGGCGTCGCCGGCGCCGAACACCAGCGATGCTCCGGCGGTTTCGAGCACACGCCTGGCGATCGCCAGCTTCACCCTGCGCAAAGTTGATATTGACGCCGATGTTGTCCTCGCACGATCGCGCTTCGGCGGCGGGCTCGTTGTGCTCCGTTCCGTCTCGCGAAAATCCGGCTCGTGAAAATCCGGGGCGAAAGCCGCGTTCGCCCTCAACCCGCAGCACCGTCCCCGCCGGACCCTCCCCCAGCAGAAGCGTCACCTTACCGCCCGCCGGTTGCGCTTCGATCATGGTCGCAATCAAATACTGCAAAGCCAGCCGCAGTCGCGACTCCGGCACCGGCAACGTGGCCGTACAGGTGCCCGCCAGGCGCAACTGGACGCCGCGCACCGCCGCGATCGAGGATAGTTCTTCGATCACGCTCCTCATGGCAGGTTCCAGCGCGACCGGGCAAATTTCCGGGCCCGGGTGCTCGGCGTCCAGATACTCCCGCATCAACTGGATCATGCCAATAACTTTTTCCGTCTGTTGCAGAGCTACCGCAACACTCGCTTGCTGCTGCTCCGCGACTTGCTCGATCGAGAGGTCGAGCGGGAGTTGCAGCGAAAGCTCGAGCGAACAGCGCAAGCCGGTGAGCGGCTGGCTCAGCGAGTGCAGCAATTCGCCGAGCACGTCCGGGCCCCGCGGCGCCTTCGGGAAAGAATGCGAGCTCGTGCTCATGCCGATGCCCCGTCAGGACTCAGCTGATACCCCACCCCGCGAACCGTGTGAATCAAAGATGGCGAGAAGCCGTCGTCCACCTTGCGCCGCAGATAGTTGATGTAAACATCCACCACGTTCGTCGTGGAATCAAAGGTCAGGTTCCAGACGTGCTCGATGATCATCGCCCGCGTCAGACGGCGCCCGGCATTGCGCATCAGGTATTCGAGCAACGCGAATTCCTTAGTCGTCAATTCAATGTGACGCCCGGCGCGCGCCACTTTGCGTTCCACGCGATCCAAACATAGATCGCGGACGGTGAGCACCGACTCCGATGGCAGGTGGCTGCGCCGCAATAACGCCCGGGCGCGCGCCGAGAGTTCGAGATAGGAAAAAGGCTTTACCAGATAATCGTCCGCTCCCGAATCCAGGCACTGCACGCGATCTTCGACCCGGCTGCGCGCGGTGAGAATCATCACCGGCAAGTTCGCCTTACGCTGCCGCAAACTTTTCAGAACCGACAACCCGTCAACCCCCGGCAGGTTCAGGTCAAGCACCACCAGATCGTAGTCAAACTCCATTGCCATCGAACGGCCCTGGTTGCCCTCGTTGGCAACATCCACCGCATGATGTTCCGCTTCCAGCCCCTTTCGGATAAAGCTGGCAAGCGCCGCATCGTCTTCCACAATAAGAATTCTCATGAGCCTCTTCTAAGTCGGCTAACTCTCAACCGATTCTCATTCTCGACTCACTCGCCCCAGTAACACAAGATAACCAGCACGTACAAAAGGACGTACTTAGGGCAGGCAAAGAGGAATTTGGCATCTCTTGTGTGGGGACGGGGCTTTGCCCCGTCCAAGCGGAGCGTAGCCCCGCTTCCACACAGACCTGTACAACCTCTGATGCAAGAGCATCCGTCTAGAGAAAGTTGTTGGATATTTCGTGAATTAGGTCGTGCGCTTCACGCACGGCGGAACAGGAATGTATCATCAGGCGCCGGATTTCTACTTTCTACGCGCCCAGCGCCGACCGAATCGCCTCCGACGATCGATTCCGCGACCCGATCCATCTGCTCCTTCGACTCCGCTTCAATCATCACCCGCGCCAGCGCTTCGGTGCCGGAATAACGCACGACCACTCGGCCATTGCCGTCGAGTTCCCGCTCCGCGGCTGCAATCGCCGCTTGCACCGCTGGAATCTCCGCGAAGGGAATTTTTTTTCGCACCCGCACATTCCGGATCGTCTGCGGAAACACCTTCAGATCGCCCACCAGATCGGCCAGCGGCTTGCCCGTGCGAACCATGATCTCCAGCACCCGCAGCGCGGTCAGCAATCCGTCGCCGGTGGTCGCTTCCCCATCGAGAAATAATATGTGGCCCGACTGTTCGCCGCCGAGCGTAGCTCCCACGCGCTGCATTTCTTCGAGCACATACTTATCGCCGACATTGGCACGCAGCATCCGAATGCCAGATCGCTTGAGCGCCAACTCCAGCCCCATATTCGACATGGTCGTCGCCACCACGGTGGCATTGGCGAGCGCACCGCGCGCCTGCATATCTCGCGCCGCCAGCAGCAGAACCGCATCCCCGTTTACCACGCGCCCATGGGCATCGCAAAAGAGCGCGCGGTCGGCATCGCCATCGAAAGTAACGCCCACATCGAAACGTCCCTGCTTTTCAACAAAACTCTCGTAGACATAGCGCGCCACTATTTCCGGATGCAGCGCCCCGCAATTCTCGTTGATGTTCTCTCCATCCGGCGCGGAGTTTAGAAAGATCGTGTCGATCTTGAGCGCTCCGAATAACTCCGGAGCTTCCGCTGCCGCCGCACCATTGGCGCAATCGACCGCCACGCGAAGCCCGCTCAAGTCGGTCGACACACTGCTCGCAAGCCAGCCAACGTAAGCCTGGCGCAGTCTTTCCTCTCCCGGAAGGCTCGAAATTTCTGGAGTGGAATCCGGCGGCGGAACCGCCTCCGAATCCTGCAGCAGCGCGAAAATTTCTTTTTCAATCGCCAGTTCGCGCGCGTCCGGCAGTTTGTAGCCATTGCCGGAAAAAATTTTGATCCCGTTATCGGTCCAGGGATTGTGCGAAGCCGAAATCACCACTCCGGCATCGAACCCCTGCGAGCGCGCCAGAAACGCGACGCCCGGCGTGGTAATCACGCCCGCGCTGCGCGTTTCCACGCCCACCGACGCCAGCCCTTGCAGAAATCGGTCCGCAATCCATTGGCTGGAGACGCGCGTGTCCTGCCCAATCACCACCCGCGCCTTCGCATTCACGCGCACCAGATCGTGCCCCAGCGCCCGCCCAATCCAATAAACACTGTCGCGCGTCAGCGGGAACTCCCCGGCCACACCCCGAATCCCGTCCGTACCGAAGAGTTGTCTGGTTTGCGTCATGCTCGTTGCTAAGGACTGCGGAAGAAAATGAAGCCTACTTTTTCTCGTCTCCCGCATGTTCCATGATAACCGTCACGCGAATTGGGGTGGGGTGCACAACTTGGATCAGAGGATCGGAGACATAGGCCTGCGTCACCGAAGAATATCGCGTCATGGTTCCGCTCGCCTCTACCGGATCCGTGGTGGCGGCCTCCACCGCTTCGACGCGGCGGCGAGGTCCGGTGATCACGACATTGGGCGGGTTGGCGATCACTTGCGCCACTCTCATGCCGCTCGCAAAATTTCCGGTCACTCGCGGCCGAACCTCGACCACGCGGGTCTCGCGATCGTCGAAAGAGAGGTGAAACTGACCCGGAATGATCTGCACGACTTCCAGATCCTGCGGCACATGAATTTGCCGCCCGGTCAAATCGAAAGTTCGTTCCCCCGGACGGACGCTGGTCAAATCAATCTCCGCTCGCACATCCGCAACCTGCAGGCGATGAATCACACGCTCTGGCCCGCGCACCCGGATCTGCGCTTCGGTGAAGCTGGCGGAATCGATCTCCAGATTGTCGGGAAGATTGTGGAACTCGATGGGAACCTTTATTTCGACCTCGGCGATGGGATCGCGCGCCACCACCAGCCACAGGCCGATGGCGAGCAACAGGGAAACCAGCTTGAGTACGATATTGTGACCGAAAGTGCGTTGGAAAAAGCTGCGCTGCAAAAAGCCTCCCATCGTCAGTCGTCCCTTCCGGAATCCTGCTTGCGGGAGAGTTGCGAACTGGGCGGCTCCTCTTCGATAAAGCTTTCCTCCACCGGACTGGGCAGCGTAGGCGTGGGCGCGTAGCGGCGCAGCAGAGCGCTCAACCTTTCGCGCAAACGTTCCACCGTCAACTCGCGTTCAATGCTTCCCGCCACCGCCATGCTGATCGTGCCCGTCTCCTCCGAAATGATGACGGCGACCGCGTCGGTTTCTTCCGTGATCCCGATCCCCGCGCGATGACGCGTCCCCAGTTGGGTCGAGAGCACAGGGTTCATCGACAGCGGCAGGAAACAAGCCGCGGCCGCAATGCGGTCGCGCTGCACAATCACGGCGCCGTCATGCAAGGGAGCGCTCGGACGAAACACCGTGGCCAGCAGGTCGTACGACAGCCTGGCATCGAGCGCCACGCCGCTTTCGATGTAGGTGCGGAGTCCAATCTCGCGCTCGATCACGATCAGCGCACCCGTCTGATTCTGCGAAAAAAGATTGGCCGCCAAAACAATATCGTCGTAAACGTCGGCCACCGAACGCGAAGCCCGCATCAGCGAAATGCGGCTCCCGAGGTTAGCCAGTGCGTGCCGGATCTCCGACTGGAAGACGACGATCAGCGCGAAAACAACATACGGCAGCAGTGTGCTGAGCAGCCAGTTCAGCGTCCGCAATTCCCCCAGCCGCGCGAAATAGAAGGCAAGCCCCAGCGCAGCCACCCCGACCAGCATCGGCGCCGCGCGCGTGCCCCGCACCAGCGACAGAAACTGGTAGATCAGGATCGCGACCAGCACGATGTCCAAAATCGAAATGAACGAAATCGCCGAGATGTGCGACCAGATCTGCGACGGCGTCACGACACCCTCACGTCGGAACTTGAATTGGCCTTCATTCTAATGCAGCCCCGCCGGATTATGGTTTGCCGGATCCGCTTTGCCAGATTATGCTTTGCCGGATTATGGTTCGCCGGATCACGCTTCGCTGCGCTCGGTCCCGGTCACGCGGGCGCGAACTCGTCCCCGAGCCAGGCGCGCCGACACCTCGTCCCCAGCTTTGAGTCGCGACGCATCTTTCACCAGCCGGCCTTTCGCATCGAACACCAGAGCGTATCCGCGATTCAGAATCGCCACCGGCGAAAGCGCCTCCAGGCTCGCGGTCCGGCGATCCAACGCCCCACGGCTCTCCAGCAACCGCGTGCGCGTGGCGGCGGCCAAGTTCGCAACTTGACTCTCCAGACTCTGCCGCACCGCGGCCAGACGGCGTCGTGCGTCATAGTGGCGGACGGCCGCCGCAACGCTTTCCGAGCGCCGATGGCATCGCTCCAGAAGTTGCCGTTCCGCTTTTTCCAGGCGGAAACGCTGTTCATCCAGCTTCTGCTGCCGCCGGTGGATGCCATCCATCATGCGCGCAAACGCTCCATGCTGTGCCCGCTCGGTCAGTTCCTGGCGCGCCATCAGCAGGCGGTAGCGCACCGCGCGCTCCAGCCGCGCGATACAAATCCTCCGCCTGCGCTTCGATCTCCTGTCGCGACCGGATCACCAGTTCCGCCGCCGCTGACGGCGTAGGCGCCCGCAGATCGGCGACAAAATCGATGATCGTGAAATCCGTCTCGTGCCCAATCGCCGAAATCACCGGAATCTTCGAATCCGCGACCGCTCGCGCCAGCCCTTCATGATTGAAAGCAGCCAGGTCTTCGGCCGAGCCTCCGCCGCGCGCAATAATGATGACCTCGACCGCGCGGCTGCCATGCAGGGTGCTGACGGCTGATGAAAGTGTCGCAGCCCAGCCATCACCTCGCCCGGCGCCGCGTCTCCCTGCACCTGCGCCGGATAGATCAGCACATTCGCCGAGTGATGCCTGCGCGCCAGAATGTTCAAGATGTCCCGCAGCGCCGCTCCCTGCGGTGAAGTAATAATGCCAATTCGTTGCGGCAGCGGCGGGATCGGCTTTTTTCGCGACGCCTCGAACAATCCCTCCGCCTGCAATCTCGCCTTCAATTGTTCGAACGCCAACTGCAGAGCGCCCGCGCCCTTCGGCTCCATGAATTCAGCGGAGATTTGCAGCTCCCCGCGATCTTCATAAACGGTGATGCGCCCGCGAACCGTGACGTGCAATCCGTTCTCCGGCCGAAACCGCAGCAGCTTCGCCGACGAGCGGAACATGACCACGCGAATCTGCGCGCTCTCTTCCTTTAGCGTGAAATACAAATGCCCGGAATCGGGAATGCGCAGATTGGAAATCTCGCCCTTCCACCCAGCAATCCGAATATTCGCGCTCGATGTGCGACCGCACCGCCGAGACCAGCGCCCGCACCGTCCAGATGCGCCGCTCCGGAGGACGAAACTGAAACCCGAGTTGGTCCGCCATCTCCATGAGGTGTCAGTTTACCCGAGAACCACGTAGAGACAGGCGCGGGACACACGTAGGGACAGACGCCCTCGTCTGTCCAGCCGAGCAAAGCTCGGCAGCGTCCTTTCGTCGGCGGAAGATTACCCCTTCGATAATTACCGCTTCATCCGCCCAATCAGGAAGAGAACAATGGAAAGCACAACACTCAGCAGAATGGAACTCGCCAGCGGAAAATAGAAAGTAGCGTTCTTGCCCCGATAGAGGAAGTCCCCCGGCAGCCGTCCCAGCGGCAAGCCCGTCCGCCCCAGCAGCATGACGATGCCCCCAATCACCACCAGGGCTACGCCCAGCATCACCAGCAGCCGCCCGAGCTCCACCATGCTTCAAGTTTAACCCCGCGGATTGCCAAACTATATTTGCAAACGACATTCGTGGTGGTTGGGTAAAGTTTTCATCACATTTTCGGTGTGAGCGTCCTCACTGAAACAAAGCGCGTTTGCAGCGAAACTGGCCGTCGCCCAGCGAAACCTGCGAAGCAGAGAAACGCTACCTACAAAGGAGGGACATCACCATGAAACATTCGTCCACAATGCCCAGTCTGTTAAGGGCAACCAACCCAACAACCGAATCTACCAGTGATCTTCAAGAGCAAATCCGTCGTCGTGCCTACGAACTGTACGAGCAACGGGGGAGAAACGACGGGCATGATTTAAACGATTGGCTGCAAGCAGAATTGGAGATGACTCAACAGACGTCGAATACCGTCGCCGCTTAGAACCAAACATCCGGGTGGGGCTTACTGCGAAACCGCTCCACCCGTAATCTACCCGCATGCGGTCGAAGGGCGCGGCTCAGAGCGATGATATGGCGAAGAGGAGCAGCGCGTGTCCAATCGCATACGAGTGCCCAATTCCAACGCTATTGCGGCTGGTCCCAGCCTCGCACCCGCGGCCACCATCGATTCACGTTCCGGCAATACGCTTCATAGTCTGCCCCGAATTTCCCGCGCAGAGTTGCCTCTTCATAAAAGACCACAAACAGATGTACGCCCAGAGCAACCGCTGCCACGGCAGCAATCGCCGCTGGGTTGGCGTGTCCGAACACAACCCACAGTCCGATCCAGCCCACTGCGAAGCCCACGTACATGGGATTCCGCAGGTAGCGGTAGAAACCCACCACTACCAATCGCTGCGGCGGAGCGATCGGGGCCGGCGTCCCCCGTCCCGTCCACCCGAAGTCCCAGATGCAGCGCACGGCAACCGCGAATCCCAGGACTGACGGAAGCGCAGCCAGCCATCGCCAATGCGCTGTGCCCGCCGTTTCCACGCGGAAGCCGAGCCACTGCGGCAGCAGCCAGAACCACAAGCCGAAGAACGCAACGCCGACTGCCAGCGAGGCGAGCGCCGTTAGCCAACGCTCTCCGTGCTCGACCGCTGGAACTCTCCCAGACTCTCCATCCGTCATAGGCCCTCCGGTTGCACTTACTGTCTCACTACTCTGCGATTCCAGCTACTTGATTGAAGAATCCGATCAGGTATTTGCGGGCCAGGTGATTCAGGTGATTAAGGATCAGCACGGCGGGAAGCACCAGCGCCACGTGCGCGCAGTGCGGTGTCCAATGAGTTAGGGACTATGGGGGGACGCGGAGGGAAGCTCTTAGTTCTGGTTTCCGCCGCCGTGGGTTTGGCGGCAGAGCTTGCAATACGTCGGCGGCTCGGTGTTGTCTACATGGTGCCGCACCGGTTTGAACGTCTTGACATAGGCAAACATTCCGGCGATATCTTCGTCGGTCATTCCGCGGTAGTTGTGCGACGGCATGATCTGGTTGAGCTGCCGCGCCCCCACGTACCCCGTGCGAATCGCCTGCGTAAACATCGATTCGTCGTAGTAAGAAATCCCCGACGGGTCGGGAGTGATGTTGGCGCTGGCCACGCGGCCCCACGGTCCTTCGAGAATGAACCCGCCGCCGAAGTCCATGCCCGGCAGCGGCTGCCCATGTGCATCCTGCGGCGTGTGGCAATCCGTACATGCGGCGATCGTGACCAGATATTTCCCGCGCTTTTCGGGAGTCGAAAGGTCGGGTTCCGGCACCGGTGCGTCCAGCGGCTGGGGCACGTTGCGGATCAGGTATTTCACCGGGAAAATCAGCTCCGTCGTCGGCCACCGCTTGCGCACCGGCGGCAGCGACCGCAAGTACACGACGATCGACGCCAAGTCTTCGTCGGACAGGGCCCGGAAATCCGGGTACGGCATGAACGGAAACAGTGCCCGGCCGTCGTGGCCGACGCCCTCGCGAATGGCCCGCGCCAGTTGGTCGTCGCTCCAACTGCCCACGCCCGTTTCCCGATCCGGAGTGATATTCGGCGCATACACCTTTCCGGGAAAACCTTTGAGCATGTTCATGTCCTGGCCCGCGCCGAGCGAGTTTGTTAGAACCGGCGCATCGTGCGCCGTCCAATCGTGTTCGGCGTGGCAATCCATGCAGTCATTAACGTCCCGGACGAGGTACTCGCCCCGCGCCAGGCGCCGCGGCGTGCTCTCGAACTTCCGCGCCGTGAGCGCCCGCGCCCGCGGCCCGATGAACGGCCGCCAGCCGATGGTGAACGTGATTCCCGCCGCCAAAATGACCAACAGCGCGAGCACCCACGCCAGCACTCTCCCGAGCCCTTTCATCTAATCTGGAATTTCCTTCTTGATCTCGAAAACGGCACCATAATAACGCATCTCGCCATTCGCAACATTGTGAAACACTTTCTCATCGGAGTACCCCTGGCGGGCCATTTGCACCGGCGCGGCCGGAATCCATACCCTAAATCACGGCCGGCAGATCGTCGACTGGGGCGCTGCCCAAAATCCTCGCCAGCGTCGGCGCTTGCACGTGCCTCAATCCATGCGGGTCACGCTTAGGCATGGCTTAGTCCTGTCCGGCGCCGGCGGCGAATGGTCTCGCGATACTTATCGCCGGAGAATAAGCATTCCCGACTCGTTCGTTCTGCACATGTACCGGTTCCGTTTGGTAGGAATACTCAAGGATGATTTCTTTCATCTTCGCGCGGATTGATACCTCGGTTCCTGAATTCGTCAACCAGATCAGGTCTTCTAAATGGGCCCGCAGGGCTGGCCACGGGATGATTTCAGACTGGGTCCGCTTCACTTTACGGTGGCTGGTCGGGAGTTGTCTTTCCCCGGCATAGAACAGCTCTTCGTGCAGTTTCTCCCCTGGACGCAGGCCGATGAACTCGATCTTTATTTCGCTGGGAGATTTCCCGCACTGGCGAATCAAAGAATGCGCCAGATCGAGTATGCGGACAGGATCTCCCATGTCCAGGACCAGAATGTCGCCATGCTCCCCCATGGTAAATGCCTGCAGAACCAGCGACACAGCTTCTGGAATTGTCATAAAAAATCTGGTTACTTCCGGGTGTGTGATCGTGATGCGGCTCTCTTTTTCGATCTGCTCCTTAAACACGGGAATCACGCTGCCCTGCGACCCGATGACATTCCCAAACCTTACCGAGATACAGCGCATGCCTTTTCTTGGCCGCGCCGCCAGAATGAGTTCTACCAGTCGCTTGGTGGCACCCATGAAACTGGTGGGTTCCACCGCTTTGTCGGACGAAATCGACACGAACGCTTCACAGCCACACTCTTCGGCGACATCCAATAATGGGGGTACCGCCAGCACATTATTGTGGAGTGCGTCGCGAACGTTGAGTTCGACCAGGGAAACGTGCTTGTAGGCCGCGGCGTGGAAGATGATGTCTACCGCTCCCTCACCGAGGATCTGGCGCATGCGCGAAGTGTTGGCCACATCGGCGACCGCATACACCACTCGACCGCCGGCCGCCTGTTTCGTGAGCTGCAATTGCAAATAGAACATCGGCGTTTCTGCATGGTCCAACACGATCAACTTAGTGGGAGAGTACGCGAGAACTTGACGGCAAAGCTCGGAGCCGATCGATCCGGCAGCCCCAGTTACCATTACCACTTTCCCGGCGATCCGGTTGCGAACCAGGCTCAGGTCGAGGTGAACCGGGTCGCGGCCCAGGAGGTCCTCAGCGGCGACCTCTCGCAATTGCGAAATTGAGCCGCGGCCGAGCAATAGTTCGTGAAGGTTGGGCACGGTTCGATAGCGCACCCCGGCCTGCTCGCATAGGCTACAGATGCGCCGCATTTGAGCGCCGTTGGCCGAAGGAATGGCAATGAAAAGTTCTTTTGCATCGTACCTGTCGGCCATCGCCCCGAGAGCGTCCATCGTGCCCACCACCGGCACCCCATGGAGTTTGGCTCCGCGCTTGAAAACATCGTCGTCGAGACATGCCACCGGAACCAATTCTGTCCCCAACATTTCGCGGATCAGAAGGCTTGCCGCCTCTCCCGCCCCGGCGACGATCACCCGACGCTTTTGGTTCAGGGATGGATTGCCCAGCGTCCTAAGCTTGAGAACCCTGATCTTCAGAGTCATGGCGCATAAGCGCGCTCCCGCTAACCCGGCTGCCGTAATGATCGCTTCGAGTATGTAAATCGAAAGCGGGAAATCGTACCGGAGAAGGATGTAGCGGACGGTCACAAAGAAAGCCAGACCGCCCAGAGCAACTGCTTTCCCGATGTCAATTACATCAGTCACTCCACTGTGGCGCCAGTACCAGTTTAAGAGATTGAAGCGTGCCAACGCGATGACGCGGAGCAAGATCAGTATAGGCATGCAGCCGAAGAGCAAGGTCGGGAATGGTATTCGAAAGTCGAATCGCAGCAACCACGCGATTACGATCGAGGCCGCAATCAGCATAAAATGGAACAATGCGACGGCCCAAAACCGCTGCCTGACAGGCATGGAGGATGTGGTGCGTAATTTGTTCGACATGGATGAGTAACCCGAAAAGGATTTGTCTGTGATTACAACTGGTCTCATAAATGGTTTTGGGTAGGACACGGCTTCAGCCGTGCCGTTCAAGGCCGATAGAATGCGGGCTTTAGCCCCTGAGGGCCGGGCAGCCTGCTCGGAGAGCCATTATTTTATGAGACCAGTCCTAGTTATTAGCGGATTAGTTTTTGGCGCCGCCGCGCGGCTTTAGGCAGAGACGGCGCTGCACTTAACCGCTCTCGTAATGACGCGCTTGATTGTCCGGCAGGTAAACGCGATGTCTTCGTCAGACAGTGTGGGGTGAACCAAGAACATGAGACTGGTTTCGCTCAGCAACTTAGCCATCGGGAGACGCCGATGCGCGCGGCGCGCGGCGAAGGCTTTTTCAAGGTATATCTCGCCGCAGCTGCCGACGAAGCAGGGCACTCCCTCCGCTTTGATCGCCCGGATGATGGCGTTGCGGTCCCATCCCTCCCGGAGCATCTCGGGGCGGAGAAATACATAGTACTTGTAATAGGCGTGATAAACGCTCTGTGGAGGCGTTGGAATTCGCAGGCCGGGCAGGCTGGAAAGAGCTTTGGTCAGCGTATTCGCGTGACGACGTCTGATCTCGACCCACCGAGGTACCTTGGTGAGGGCGACACGTCCGAGTGCCGCCTGTACCTCCGTCATTCGCCAGTTGGTGCCAAACGATTCATGGAGCCAACAAAAGCCCTCTCCGTGCTCACGTTTGTAAACGGCGTCATAGCTCTTGCCATGGTCTTTGAAACTCCACCCGCGTTCCCACACCTCAGGATCGTTCGTCGTCAGCATTCCTCCTTCGCCGGCCGTCGTCATAATCTTGTCCTGACAGAACGAGAAAGCGGCAACGTCTCCGAGCGACCCTACCGGCCGGCCTTTGTACATCGCACCTTGGGCCTGCGCGCAGTCTTCAATGACTCGCAAGCCGTACTCCGCTGCCAAGGGCAGGATCTCGTCCATATCGCAGGGCCATCCCGCCAAGTGCACCGCGATGATGGCTTTGGTCCGGGGAGTAATCGCGTTTCGTATAGTTTCCTTCGTAACATTCTGGCTGTCGGGGTCTACATCGACACAGACGGGGCGAGCGCCGCGCATCACAATGCAACTCGCGGACGCAATGAAGGTGCGGGAGGTTGTAATCACCTGATCCCCGCGGCCAATGCCGAGCGCCTGGAGCGCTAATTCGAGGGCTACCGTCCCATTGGCGACGCAGATGGCATATTTCGTACCAACCGAACGGGCGAACTCGGTTTCGAACAACCGGCCTTCCTGCCCGGTCCAGTAATTTACTTTCCCGGAACGCAGAACGGCCGCGGCCGCTTCGATTTCATCGGCTTCGAAAAAAGGCCAAGGAGCGAAAGGCGCGAAAGCAGCGACCGGAAGCTTGGCTTGCGGCCGGGAGGGGATAAGCCTCTGCTGCACTGCTGCCGTAGTCATATGACTTGTCTGCTGGCAGGTGAAAGCGTCAAGTTAGGTAACGGTTCAAGGTTATTTGCCGACTTCAGAGGAGCGCGCGGCACGCCGCGCGCGGGAACCCCCATAACCGTAGTATGCGGCGCAACATCCTTGATGACCATGGCTCCCGCTCCGACCACCGCATGATCTCCAATGGAGACATACTGCAGAATGGCGGCGTGAGCGCCGACTAAGACGCCTTTGCCAATCTTCACTCCACCCGCAATGGCAGCCATTAGGTTGACTACAGATCCAACTCCGATCGTTGTTTCATGGCCAATCGTGCAGCTTAGGTTGACCATGGCGAATTCTTCAATCTTGACGTTGACGGTTGCGATCGTTCCCGCACCGATTGTGACCCCCTCTTGAAACTGGCAGGACTCGTGATACTTGACGCTGGGATGGATCAAGACCGGCCACGGAATCCGGGGGAAACGCCCTTTGAGTTCTTGGCTTAAGCGCAAGCGAACTTCGGGACTGCCAATGCCCATGGCGAGACCGTCAACGTTGTTCTCTTCCAGCCAGCTGAAGTCTCCGAGTATGTCGGAGTCGCGTTCGCTCACTTTCGTTGGATCGCTCACCAAAAAACCGGCGACCTCCATGGGTTGAGCGAGTTTTTGCCGGGATGGATCGTGCGCGATGTCCGAAATCAGCCACGCGAGTTCTCGGGCAAACCCTCCAGCTCCGACAACCGCAATTCGTTTGCTTGGCATCAGACATTTCCTCCTTTGCGTTGGACTGCTGCCCCAACAAATTCGGGCATGGTTACATGTCCGCGCTTGGCGATTCCATGGCAGCAGAAAACCTGCCATGCAGTTCTTGCCAGGATGCGGAAGTCGAGCCCGAGGCTCCAGTGGTCGACGTACCAGAGATCAAGGGCAAATTTCTGCCCCCACTCGAGGCTGTTCCGTCCGTTCACCTGCGCCCATCCCGTGATGCCGGGTTTCATCGCGTGACGCCGCATTTGTTCGGGCGTGTACCGTTCCAGATACTGCGGCAACAAAGGACGCGGCCCCACCAGGCTCATCTCGCCGCGGATCACGTTAATCAACTCGGGGAGTTCGTCGATACTGCTCTTGCGCAGTAATCTCCCGAACCTCGTTATGCGGTCCGCATCTGGAAGCGATCGTCCCTGCGCATCCCTGGCATCGGTCATGGTGCGAAACTTCAAACAGGTGAAGAGCTTGCCATGGCAGCCGGGACGAGACTGGCGGAACAAAATCGGTGACCCCAGAAAGATCCTTACCAGCGCCGCAATCATCAAGAGAAGCGGCGCCAGTACCAGCAACCCAGCCGTCGCTCCAACCAAGTCGAACGCGCGCTTTATAGAGGCCGAGCCCGTGGACGCGGACTTCACTAGAAACGAGCCTCGGCCGTAACGTGCGACCTCGGAACAGTTCCCAATTCCGCGCCGGAGTAGGACTCGGAGAGAAGCTCCCTATAGAGTTCATCGTGCATCGCAAGGAGACGGTCGATTCGAAATTGCTCAATGTATTCCCGGCTCCGCCCGATCATCACTCTGGTCTCTTCTGGATGCTGCGCCATGCGTTGCATCGCTTCGGCGATCTTCTCAACATTGCCAACCGGTACGAGCAGCCCTCTTCCATCCCGCAACAGATCTCGATTTCCACGAATATCGCTGGCGATGACCGGCGTCTGCAGAGCAAAGGCCTCCATGATGCTGCGCGGCAGACCTTCTTGCTCCGAAACCAGCACAAGCGCATCGCTTACGCGGATGATGGCCGCAATGTCCCTCCTCTGGCCGAGAAAATGCACACGGTCGTGGATCCCAAGTTCTGCCACTAGGTTTTTCATCGCTTCCATCAAAGGTCCGCAGCCGGCCAAAACCAGGTGGTCTTTCGCTGGCAACTGGGCAAAAGCCTTGAGAACATCGGCATGTCGCTTTCGGGGAATGAACTCGGCGACTACCAGAAACACGGCATTGCGATCTGGGCAGATACCACGACCCTGCCACTCCCGAAGCACCGATGACACATCGGTCCGATCGGCATCAAAAAGACTAAGGTCAATGCCGATGCCGGGCATGTAGCGGACAGCGCTGGTTCTGAGATTGCGCAACTGGTGCGCGGCCATTTCATCGTCACGATTCAGTACGATCAGACAATCCGTCCATTGGCCGGCGAGATCCTCCAAAAAGCGAAACGCCAGATTTCCCGGCCAGCTGCGGCCTTCATGGAAGTGAAATCCGTGCGCGGTATAGACGATTCGTGTCAGGCCGGCGCGTTGTTCATTGCGCAGCGCGAGCCTGATCACAAACCCAGCTATGGGACTATGCACGTGCACCAAGTCGTATTTGTGATACTGCCAAAGTCTGCGGATCTCCTTGACACCGGACAACGCGCCAGCAAGATCGAAAGGGTTCCGCGACCATTTCAAATCCCAAACGTTGTCGAAAGCGACGCGGCACACGGGACTGGCGCTGGCTCCCGAGGCAGCGCAGTCTACCGTCCAGCCCTGGGCTCGATAATGACGGGCGTAGGGCAGAAGAAACGCTTCCAACATTCTGGGAACAGTGGCTGCGATTAATAACTTAGGCATGGCGAGTTAAGTCTCGCTCACCGCTGGTATCTGATCCTGCAGGAAAGCGCACACCGTCATGAAGCCAGAAACGGCGATGCAAATGCGTTGGCGGTTTCTCGTGTTCGTCATGCTTACGTGGCCTTGGCTTTCCCTTCCCGCAGGCTGCACCATCGCTCCGTTGCTTTACGCAGGAAACGATAAAATTCATTGCGGCGTTTCCCCAGTGCTTCCGGGCGGTACTCCTGAACTTGCCTCAGATTTCGTTCTGACATCCGGGAAAGCCGTTCGGGATCGGCCCACACCTCTTTGATCTTTGTCGCCAGACCCGCAACATCGCCGGGAGCCACCAGATCTTCGTCCGCCAGCAATTCGGGAATCCCTCCCACTCTGGTTCCGATGCAGGGGAGCGCTCTGGTCATGGCTTCGATCATGGCTCTCGGCAGGCCTTCGGTGCGCGAGGGCATTACAAAAAGAGTGGCTCGATCCATTTGATCGCGGATTGCCTGTCCCGAGGAGAGTTCACCCAGAAAGGTCACATACTCGGAAACGCCCAGTTTCCGGCATAGTTTCTCCAACTCGGCTCGATGCTTGCCAGCTCCTACCAAAACAACCGTAGGAACAATGACCGGAAGCAAATGTTTCACCGCTGCGATCAAAATATCTGCCCCCTTGTACATCTGCGCGAGAGAACCTACAAACAGAATTCTGGGGCGTTCATCTTCGTGATAAGAACGTGCCCGCTCGACAAACTGCGTGTTTTCACAGGAGACGCTGGAATAGCTGGTGGTAAAGACTTTAGGATTGCTCCTGAAATCGAGAGGGCCCACATCCGAAACGCCGACCGAGTGCGCGGGGCACGGGTACCTCTTCTGTAAATGGTCACGCGTTACGTACGCGACTGCGACCGCCCGTGTGCACTGCCTACGCAAGGAGCAAACGGCCAAGCTTCTAAAGAGTGGGCGCAGGGGATGCCGGATCGTGTGTGGTCCCATGGCCTCGTATGGATCTCCCACGACCTCAAGGCCATAGGGCCGATCCTCCTTCCAGAAGCTGGGCAGTAGTTCATCCGCGAGAGGAGATCCAACTCGGCATAACAACGTGTCACCTGGTTCGACTGCACTTAAGAGAGACCTGCGGATCTTACCCCGGCGGAACAGGAACTGCTCTGGGCCCAGATAAAAAGGGAGAGGCCAGAACTCAACCGCCGGACCGGTTACCGCTTGATAACTCTCATCAATCCCAGGTTCTACCTTCGCCCGAGCCATAATACGAACCGAATCGAATGCCGCCAGGTATCTCTCCCAGAATGGATAGTCGTAACAACCCCTCGACCAGACAGAGCCGTCCGAAGCCAGGCTGAATCTGTGTTCACAGGTGACTATAAGACGCATGGTTTGAAATTGAGGCTACCGAACCGTTGCCATCCACGGGGCGTGAAAGGAATGCGCGCCGGTCGGAGAACGGGGCGCAGCACCCGGAACAGCCCACGTCCGCCCAAACCACGCTGCGTCATGCAAACCTCACTTTCGCTCTCACGATCATCATTACCCAAAGCAAAGCAAGTGGTGCGAAAGCGATAAGTTGAACTGTAAGCAGCAACGACGCGACTATTGCGGTTAGCAAGAACACGAGGACGTCAGAGCAGGAATCCCCAATCCGGCACAAAATACCGATAACCAAGGAAGCTGCCAAGAATCCAAACCAACTGCCGTTGGCGATCGCTTCATCGAAGATGCTGGTCGTCATACCCCAACCCCAATCTTGCGGGGAAGAACCGCGCATCGCCGATGTGAAATAGCACGCGTAGGTCAGCGGTTTTCCTGGCCACATGGCCCGTGGGATGTAAGCCGTCGCATAAAAGATCAGGGATTGCCCTCTGAATTCCAGGATGGACATAGTCGAAGGATGCAGTTCGGCAAAAATCGCCATCTTGACTCGCGAATCTCTAGCGTAGTCGACCCGGAAGTTTTCGTAGACATCGCTACTCTCCGCGACCGAAGGACCGATGTCCCGAACCGTGAGCTGGTACCAATACGAGAAGGAGGCTATCAGTAACACAGATACGGCAGCTGCCATGAGCATTTTCCGGCCCCGGAGGCGGCCGTTGAGCCACAAACTGGTCATCGTCATTATTACCGCCATGACCAGCACGGTTCGCTTGCCATTCAGCCAAACCGCCGCCGCGAGAAAGGGAGTAACCAGCATGAGGCAACGCCATGGACGCTTGGCTCCCGCTACCAGCCCGGCGCCTGCAATCGTCACGATGAAGCTGGAGGCCATGACGTAGGAATGAAACTGCGAGATACCCGTCACCGTGTTTCCTAGATTCTCCGTCACGACGAAGGCATATTTTAGGTAGCTAGCGGGGTCGGGCGCCCACCAGACCAGCGCGATGGGCATAAAGAGCAGGAGCACCAGCGGAAGACGCAACCTTCTTAGCTTTCGTAGCGCCTCTTCCGGCCGAAAGTGCCGCGAGTTATGCGCTCTAAGGAATCCGGACCAGAGGAGTGGAACCAAAGCTATGAATAAGCAGTAGATTACGTTCACCGCCTCGTCGCGCTCGGCATAAACAAAACCGGGTTCGGCGAGATAAGAGCAAGAACCAAGAACCAGATCGAACAGCAGCGGCAGTGCAAAAAATGCATAAAAGACGAGGAACACCAGCAAGATTGTGCTGCGATCTCCCGCTATGATTCGGCGGAGGGCAATGATCAATGCCCAGGTCAGCCACACCAGAGTTCCGAACTGGACGTATGGAATCATGAGAGTCTGCCGCTTGCCGGCGCGTAGCGCTCAGTGCGTTGAGTGCGTTGATAGGCCGCAACCAGCGACCCGACTGACGACTCGATGGAACGCCCAGCGAGCCCCTTCATGAGTTGACGCCAGTGTGGTCTTGGCGTGCGCCGCGCTCCGGCCAGAACGGCGTGAGCCCAAGTGGACGCCGAATTCCCGAGCGCTAGCCGGTCGACCAGGCTGGGTATCGCATCCGACTCCCGTGGCACTATGTCGGAAACAATACTGGTGAGCCCCGCTGCTTGTGCTTCCAATAGAGCCAGCCCGAGGCCCTCGTAGAGGGAAGGAAAGAGAAAAACATCCATGGCGCCTTTCATCAACGCTGGGACGTCCGAGCGTAGACCGGCAAAGATGAAGTGCTTCTCGATCGAGTAGCCGTTGACCTTGGCTTCTATCTCGGCCCGAAGCGGGCCGTCACCCACCAACAGAAAGACAGCTTTGGGTTCGAGCTTGATCAGTTCGCGCGCGATTTCAACCAGAAACCCATGGTTTTTCGGCGTGACAAACCGTCCCACATGGCCAATCACCAAAGCATCGCTCGGGATACCGATGGCCCGGCGTAGAGAATCCCTATCCACCGGAATGTCAAATCGTGAAAGGTCGATCCCCAGGTGCTGCAACTGCCATTGCTCTGGGTAGTTCCGCCAATTCTTCGAGAAGAGGTGATCCCCGGCTTCCGCGCTGACCGCAAGACCGCGGGTGGCGCAGATGCCAATCATGGCTTGCATGGTTCTTCGATACATTCTTCGATATGGGGTCCTTAGATCCGCCGGGCGTCCGGGCCCCCGGAAGGCTTCCGTTGATCTGGGGGCGCTGTGGCTGTGCGCAATGCGAACCGGAACACCCGCCATCGCCGCCAGCAGCAGCACATACCCGCTGTAATGGTGGACATGGCTGTGCACCACGTCGTAGGGGCCATACTCGCCTAGCACACGCCGGAAATTGAGCGCGTACTGGAGCGGGTTGGAGGGACCGAGACAGGGGATAATCCGCGCCCCGAGTGCCCGTACCTCCTCGTCGTACATTCCCGGAGCGGTCGTGTGGACCAGAAAATCCATCTGATATCTCTGCCGGTCAATCTGACGCAGCACTTGGACCAGCCAGGTCTCGACTCCGCCGTAGTCCAGTTTTCCGAGTACATGAAGAATGCGCATGCTATGCCTGCTCTTGGTTAATTGATTCTCTTCCATACACAACAAAAATTGGCCCCATCGCGTGGAAATTGAACTGCGAGTTGATGCGCTTCCCGTTGCCAGCGGGTTGAGGCGGAGACTTCCTTTACAAAACCGAGGAATGAATAAGTCTTGACCAACTCGAGAGACCACTGGCCTTTCCACAAGGCTTGCAGCCCCTCGTAATCGAAGCCTCTGCCCTCTCTTGCCTCATCTTCGCCGTGGGGTACGTTAAAATCGACCAGCCGGCTAACTAATGTCTCGGAAGGCATTTTTTTGAATAGACCCTGTTCGAAAGCAGAGACCGTCGTGGCCTTCACAGGGTCTGGATCTAGGCCCATCATTCTTCTCAATTTCGCTGCGTAGGCTTTCGGTTCAAGATACTTTAGCCATCGTCGCTGGCGTGAATATTGCTCCAAGAGCCGGCAGCATTGCGGGTTCCGATAGAAGCGTGCCGAAGGCTCATGCCCGGCGAGCCAAAATGCATCGCTGCTCAGGCAGGGGATGAGAGCCGCCAGCGTTGAGTCGACGCTGGGCAGGTGGTGAAGCAGGGAGTTGGTGAGCAATAGATCATAAGGTCCCTTAGCGGCGATCTCCGAAAAGTCGGAAAGGAATACCACCTGCGAATAACCGCCGAGGCGCTTCCTGCAAAGCCCCAACATTTCAGGCGAAGGGTCATAGCAGGCCAAATACTCAAGCGAACGATCGAGTGCCGGGAGGGTTTGACTTGCTTCGAAGCCCGTCCCACAGCCAAAATCCAGGACTCTCCAGGCCCTCCGGCGCGGAAGGTGCGACAGCATTTGCGTCCAGGTTGCTGGCAGCGCAGCGTAGATCTCTGGGTGCATGCGGTCGTACCCGCGAGCCTCATGGGCGTGATAAATCCTATTTAGTTGTTCGACCAGGGACGGAAGCGGTAGCTGTGGTTTGAATTCTTGCAGCATCTTCATTTTCATTGCGCAGTCTCCGTCCCGCAATCGATTGCTTGATAAGCCCAAGTCTCGACTCCGCCCCAATCCAGTTTTCCGACTCCATGCAGAATGCGCATGGTTGCTAAACCAACCGCCCGATGGCCGAGGTCAACACCAGATAGCTGGCCGCAGACTGTACGGCCGCGGCGATCAAGAGCGCATAACCGGCGCCCATCAGTCCGAAGCGCGGCACCAGCGCCAGGGTGAACACAAAGGTCGTGGCCAACGTCGCCCCCATGACTGGAAGTTGGGCGCAGAAACAGCGTGCCGCCGTCATGCCGAAACCCAGGAACGAAGCGATGGCGTTCAGGGAAGCGGTCGCCACCATCACTAAGAGGAGATCCACATGCTCCGCATACTGCGGCCGGTAAACTGTGGCCAGAACCGGCCGCCCGGCCAGCAGCGCGAATCCCAGCCCGGAGACTCCCAGCACGGTTGCAAACCCGACCAGCCTGGTCAGCAGCCAACGGAAGCCGCAGACGTCTCCCTCCGCAAACTGTCTTGACATGCGGGCCGAGACGGATTGTCCGAGCGCAACTACGATCAGTCCGATCGCCGTCAGCAGGTACGCCAAGGAAGCGAAGATGCCGAGCTCGGCCGTGCCCAGCTTTCTCTCCAGGACGTAGCGGGGAAGGTTGGTATTCAGCGAGCCCAGGGTCATGACCAGACCGAGTGGCCAGCTGATCAAGATCATCGCCTGCAGCGTCTTCCGGCAGAAATGAAAGAATTTTGGCTGCGTCCCCAGTATCGGGGTGACGATCCGAAAGTCATAGAGCGCGACCGTGCCCGTCCATGTAATGGCTTGCGCCGCCACCGCGACCACCAGGTTACGCGTGTACCAGAATGCAAAGGCGAATGTCCCGAGCGCGGCCAGGCCACGAAGCATGAGGGCGCGAGCAACCTGGTCCAGGCGCTCGAATTTTTGCAGATGACCGGCGATGACGTCGCTGATGCTCTCGACCGCCTTGGCGCAGGCCACCAGTACGATGAGGGCTTTGGTTCCACGATCGCAGCGGAGGACCCCGGCAATGCCGGCGATCGCCATGATGCCGAGCAGGGTAGAAATGGCGCGAAGCGTGAAATAGTCGGCGAATCGGTACTCATGCCGGGCATCGGTTGCTTCGACCGCGCGCAGTTGAAGATTCGTCAGCATGAACACGGGCGCGGCGATGGCCAGCGCCAGCGCATATTGGCCCACGATGGAGGCATTCCCAAGCTTGGCCAAGGCCAAAAGCATTCCGAACTGGCAGAGGGCATAGATCACGTTGCCCCCGAGCGTCCAACTGAATGCGACGCGCAGCGGAGGCGCAAGAACGGCCGGGAGATCGCGGGGAATGGTCGTCCCCATGGCTGCTGCCATCAGGCGCCTGCTTGCACCTTCCCGGCAATTGCGGGATGCCGTCACATTCCCTATCAAGAGAGTCTCCATGCGATTTGGTTTACGGGATTCGGCGGTCGCTTTACGGGATCCGATAGACGCTCGCGCCCGCCGCCGCCGGCAGGGCGGCCTCGAAGTTCTTCCAGGCGTTCTTGGCCGCGCTGTTGGGGACGAAGAGAATGTCGTTGTCCCGCATGGCCAGATCCGTTTCCTTGGCACTGAGGATCTTCTTCAGGTTAACCGGTATTTCCTGGCGGCCCTGAGGAGTGGTGCGGATGAGCCTGGCCGCTCCCCTCGCCGCCGTCGAGTTCGTGCCTTGGGCCAGCGCGATGGCTTGCAGAATGCTTAGCTCGCCATCGTGATCCATGGGGAATCCGCCGGGGTGGGCCACGTCCCCGACTACGTATATGATCCCGGTTCTTTCCACGAAAATGGTATCGCCCGGCAGAATCTCTGGGTTGTTTTCCGGTTTCGGGGTTGCGCCCGCAGTCATCTTCACGCGTTCGGGTTCGCCGGACTTGCCCGCATGGGTGATGGTGATGGTGGTACCCGCCAGCGGAGTGAGCCCTTGCGCGGCCGATAAATAGTCGAGCAGATGGTGCGCGCCGAAGGCCGGATAAATGCCCGGGTTCTTGACCTCGCCGACGACGGAAACATTCTGGGTGGCATATTCGGCGATGAAGACGGTGACCTGGGGGTCCCGAAGGTATCCGCCGTCTACGAATTTCTGACGGATGAGAGCGGCGGCTTCTTCCGCTTTCATTCCCGCCACCTGCAACCTGCCGACCAGGGGCAGCGCCACCTCGCCGGTATTCGAGACGCGCAGCTTCCCGCTAAGTTCCGGCGTGTCGAAGACCGACATCTCCACCAGGTCGCCGTTGCCGATTGCTCCCGCGGCGCCGCTGCCGAAGCCGCTGCCACCGAGAATGCTGGACGGAACGGAAGCGGAGGTCGACATCGACATCGTCGAATGCTGCTGCGCCAGGGCGCATTCCACGGCCAAGGTCAGCACGAAGATCAGCGCCAAGATCATGCACCATCCACAAATAACTTTTCATGGCAGGTTCCTTAGACGCGATGCCCATCGAGGTGGTGATGGCCGTTCCCGTTGCTGCCTTCGTTTCCATTTCCATTTCCATTTCCATTTCCGTTGCCGGAGACGTCGTCGCGATAGTAGTGGGAATACTCGGACCCGTAGTGACCGTAATATTGGCTGTACTCGACGGAATCGAAGGAAAGATCGTTGACGATGACGCCGACAATGTTGGCGCGGACCCGGCGCAGCACGTCGCGGGTGCGGATCAGAGACTGGCGCCGGGATTGTCCGGAACGGACGATGAGGACAACCACGTCGGCGACGCGCGCGCAGACCACCGCGTCGGTAACCGCCAGCACGGGTGGCGTATCGATGACGATGTAGCGGAACTGTTCCCGCCAGCGCTCGACCAGTTGCGGCATTGCTTCCGAGGCCAGCATCTCCGATGGATACGGTGGCATGTGACCGGCCGTGACCACGTGCAAGCCGGGAATTTGCTCGATGGCCACCGGCGCCTTGTCCGGCGAGCCCGGTTCCCGCAAGGCAGGCGCTGAGACCGTTGTCCATGGGAATTCCGAGACAACGATGAACGGCGGGACGGCGCATATCGCAGTCGATGAGCAGGGTTTTCTGTCCGGTCTGCGCGAGAACCACGGCGAGGTTGAGAGCGCTGAAGGTTTTGCCCTCCTGCATCATGGCGCTGGTGACCAGAATGACCTGAGGCGGAGCTCCGGGCGACGAGAGCAGCAGGGACGTACGCAAGGCGCGGAACGCCTCGGCGCTGCCCGAGTTGCGCTGTTGCAGGGTGACGGGCGGGGCAAACTGGCGTTCCCCGCGAACCCGCTGCCTGCCTCCAGTTCTGCCGTTCGCGGCCAGTGTCGGAATCACGCCGAGCGAGGGCAACTGGCAGTAGGTTTCGATGTCCTGCGGGGTGCGGAGCGAGGTGTCGATGTTCTCGACCACGAACGCGAGAGCCGCCCCGCCGAGCAACCCACCCATCAGGCTGAGCGCAAGGTTCAGCGGAATATTCGGTTCGACCGGCTCGATCGGCTGGCTGGCCTGGTCGACGATACTTATGCTGCTCGACTTCAACCCCGCCATGATGCCGGCTTCTTTCAGTTTCTTGAGCAGGCCGTCGTAGAGATCGCGGCTGGATTCGACATCGCGGCGCAGGATGGCATACTGAATGGCCTCCTCGTTGAGCTTGTAAGCCTCGCCTTTCTGCTGGTCGAATGAAGCCTGCAGCATCTGTTCCGATTTCAGGGAGGCCTGGTAGTCGGCGCGAATGGCCGCGCCGACTTTCTTGATTTCCGGCGGAATGGCCTCGTCCAGTTCTCTGAGCTCGGACTGCAACTGCAGCACGCGGGGATACGAAGGCCCATACTTCGCCGTGAGTTGGGCATAGTCTCCGCGGAATAGAGCGCGCTGTTTGTAGAGCGCGGCCAGGATGCTCTCGGGCGCGATGTTGGCGATGAGTTCGGGATTCTCGGTCAGGCCGATGCGGTACTTGGCTTCCTTGACAATGCGATCGCCCTCGGCGGCGGAGAGTTGTTTATTGAGCTCTTCCAGCTTGTCGAGGATGATGTTGTGGGTTTCGTCGGTACCGAGGATCCCGGTCTTCTTTTGGTAGTCGGTCAGTTTTTCCTGCGAATCCGCGGCATGCCTTTTGAGGTCGTCGAGCTGCTTGGTCAGCCAGTCGGAAGTTTGCAGGGTCGCCCGATATTTCGTCTGGAAGTTGTACTCGATATAGGTAGCGGCCACGGCATTCGAAACCTGCGCGGCCAGCCCCGGATCTTTGCTGCGGAAATGAACCTCGACAATCTGAGTTTTCGGAATCAGCTTTACGCTGAGCGCTTTGTGGAACGCCTCCGTCAATTTAGCCCGCGTCTTCAAGTCCACATTGTCGAAGTCCCGATCGGGCGGAACGGTGCGGCGTCCAGCGAAATCTTTCTTATGGTGCAACCCCAACTGCTTGATGACGCTGATCGCGATCGTGTTGCTCTCGACAATGCGGATTTGGGTTTCGAGTTTGGTGTTAAGGTCCAATCCCATGGGCATGACAACCCGCTCCAAACTGAGATCGTCGTTTCCGTCCAAGTCGAGAAGGAGACGAGCGGAGGCGTCATAGCGTTTGGGGAGAATCAGCGAGAATGCCATCGCCAGCAGCACCACGAAAGCGAGACTCCCGAGGACGAGCCAGCGCCGCTTCTGGAGGACGCGCCAGAACTGCATGATGGAAATCTGATCGTTTGGAGAATCGATCGTCAGGGCAAGAGCCCCGGGTAAACCGAGGCGCTCCATTTCATTCCCTTTGCTCAAGACGACTGCCTGCCGGTCGCTCATTTACTTGTCCTGGGGGAGCTGTTCTCGGGTTGCGGAATGGTAGGCGACGTATGTATTGGCGCCAGTCACAACCATGGCGGGAACGAACCACCAGCGATGGCGATGCTCTTTTAGTTTGTAGCTAAGATATGCGAAGCCGAGTTCCGCCGGAATGCCGGCGCCGTAGAGTGCCCAGCGACTGCGAAATGCCCCCGGAACGAACGAACAAGTGTGCTGTTCAAGACAGCTATTGGTTTCTTCCACATTCACAATCGACGAGGCAAACATCGCGCTCATAGCAACCATGTACTTGCCGTCAATCGCACGACTCAAGCCGCCGGTCGCGGCGGGTGCGGGCGCCCGGAAACCAGCCTGCTCGGCGCCCATCTCCGGAACGCCCGGTGCGCCCGGCGGTTTTACCGCGCTCGGAGCATCCGGATAACCGGAGCCTGCCGGGGCGGGCGGCGATTCTGCTTCTGCGCCCGTTGCCAGGCCGTTCGTTGCCGGGCCGCTCGTTTTGAGCCTTCTTGCAGGTCGTTCTGAGGCCCGGCGAAACCCAACCGGCTCGACGCCAGCAACACTGCAACTGCGAGACTGATGTGAAGACATACCTTGTTCATGGACTTCTCCAAAAGTAGTTGTGGAATTAAGAAACCCTAACCATGCCCACGGCTGGCGATGGGGCGCGGGGATGGGAAACGAAAGCCATCGGCTCGACGTCTTCGGCACTCATTTCTACCGACGCTGCCTGCATGATCAGATCGACATTAAGGACGAAACGAAAGCCCGTTGCCTTCCGCAGAAGAATCCCTTCGATTCCCGCCAGACATCCCGATTTGATCCGAACCCGGTCGCCGATTTTCAAAAAGGGATGAGGCTCGGCTTTCAGGGTCGACAAAACTGCTCTCAGCGCCTCGATATCTTCCGTGGGTAACGCCACAGGAGAGCCCCCGAAGCCGATCAGGTTCACCAGATGAGGTACCTGCAGAACGCGCAACTGCTCATGCAGCCGGATGCGGACGAACAGATACCCGGGAAAAAGCGGCACCTGCACTTCAACCCTGCAGCCATTGCGCCACTTGTGAAGCGCGCGATAGTAAGGGCAGAAAGCTCTCGATCTCGCGCAGCACAAGCTGCTCGAAAACCTTTTTCTCGTGGCGCGGGTAAGTGTAGACGGCGTACCACTTGAACTGATTCATCGCTCTACTACCGACCCTCGACCTTTAAAATAGTAAGGGAGTACCGATCCTCAGGCCGCGAGTTACGCATACCACTAGGTTGCGGGGCCGCAACGGGCATAGCTTCGCAGCGTCACTTAGATTGGCTTTGTTTAACAAAACCGATCAGCGCCTAACCGGTGGTTCGCAATTTCAGGGCCCAAAGAGGAGGGGAGGCTTGCGCAGTTGGCACAAAGGTAGTGGGGAATTCTT
>CAVRYC010000019.1:0-208475 GCA_963725245.1 uncultured Acidobacteriaceae bacterium | reverse complement strand
CACTCTCGCCATCGGTCCCCGTCGTTCGTGGAACGCCCCTGTTCCACACTTCCCGAAGCCCGAAGGCTGGCCACTCTCCCGCGCCTCTTAACTCTTTTCTTCCCTTTCATTTGTCGTCGATAAGCATACATATACATACGTACAAAATACACTGCAAAGTGTTCCACGTGGAACACTCCACCCCAAAGCAAAAAGCCCCGCTCTCGCGAGCAGGGCTTTTAATTTTGCGCCGAAGGCGCGTCTGCCTGGACGGCCAGTCCTAGTACATGTCGCCCATGCCGCCGCCGTGGCTGCCGCCGGGCATTGGAGCATTCTTCTTCTCTTCCGGAATCTCCGCTACCAGGGCTTCGGTGGTCAGCATCAGCGCTGCGATCGAGCCGGCGTTGGTCAGTGCGGTGCGCACTACCTTCGTCGGATCGAGCACGCCTGCCTTGACCAGGTCTTCGTACTCGCCGGTCAGGGCGTTGTAGCCGAAGTTGTTGTCCTTGGAGTCGTGGACCTTGCCGATCACGATTGCACCTTCTTCGCCGGCGTTCTCGGCGATCTGGCGCAGGGGCTCGGTGATGGCGCGCTTCACGATGTTGACACCGATCTGCTCGTCACCTTCCAGCTTCAGCTTGTCGAGAGCCGCAACGCAACGCGCCAGCGCTACGCCGCCGCCGGGGACAATGCCTTCCTCGACTGCTGCACGGGTGGCGTGCATGGCGTCTTCGACACGCGCTTTCGTCTCTTTCATTTCGGTTTCGGTTGCGGCTCCGACTTTGATCACCGCAACGCCGCCGACCAGCTTCGCCAACCGCTCCTGCAGCTTCTCGCGGTCGTAGTCGCTGGTGGTCTTTTCGATCTGGCTGCGAATTTCTTTTACGCGGCCCTGGACGTCACCGGGCTTGCCTTTGCCTTCGACGATGGTGGTGTTGTCCTTGTCGATGGTGACTTTCTTGGCCTGGCCGAGATCGGCGAGCTGAACGTTCTCCAGCTTGATGCCGAGGTCTTCGGTGATGGCCTTGCCGCCGGTCAGGGTTGCGATGTCCTGCAGCATAGCCTTGCGGCGATCGCCGAAGCCGGGAGCCTTGACGGCCGAGACTTGCAGCGTGCCACGCAGTTTGTTGACTACGAGAGTCGCCAGCGCTTCGCCTTCCACGTCCTCAGCGATGATCAGGAGCGGCTTGCCGCCCTTGGCGATCTGCTCGAGCAACGGGAGCAGGTCTTTCATCGAGCTGATTTTCTTTTCGTGGATCAGGATGTAGGCGTTCTCCTGAACGGACTCCATCCGCTCGGGATCGGTGACGAAGTAGGGAGAGAGATAGCCGCGATCGAACTGCATGCCTTCGACCACGTCGAGCTGAGTCTCCAGCGTCTTCGACTCTTCGACGGTGATGACGCCGTCTTTGCCGACTTTCTTCATGGCTTCGGCAATGATCTTGCCGATGGTCTCGTCGTTGTTGGCCGAGATCGTGCCGACCTGGGCAATCATCTCGCCGGTGACGGGCTTGCTGAACTTGTCCAGTTCGCCCTTCTCGCGGTTGCCTTCCTTGTCGAGCCGGCCGGTGATGAGCAGGACCGCCTTCTCGATGCCGCGCTTGATCGCCATGGGATTGGCGCCAGCGGCAACGGTCTTCACGCCTTCGCGATAAATTGCCTGGGCTAGAACGGTAGCGGTGGTGGTGCCGTCGCCGGCGACGTCGCGAAGTCTTCGAAGCAACTTCGCGGACCATCTGCGCGCCCATGTTCTCGAGGTTGTCTTTCAATTCAATTTCTTTGGCTACGGTTACGCCGTCTTTGGTGATGGTCGGCGCACCGAATTTCTTTTCAATAACCACGTTGCGGCCCTTGGGGCCGAGAGTAACCTTCACAGCGTCAGCCAGCAGGTTGACGCCGCGGAGAATGGCCTGTCGCGACTCTTCTCCGTGAACAATTTGTTTTGCCATATCTGTTTGCTCCTAGATTAGATGTGTGCAGGCTCGTGGCCTGCGGAATTTGTTTGTCTGCGAGGACGGGCTTGCAGAGTCTACGAACCGGCAATCTCACGAACTGACTACTTGCGCGAACCGGCCGTTTCCTTCTTGGCGGTTGCGCCGGTGAGCACTGCCGAGCACTTCTTCTTCGCGCATGATGATGAAGTCTTCACCATCGATCTTGATTTCGGTGCCGGAATACTTGCCGAACAGAATGCGGTCGCCTTCTTTCACATCGAGCGGACGAACCTTGCCTTCTTCGCTGATCTTGCCTTTGCCGGCGGAGATGACTTCTCCCTCCTCGGCTTGTCTTTTGCGGAGTCGGGAATGATGATCCCGCCGCGGGTGGTATCGGCTTCTTCTACCCGACGGACCAGGATGCGGTCATGCAGCGGGGTGAATTTAGTTGCCATAGTTGCGTACTCCTTTCAAGAGTGGTTTTTTGAATAGGTTGAATTCGAATTTTCGCATTGCCCGAGAACCGGGGCTGTTAGCACTTGAATGCCACGAGTGCTAATTATAGGAATATGAGTGGGTGGTTGTCAAGCGCCCAGCTTGTCGATTGTCTAAGTAACCTATAATCAATAGAGTAGCCAACAACCGGCGCCCCGTCCTTGACGTTTTTATCGACGGTGGGAGTCTGCAGGCGTATCTCGATCAGGGCTCCGTTCAATCCCCTTGGAAGGCACGAGAAACCGCCCCGAGCCCAGTACAGGGTCACCCCAAGGCTTCCGCGGCGAGCCAGGTACCGTGCGGTTTCCACCAAGGTTCTCCCACCCCCTATAAGCACAGACGACACGAGTGTCCCTGGCGTATATTCCACCCGCTCAAGACCTAACTGAAGTTGTTTAAATTCTTAAAACAAGCATTCCTAGACTGTAAATCCAAGCGAGGCTATCCATGACGGCAAGGAGCATAGCAAGCAGGCGGACTACCCGCAGCGCGATGATTTGTAGGATGGCGCTTCTCGCCATACTTTGCATTTTCTCAACGTCATCGCAAGCGCAGACGGCCGACCTAGTAAATGCAAGCGTCGATCCCGCAATCCGCGTCGTGTTACGGGGCCAGCGCGCACCTTGGGCGCTGCCGCAAAATAGTCAGGGGCCGGTTCCGGGCGATACCACGCTTGAGCATTTGATCTTGGTTCTGAAGCGTTCGGCGCAACAGCAGAAAGTCTTCGAGCAGTTCCTAGAGCAGCTGCAGGATCCCGCTTCGCCCAGCTACCATCGCTTCCTAACGCCGGTTCAGGTCGGGGAAAGATTCGGCGCCTCCGAGCACGATATCGATGCTATTTCACAGTGGCTCCGGAGCCAGGGTTTGCGCGTTAACTCCGTTGCCAACAGCCGCATGATGATTGACTTCAGTGGCAATTCCTCGCTGGTCGGCGCGGCCTTTGCAACCGAGATGCGTTACTACGTCGTGAATGGCGAACAACGCATGGCGACGGCAGGAGATCCCCAGATTCCGGCGGCGTTAGCGGGGGTCATTCAGTCCGCCAGCGGTCTGAATACCGTCAATGACCATCCCTACCACGGCGCAGGGCAGGCGCACGTTCCCGCAAAAGGGACAGACTTGCCCGCGCTTACAGGTTGCAACGGCGCGACTTGTGAGTATTTCGTCACGCCCGAGGACTTTGACATTATCTACAATCTGGGATACGGAGATTACGACGGCGGCGGGCAATCTATTGCCATCATCGGCCGGTCTCGGGTCTACAATCCCGACATTGAGAACTTTCAGACGTTGACTGGGCATCTGAAACAAGATCCAACAGTGATCGTGCCGCCTAACGGGTTGGACCCGGGACCAGCCGCTGGCACCGGCGGCAAGGCGTCCGGCGATCAGGGTGAGGCCACTCTCGACGTTATGCGCGCCGGCAGCGTCGCATCCTTTGCCACCATTGATCTGGTGGTCAGCGCCGATGAAGAGCAAACTGGATTGAACGGCATACGCGTCGCCGCCACATATGTCGTCGATACCAACCCCGTCCCCGCCTATATCATGAACATCAGCTTCGGAGCCTGCGAGGCCGACCGCACCCAGGCCGATGTGCAATTTTGGGATAATTTGTTCAGCCAAGGAGCGGCAGAAGGCATCTCGACATTCGTGGCCTCAGGAGACTCGGGTGCCGCGGGTTGCGATGCGTACGTCGGGACGCCTCCGCAAAACCAGATTGCGAGCCCGAATTACATCTGCTCTTCGAGTTACTCCACCTGCGTAGGAGGAACCGAGTTTGCCGATACAGCCGATCCGAGCCTTTACTGGAGCCAAACCAATGACGGTACTCTTGGGTCGGCGTTGAGCTACATCCCCGAGGGGGCATGGAACGAGCCCTTGAATAGCGAAGGCGCCACACAAGCGGCTTCCTCAGGCGGAGGCTTCAGTTCTTACATCCCGACACCCTCGTGGCAAACTGGAACCGGAGTTCCCGGCACGCAGGGCCGCTACACTCCCGACATCGCGTTCACTTCTTCCGCCCATGATGGATACTTCGGGTGTCTGGCTGCATCTAGCGGCGCACATCCGGGGGATTGCGTAGTGCGCAACGGCGAGTTCTACTTTGAATACTTTTACGGAACTTCCGCCGCCGCTCCCGATATGGCCGGCATCGCCGCCATGCTAAATCAGAAGTACGAAGCGCCCCAGGGGGAGCTTAACCAGCGCCTGTACTATCTCGCAGACAATCCGGCTTACCAGGTCTTTAATGATGTCACCGTGGCCACCAGCGGAGTCAGCGACTGCGTGGTCACCACCCCCAGCATGTGCAACAACAGCACACCCTCGCCAACGGGTCTGACGGGTGGCCTTTCCGGCTATTTAGTGAATCCAGGGTTTGACGAAGTTACTGGCCTTGGTTCGGTCAATATTTCCAATCTGCTAACCAACTGGTACGCCGGCTTCCCGGCTACCACCACCGTTCTTACTTCCAGCCTGAACCCGGCGACTCAGGGCATCCCTGTGACCTTGACGGCGACCGTTACTACCGCTGGCACCAACCCGCCGACCGGCAGGGTGACCTTTGCCGGTGGCTTCGGAGTGATCGGTACTGCGGTCCTCAGCACGGTGAACGGCGCCCAAGTGGCAACCTTTACGACCTCCACGCTCTATGTCGGCTCGAACTATATAGACGCCTTTTATAGCGGAGACGCGCAAAACGTGGATAGCACGTCGGAACAGCTGGATGAGAACATCATTGCACCCACATTTACGTGGACGGCCAACGGCAGCACCTCCGGCAGCGTATTCTCGGGGCAGTCTGCCTCCTACAATTTCATCGCTACCCCGACCGGCATTTCAACTTTCGCCCTCAACGTTTCCTTCAGCTGTACCGCGATAGCGACCATCACCTGCAGTTTTAGTCCAGCGCAAATCACCGCAGGTTCCGGACCCACGCCGGTTCAAATGACCGTTACAACCGCCGGTCCCAACCAGCCTGGAAGCCAGCTCCGGCGCAGGGCCGACAGCCGCTCCCCGTGGCTACCGCTGGCGTTGCCGCTCACTGCCATCGCGACGGTTGGCTTTGCGCGGCGGAGAGTGTCGAAGCGCTCCGCGATTGCCAGTATGTTTACCTGGTTGGCGCTTCTGGGGCTACTAGTTGCCTGCGGAGGAGGAGGCGGCGGCGGCAACAGCGCACCGCCGCCACCGCCACCGCCGGCCGTTCTGGTCACGGTAAGTCCGGGAGTACCGGCGAGTCTGTTCCCGAACGATGTCGCCGACAACTGGCCGCTTCAAACGGCGAGGTTTACGGCGACGGTCGCCAATGCCAACAACAACGCCGTAACCTGGGCAGTGACGCCGTCAAACTTGGGAACGATCGACGCGAACGGCCTCTACACAGCTCCCACAGTGGCTGCGGGTCTTCCGATAAGTGTGGTCATCATCGCGACTTCGGTAGCCGACCCCACCAAATTCGGGCAGGCCACCGAAACGCTAAACGCAGCCACGATCCCCACGCCAAACGGGCAACCCTACACCATCAACGTGTACGCGTTCGAGAGCAATACATCAAATTTTGTTCCAGCAACGCTGGCGGTGCAGTAGAAAGCGATCTCCAATTTCCTTAGTGGGGGAGTTAGATGGGTCTTTCCCGAAATGGCGTCTGCTGAATGTGATCGTGGGCGAGCCCTGCCCTTTCGCGCTTTTTGTGGAGGGCGGGGTTCTTTGTCTTTCCCACTGCCAACTTGCCCAACTCCCGGCAGACTTGCCAGCCCTCCGTCAAGTCTTGGCGGCCGCGGACGGGATCGATGCTGCAAACAGTGAGTTTCAGACCCGAAATGGAACGGCAGTCGCCATGCAACCACTATGGGCATCACCTTCCGCACGGGGCGGTTCGGTCAGCCACGAAATTCAAAATATTGATGCGTGTCAATGGCTGCTCGCCACCCGACGCACGTTTCTGCGAGGAGATGGAGGAGCGCCATGAGCATGTCGGGCTTGCGCTGCGTTGAAAGCTGTCTTAATTGCCATCTGCGTTGCAGCAATTTTTTCTGCGACCTCTCGCAGGAGTCGATCGAGGCTTTCAACAAAATTAAACACGCCGCGGTTTTTCCTGAACACGCGGTGGTTCTTGTCGAGGGACAAAGTCCCTGGGGAATTTTTATCCTCTGTCAGGGACGGGTTAAGCTTTCCACCACCTCGCGCGAAGGCAAAACGTTAATTGTGCGTATCGCGGAAGCCGGTGAAGTTCTGGGCTTGCACGCGGTGGTTACCGGTGGGCGCTACGAGTTGACGGTCGAAACGATGCAGCCCTGTCAACTGAACTTCGTGGGGCGTGAAGACATGCTTCACTTCCTCCACACCCATGCTGACGCTTCTCTCCGTGCCATTCAGCATCTGGCCCGAGACTGTTCGGACTCGTATGGCGTGGTGCGCACGATCGGGTTGTCACACTCGGTGTCGGAGAGGTTCGCCAGATTCCTGCTCGAAACCGCGGCCGATGGCGAGGTCAGCAACGGAAAGGTGCGCGTCCGGCTGGCCATGACCCATGAAGAAATCTCGCAACTCATCGGCACCAGCCGCGAAACCATCACCCGGCTGCTGTCGGAGTTCAGGAAAAATGCGATGGCGGAACTGAAGGGCTCGACCTTGATTATCCATAATCGCCCCGCCCTGAAGAACTTGGTGAGGGCTTAGGAGGTTGCGTTATGCTCCGGGTGTATCATGTTCTTGTAAGACATCAGCACTCGCGCCCGCTAACACGGAGGGCAAAAGGCTCGACAATGCCGTCCATAAAATGCGGGACGAGAGGCGAAGTGGAAGCAGGCACGCAGTCGGAACAAGCGGGCTAAGAAGGACCGACTGACAATCTAGCGTTTTGGGAGGCTTTATGTTTGAGGGACTGTTTCAGCCTATGCACGTGATTATCCTGGTGATTATGCAGCTGATGGTTGCGGGTGGGCTGTTCCTGGGGTTTCAAGTGCTTAGGCGTCCTGGTTCGAAACTCAAATAGGGCCGTCATTTCTTTGAACCGCTAGATCGCCTTAACGTTGCGGGTTCCATCTTGTTAACTCTATTGTTACCCTGATTAGTGTTGCTGTTTTCAAGCCCGATACGCGAACGCCTCTTCCGTCCCGTTGCCCTGGCTGCGTTCGCGCTGTTTTCGCTGACCACAAACTTATCGGCCGCAACTGCCGCGCACTGGATTGTCGGCAACCAACCCACTCGCTTAGTCAACGGAACGCCGGTGCTCTTCCGCGTCACCACGCCGACGCTGGTGCGAACGCTTTCGGGGAATTGGCTCGGCCACGAAATCGCGTTCAGCTTCGACGCCGAGCCACAAATCGTGGTTCGCGCTCGCCGGGATTAGTCTGGAAACTAAGCCGGGAGCTTATCCTATTCAACTTCACGCCGAAACCTCGGCCGGAGAAGCGATCTCATTCGAAAAGGAAATCAGGGTGGAACGCCAGCGCTATCCCCGCGTGTTGCTGAAGGTTCCCGGACGCTACACCGCTCCCAGCGCCGAAGAGCAGCGCCAGATCGAACAGGACAAGCAGACAAAAGCGGAGGCGTTCAAAACCCTCAGCCCCGGCCGCGAATGGAAAGGTTCGTTTGCGCCTCCGGTGATTCAGTGCCGCGATCTCCGATGTGTTTGGAGTCGAGCGCGTGTTCAACGGTTCCGTCCAGAGCACGCATCAGGGGCTCGATTTCCGCGTGTCCAGTGGAACCTCGGTCGCAGCCGTGAACAGCGGACGCATCATCCTGGCGCGGGCGCTGTTCTTTGAAGGGAATTGTGTGGTGATCGACCATGGGCAGGGACTGCTGACGCTCTATCTGCATTTGTCGAAATTTCTAGTGCAAGAAGGCGATGATGTGAAAAAAGGGGAGGCGATCGGACTTAGCGGCGGCACGGGACGCGCCACTGGGCCGCATCTGCATCTGGCCGTGCGCTGGCAGGGAGTGTATTTGGATCCGCAGGTGCTGTTGCAATTGAAATTGCCGTGAGGGAATTTGCGGAGAAATCTCTACTGTGCCGTCGCGTAAATTCGCGGACATAAATTTAGGTTAAGTCCGCGTCTGCGCGGTTCGATTGTCACTCTTATTCAAATGGGAGGCAACTATGCTCGACAGCGTATCCCCGGCGGAGAGCGAGCCAATCGGCGTGGTTAGTTCGGGCTGGCTGTGGGCGGCCCGGTGCCTGCCTTGATTTGCACGATCGCCTTGGGCGTAGGATTTGTAGCTGAGGCTGAGGCTCATGGCATTGTGTTAGCCCTAATCTTTTTTGGTCCGCTGGGGGTCGCTCAGTCTTGCACTGCTCTTTCTTTTGTTCCGTAGGGGAAGAATTCACTGGCATTTGCGCTTGGTCTGGGCGCGGCAACGGGTTTCATTGCCCTGCTCGCAGTCGCCTCTATTGGGTTGGCGCGGTCGGGGTTCCCCCTTGAGGTGTTCCGCCACGTTTTATTCATACTAGCAATGTTTAGTGGGATTATGTCACCGTTTTCATAGGTGAATGAAGAGCCCCCAACTTGCCAAACTCGGGGCGTTGCTCGTTTGGCTCTTCAGTATCTCTTCGGCAATGCTCGGGTTAAGCAGTATTGTCGCATTCCAGAAGATGGCGCACGAAGCAAAGGGGATGGGGAAACTGCGATTGGCCTTTGGCGCCGGAATATGCTGCGTACCTGTCGTTTGGCTGATATTCATGCTGCTTGGCTTTTACTTTATCGGGGGCTTCCAGCATGTGAACTTTCCTTGCCCCGCGGCCAGGCTCCTGACCCACTTGACCTCTGATCACTACCTTCTTCTAGGCACGGCTCCGAGCACGTTTGCAGACCTCGACATAAAGGCATTATGAAGTTAGGTTGTCATCTTGACCCTGAGCGGAACCGAAGGGGAAAGGCCCATGCATTGAGGTGGACTCAAATGCATGGGCCCTTCGCTTCGCGCAGGATGACAGCGTGTGGGTAGGTGCATAAGCTCGAAGCCAAAAGCTAAGAGCCAACAAGCCTAGTAACCAGACGCGAGCAGCGCATCTTCCGCGTCCAACACGCCATCGCGAAAGGTCACGCTTCTTCCCGAGATCGCGGGAATGCGCTCGCCGGGAACAATGATTCCCACCAGGTTCAGCGGATCGGCGGCGGCGATGACGACGCGCTCGCCTTGCGCATTCTGTGGCAGCTTGCGGTGGGCGCGCAAGGATTCGACCGCCACCGGAAGCGCGAACTGCTCTCCCAGAAATCCATCGACGAATCGGCCGCCGCGCACTTCGCCGCGATCTTCGAGACGGCGGTAGCCGATCTGCAATTCACGCCAGCGGGGCAGATTGGTTTCGCGCACCAGCAGGTCGCGGAAGACCACGCCATAGCGACGCAACAACATCCAGCAGCAGGATTCGACGCTGCGGTCGCGATCGGCGCCTTCGGTGTGCAACAGCGACCAGCGCCCCGGCGCATGGCGCGGCCGGCGGACTTTTCCCATGCCCGCTTCCAGACGAGCTTTTCGGCGTCACCAGCGCGCGCAGGTTTTCGAATCCGTCGGCGGTCACGAGGCCGGCAGCGACCAGTTCCCACAGCCCGGTTTCGATTTCCGCTTTGAGCCGGCCCGTCGCCCGCACCATGTCGGGAAAAAACAGCGCACCCCGCTGCTTCAAAAGTTCGAGCACCGCCTGCGCCACCGGGCTTAAGAATGAAGTGGAAGAATCCTCCGCCCCCGGGTGATGAGCGCGCATCCAATCGGCGTCTTCGCGCACAAAGAACGCAATCGGCGCGACTCGCGTCGGAATCACTCGCCGCCGCGTCCTCCTCGCTTCCCGTGGCTTCAAGAGTGGCGGGATGCGGCGACAGGCGGCCCCATCCGACCGCGCCTGTCAGGCACAGCTGATCGAGGTGCGCCGGATCGTAGTCGGAGATTCTGCGTGCCAGCACAAACCGTTCCCACGCGCTCGCCGGAATCTCAAACCCCTGCAGTTGCCGGACCACTTCGAGAGTCCCATGCTCGCCCCGCACCTGCGTGCCGGGAGCTATATGCTGCCAGCGCAAAAGCCAGTTCATGAACTGCGATGCGGTGACCGGGGCGATTTGCTTGCGCAAGGTTGCGACCGTCAGGCGATGAATGCGAGCCAGCAGACGGCGCTCGCACCACTCTGTTTCGTGTTCGTGCGGAAGCAGATGCCGCTGGGCGCGAATCCGCCGGGCGGAATTTGCCGCGCAGAATTGCTCCGCTGGCCTCCATGCGGAGTAACGCCTTTTCGATCTCGGACGCCGGCAGTCCCAGCACCTCGCCAATTTCCGACGCGGTGGTGGGACCGAGATGTGCGATCCATCCCTGCACCGCGGTCAGCACGGCATCGTCGAAACTCAGCGCCTGTGTGGCGGCGGGGCTTTGCCCCGCCGGGACGGGGCAGAGCCCCGTCACCACACGATGCATTGCCTGGAACCATTCGACTCGCTCGGCGGCTACCCAATATTGCTTGCCCGCAACTTCCGCTACGACGGCGCGATTCTCGAGTTGCAGGCGCTCAAAGAATCCAGTCCAGCTGGCGGTGAGCCGCGGGTTTGGTTTCCTGAGAACTGAGAGCTGGGAACTGAGAACTGTTTCTCTCCGGCACCATCACCAGCGTATGCAGCACATCGTGCAGTTCGTCCGCGTCGCGCACATCGGGCCACGCCTCCTGCTGCACTTGCGCGATGGCTGAGGGATCGAGCGCGCCGACTTCTTCGAGCACGGATGCCGGCAACACCCGCCGCATCTCAACCGCTCGCGCGCGGCGCTCCTCTAGCGGCGCATCGTCAAGGTAGGCGTACGGATTCGCATTGAGAATTTCGTGCGAGAACTGCGAGGGCACCGGAGTATCCACCGCCAGGCAACGAATCCGTCCCTGCTCGATTCCGCGCAGCACGTCGCGCAGGCCGTCGATATCGAGCGCCTCGGTGAGCACGTCCTTCATCACCTCGCGCACCAGCGGATGATCGGGAATCTTGATGTCGCCTTCGATATTTTCCTGGCAAGCGGCTACATCGGGAAAAACCGAAGCCAGCAAATCGTCGGAGCGCATGCGCTGAATCTGCGGCGGAACTTTCTTGCCGCCTTGAAAACGCAGCAGAGCCAGGGCGCGCGTCGCATCCCAGCGCCAGCGCGTCTGAAAGATGGGCGAAGCCAGCGCCGCCTGCTCCAAGATCGGCGGCATGCTCTCCGAATGCAGGAATTGAAAAACATCCGCCAGCGGAAAGCTATGCTGCTCGGCGAGCGCAATGTTCAAGCCGTTGTCGGTGGCCGCCGCCTGCAGTTCGAAATTGAAGCCGCGGCAGAAGCGCTTGCGCAGCGCCAGTCCCCAGGCTTTATTGATGCGGCCGCCAAAGGGCGCGTGGATGATCAACTGCATCCCGCCGCCCTCGTCAAAAAATCTTTCGGCGATGATTGTCGTCTGCGTCGGCACATCGCCCAGCACGGCGCGCCCTTCGAGCGTGTACTGAATCAGTTGCTCGGCGCCGGATAGATCGAGCCCACATTCCTCTCGCAGCCAACTCACGGCGTCAGCGACTACCGGCAGGTTCCGCCAGCCTTCCGCGGGCACCACGCCGGGCAGGCGGTCGCTGATCTCTTTGCGCAATTCGCCCAGTTGCTGCGAGAGTTCGGCGGTGCGCGCGGGAGCTTCGCCGCGCCAGAACGGCACGCTGGGCGGGGAGCCGTGCGCATCTTCAACCAACATGCGCGACGTCTTCGCTTCCACCCGCCGTATGCGCCATGAAGTGTTGCCGAGCAGCATGATGTCGCCCGCCATGCTTTCGACGGCGAAGTCTTCATCGACGGTTCCGACGTTAGCGCCGTCGGGTTCGGCGACTACGGTGAACAGGGCATTGTCAGGAATCGTACCGCCGCTGGTGATCGCCGCCAGGCGCGCGCCGCGCCGCGCTCGCAGCTTGCGGTTGATGCGGTCGTGATGCAGGTACGCGCCGTAACGGCCTCGTTGCGAGGCGATGCCTTCCGACAGCATCGTCACGACTTCGTCGAACGTTTCGCGCGTGAGGTTGCGATAGGGATAGGCGCGCTTTACCAGCGCGAATAGCTCGTCTTCGTCCCATCCGTCGCTCGTAGCGCCGGCGTCTTCGCCGGCTGTGGCGCCAGGTTCATATTTGCCCGACTCGTGGGGGCCGTGACTGCTGCCCCAGCCGACAGCCGCCGGGACGGCGGCGCTACGGGAGGCGGCGCAACACGCGACGATCTGCTGCGCCAGCACATCGAGCGACGCTTCGGGAAAAATCAGGCGGTCGAGTTCGCCCTGGCGAATCGCGCGCACCAGCACGGCGCATTCCGCGAGATCGTCGCGCGTGGTGACAAAGAATCGTCCTTTGGGAACCGCGCCTCGCCAGTGGCCCGACCGCCCCACGCGCTGCAACGCGACGGCAATCGAACGCGGCGAACTGATGTGGCACACCAGGTCCACCGTTCCGATGTCGATGCCAAGTTCGAGCGAAGCGGTCGCCACCAGCACCTTTACCTGGCCTTCTTTCAGCTTGCGCTCGGCCTCCAGACGCAGCTTGCGCGACAAGCTGCCGTGATGCGCCGCCACATTTTCCTCGCCCAGCCGCTCACCCAGTTGATGGGCAATGCGCTCGGCCAGGCGCCGCGTGTTTACGAAGACCAGCGTCGAGCGATGCGCATTCACCAGTTGCACGATGCGCTCGTAAATCTCGTCCCACATCTCGTTCGACGCGACCGGGCCCAGTTCGGAAGACGGAACCTCGACTCCGAGATCGAGCTTGCGCTTGTGGCCAACGTTGACGATCACGGGATCGGCGCGCTCGCGGACTGGAGTTGCCGGCGAGGAAATGCGCGACTTCTTCGATCGGCTTCTGCGTCGCAGACAAGCCCGATGCGCACCGGCGGGCGCTCGGTCAGCGCTTCCAGTCGCTCCAGCGAAAGCGCGAGATGCACGCCGCGCTTGTCATCGGCCACGGCGTGAATTTCGTCCACAATCACGGTCTCGACATCGCGCAAGATGGCGCGGCTCTTCTCCGCCGTGAGCAGGATGTAGAACGACTCGGGCGTGGTAACGAGAATATGCGGCGGACGCTTCAACATCAGCCGCCGGTCTTTCATCAAAGTGTCGCCCGTGCGCACGGCGGTGCGAATCTCCGGCATCAGCAGCCCGCGCTCGCCCGCCATCTGCAGAATTTCTCCGAGCGGGACTTCGAGATTTTTCTGGATGTCGTTGCCGAGCGCCTTGAGCGGCGACACGTAGAGAACTTCGGTGCGGTCGCGCAGTTCGCCAGCCAGCGCCTTGCAGACGAGCCGGTTAATGCAGGCGAGGAAAGCGGCCAGCGTCTTGCCCGATCCGGTGGGAGCCGAGATCAGCGTGGTGTGGCCGGCGAGGATGTGGGGCCAGCCCTGCTCCTGCGGTTCCGTCGGCGTGGAGAAGCGCGCAGTGAACCACTCCTGCACCAGCGGATGAGCCCAGGCGAGGGAAGGGGAGACGGCGGACGGCATGGGAAAGATTGTAGCGGGAATTTGTAGTTTCGTAAAACGTTCGCCTAGAAGGATGGTGAGTACCTTCACCGGTGGCTTGATTGTCGGAGAAGAAGTTCATTCGGCCTCATCGTTCACCATCACCCAAATTCTCTTTAGCGGCAAATCCGCCTTGATCTCGTCATCAAGCCGTTCATAATTCTGTAGAACGGCATTTACGACATCGCCCTGATCCCACAACCGAATTCTGAAGAAGTCCTTTCGCGCATCTGCTTGACGGGATTCGTGAATCCCCCCCAAGCACAAGTAGGCCTTGCTGAGAAGCAAACTTTGACACAACGCCGAGGAGTTCGTTGAAGGTCCTCTGCCCCTCAGCCCCGGCACCTGACTTGACCTGAACACAAAGGCGGGGTTGATCGAACCCAAGCGACCCTGAGCCGGCCAGGATATCTACGCCTCCGTCGGGTCCAGGGGGCGACACCTCGGTCTTGTAACCCTGTGCTCTCAGCACGGCGTCGACTAGGCGGGCAAGATCATGGCCCTTGAATTTAGCCTGGACGAACTTGAGAATCTCATCACGTGCGGCCTCCTCCAGATTGACAGCGTCGTCTTCAGCGATATCTTCGATCTCAGCGGCATTCTCTGTCGCAAGTTCGGGCCGCGAGGGAGTAAGAGCGAGAATCTTCTCCACGCGGCTTTCCGCATCGTTGCGATAGACCTTGAACACGGTTTGCGCCCCGTTCATAGAGCGGAGTATGTCGTTGGGAAGGACAGAACGTGGCACTGTTTTCAGCCACTCGACACTACGGATATGCATTACGTTCGGGGCAACCTGCTTGTACTGATATTCGCCTGTGACTCGACCGAACGCGAACGCAGACTCAGTCTTGAGCGGCAGCGCAACCAGATCGCCCTTTTGAATCTCGTGCGCGAATCGCCAGACCTGGCCCAGTCCGGAGATGACCTGTTTTTCACTTTCGCGCGGATACGTCTTCTTATAGAGCGCTCGTAGGTCATCCTTTGCCCGGTAGGCCGAGTAATCGGGAAGCTCGTTCCATGCATGGCAGACAAGGTGTTCCTTAAAGGCTGTCGCCTCTTGCTCGCCATGCCTACCAGCGCGCACGACCCACAGTGACACTTTAATTTTCTCCGTCTTCTAGCGGAAAGTATCACACAGTGGCGACGTAAGGCCAATGCACAAGTGGATCACTATGCTGTAATGTAGGCGATAATGAACGAACATTTTTATTGTGGTCAGTTCTAAAGGACAGATCGCGATTCCAGCCTCCCTTCTAAAGAGGTTGGGAATTAAGACCGGGACCCGCGTGGCCATCCGCTGCGAAGAAGACCAATTGATTCTGCAACCGGTCAACGATGCGTTCATTCGCAGGCTTAGGGGTAGCTGCAAGGGCAAGGATTCGATTGCAGCGGCCCGCGAACGTGAACACAAGCGGGAGGATCGAATCAAGGCCAAAAGCTAGCAGCTAGAGTTCGATAATTGATGAAACAAGTCTTAGTTATTTCACGTCGAGGTTGGGTGCAGGCGCACGGGCAGCACCGAAGCGTAGTTCTGGAAATCCCGATCGGTGGTGAGAATGGACCAGCCGCGGCGGTGGGCGGCGGCACAGATCAGGAAATCGACCGCCGAGCCGGCTATGCCACGGCTACGGCATTGGTTGCTCATGCGGGCAGCGTCCTCGTAATCCTCTGCTTCGAGCGATGGCTCGCGAAAGGCTCGTAAATAGTCGCGGATCTTCTTGAATTGAGCTTCCTCGCGGATCCCGGAGAGTAACTCCTGGCGGATCGGTCCAACCATCTGCGCGCGTCCCTCGCGAATCAATTCCGCCAGAGCGTTGGCTAGACCCGGTTGTGATCCGCTGAGATGCTCGGGGCGCCGCCGCAGCGCCAGCGACCAGACCGGGGTATCCACAAGCACCATCATGGCCGCGATTGGCCGCTTGCACGACGTGAACTCTGTCGCCGTTCCGCCTTGTAATCGTAGGCGGGATCGAAAGTGACGGTGCCAAAGGCATCCAGTATCCTCATCTGCTTGCGCCGTTGGACGTACTCATCCAGAGCGGCGGTTACCGCTTCTTTCTTGGTCTTGTGCTTTCCGGCCCGCCGGGCTGCTTCGATCAGGCGGTCGTCCAAGGCGAGGTTGGTTGGCATGTGTAAAGTATTACACATAGTTATGTGTGAGTAAAGACAGAAATCGCAGGCGGAAATGGGCGGGGTACAGTCAACGGCTGCGGAGCTTCGCTCCGCTGGACGGGGCAAAGCCCCGTCCCCACACGAGCATCTCCACACGAGCATCTCCACACGAGCCAACCCGCAGCCTGCTAGAATCGCGGCGATGCCTAAACCTTCTGCTACCGCTCGCGCCCGCAAAATTAAACTCATTCTTTTCGACGTCGACGGCGTTCTTACCGACGGCAAAATCTGGATCTTTCCCGCGCTCCCGGAGGCCAGCAATCTGGAGCTCAGCCAAGCGTGCTCGAACGGCCCGCTCAGCATCGGCGGGACAGGCCGGCTCCGGGTTCCACAGCAGCAGCCTGATCGAAGCCAAGGGCTTCCACGCCCACGACGGCACCGCCATTATGCTGGCCCGCTTGGCGGGCATCAAGACCGGGATCATCACCAAGCGCATCTCCGAAACCGTTGCCCTGCGGGCGCGCGATCTGAAGATTGACCACGTATACCAGGGCATTCAGGACAAGGCGTCGGTGTTTGCGCAGATTCTGGAAAAAGACGGAATCACCGCCGCCGAGGCCGCTTTCGTTGGCGATGACGTGATCGATCTGCCGGCGATGCGCAAGTGCGGCCTGGCGATCGCGGTGAAGAATGCGCGCCCCGAGGTCAAAGCCGAAGCCCACTGGGCTACGCTCGCACGCCGGAGGAGACGGCGCGGCCCGCGACGCGGTCGAGTACATCCTGAAAGCACAGGGCAAATGGAAGCAGGCGGTGGAGGAATATATTTCGGAGAGAAGCTGAGACGTTCATCGTACGCTATTCGTCGTTCGCGATTCGCGAAACCGTTTGCTTGGCGAATAGCTAGAAGCGAATGCGAAACGCGAACAGCCAAGAGCCTCAAATTCACCCACCGGTTGCTTGCTTGGGGCGTGCTCGGGTTAGCAACCGGTGGGTGTTTGTTCTCCCTACTCACCCTGTTGTTTTCAGGAGCATAACTCTGGAACCCAGCTTCTCCGGGAAAGTTTCGCAACTTTTCCGAATTTTTCCGCTTTTTCTAACTCATTTCCTGCCAGCAAGTTATCAGCCAGCTTAATCGGGGATGGCCAGCGTCTTCGCCGCCATCAGTTCCGCGAAGCGGGGGTCTTTGCGCAGGGTGCTGAACTCGTTGTCCTTGTACACGTTCTTGATGTCCTTGTAACCCTCTTCCATCGCCTTCTTCAGATAGTGCAACGAGCGGTCTGGCGAGCCGGTCCTGGCGTACAGCTTGGCGAGAACGTAATCGTAGTGGGCCCGGTCTTCGGGAGAAGCAAGCTTGGCCTGAACTCCGGCGTGCGAGCTTCGCTCGAAGATGTCGGGATCAAGCTCCATCGCCTTGGAATAGCTCTGTATGGCTTTGTCGAACTGTTTCTTGCCGAAATACGCCGCGCCCATGTTGCTGTAGTAGGAGGCTGCGTCGTCCTTCAACGAGATCGCTTTCTCGTAGTTGCTTGATGGCCGCGCTGTAGTTATGCGACTGCGTAATAAGTGACGCCGAGATTGTTGTAAGCGTCGGCATGGTTACGATCGGCCTGGATGGCGCGTTCGAAACTCTTCTTGGCTTCCTTGTAGCGCCGCATCATGAGCTGGCAGATCCCGATCTTGTTGAACACGGACGCATTCCCCGGCGCGCCTTTCAGGGCGGCCTGGTAGAAGTCCACCGCGTCGAGATAGTTCTTCTCCGTCGCGCAGTTCGTCGCCACGTTTTTCGAGTTCCTCGGGCGATGCCCCGGGAGCGGGCGGCTCGACGCGGTGCAGCGGCGGAGGGCCGACCTCCAACTGTTCGGTGTTCTGAGCCTGCAAGGGGAGAACGAGAAGCGCAGCAGAAGAGAAGCGATACGGAGCCGATGCGGATCCAGGAAAACATATTCACCCCCGGCCGAACCTACAAAACTTCAGAGTTTCATCGCCTTTCAGCGTGCTTTCGTACATGCGTTCCCCTGCAAGTTTGAGGCCGCGAAGCCAGTCGTAGCCATGCGTGCCTGCTCGCGCCATGCCGCGGTCACTTGCGGCGGTGTGCCGCTGTCACTACTCTTGGACGGCGCGGGCGCGTCTTTGTCATCCTTTTGGGAGCCGCTGTCCCCCTTGAACACGCCCACGAATCTTGCCGAAGAAGCCTTTCTTTTTCTTCTTGCCCTCTTCCTCGGATTGGACACCGGCGGCCGCCTGCGGGTTCCCGCCGCGCCACCGGAGCGTTAGGTGCGCGGTCGGGGGCAGCGCTTTCTCGGAATTTCCGCCGAAGATGCGGGAGAAGAACCCCTGCACACCGCCTTTCTGGTCGCAGGTATCGCGAGGCTCGGTGCCGGCCACGAAGGCAATCGTGTAATCGTCGGGGCACGATGGCGTCGCCAGGCGGTTGGTGATTTTATCGAGTTGCACATCCACCACGCCTTCCGGCTGGGTGAAAGGCTTCACGTCCGCATACTGGGGCAGCGTAACCGCTTTCTTCATGAACTCGGCCCAAATAGGGGCCGCGGTCTGCGCGCCGCTCAGGCGAATGTCGCTGTAATCGTCGTATCCCACCCAGACGATGCACAGCAGATTGCTGGTGTATCCGGCGAACCAGCCGTCGTGCGAAGTGCCCGGTCTTACCCGCCGCCGGGGCGGTGAATCCGCGGGAGCGCACCCCGTACGCGGTGCCGAAGTTCATGACTCCTTCCAGCATGTTGGTCATGACGAAAGCGACGCGCGGATCGAGAACCTGCTTCTTCTCGGTGCCGAAGTTGACGATGATGTCGCCTTTGGAGTTGCGCACCGAATTTACGAAGACGGGCGAAAGCCGCACGCCGCCGTTGGCAAAACTTGTATAAGCGGCCGTCATGTCGACGGGCGTGGCGTCGTAGGCGCCGAGTGCCATCGCCGGTGTGGCTTTCACCGAGGCGATTCCGGCGGACCTGGCCAGATCCGCCACTTTGTCATAGCCCACTTCTTCCGCCACTTTGACCGTTGCGTTGTTGAGCGAAAGCGCCAGCGCATAGCGGAGCGTGACGTCGCCGTGGTACTCCTCTTTGTAGTTGCGCGGCTCATAGATCTGGTCGCCATAGGAGAATGTCGTTGGCTGATCGGGAACCATAGACGCCGGAGTGATCACGGTCGTCGAGCCGTCGAGCGCCGTATTCATGGCGGCCGCATACACAAACGGTTTGAAGATGGAGCCGGTGGGACGCTTGGCGAGCGCGTGGTTCAGCTGGCTCGCTCCGTAGTTTCGTCCGCCGACCAGCGCCTTGATCTCGCCGGTGTGAGGGTCCATGGCGACCAGCGCCACCTGCGCCTGCGGGCCGGGCGTGACCGTGGCTTCAAACTTGTTCTTTCCGACCTTGGTCATGTGGGTACGCATCTTCGTGACCTGATCGTCCACCAGCTTGATGCCGGTTTCGACAGCCTGCGCGGCCGCCCGTTGCAGGTCGGGATCGAGCGTCGTATAGATGCGGTACTCCTGTTCGTTGACCTCGTGCTCGTTCAGTTTGTTGACGATGGTGTCGCGCACCATATCCACGAAGTACGGCGCGTCGCTGGCCTCCACGTTCGGCGGGGCCAGTTTCAGCGGCGTGGCCTTGGCTTTGTCGGCTTGCTCGCGCGTGATGTCGTGAGTCTCGACCATGGACTCGATCACGATATTGCGGCGTTCCAGAGCGCGCTCGGGATGGCGATAGGGCGAAAGATAGCTGGGCGCCTGGATCAATCCGGCGAGCAGCGCGGCTTCGGGCAGGGTGATGTCTTTCAGATCCTTGTTGAAATAGGAGCGCGACCCTTCGGCCAGGCCCGAGATGGTGAACGACCCGCGCTGTCCCAAATCGACGCGGTTAGCGTAGAACTCGAAAATCTGCTGCTTGGAAAATTTCTGCTCCAACTCCACCGCGATCAGCATTTCGATCAGCTTGCGCTTGAAGGTTTTCTCCGGGCGTCAGAAAGAATGCCCGCGAGAGCTGCATGGTGATCGTCGAACCGCCCTGCTGATGGCGCTGATGGGTGAAGTCGATCCAGGCGGCTTCGCCCAGCCGCATGAAATTGACTCCGCCGTGCTGGAAGAAGCGGCGGTCTTCGATGGCCGTGACCGCTTCCACCATGAGCTTGGGAATGTCGTCGTACTTCACCAGTTGCCGCTTGGAGCGCTGCTCGGCGTCGAACAGCGAAGTCAGCATCTGGGGCTCGAGTTCATAAGCCGCCAGCTCGCCGGAGACGCGGCTGGTGATGGCCGAAACCGCGCCGCCGGCAGACGGTGATGGTGGCCGCTTCGGGACTGTGGTAAGACTCGGGCCCGGGCAGAACTTCAATCGAGCCGCCATGCACATGGTAGCTGCCCAGCGGATTTTCTCCCGCCTTTTCGGAATAGCCGGCATGACGCAGCTCCGCCGCAATTTCAGAGAGGGTCAACTTCGATCCGACCTTCACCACCGGTGGAGCAGCGAAAATCTTGGCCGAAGTGGCGAACGCCGGACCGCGGAAGCGCTGCTCGATGATGCGGTCGTACTTCACATACCAGTAGGCAAAAAAGCCGACCACCACGAGCGATGCCGAGAGAAAACCGAGCAGGGCAATGCGCAACAGGGGATCGTGGGCCAGCAGGCGGCTTTTCCCGCGGCCTTTTCCTCGTTGGCCGCCGCGTCGAAGTACCGGGATTTTCAGCTTAATGGACATGAAGAGAGCTGGGCATCCACGAAGAGCAATTCGCACTCCGAAAACTGGTTTTTGAGCTAAGGTGCCTTGTGGTTGATTCTAAATCACAAGGCAACCCCTACGAGCATTTGGGTAGAGTCTTAAATGACGGCAACACGGCGTTTAAGACACTACCGAGCAGTTGGATGCGTGTCAGACGACGGACGACCGTGTGTGGGGACGGGGCTCTGCCCCGTCCAAGCGGGGCGCAGGCCCGCTTCCACACGGTCGTCGAAGAAGGACTGTAGGGTTTACGTAATTCTGGAACGGGGCACAGCAATCCGCAATCGGTAGCAGGCGCGACCCGCCTTTGCAAGTGGATCTGGGGAGACTGCAGTCGGGAGACCACAAGCGAGAGCAAGCCTCCCAATGCGGTAGCCCATCATCGTCCCTGGGGGAAGGCAAATACCTTCTGGGGGAAGGGAAATACCTTGGACGATAAGCCTGAACTACCGCATTTGGCTTGCTACAATTTGAACGACCCCTAAGGAAATTCTCGGTATCTTGCCGCAATCGCCACGGCGCTGTCTGTTCAAAATTGCACACTTTTGACGATTTAGGTGCTCGTCGGTCGCGCCGGCGAACGCCGGTCGAGAGCCGAGCGTCCCCTCCCGCGGGCGGGCGAGATGCCCGTCACTCCACCAGCTAAATCTCATCGGCGGGTGCCAACTGAAAGCGAAGACCTAAGACCTGGAGACCTGCTCCTAAAACACGCCTTTGTTCTTCGACGAAGGATGGAAATCGATGGTTGTCGAGTACCCGGGCAGTTCGATGGCAACGCTGTAATCGGCTTCGATGTAGAGACTGCCATTGCCGAACCCGCCCGCCCGCGAAACTTGCACCTGCTTGGGCGTCAACGCAATGTCGTAGTTGCGGGCCTGCTTGATGATGGCTGCGCGAATGTCCTCTTCCGTACGCGTGCTGTAGGTTGCCTGCAGCGCTTCGGTCTTGATCGAATCCTCAAGCTCGTAATTCGAGAAGAACGGCGGGATGATCTTGATGCCCGCAAAGACCAGCGCCGCGAAGACGGCCACGCCGAAGACCAATTTCAAAGTTGCCATAAGAAAACATCGCCCAGTCGCTGGTTGCGAAGTTCCGATCGCGAGCTTTCCCTCATCCGCGAAGGGCTGTTTCTGCGGCTAGCGAGCGGCCGGGACCAGTCGTTACTGAGGTCCTTACTGAAGTCCTTTGCGCAATTTTTGGAAATACTCGGTTATGGCAGAAATTTTAACGTCCTCCCGCTCGAGAGTCGAGCGCTGAACGACTTCAACAGTATCTTCGGTAACCTTCTTTCCCACGTTGATTCGAAAGGGGATACCCACCAGATCGGCGTCCTTGAACTTCACTCCTGGCCGTTCGTCTCTATCGTCCAGTAACACGTCGAACCCGGCCGCCTCCAGTTGCCGCGTAATGTCCTCGGAGGCGCTGCGGACCGCCTCGTCCTTGGAGTTCGTTGCCACCACCACCACCTCAAATGGCGCGATCGAAGGCGGCAGCCAGAAGCCGTTCTCGTCGTTCGACTGCTCGACGGCGGCGGTCAGGATGCGCTCGATTCCAATCCCATAGCTCCCCATGATCGGCGCGACCTCCTTGCCATTGCGGTCGAGCACACGCGCTCCCATGGATTCGGAATACCTGTAGCCCAGCTTGAAAATGTGTCCGATTTCGACGGCGGTATCGATGCGCAGGGGAGCGCCACAATTCGGGCAGGGCTCGCCGGCCGTCACGCTGCGCAGGTCGGCGTAGGCTGTAGGCTGAAAATTCCCTCCCGGCGTCAGATGCTTGACGTGATAGTTCTCTTTATTCGCGCCGCCGATCAGGTTGGTGCGGCCTTCGAGCGCCTTATCGACCAGCAGAGCAGGCTTGCTCGATTCGCCCATGTCCTTGGCCCAGCCAATGCCGAGCGGACCGAGGTATCCAGCGGGCGTATGGAAAACTTCCTGAATCTCATCCTCTCGCATGGGACGGGTCTCTTTGCCTCCGACTGCGGTCGACAGCTTGGCTTCGTTCATCTGATGATCGCCGCGCAGCAGCAGCACAAGCGGCCCGCTGTTCCGTCTTACCCGTCTTCACATCCTCTCCGGCGACCATCATCGCCAAAGTCTTGATCATGTGCTTCGGCGATACACCCAGGAACCGCGCCACGTCCTCAATCGTCTTCTGTCCGGGAGTGTGCACTTCGAGCGGCTGGGCATCGCCCTCGGGCTTCAGATCCTCGACCGGAGCCAGCCGCGAAGTTGCCTTCTCCATGTTCGCCGCGTAATTGCACTTCTCGCAGCTCACGACCTGGTCCTCGCCCGCCGGAGTGCGCACCATGAATTCCTGCGACTGCGATCCGCCCATGGCGCCCGAGTGCGCATCGATCACCATGTACTTCAGGCCGCAGCGGTCGAAGATGCGGCAGTAGGTGTCGTGATGCTTCGCGTAGGAAACGTCGAGCCCGGCCGCATCGATGTCGAACGAGTAAGAATCCTTCATGATGAACTGCCGCACCCGCAGCAGGCCCGACTTGGGACGAGGCTCGTCGCGAAACTTGGTCTGAATCTGATACCAGATCTGCGGCAGTTGCTTGTAGCTGCGCAGCTCCTTGCGCGCGATGTCGGTCATGACTTCTTCGTGGGTAAAGCCCAGGCAAAGGTCGGCGCCCTTGCGATCCTTGAGGCGAAACATGTTCTCGCCCATCACCGCCCAGCGCCCGCTCGCCTCCCAAACCTCGCGCGGATTCAGCGCCGGCAAGTAGAACTCCTGCCCGATCTTGTCCATCTCCTGGCGGACGATGCCCATGATCTTCTGGGTAGTGCGATTGCCCAGGAACAGGAACGAATAGATCCCAGCGCCCAGTTGACGGATGTATCCAGCGCGGACCAGCAGCTTGTGGCTAGCGACCTCGGCATCAGCCGGAGCCTCGCGAAGCGTAGGAATAAAAAGTTGCGACCAGCGGTGCATGATTATGGTTTCCAATCGAGAGAGAATCTTCGATTGTAAACGATGGCGCACTTGATCTTGGGGGGCAGCGGTTCACCGCTGCGATACTGACTTCCCGAAACAACGCTAGAAGAAGAAATCCTTCGAGACATACTTTCGGTCGAAGGCCGACGCGCGGTTCGGATTTGAACCAGGAACCAACAGATTCCACCCCTACCACTCGACGTTCACTATAGGCAGAAAAGGGCGATTCTAGGCTGCTCTGTTGCGTAGTTTGTTATGAAGCGATCTCACTCACTTCCGCTCCTCGATCTCGATCTCTTCCGTCAGGGTCTTCACCATCGCCTCGCGAGTGGTCACTTCGACGACCTTCCGGTTGATAGTCATCATCCGGCGTGCTTTGTCTTCGCCCTTGAGCTTCTCGGTGAGGAAGTCAGCAATTAGTTTGACCGTCACTCCGGAGACCACTCCTGTACCGATCGTGAGCAGGATCGGAACGAAGGCCGTCGCTTGGATCGACGGGAGGTCGCGCCTCTCCATCATCACGCCGAGCTGGATCGTGGCACCACCAGGAACCTCGCGGCTCATGCCGGACGAGACCTGTTTGCTGTCGAAGAGATCGAACAACGCACGAGGGGAGACACCTAATTCGATCGTCATGGGTCCGATTGTACTCGCGCCAACGCCGGCGACCGCGGTCACTGGTGGTCGGGAGCGATCGAGCAGACCACATGCTAAGATCCGCGTTGATGCGCGCCTACAAATTCCTGAATGAAAAGTACGGCCTAAAGAGCCTCTCCGAGAGACGGTTGCGGAGAACGCGAATCGACGAACTCAACGATCCGTTCGAGTTGCGACCGTACGATCTCACCGACCCAGCGGTACGCTGGGCATTTCTCGACACACGCAAGCGTCTAGCTCAAGAGGTCGGTCTCTTGTGCTTCAGCGCGGACTGGTATGACCCTGTGATCTGGGCTCACTACAGCGACAAGCACAGAGGGCTGTGTCTCGGATTCGAGATCCCTCCAGATGCGGAAAAAGCACAGACCAGAAGGATAGACTACATCTCCGCTCCTCTGCCGTTTCCGAAGGACTTTCTTCGCCTGGACGACCAGCAACGGCTACCCATGATGGAGAAGGTGATCTTCACCAAGTACGACAACTGGGAATACGAGCACGAGATCCGGACGTGTACCGACTTGGAGGAGGAGTTTTTCAACTTCTGCGAGGTGCTTCAACTGGTCGAGGTGATCATCGGAGCGGGATCTAAACTTCCAACAGGAGATATCGCGCGTGCACTGGCGCGACCCCAGATCTTGTGACCGTGAAGAAGGCGCGCGCGGCTCACGACAAGTTCGCAATGGTCGAGGATGAAGAGTTTTTTGCGAGCCTGAACCGCTCTGGTGGTAGCGAGAAACACGTTGATCGTTCTACAATCCAGCCGTGTCGCTGGAGTCAATCGTCTCAGCTCTCCTCGGAGTTGCGCTACTTACAGGATGTAGCCGTGAGCCGCGCGAGGACAAAGTCACTCACCCCGAATCAATTGCGGGAGGCGCGTGGTTGCGTTCCGACTACAACATTGTCGGGAGAGAAGTGAAGGAGTACGCCGACCACTCAGGCACTTACGTCATGGTCACCATCAAATTCGGAGACAAAAAGATCACGGCCGAGTGCGGTGCCACGTGGACAACTGAGACCGGCGAAGACTTGCCGTCCACACCGGTTCAGTACGACAACTGCCACAATCTTCCGATGGGTTCGGTGACGCTAGGGCGGACGGGCTGGGACAGGCTGTACTACTTTTCAGGGTCAGGCAAGCACAGAGAAGAGATCGTGCTGACTGTGAAGAAGATCGAGATTCGATAGTGACAAACCCCCGTACTTCGTAAAGGGTCGGTGCGGGCCGCGTGCCCCATCCTTGCGCGTTTTGTGCGCAAGTGTGGGATTCCGCGTCCCTACGTGAGTTCTGGTGAACTACGCTGCCAGGCGCTTCAAAATTTCCTTGCCCAGTTTTTGCGCTTCGCCGAAAAATTTCTGGTATTCGACGAAGATGCGGTTCAGCTCCAGCGACTGGTCGGCGGTGAGCTTGTGACGCAGCATCATGTCGCGCACGTGGACGGGATTGGGCAGGGTCGCGTCTTCGGTCAGTTCTTCAAGGGCGGTTGAGGGATTGTAGTGGTACATCGATACATTCTATCGCCGCGGGAGGAATTTCTCAGCCTTCGTTGGTCAGTCGTCAGTGGGGTCAGTCGTCAGTGGCCAATGGCCTTTTTGGCGGCTAATTTCTGCAAACGAAGATTCAAGCTCTTTTGGTGATTGATCCGCTCGAGAACCGTTTCCACCGTGGCCGCCAGGCGATCGGAGTTCTTGTCGAGCTCCAGCGTGGACTTCTCGAAGTATGCGGCGGCGCCTTCATGGAGGAGTCTTTCCTCGTTCCTCTGCGACAGGCTGGTCAGCACGATGACCGGGATGTCCATGGTGGCGGGATTTCCTTTTAGCGCTTTTAGGACTTCCGGGCCGCTGATCTTGGGCAGCATCATGTCGAGCAGGATGATGTCGGGCAGTTTGTCATTGGCGACGCGCAACGCTTCCTCGCCGTCGCCGGCGGTGCTGACCTCATAACCGGCTTTGGACAAAGCGCGTTCATTGGCCATCCGGAGAAACTTGCTGTCTTCGACCAAGCAGCACTTTGGAGTTCAAAGCGGCCACACGTAACCCTCGTGTGGGTTCATCGGCAGGGCGGCAGAAAACTTGAGGCGAGGGCGTTCAGTGATCGGCCCCTAAAGGGGCATCTCGTCTGAGAAGCTGCGGTATCGCTAAAGCGATACCCTGATACAAACAAGCTGTATCGCTAAACGATGCGAAACAAAAGGGCGGCTTGCGCCGCCCCTTGAGACCTGACGACACTGAGAGCTGACAACTGACAGCTGCCCTACGTTCCTTCCGACCAGCTGGCCAGGTATTCTTCCTGCTCCGAGGTTAAGCGGTCGATCTTGATGCCGAGCGATTCCAGCTTGAGCTTGGCCACGCGTTTGTCGAGTTCCACCGGAACCGGGTAGACCTTTTTTTCTAACTTCGCGTGGTTCTTCACCATGTACTCGCAGGAAAGCGCCTGGTCGGCAAAACTCATATCCATCACCGACGCCGGATGCCCTTCGGCGGCGGCCAGGTTGATCAGGCGGCCTTCGCCGAGCAGGTTGATGCGGCGGCCGTCTTTCAGCGAGTACTCGTCGACGAAGGTGCGCGTGGTGCGCTTCGAGGACGACAGCTTTTCGAGCGCCGGGATGTCGATTTCGACGTTGAAGTGGCCCGAGTTCGAGATGATGGCGCCGTCCTTCATGAGTTCGAAGTGCTGCTTGGCGAGCACGTTCTTGTTGCCGGTGACGGTGCAGAAAACGTCGCCGATTTTGGCGGCCTCTTCCATGCTCATCACGCGGAAACCGTCCATGACCGCTTCGAGCGCTTTGGTCGGATCGATTTCGGTGACGATGACTTCCGCTCCCGTGCCGCGTGCGCGCGAAGCGAGGCCGCGTCCGCACCAGCCGTAGCCGGCGACCACGAACTTCGACCCCGCGAGCAGGAAATTCGTGGCGCGGATGATGCCGTCAATCGTCGATTGTCCGGTGCCGTAGCGATTGTCGAACAGATGCTTGGTGTCGGCGTCGTTGACGGCCATGATCGGATAGCCCAGCACGCCTTCCTTCGCCATGGCGCGCAGGCGAATCACGCCGGTGGTCGTCTCTTCGGTGCCGCCAATCACGTTCGACAATTCCGCCTTGCGCTTGGTGTGGAGCACGGTGACCAGGTCGGCGCCATCGTCCATGGTGAGCTGCGGCTTGTGATCGACCGCCGCCATGATGTGCGAGTAGTAGGAGTCGTTGTCCTCGCCTTTGATGGCGAAAACGGGAATGTTGTAGTCGCGCACCAGACTGGCGGCGACGTCATCCTGCGTGGACAGCGGGTTGGAAGCGCACAACGCCGCGTCGGCGCCGCCGTCACGCAGCGCGATCATTAAGTTTGCGGTCTCGGCCGTCACGTGCAGGCAGGCGGAAACGCGGATGCCCTTGAGCGGCTGGTTCTTGATGAATTCCTTGCGGATGATCTGCAGCACCTTCATCGACTGGTTCGCCCACTCGATGCGTTTCTTGCCCAGATCGGCCAGTTCAAATCCCTTTAACGTCGCTGCTAACTGATGTCGTAGCCATTTCTCTCCTAATCCCCGGATGAAAGGTCAGAAGTGAGAGGTCAGATTGCAGAGGTGTACACTCTGACCTCCTCACTCATTCCTAGCTTGATGTCTCAGTTTTCGTCTGATTCGTTGATACCTTATGCGGTTCGGGTTGTCTACCTCTGACCTCTGACCTCGAACCTCTGACCTTATTTCCTGGCTCCGGCCGGTTCCAGTTTTCAAGCCGGCGTCGGCGGCCAGTTTGGCGGCTTTGTCGGTCTTTTCCCAGGTGAAATCGGCGTCGCTGCGGCCGAAGTGTCCGTAGGCCGCCGTCTTGCGGTAAATCGGGCGCCGCAAGTTCAGCGAATCTATGATCTCGCGCGGCTTGAGCTTGAAGTTGGCCCGCACCAGACCCGGAATCAGCTTCGCATCAATCTTCTCGGTTCCGAAAGTATCCACCAGTACGCTGACCGGATCGGCAACACCGATCGCGTAAGCGAGTTGCACTTCGCAGCGATCGGCCAAGCCGGCGGCCACGATGTTCTTGGCGATGTAGCGCGCCATGTAGGCGGCGGAACGATCCACCTTGGTCGGATCCTTGCCGCTGAACGCGCCGCCGCCGTGACGTCCCATACCGCCGTAAGTGTCGACGATGATTTTGCGCCCGGTCAGACCGGAATCGCCCATGGGCCCGCCGATGACGAACCGTCCGGTGGGATTGATGTGGTACTTGGTGTCTTCATCGAGCAGGTTAGCCGGAATTACGGCCTGGATGACGTGCTTCAAAATGTCGGCGCGCAGTTCGTCGTTGGTGACGGTTTCGGAATGCTGGGTGGAGACTACGACCGCATCGACCCGCTTCACTTTGCCCGGCGCGTCGTACTCGACCGTGACCTGTGATTTTCCATCGGGCCGCAGGTAGGGGCAGGTGCCGTTTTTGCGAACTTCGGAAAGCTTCAGGCAGAGCTTGTGGGCGAGTGAAATCGGAAGGGGCATCAGTTCGGGAGTCTCGTTGCAGGCGAAGCCGAACATCATGCCCTGGTCGCCGGCGCCGCCGATGTCCACGCCCATGGCGATATCGCCGGACTGCTTGTTGATGCTGGAAATTACGGCGCAGGTGTTGGAGTCGAAGCCGTAGACGGCGTTGTCGTAGCCGATGGACTGAACCACGCCGCGGACCAGATTTTGAAAGTCGACGTAGGCTTTGGTGGTGATCTCGCCGGCGATCACGACCAGGCCGGTGCAGGTCAGGGTTTCACAGGCGACGCGGCTGTTCGGATCATCCCGCAGGCAGGCGTCGAGAATGGCATCGGAAATCTGGTCGGCGATCTTATCCGGATGTCCCTCGGTAACGGATTCCGAGGTAAACAGAAAACGATTGGTTGCTGGCAAGCTGATATCTCCTAAAGGTAACTTCTAGCGTTCATTTCCAATAACGGGGGGCCTACGGAGCCAAGGGCTCTTGACCAAGTTTGGCTTTTGGTTTGGCTTAGTCTTCATCAAAACGGTACCAGAGATGACCTCCTAAGCGCAATCGAATTGGCAGAGCCGGAGGGAGCTGACATTGAGTTGGACCGAGTCGGCATTGGACGGCGGAAGGTGGACGGTAAACGGAAGAAAAAAAAGAGACAAGGTTAAGGCTTCGTAGGCGGCGATGGGGCACTCGCTAACATTCCTCCAGGGCCAAAAGTAACGCTCTTGACCTCGCCGGACGTTCCCCCAGTGTCGACCTTCTTTCCGTTGAAGCGAAAGTCGATGCCACCGGAGTTTCCCGCCCGGACGCTGATTTCCTTCCGGCCTTGGATCGAGCGCTCGCTGCCTGCGGCCAAAAGTTCGGACGAGAAAGTTTTGCCGTCGGCGGTGATCGAGACCCAGGAGTCTTCGCGGGCATGAATGACGACTGTAAACTCGTCCGGAGTTGCGGCGGACAGCGGTTAAGTCCGGAGGCGTTTTGGGGGAGACGGAGGGGGCGGATTCTCCCGTCGGCGAAGCATTTGCCGGCGAGCCATTTGTTGGCGAACCAGCGGTGGGCGAACGGGCGCCATTATCTGGGTTTGCTCCTCCGCTTGCCCCGGCGCTGGCTACGCCGCCTCCTACGCCTGGCGACGGCGCCGGGGCCGCGGTCGGAGTCGGCCGAATTGACTGTCTGGCGCGCTCCCGCTCGCGATGGCTCCAGAAGGAGAGTGCGAGCGCGACGACGAGTAGAAGCGCGGCGAACAGGCCCCAAGGTAGTTGGCGAGCAGGGGTGTCGGAGATGGCCTCCAGGCGGCGGATGTTCTGTTCATTTTCGCGCGCTTCATTTTTGCGCTCTCCGTCTTCATGCCCTCCGATTTCAGTCTTAGGGGGAGGGGCGTCGCCGGAAGCCAGCAGGTATTCGGCAACGGTTTGATCTTCGTCCAGGCCAACGCAGCGGGAATAGGCGCGGACAAAGCCCTTGTTGAAGATGCCTCCCGGCAACTGGTTGAACTTATCTTCTTCCAGGGCCCGCAGCATGCGCGTCCCGATCTTGGTGGAGTCGGAAATCTGCTCCAATGTGATCTTGCGCTTTTCGCGCTCCTGTTTCAGTTTTTCGCCAAAGGAAGGCAAACCAGTCTCTCGCTTTCGTTGGATGGCGAACAAAATCTTACTCTGTTGAGAAGCTAGATCATAGGGTATTCAGGAATTTCGCGACAAACTGGCCGAGGACATAGAAAATAACCGGGTATTGATACACTCTCATCCAATCTCGTATGCGAATCCTTTTGGTCGGCGGAAACGGTTTCATCGGCTCGCCCTTGATGCGTGAGTTGCGTGGTTCCGGACACGAAGTTGCAATTTTCCATCGCCGCGCCGATGCAGGTCCTGCCGGGACCGACGTGGTACGAAACGAAGTGGTGCAAATCCAAGGAGACCGGAATCGGCTTTCCGACTACCGAATCAGCTTCAGCGATTTTCCGCCTGACGTCATCGTCGACTTGATCCTGAGCTCGGGAGAACAGGCGCGCCAGTTAATGACGACTGTGCGCGAAGTTGCGCCGCGCGTGGTCGCAATCAGCAGCATGGACGTTTACCGCGCGTGGGGCGTGTTGCACGGGGTTGAGCCGGGCCCGTTAGAGCCGCTGCCGCTGACCGAAAACTCGCCCTTACGCACCGTCCGCAGTCTCTACGCGCCAGAGACGGTAAAGATGATGCAGAGCATCTTTACCTGGGTTGACGAGCGATACGACAAGATCGCGGTCGAAGAGGCGATATTGAACGACCCAGTGGTCTCGGGGACCGTTCTACGACTGCCGATGGTATACGGGCCAGGAGATCCCCTCCATCGATTCTTCCCATTGCTCAAACGCTGCGCGGATGGGCGATCTTCGATACTTCTTCCCGATGATTTCGCCGCTTGGCGGGGCCCGCGCGGATACGTCGAGAACGTTGCGCATGCCATCGCGCTTGCCGCAACCTCGGATCGGGCGGCGGGGCGTGTTTACAACATTTGCGACGAGCCGACCTTGCCGGAACTGGATTGGCAGGCGAGGATCGCAAAACAACAAAAGATCGCAAAACGATGAACTGGCCTGTGAGGTTCGTTGTACTGCCGAGAGAGCGAACGCCAAAGCATCTGCTGCTCCCCGGCAATGCGGCGCAACATGTGGTCGCCACCTCTGAGCGCATTCGAGCCGAGTTGGGTTATAAGGAGCTAGTCGAGATCGAGGAAGCGATACAGCGGACGGTTGCCTGGGAGCGGCGAAACCCGCCCAGCACCATTGACTTACAGCAGTTTGATTACGATGCCGAAGACGCGGCTCTCGCCCAGGTAGCGTAAGATCCAATGGCGACTGAGTTACCGTCCACCCGGAAGGAATTCTGCCTTCAGTCAGCGCTTACGGCGGGTTGGCGTGACTGGTACCTGTTACCGACGTTCGTTGCCGGAGCGGTGCGGCGAAACCTATAATTTTCATATCCAGCCACACGAACGAGGAGTTCATGTCGGAGGCAGCGGGCAAATCCCCAATTCGCCTGTCGCAAGAGCTGACCATCTTCCACGATGTCGCCAAGGCGCTGACATCCTCGCTCAACCTCGATTCGATTTTGCAGACCATCATGGAAAAAATGGCGGAATACTTCCGCCCCGATACCTGGTCGCTCCTGATGGTGGATGAAGAAAAAGAAGAGCTCTATTTCGCCATCGCGGTAGGGGCCGCGGCGGAGGTTCTGTCGAAGGCGCGCTTGAAAGTGGGGGAGGGAATTGCCGGTTGGGTGGCCAAGCACGGACAGGTTTTGATCGTGCCCGACGTGCAGTGCGATCCGCGCTTCTCATCCCGGCTGGACGAGATGACGCAGTTGCAGACCCGCTCCATCATCTGCGTGCCGTTGCGCTCCAAACACCGCGTGCTGGGCGTGATCCAACTGGTCAACGCGAATGTGGAGATGAGCGAGCAGGAGATGTTCTTCCTGCAGGCTTTGTGCGACTACGCCGCGATTGCGATCGAGAATTCGAGATCGGTCGAGAAGATTCAGGAACTGACCATCACCGACGATTGCACCGGCCTCTTCAATGCGCGCCATCTGCACAAAACGCTGGAAACCGAGGTCTACCGCTCGGCGCGCTTCGCCTACGAGTTCAGCGTGATTTTCATCGACCTCGACTACTTCAAGCAGGTCAACGACCGGCATGGACATCTGGTGGGAAGCCGGCTGCTGGCCGAAGTCGGATACCGGATCAAAGCGCAGTTGCGGCTAATTGATTTTGCCTTCCGCTACGGCGGAGACGAGTTCGTGGTTCTGCTGCCGCAAACCACCAAAGATCAGGCGGTGGTGGTGGCGAAACGTTTGCAGGATTCCTTGCGCTCGGGAATCTTCTGCACCGAGCAGAGTTTGAACCTGACCGTGCGCGCCAGTATGGGGCTGGCGACCTTTCCGCACGATGCGCAGACCCCGCACGACATTATCCGTCAGGCCGACGAGATGATGTATATGGTGAAGAACACCACCCGCGACAATATCGGCATTGTGTCGCGCGGAGTGCTGGAGACGTAAGCTTCTTCCCGTCCACATGCAGAGACAGCCGCCTCCGGTTGGAGCGAACTCCTTGCGCTTGGGCCGTAAACCGGTGGTCTATTATGCCGACCTGAGCAGTCCATGGTAAAAGTCTGATTCGTATCAGGGCACGCCTTCAGGCGTGCCGCAAGTGCCATGCTATGAATGCGCCTTTAGGCGCTGGTTCTTGGCGCCAGAGTTTCACCACAGGCTGTTAGACCCGGTGTACAATACCCGCATTCCTGGGACAAACGGAGGTAATCGTGCTGATGATGCTCCGGAGAATTGCACGCAAGAGTTTCAGCGGAATCGTTGCTGTGGCCTTGACCACATGCGTCTACACTTTCAGTCAAACCAAAGCAGCCCCAGTAGATCCGGGCGTGCGCGGTGGCCCGGCGGGCGCCGGCACTCCGCTGAAGGGTCTTACTGCGGACGAAACTGCGTTCTTCCTGGATGGGCAGGCGAGGTTCGCTGAAATCGAGGTCGTGGCCAACGGCTCGAACAACGGCCTCGGTCCCCGCTTCAACTCAAACCAGTGTTTCTCTTGCCACTCGCAGCCGGATGGCGGCGGAACGAGTCCGGCGAAAAATCCCCTGCCCGACGTTGCCCAGCTTGAATGGGGCGAAGAACACGGTGCCGTGGTTCATCGTGCAAAATGGTCCGGTCCGCGAAGCGCGGTTTAAGAAGAGCAACGGAGACGCCGACGGCGAAGTGCACGACCTCTTCGTGATTACCGGGCGAAGTGATGCTCCCGGCTGCAACATCGCCCAATTCGATTTCCTGCCCGCGGGAAATCCGCTCACCGGCCAGGGCGGAAATTCGAACATTATTTTCCGCATCCCGACTCCTGTCTTTGGCGCGGGGCTCATAGAAGCGATTCCCGACTCAGCTATCCTTGCGAATATGCAGGCCAACGCATCCCAGAAATCGGGCCTTGGGTATTTCCGGGCACGCGAACGCACACCTAAGCGGAAATGTGAACCTCAGCGCGAACGATGGGACCATTACCCGTTTCGGATGGAAGGCGCAGAACAAATCCCTTCTCATGTTTGCGGGCGAGGCCTACAACGTCGAGATGGGCATCTCGAACCAGCTTTTCCAGCAAGAGCGCGACGAAACGCCGGGCTGTTTATTCATCCCCACTCCGAACGACACACTCAACTTCACGACTACCCCCACGACCACCGCGAATTTCGAACCCGGCGGTCATCTCAGATATCGAAGCGTTTGCCAACTTCATGCGGATGCTGGCGCCGCCCGCTCCCGCTCCCGCCACGCCTGCTACCGAAAATGGCCGCGACACTTTTGCCAAGGTAGGCTGTGTCCACTGCCATACACCCTCGTTTACCACAGGCAAGATGATTGCGAGCGGCTCCTCGACCAGTCCGAGTGCGGCGCTTTCCAATCAGACGGCGAATCTTTTCTCTGACCTTCTCGTCCACCACATGGGCAAAGGCCTCGCCGACGGCATCACGCAAGGCGGCGCCGGCCCCGACGAGTTCCGAACCGCTCCCCTCTGGGGCGTCGGACAACGCGTCTTCTTCCTCCATGACGGACGGACCAGCAACCTGGTAGACGCCATCAGAGAGCACAAGAGCCATGGCAGCGAAGCAAATAAGGTCGTCGAACATTTCGATAAGCTGAGCACGCAGGAGCAGCAGGAAATCATCGATTTCCTGCGGTCGCTCTAGCGAGAAGAGCGCTCTTTGCAGGCGACTCCCTGCCAAGCAGCTTGTCGCCTACCGCTTTTCTCGCTTCTGCAGATCCGCCGGCTGGTCGGTTTTCGGCTGCGCTTCGGTTGCGTCCGGTTTCCACGTACCCGCGTTCGCGGGCGCGGCAGGGTTCACGCCGAAGTCCCACACATAAAGATTCATTGCTTCTTTCCCCAGTATCTCGATGACGGCGTATTCGCCGGTGCGAGTGGCTCGGCGGGCGTGAGTTTGACCCAGCCTCCGGTCATGGTAGTGACCGTGGACGCGACAAAACGCTCGTCGGTTTTCATCTTTCCGGTTACCGCGACGTTGACCCCGCCGGCAATGCGCTTGCCGCCCTTGACTTGGACACGAATAATCTTGAAGCGCTCCCCGGCGGGCGGCAGCGGCGGAGGAGGAGGTCCGCCGGTGGCGGCCTGCACGGTGGCGGGCGCGCCCTGCTTCGCGTCGTTACTATTTAAGTCGATGTTGATGTAGAGCGAAGGCACGGTGGTGTGCGACTGAATCTTGGCATGGGCCTCGGGAAGTTCAATGGTTTGCCTGGCGCCGGCCGATCGGATTGATCGCCGCGCGCAGAATATTCGACTTTCTGTTCTTATCCACTTCGCTGCCCGATTGCTGCAGTTCGGCTAGCTGCGGCTGATTCTCATAGGTATCGAGGAGAAAAATGCCGCCTTCATCGGGCAGGCGCAGACCGGGCGCGACCTGAGGGGAACGGGCTTGTTCGGCTTTTCGTTCGGCCTCGAGTTCCTTGTCGAGTTCGACCGCTTCCGGAGCGAGCTTGCCCTGCAGGCGGCCTTGCTCAAACTTAGCGGTTGCGTCCCAGTCAATCAGCGAGTTCGGGACTTCCTCCCATTCGCCGCGCTCGGCGCTGAAATAGCGGACGCGATCGCCGTGAATCTCATACTTGGTGACGGACTGGTAGGACCCGTCTTTCAGAATGAGGCGGCGGGCCTGGGTCTGGGCGGGAGCGGGTAGAGCCGAGAGAAGGCAGAGCACAGCAAGGCCGAGAATCATCCATCGGGCACCCGCTCTGCCAATCCGTGAATTCATCCTAAGGAGGCATTATCCGCGCTTTTGGTGCTTCCGTAAGATTAGATGCGAACCGTGTGATCGGGCAGTTGCCAAAAACCCCTTGGACGCGGGATTTCAGGTCCACGGATCCTGCATTTCTCCGAGTTCGTTGACGGCTTCCGCCACAATGGCTCGCTGCATGTCAAAATGTTCTTCCACGGCGGCGACGAGTTGGTCGCGACTCGCTAGTGATCGAACCATCGATTCGCTTCCGTGCGACTCGACCAGCGTCCAATTGTGAATCATTATGCCCCGGTCCGAATAAAAGCGCGTCAACAGCAGGGAGTTCAGAAAAGTTGCGTCCGGCCGAAAAGATCCGGCAATCACGTCGCGAAACTCCTCTATCCTCCTGGCCGCCGGCTTGGCTAGATAGCCATGCTTCAGCTGCCCATCACGATACATCTCCAAACGCGAACGCCGATTGTCGTCTTGCGGTCTGAGGATATAACGGTCTCGTCCGAGCTCAACGACGTAGTCGGTCGCAAGATCGCGAGGCATCGGCGACAGAAACGGCGCCCCGTAGCCCGCGTCCACCAGGTACTCGCGCCCATCCACGGTCACCATGATTACTGCGTGAACGTCGGGAGTCCTCATATCCGCCGCGCACAGCTTTACGCCGTAGCGTAGGGACGCCAGTAGCGAATAGAAGTGGAAGTTGTTGGAGTAGCAAGTGCCGCCAAAGCGGTAGCGCTCGACGCCATCGAGGTAGAGCTTCAGCGGTGGCAGATCCGTCAGGTCATGGTGCTTCCGGTTGTAGAGCTTGGAAATGTTTTCGAAAGGGATATGGGTCAACTGGGCGAACACAAGCTCTCGAAGGGCCTCCGCTGTGGGTTCCTGCCGCGACACACCAAGCACCGCGAGGTATCGCGAGATGAGTTCAGGGGCGAGTGGCTGAGCGAACATCAATGTCTCTCTGGAGGATTGTCAAAGCTGGCCAGCGAAATGTCGAGCGCTGAATATGGGACTGTTTGCTGACGACTGAAACCTGAGAGCTGAGAGCCGTCATTTTTTCCACATTCCCTTCCCGAAAAACTTCTGCCATAATTGATTGTGCACCCCAACCCGCACAATTTTCCCAACAAAATTAAAGCGAGGAAGCGATGTCGGCCAAGTACATCTTTGTAACCGGCGGTGTGGTCTCATCTTTAGGCAAAGGTCTGGCGGCGGCCTCCATCGGCTGCCTGCTCGAAAGCCGCGGCCTCAAGGTCAACCTGATGAAGTTCGATCCCTACCTGAACGTGGATCCGGGGACGCTGTCGCCGTTTCAGCACGGCGAAGTGTTCGTCACCGACGACGGCGCCGAAACCGATCTCGACCTCGGCCACTACGAACGCTTCACCCACGCCAAACTTTCTCGCGATAACAACTGGACCACCGGGCGCCTCTACGAGCAGATTATCGCCAAAGAGCGCCGGGGCGATTACCTGGGCAAGACCGTGCAGGTGATTCCGCACGTGACCAACGAAATCAAGGCGGCGACGAAGAAAGTCGCTCAGGACGTGGATGTGCTGATCGTCGAAATCGGCGGCACGGTGGGCGACATCGAGTCGCTGCCCTTCATCGAGGCGATCCGCCAGATGCGGCAGGAACTGGGCCGCGATAACACTCTGTTCGTGCACGTGACGCTGGTGCCGTTTATCGCCGCGGCGCAGGAATTAAAGACCAAGCCGACCCAGCACTCCGTCAAAGAATTGCTCAGCTCCGGAATTCAGCCGGACATCCTGCTCTGCCGCACCGACCGCTACCTCTCCTCGGAGATTAAGTCGAAGATTGCGTCGTTCTGCAACGTCGAAGAAGAAGCGGTGATCACGGCGAAGGATGTTGCGTCCATCTACGAAGTGCCGATCGTGTTCGCGCATGAAGAAGTGGACACATTGATCCTGCGCCGTCTGCGACTGGAGGCGAAGGAGCGCGATCTTTCGAAGTGGGAAGATCTGGTGCACCGCGTCTACAACCCGAAAGATGTGGTGAGGATCGGCATCGTCGGAAAGTATGTGATGTACGAGGATTCCTACAAGTCGCTGAAAGAGGCGCTGGTGCATGGCGCGCTGGCGCACAACCTGAAGCTGGAAGTGAATTGGGTCGACGCCGAAGGCCTGGAGGCCGCCGACAAGGCCGACAAGAGTTCCGACAAAAGCTACGAGGCGCAGTTAGAAGACTACGACGGTTTGCTCGTGCCCGGCGGATTCGGCAAGCGTGGCATCGAAGGCATGTTGCGGGCGATCCAGTACGCGCGCGAGAAGCATGTCCCCTACTTCGGAATCTGCCTGGGGATGCAAACGGCTTGCATTGAATATGCGCGCAACGTCTGCGGATTGGCGGATGCCAATTCGAGTGAGTTCGATCCGGCGACGCCGCATCGCGTGATCTACAAGCTGCGCGAGTTGCGTGGCGTGGAGGAGTTGGGCGGCACGATGCGGCTGGGGGCGTGGCCGTGCAAGATCGAGCCCGGGACGCTGGCTTACAAGGTGTATGGCCAGACCGAGATCAGCGAGCGGCACCGGCATCGTTACGAGTTTAACCGCGAGTATGAAGAGCCCATGGTGGCCGCCGGTCTGCGCATTTCCGGTTCGACTCCGGACGGCACTTACGTCGAGATGGTGGAGATTCCGGGCCATCCGTTCTTCATCGGATGCCAGTTCCACCCGGAATTCAAATCGAAGCCGCTGGAGCCGCATCCGCTGTTTAAGGCGTTCGTGGGCGCGGCCTACGAACACGGGCAGAAAAACAAAGACCAGAAAGATGCCGCCGAGGTCGAGATGTTCCTGCGGCCGGAGAATGTGGGACGGAGATAGTATCGCGGTGACCGGGCCATCGGGTAGATCTTAATTTGCAACCCGTGGGTTTCGGATGACCCGGATCTACCCGGTATGACCTCTGCGGTCAAACCCGATGACCCTATCTTTCCAAATCGATAACGTTCGCGTCGGCTCCGGAGATCTGTTCCTCATTGCCGGGCCCTGCGTGATCGAGAGCGAAGAGCACGCCCTGCGCATGGCGGAGATCATCAAGGGCGTGGTTCGATCGCTGAATTTTCCCTTCATCTTCAAAGCGTCCTACGACAAGGCGAACCGCACCTCGATCCGCAGCTATCGCGGGCCGGGGATGAAGGAAGGCCTGCGCATTCTGAAGAAGGTGAAAGATGAAGTGCACATTCCGGTGCTGACCGATGTGCATCAGGTGGCCGACGTCGCTGCCGTCGCTGAAGTCGTGGACGTGTTGCAGATTCCCGCATTTCTCTGCCGGCAGACCGACCTGATCGTGGCGGCCGCGCTCAGCGGGCGTCCGGTGAACATCAAGAAGGGACAATTTGTTTCGCCCTGGGACATGAAGCACGCCACCGAAAAGTGCCGCGATGCGGGGAATAGTCAGGTGTTTGTGACCGAGCGCGGGTCGAGTTTTGGCTATAACAATCTGGTCGTGGACATGCGCTCGCTGGCCATCATGCGCAAGTTTGCGCCGGTGGTGTTTGACGCGACGCACTCCGTGCAACTGCCGTCGGCTTCGCACGGTGATGAAGATCAGCCCGCGGTGAGCGGAGGCCAGCCGGAGTTTATTCCTGTGCTGTCGCGCGCGGCGGTGGCGGCGGGCGTGGACGGAGTGTTCATGGAAGTCCACGACAATCCGAAAGAAGCAAAAAGCGACGGCGCGAACGCGCTCGACACGCGCCACCTGCGCGGCTTGCTGAAAGAATTGCAGGCGGTGAAGAAAGCCCTGGACGCGGCGCACGCGACGCCATAGCGTGTGCGGCCAACCCGCGACTCCACGCGCGTCTCCCGTGGCATGCCAGTTGCCTTGCTCTCTTGATACTCAGGCAAGCCAGCGAGAAGCACGGAGCGACCTCAGAGCTGTTTCGCGGTGTATTCGAGAGCAGTTTCACGTGTATGCGCGCTTTGAGGTTCGGCCGGATCCCAGTCCCGAAGGGACGACCCAGCTTAGCCCAGCGCTTCAGCGCTCGGTGGCCAGGGACAACAGACCAAGTCCCGGAGGGACGGCCCACCTACCCCAGCACATGTGCCGCATCGTAGGCAATGCCATATCGTTTGAGCAACTCCAGAAATTCTTCCTCGTAACTCCGCTTCGTGTGATGCTCCGGTTGATTGTTGATGTATGCGATCACGTCGTCCGTTTGCGACGCACTCACGCTGAATGCGCCGTAGCCTTCCTGCCATGCGAAATTTCATTTCTGAATCTGCTACCATTCCCGCGTCATCTGAATCTCATCTCTATGCATTGGTGGGCATCGATCGCCGGCATTGTCCTGATCTTCATCATCCTGATGGATGCGTTTGAGACCGTGGTTTTGCCGCGGCGCATCAAGCGAATGTTTCGCATCACGGGGTGGTTCTACCGGAAAACCTGGCGCCTCTGGACCGTAGTGGCGCGGCATATCAAGTCCGTGAACCGGCGCGAAGGCTTCCTGGCTTACTTTGGGCCGCTGTCGCTGTTCCCGCTGCTGGGCTTTTGGGCGCTCGGTCTGATTTTTGGATTCGCCTGCGTGCAGTATGGACTGGGCGAACATCTGTCGCTGGGCAATGAACAAATCACGTTCGGCAAAGTCGTCTATCTCAGCGGCGAAACTTTCTTCACGCTGGGCTACGGAGACATCACGCCCAACAACGCCGCCGCCCGCGCCCTTGCCGTGATGGAGGCGGGCATGGGCTTCGCGTTCCTCGGAGTCGTGATCGGATATCTGCCGGTTATCTACAACTCGTTTGCCGCGCGCGAGATTGAAATTTCGCTGCTCGATGCGCGCGCCGGATCGCCGCCGAGCGCCGCTGAGTTTCTCGGCCGGCTGGGTTGCTGTCCCGAGCAAACCGTGCTCGACCAAATTTTTCGCGATTGGGAACGCTGGTGCGCCGACCTCCTGTCGAGTCACATTTCCTATCCGGTGCTGGTTTTCTTCCGGTCGCAGCACGGCAATCAATCGTGGTTGAGCGCGCTGACGGTTATGCTCGATGTCACGTCGCTGGTCACGGCCGGCGTGGAAGGCATTCACCCCGACCAGGCCAAGCTCACGTTCGCCATGGCGCGGCACGCTGCCGTCGATCTCGCCCAGGTGGTGAAAGCGGAATACAGTCCGCATGATGCCGACCGGCTCACGGCAGCAGATCTAACCAGGCTGCGAGCGGAACTCGCCAAGCATGGCGTGACGCTCAATGACGGTGCGGGCAGTGACGCTGCATACAGTGATGCTGCCGACAATAATGTCGCGGGTACGCCCGATCGGCTGGCGGAACTTCGGCTGCTCTACGAACCTTATCTTCACTCCCTCAGTCGCCGGCTTTTGATGACGCTGCCGCCGTGGATCCACACGGAGGGCAAGAAAGACGACTGGCAGGCCAGCCCGTGGGACCGCGCGATTCAGGCGCGAGCGCTGGAGCGTCCGAGGCGGGTGGCGGACGATCACTTCTAGGCATCGGGTCATCGGGCCATCGGGTGATCGGAAGTTCGAGCGGGAAAAATGGCCCGAACTTCCGATCGCCCGATCACCCGGGCTGCGGGCGGTCCCACAGCCCCGGTTCAAGCTGGCCGCTTGCGGCCTATTTCGTCGTCTTGTCCATTTTGGCCATGCCCATCGAATACGTGCCGGTGCACTCCCAGTCAAAAGAAGAGCCGTCCGCACTGGCTTTTCCGGAGCAGGTACCAGAACCCTTGATGCCCTTGTGCTTGCCCGTACCGCCCACGATCTTCCATTTATTGGACATAGGTTTCGTGGTGTCGGTGGGAGTGGAACCTTCATACATGTAGTGAACCTTGTCGCCATTGTCGCCAGTCTCGATGAAGTAGCCGTGGAACTTGAAGGAAGCTTTCCATGCATCGTGGAATTCCGTGAAGGTACCAGTCTTTTCCTTTAGGTCACCGCCGCTTGAGGTAGCTTCGCAGGTGCCTTGCCCGATCCAGTAAAGGTGATCCGGTACGTCGCCGACGTCGAGTTTGTATTCTGTCGTTGCCTTCGGGCAGTGCCACTTGGTGTCAACCTTGCTCTGAGCCACCGCTACGGACACAGACACTAATAAAGTCAATGCAACCAGCAAAACCTTCCGCATCTTTCTCTCCTTTTGAGTTTGAGTGGAAAAGCGGGGAAACTATAGTGCACTCACCCAATTCTGGCAAGCACCAGGCGGGTACCGGAGAATCGAGCAGGCGAGGGGTTGAGATGACCCGATGGCCCGATCACCCGATGATCCGATGTCTTGTTCCTTCTGCTACCATTTCCCCTTCATGAAACATGTGGGCGAAAACGTGGTGCGCATTGAGGCTGAGGCATTGCGGGCGCTGGCGGATCGGCTGGCGGGCCCGATGGCCGCGGACTTCAACCGGGCTCTGGAACTGATGTTCGGCTGCCGGGGCCGCGTGGTTGTGACCGGCATGGGGAAGAGCGGGCTGATTGCGCGCAAGATCGCGGCTACGTTAAGTTCGACCGGATCGCCCGCGCTCTACCTGCATCCGGTGGAGGCGCTGCACGGCGATTTGGGGATGATCGTGCGCGGCGATGTCGTGCTGGCGCTTTCGGCCAGCGGCGAGACGGAAGAAATTCTGCAGTTGATGGCGACGATCAAACGGCTGCAGGTTCCGCTTATTGCTATGACTTGCGAGGACATCGCACGCGCAAATCCACGCGGGCGGGGGCGCCCGCTCCGCGCCACACTTGCTTCTACTCTCGCATCTTCGGCTGACGTGGCTTTGGACTGCTCGATCTCTCAGGAAGCTTGTTCGCTGGGGCTTGCTCCTACGGCTTCGACCACGACCATGCTTGCTCTCGGCGATGCGCTGGCGGTGGCGCTTTCGGAAAAACGCGGGTTCAAGGAAGAAGACTTTGCCAACCTGCATCCCGGTGGAAAGCTGGGCAAACGGCTGGCGCGGGTCGAATCGTTGATGCACTCGGGAGACGCGGTTCCGCGGGTGACGGCGCAAACGAAGATGCCGGATGTGATTTACGAAATGTCGCGCAAGAAGCTGGGAATGACGACGGTGGTCGAGGGCGATCGTTTGCTCGGCGAGCGTCTGCTGGGGGTGATCAGCGATGGAGATCTGCGGCGATTGCTCGAACAGCGCGGCAAAGACACACTCGACCTGACGGCGGGGGAATGCATGACGCGGACTCCGAAAACCATTGGCCCGCATGAGTTCGCAGCCACCGCGCTGGCGCGCATGGAGGAGATGAAAATTACGTCGCTCGTCGTCGTGGACGGCGATCTGCGCTTGCTGGGCATCGTGCACCTGCACGATCTGTGGGGCACGGAGATGGTGTAGTGGCGCGCAATTCGCCAGATTTTGTCATCCCGAGCGAAGCGAGGGATCTGTAGTTCGCCGCAAAATGCAGATCCCTCGCTTTGCTCGGGATGACAATTCATAAAGAGTGTTGCTCGTATACCGCTACGAACCAAACTCTCACCAAGGTCCTAGCGCGAGACCTTCACCTTCGGCGCATGAAATGCATCGGGAAATGTAAAGGTGACCAGCACTCCCTCCCGCACGTTGCCCACCAGCGCGGGGCGGAAGCAGGCAATGCAGGTGCCGCCGGCGTGGCGAACGCTGGGATAGACAACTCCGGCCGATCCTCGATCGAGCAGGCGCCGCGCGAGTTGCTGCGAGGCACGATAGCTATCGGGCTGTAAGTACTTCTTGTGAGCGACGCTTTCGCTGCCTGGGTCCTCGCTGCGCAGATCGTGAAACTCGGCGCGAAAGTCGGCCAGGTACTCACGGTAGGCAACCGTCTCTTCTTCCTGCCAATTCACCTCGCGCAATCCCTCGCCATAGTGGAAAGCAACCTCGGCCTGCGCCGTCTTCCGTGAGAAACCCGCATACCAGGCGCCGCGGTCGGATCCGCTGAAGCGGCTGCCTCCCGGCCGCGCGTGGGTGAAAGCGGCGTTAATGATGTGATAGTGGGGCACCGCGAAAACCAATTCGTGCACGGTGATTCTAGGGAGCAGGTTGGCTTCGCCGGCCAGCCGCTGGTTGGTGGCGTCGTCGAGTTGGAACAGATGCCGCATTTGCGCCGGGGGCAATCCGAGCCGCGACAACACGCTCTCGCCCTCCTCATAGAAGCGATTGGGAATGAGGCGGTGCGTATTGTCCTCGGAAACGGCCGTCGTTTTGGGGAGCATTTTCTTTGGCTCTATTACAGCCCGCCGCGGCGCGCGTCCAGTAGTTGGCGAACCCGCAGCATGGCGGGCACTCCGCCCTTCAACATGCAGGCCAGCGGCGTCTGACCGCCGAAAATGGGATTCGAATTCGGCAGCTGTACCCAGGCATCGGCGAGCTTTGTGCTATAGAGGATATTGAGGGCCTTGAAAATGCCCAGCAGCAGAGATATGCGTGTGAGCTTGTCCTGATCCAAAGTTTTCGCCGCCAAAGTCTTCGCCTCTGACGATTTGTTGGCACTGCGTTTGAGCTGATAAAACGAGCCGTTGGAGATGCCGCCGATCAAGCCCCGAGCGTCCTCGTCGCGTAGTTTCCAGTGCGACGTCAGACGGAAAAATGCGCGAATAGCAACCGGGCTCAGTTTCTCTTGCACTGCCCGGCTGGAGAGATCGGCGGGCTGATCCCAGGCGACGCCGTGGAGGTGCACCAAGTTCGACGCACCGAGAACAACATCTCCAAACATGACAGCATTATTCTACATAATTGGAGTTACGTCAAGATTCGACGTTGCTCTTGGAGGTCCGGGCGTCCCGCCCGACTGGACGGGCGAGGCGCACGTGTCCCTCCACCGTATGACTCATCAGGGGTTCGCGGTACTAGTGGCAGAAACGCTGTAGCTTCGGCGGCGGCGGGGTAGGGAACTCGTCAAACTCGCCGTCCCATCCAGCGCATCCGCGCGCGGTGACGGCGCGGATCACGACCTGTTCCAGATCGCGGGCTTTCGCTTGCGCTTGCGAGACCTGCTCCGTCGTGAGCGAGCGGTTGAGTTCGCCGAGGTCCGCGCCCGCGGCGGCATAACCGGCGTCGGCCGCAATGGTGTACCAGATATACGCAGTAAGGCGGTCCTGCGGAACGCCGCGGCCATCTTTCAGCGCTTTGGCGTAGAAGTATTGCGCCTGGGGAAGACCCTGATCGGCGGCAATCTTATAGAGCTTCGGGGCCTTGGTGTAATCTCGATCCGCCATCAGACGCCCCAGGTAGTAGGCGCCGAAAGCGTTGTTCTGGTCGGCGGCCAGCTTGAGCCATTTCTGGGCCGCGTCCGCATCGCGCGGCACCCCGTTGCCGAGGAAGTAGTGCCGTCCAACCAGCCAACCCGCAAGTGGGTCGCCTTGTTGCGCGGCCTTGCGATACAGGTCGATGGCCTGACTCTGGTTGCCGGCGACCACGGTACCGGTTTCGTAATAGTAAGCCAGTGCGATCTGGGCGGGTCCGTAGCCGAGATCGGCGGAGCGTCGAAAGTAGTCGATCCCCAGAGAGTCGTCTCGCGTCGGCCCAACGCCCGTAATGGCGTCCATTCCACGGTCGTATAGAGCTTCTGGAGAGGTGCTCTGCGCTAAGCCGAGCGTGCTCCACAGCACGAGAATTGCCGACAGAATGGTTCGACGCATTGCTGATTTCCCGTAAGAAATATTGAACTCAGTATAGGGAATACGGCCTATCGGTGTAGAGTTACGAAAGTTTGACGCGACTGCCCGGACGCCGGAGGTAAAACAGTGGCCTTTTTCGAAGCAGCGCATGTGGCCCCGGATACAATCGCTCAGCATTTCGCTCAAAGAGCGGCATTCTACGCGGTCATCGCGTGCTGGTGGATATTTCTCCTGACCTTCTGGCTGCGGAAACGTCCGCCCCAAGCCCGCGAGACGAAACGCGATTGGACTTCGCTCATCGGAATGTTTCTGCAAGGCGCGGCCTACTTCTGCGTCTGGTCGTTCCCCTTAGAGCAGAAACATTTTTCGCCGGTCAGGCCCGCTTCGCCGGTGGTGGAATGGGGACTGGCGGTGTTGACTGTGGCCATCGCCGTCGCCTCGACATGGCTGGTGAACGCCGCCGCGCGCCGTTTGGGCAAGCAATGGGCTCTGGCCGCGCGCCTGGTGGAGGGCCACACGCTCATTCAGGACGGGCCCTATCGCTTCGTAAGAAACCCGATTTACACGGGCATGTTTGGAATGCTAGTGGCTACCGGACTGGCGGTGACGCAATGGATTCCGCTGCTGCTTGCGATCGTGCTGTTTGCGGCCGGGACCTACATCCGGATTCGAAGTGAAGAGCGGTTGCTGCGCGAGGCCTTTGGCTCCGAGTTCGAAGAGTACGCGCGCGAAGTGCCGGCGCTGATCCCGGGAATCTACTGAGAGTTTCGATTGTCCCTCCGAGGACTTGGGTCGTCGTTCCACTCTTCACCGCGCTGAAGCGCGCGGGCTAAGCTAGACCGCCCCTCCGGGGCTGGCTGTTACGCGTAGCGCTCGCGCATGAAATCGCCAATCGCCGAGTACGCGGCGCTCAGCGTCTTTTCGTCGGGCAGAAACACGATGCGGAAATGTTTCGTCCCGGGACGCTGGCCGAAGCCGGAGCCGTGCACGACCGTCACATACTTCTGGCGAATGAGTTCGGTGACAAAAACGTCGTCGCCTTCCGGGATGTCGATGCGCGGGTAAGCATAGAAAGCCCCGCGCGGCGCCACGCAACTCACGCGCGCAGTTTCGGCACACCACTTCATGGTCAGGTCGCGGCGGCTGCGCAGCTTGCGCTTCACTTCGACCAGGTGATCCTGCGGACCTTCGAGCGCGGGCTTGATCGCGTACTGCTCGGGATGGTTGGCGCAGAGGCGCGCCCGCAACAGCTTGTTCACGCCTTCGAGGTACGGCTTGATGACGGAAGCTTCGCCGCTGGCAATGCCCCATCCGATGCGCCATCCGGGAGCGAGGTAATTCTTGGACAGTCCGCCGAAAGTAATGACCGGCACATCGGGCGCGACCGCGGCCATGGCGACATGCGGGTCGTCGTCGATATATCAGTTTGTCGTAAATTTCATCGGCAAAGATGATCAGATTGTGGCGGCGGGCGAGTTCGGCAATCTGCTCCAGCATCTCGCGCGTGCAGACCGAGCCGGTCGGATTGTTGGGATTGATCAGCACAATCCCGCGCGTCCGCGGCGTGATCTTTTTCTTGATGTCGTCGAGATCGGGCTGCCAGCCGTCTTCTTCGTTCAGGTAATAAGTGTTCAGTCCGATTTCGAACTTCGCCAGAACCGCGGAATAGAGCGGATAGTCGGGGCAGGGCGTCAGCAGGTTGTCGCCGGGATTGAGCAGCGCGGTCAGGCAGATGTCGACCGTCTCGCTGACGCCTGAGGTGACGAAGACATCCTGAATGTTGGTGATCCCCTTGCGGGCCGCCTCGCCGCGAATCGCTTCGAGCGCCTGCGTGATGCCGGAAGAACGCGAATATCCATTCTTGCCGTCGCGCATGGCGCGATAGACGGCTTCAATCATGTGGGCGGGCGTCTGGAAGTCGAAGTTGAGCGGGTCGCCGATGTTGAGCGGCAGAATTTTGTGTCCCTGCCGGGCGACCTCGTCGGCAATGCAGGCCAGGTCGCGAATGGCGTAGCGGACGTTTTCCAGACGGGCGGCGGGGGCGATTTCGCGGAGCTTGAGTGATGGGCATAGTCAAAACTCCAACCACAGATGATCACGCCGAGACGCACAGAGAACAATCATATCAAAAATCTCGGCGCACTCTGCGTCCCGGCGGTAAGATTGCCTTTACTCCACTCGATCGATCTGCGCCTTCTGCAGCTTGTCGGAGTAATCCACGTAGACGGCCTTCCACTCGGTGTAAAAGTCGATCGCGCCGATGCCGCCTTCGCGATGGCCGTTGCCGGTGGCTTTGGTGCCGCCGAAGGGCAGGTGAACTTCCGCGCCGATGGTCGGGGCGTTGATGTAAGTGATTCCGGCCTCGAGGTCGCGGACGGCGGCAAAGGCCTTGTTCACGTCCTTGGTGTAGAGCGACGACGACAGGCCGTACTCGATGTTGTTGGCGATTTCGATGGCGTTCTCGAGATCGTCGCAGGGAATGATCGAAACCACCGGCCCGAAGATTTCTTCCTGCGCAATGCGCATCTTGGGATCGACGTCGGTGAAAACGGTGGGTTCGAGGAACCAGCCATGCTGGTATTCGCCCTTGTCGAGCCGGTTGCCGCCGGTGACCAGCTTGGCGCCCTCCGACTTTGCCGATCTCGATGTATCTCAGGTCGGTCTTGAGCTGGTTCTCGTTGACCGCCGGACCCATCTCGACCGTCTCATCGAGACCGTTGCCGACTTTGATCTTCTTCGCGCGCGCGACGAAGTGTTCGACGAACTCGCGGTAGACGCCTTTCTGCACGATGATGCGGCTGGTCGCGGTGCAGCGCTGTCCGGTGGTGCCGAACGCGCCCCAGAGTCCGCCTTCGATGGCGAGGTCGAGGTTGGCGTCGTCGAGCACGATCATCGGATTCTTGCCGCCGAGTTCGAGCGAACAGTGCTTGAAGCTCTTGGCCGCCGTGGTGCCCACGATTCTGCCGACCGCCGAAGAGCCGGTGAGCGAGATGGCGCGGACCACCGGATGCTCGGTCAGCGGCGTGCCGACTTCCGAGCCGAAGCCGGTCACGATGTTGATGACGCCTTTCGGAATGCCGGCGTCAGTCAGCGCCTGCACCAGGTTGAAGGTCGAGAGCGGAGTGTCCTGCGCCGGCTTGATCACGCAGGTGTTGCCGCAGACGACGGCGGGCAGCAGCTTCCACGAAGAGATGGCCATGGGGAAATTCCAGGGCGTGATCATGCCGCAGACGCCGATCGGCTGGCGGACGGCCATGGCGAACTTGTTGGGCAGCTCCGAAGGCACGGTCGGGCCGAACAGGCGGCGGCCTTCGCCGGCGTTGTAGTAGGCGGCGTCGATCGCTTCCTGCACGTCGCCGCGGGTTTCTGCCAGCACCTTGCCCATTTCGCGGGTCATGTCGCGGGCATAATCTTCTTTGCGCTCGATCAGGATCTCGGCGGCGCGAAAGACCATCTCGGCGCGGCGGGGCGCGGGAACCAGACGCCATTTGGCAAACGCGCGCTTGGCCGCATCCACGGCTGCGTCCACATCGGCCTTATTCGAGCGCTGGAAAATGGCGACGACTTCGCGCGTGTCGGCGGGATTGCGGTCTTCGAAAGTCCGTCCGCTGACGGATTCGACCCATTCGCCGTCAATGAAATTCTTGAAAACTCTGGTCTTGGTCGTGCCGCCGTCGATCACTGGCTTGGTCAGGGTATCGGTCGCCATAGGAGCCTCCTGGGAGTAGTGCAGACACTCTATGCTAACAACCGGGGTGAAGACGGGCAAGGGAAGGAGCAGCGCTTGACGCCGGGTGGGATCCGACATTGTTTGGGACTACGTCCCATAGACGGAAACCCATTACAGGCGTAACTATCGCAGGCGATGGTGAAAAGTTTAGCCTAGAGCTTTGACAAGATATCGCGGCGAGAGCAGAATCAGTTTGTTGGATGAATGCTGGTGACCGACGCCGATCCAACAAAGTGAGCTGATTCGATGTCGACTGCTCCCGCCACGCCGCCAGAAGAGAAGGTAAGCAAGATGCGAATGAGTGCGGTATCCCATCGGATCGACGCTTCAGAGGACGAGCGGAATCCCATAAGTGTTGTACTGGCTGTGATGCTCGCGGCGCTCGCCGTCTTTCCTGTGATCCTTTATTTTGGGCTATTACCCCCGTCACTTGTTCAATATCTTGATGTGCTATTTCGCTGACGAGTGCACAGACACAAGTGGAGCTTCTACAGATTCGCATACGGCGCGCTTGGCGCGCTGGCTCCCGAAGTGGTTCGCATACGCCAAGCCTCTGATCTTTCCCTGATACACTCTTCGCCTTACCTGATTGTGATTTCCATCGTCTTTGTACTGCTCGGGGGTGTGTTTGCCGATGCTTGGGAAGAGGCCCACCCGATCAAGTGTCTCTACATTGGCGCCACTTTCCCCATTTGGTTGACGGCTTGGGCGCATGTGCTATCGCCGGCGGCGAAGTAGCCTCGTGCTCCTAGGTCGAGATGCCTAAGACATCGGCGGTTCCGCATAGTCACTTTCGTAACCTTTCCCGCCATGACCCAAGTCTAATACCCATCCCAGCAGAGATATGATGGTCGGAGCGTGAAAGATATCCGGAATTTTCAGAATTTTGCATTGAGGTTGGCACCGGCTCGTGTCGAATAAACCCAAGGCGGGACTCTACGTCGCCTGGAAGACGGTGACGTATCGCAGCGTGATTATAGTGCTGCTCAGTGCGGCGCTGGTCTTTGGCGCCTTCATGCACGTGGCGTTTCCGAAATTCACCGACTCGACGGTCAAGGCGGCCGGTAATTTTTCGACGGGCGTGCTCGAAAAAGTTGCGGGACTGACGCCTAAGTTCAAGGGGCCGTCGGCCACCATTTCGCAGCAGGCGCACTTCACCGCGCTCGATGGCACCATCCGGGTAAGGAAAGGCAACGGCAACAGCTGGATCAACGCCGACTACAACGTCCCGCTCGAAAAGGGCGACGTGGTGCAGACCGGCGCCGAAGGCATGGCGAAGATTGTTTTCAACGACGGTACCAACTACACCGTGAAACAGGATTCGCTGATCGTGATCGAAGAGAACTCGGCCAACGATCAGCAACAAACCAGCGTGTCGGTGGCGGTGTCGACCGGCACGGTCGACCTGACTACGGCGACCTATGTTCAGGGTTCGAAGTCGCAGGTGATTGTGGCGGGCGCGAAAGCTTCGCTGGCGCCGGATTCGGCGGCCATGGTGCACAATAATCCCAAGGACGATCAGCACGAAATTTTGGTGAAGAAAGGCAGCGGCGAGATCGAGCGCAACGGAGAAATGGCTCACCTGTTGCCCTGGGAAAAGGTGAGTTTCCGGAGCGAATCGAAAACCATGGAACGGGCCACGGAAATCGGTCCGCCAGCGCCCATTACGCCGGGAAACATGATGCCGGTTTTCATCAACGCCGGGGAGAAGTCGAAGGAAGTAGAGTTCGCCTGGACGCCCATGGCGAACGCCGCCGGATACCGGCTGCGCATTTCGCACAATCCGTATTTTTCGTCGTTATTGCTGGATAAAAAGGTAGAGGCGACGAGTGTGGTGGTGACTGGGTTGCCCGTCGGCGCTTATTATTGGTCGATCCAGTCTTACGACTCGGCGGGCAAGGAATCGGTGGAAAGCGAAAAGAATCGCTTTACTATCATTGTCAAGGCCAAGGAAAAAATAGAGCTGTCGCTCGTAATCGAGCCCCTGATCCAACACGGACACGTGATTGAGGTCACGGGCAAGACCGAGGCGGGAGCGCGCGTCATGGTAAACGGCAAGGAAGTGCCGATCGTCGGCGACGATGGTACGTTCCACTATTTCACGCCGCTCTTGCCGAACGGGGAAAACCTGATCACGGTCACGGCGCAGAATTCCAAAGGTGGAGTCAATACCCACCAGGAAAAAGTGGTGATTCAGTAAGGATTCATTGTTGCGAACAATGTTTCTGAGAACCGGTGCCCTAATGACAACCAGTTCTCCTGAACATCGAAGTAGAATAGAAGAAACATAGAACAGAAGAAAAACAGCGGAGAGCGGCTCGCACGGAAACCGGCGAAGGCCCGGGTTCCAGGGGCGAGACGAATTCCCGGAAGAGAGAAGTATTGCTATGTCAAACAACGGGTTTCATAACGGCTCATCGCGTTCGCACAATCTGCGTTCGCTCTTCAGCATGTTTTCGAGCGACCTCGCCATCGATCTGGGGACGGCGAACACGCTGGTGTACGCGCGCGGCAAGGGCATTGTGGTAAACGAGCCTTCGATCGTGGCCATCAACAAGAACACCGGCGAAGTGGAGGCCGTCGGCAAAGAGGCCAAAGAGATGCTGGGACGCACGCCCGGCAACATCGTGGCCATCAAGCCGATGAAAGACGGCGTCATCGCCGACTTCAAGGTCACCGAGAAAATGCTGAACTACTTCATCCAGAAGGCGCACAACCGCAAGATGCTGGTGCATCCGCGGATCGTGATCGGCGTGCCTTCGGAAATCACGCAAGTGGAAAAGCGCGCCGTGATGGATTCCGCCTATCGCGCCAAGGCGAGCGAAGTGCACCTCGTCGAGCAAGCCATGGTGGCCGCCATCGGCGCGGGTCTGCCCATTACCGAGCCCAGCGGCAACATGGTCGTCGACATCGGCGGCGGCACTACCGACATCGCGGTAATTTCGCTCAGCGGCATCGTTTATTCGCGTTCCGTGCGCATGGCCGGCAACCAGATGGATGAGGCCATCATGAACTACCTCAAGCGGAAATATAACCTGCTGGTGGGCGAGCGCACCGCCGAGCAGATCAAGATGGAAATCGGCTCCGCCTATCCGCTGGACAAGCCGCTGACCATGGAAATCAAAGGCCGCAACCTGATTGAAGGCGTGCCCAAAACCATCACGGTAGACGACAGCGAAATCCGCGAGTCGCTCAGTGAATGTGTTTCGACCATCATGAACGCGATCCGCGTCGCGCTCGAACGCACGCCGCCGGAACTCTCCGCCGATATCAGCGACCGCGGCATCGTGCTGACCGGCGGCGGCGCGCTCATCAAGAACCTCGACAAGCGCATCCGCGAGGAAACGGGATTGCCGGTCTCGATCGCCGACGATCCGCTCTGCAGCGTAGTGCTCGGCACCGGCAAGATGCTCTCGGACTTCAAGCTGCTGCGCAAGATTTCGATCGAGTAGCGAGAAACAGTTGTCAGTGGTCAGTGGCCAGTTGCCAGTTAAGACCCCGGAGAAATAGGCTCGTTGTAGTGGTGCTGACCACACGCAACTCATCACCGGCCACCGACAACCATCACAAACTGGCCACCGGCAACTGACCACTGACCACTGGCAACTGCTGTTATGGATGTCCTCGGACGCTACCGCAATCTGATCGTGCTGGTGGGAGTGTTGTTCGCCCAGGTACTGGGCTTGGCCGTGCAGGTCAGGCGCACAACCGACAGCGAACCGACGCGCCTGATCCGCGTCTGGGCGGTGGGCACGATCACTCCTCTCGAAAAGACGCTGGTGTGGACGCAAACCACCAGCAGAAACATCTGGCACAACTACTTCTACCTGCGCGGCGTGCGCGCCGAGAACCGCAGCCTCAAGGCGCAGATTGAGCGCATGAGTCTGGAGCAGGTGCGGATGAGCCAGGACGCCGATCAGGCGCGGCGTCTGCAGGCGTTGCTGGCCTTCAAGGAACAGTTCATTTCGCAGACCATGGCGGCGCAGGTCATCGGATCGAGCGGCAGCGAGCTGTCGCGCTCGGTTTACATCGACAAGGGCTACAACGACGGCATCAAGCCCGACATGGCGGTCATCACCGCGGACGGCATCGTGGGCAAGGTGCTGCGCGTGGACAACCGCCACGTTCGCTCAGGTGCTCTTGATCGACGATCAGACCAGTGGAGTGGGCGCGATCCTCGACAAAACGCGGCTGCAGGGCATACTGCGCGGCACGCCGTCGGGTGAAGTGAGTGCTCGAAAAAGTGATGAGCGACGAAACCGTGCCCGCCGGAGAACTGGTTCTCACCAGCGGCGGGGATGGCATTTTTCCCAAGGGCCTGCTGGTTGGCAGGGTGACCAAGGTGTCGCCGGGCAGTGAGCTTTTTCTCAACATTCGCGTGCGTCCGGCGGCCGATCTCAGCCGGTTGGAAGAGGTGCTGGTGGTAACGAAAATCGATGAAAGACAGGCCCAGCCTGACCAGACGGGCGCAGCGCGTGCCATCGATATCCTGGCCGAGCGCCTGCCGACGGTTCCCCCCAAGCCGGAAAATGCTGCGAAAGGCGCCGTGCCAGGAACAGCCTCGCCCGGGACGGTCGCGCCCGGGGCTGGCGCAACAACGACTGGAGCACCAAAAACTGGCGCAACAACGACTGGCGCAACAACGGCTGCCGCACCAAAAACTGGAGCGCCAACGACCACCGGCTCCGCTGCCCAGCCAAAAGCCGCGCCCCCGGCAGCTTCCGCCAGCAGCAGCGCCCCCGCCGCGCAAAAAACGGCGAGCCCCGGGCCTTCTTCCGGAAGCTGGCTCCGGAACCTCCTCTGCAACTCCGGCAAGCGCCACCGGCACCCGGCTGTGAAAGCTTCCCCCAAGCCCGTGAAGCCGGCGGTCCAAACTCAGCCTCAAACTCAACCTCAGCCCAAACCGAAACCCGCCGCGCAGGATAGTCCGCACTAACGTGGCCATTACTTACACATCGGGAGAGCAGGTTGAGGTTTACCGTTTCAGTCTTCCTGCGACGATTCTGATTCCCCTGGTCGCCGTTTTTATCCAAGCATGGCTGCCGCTGCGGTTTCATTTTTTCACGATCTTCGATCTTCCCCTGCTGGTCGTGATCGGTTTCGCGACGGCGCGGCGCAATCCGCTGGCGGGCCTGGTCACGGGCGGTTTGATCGGCATTCTGCAAGACGCGCTGACCCACCAGCCCATCGGGCTCTACGGAATTTCAAAGACGGTGGTGGGATTCGGCGCATCCTCGCTCGGCATCAAGCTGGACGTGGAAAATGCCGGCGCCCGTTTCCTGCTGACGATTTTCTTCTACGTGGTGCACGAAGTCGTCTACTTCATGATTGCCCGCGGCCTGGTCGGGTTGCGCATGGCGTGGAGTTGGCCCCACGAACTTCTGTCGGGCGTGGCGAACGCCCTGCTGGGCGTCCTCGTCTTCATGTTGCTCGACCGAGTCAAGCAGCGCACGTAAACCGGGCGAAGGCTAAGATTAGTTCTCAGTTCCCGGTTCTCAGTTCTCAGGGAAAGGCTCAACAGTTCTCACTGAGAACTGAGAACCGGGAACTGAGAACTGAATACCGTATGACAGTTCGGATTTATACTAACGCCGAAATGCCATAAGCCAGCGCCGCCGCTGCCAGAGTAGATAAGAGATTCACCGTTTGGTTGCTGATCCAGCCGCGGCGTTGCAGGGTCGCGCCGAGAATGCTGTCGATGAGCATTCCGGCGAATCCGGCGGCTACCGGAATCCAGAGTTGGGAGGGAAGAAGCATCCCGCCCACCGTTGCCACCGCCGCCATCGCCAGACCGGCCGCCAAGCCTGCGATGGTTCCAGGAATCGTGATGCCGCCGTCGGTCCCTGCTGGGACGCGTTCCCAGGTCGTGATCAGTCGCGCGTCTGGGCCGCGGTATTGCCCGATTTCGCTGGCCACGGTGTCAGTAGCGGCTTCTGCGAGAGCTGCCACTGCCCCGACCAGCCAAACCCGATTTCCGGTGGCGCTGAAAACAATGGAACCGAGCGCAGTTACTGCCAGATTCGCCAGTACCTGCCAGGCATTCCGGCCTTCCCTGCGCTCGGCGAGCCCGAGTGCCAGCTTGCGGCGGTATCCGAGGCGGGTGGATACCCAGGTCATACAAACAAGAATGCGAGCGCGACGAAAGCCATTGGGCCGGCGCCGGCAAAAAGCAGGAAGCAGGCGAGACCGCCCGCCAGAGCTCCGGATCGATTGACGCCGCGCACGGCTCGAGCCAGCACTGCGAAGCCCAGAGTCACGGCGGCAGCGATTGCCAGCCGCTCCGGGGATGAGGCCCAACCGTGGGCTAGAAAAGGAGTTAGCATTCTTTGGAGGCAGTTCTCAGCTGTCAGCTCTCAGTAGAATCTCACGTCCCTAGGCAGCTGGCAATCTGAGAGCTGATAGCTGGCGCCTGACGACTGGTCTTGCGCGTTCCGCGTTCGATAACACTATATTCGGGGTCAGGTGGAAGCCGACCCCGCCATGTAGTGCTTGACCTTTGGATTCACCCGTAATCTGGCAGCCGCAACCCCTCCCGATTTAGGCTACACTTCTGTACGCTCGGTGAGGTTCGAGCATCTGAAGACTTTGCGGTGGCGCGGTTTGCCGTGTCTGCCGATGACGATGACAAGAAGAGACGAGGCAAGCCTCGTCTCCGCTTCGTTTCTACAATGGGGTGAAACCAATGGCGGCCTCCGTCTGGTCTGGATATCTTACGTTCGGATTAATCTCGATGCCGGTGCGTCTGTTCTCGGGCGCGCGCTCGAGCGGCATCTCGTTCAACCAGCTTCACCGCACCGACCACCATCGGGTAAAGCAACAGCTCATTTGCCCGGCGGACAACCAGGTCCTGGAGCGCAGCGATATCGTCAAGGGCTATGAGTACCGCAAAGACGAATACGTCATCATCGATCCCGAAGAGATCAAGAAGATCGAGCCGAAGACGGCGAAGACCATGGAGATCCTCGAATTCGTGAAGTCGAGCGACGTCGATCCGGTGTACTTCGAGTCGTCGTATTACATGGTTCCCGATGAAGCCGGCCGCCGTCCCTATGCGCTGCTGACCAAGGCGCTGGAGGAGAGTGAATACGTCGCCATCGCCAAGCTCACCATGCACAACCGCGAATACACCGTTTTCCTGCGCCCGCATAAAGGCGGAATGATGCTGCACACCATGTACTACGCCGAGGAAGTGCGCGAGGTCGAATCCTTCGGCGCTCCCGAGGTGGAGATTAAAGAAGCCGAAATCAAAGTTGCCCATCAGCTCATCGAAGCGCTGGCGGACGAGTGGGACCCGGAGAAATATCACGACAGCTTTCAGGAAAATCTGAAGAAGCTGATTGAGGCGAAGCTGGAAGGCGGCGAAGTGCAAGCCGTCGAACAACCGAAGAAGCTGGCTCCGGTGGTCGATCTGATGGCGGCACTGAAAGAAAGCCTGGCCCAGACGAAGAAGCCGGTCGCCTCAGAAAAAGTTACCGAGATGCCATCCGCAAGCCAGCCGAAGAGACGCCGCAGCCGTGCGTGAAGCACGCGCGTGAATCAGATGAACCCAGGTTTCAAATGAACCCAGGTTCCATAGCTTAAAGGTAGAACCTGGCTTTGAAACTTTGCAACCTTGAAACCTCGCTTCCCCCGACTTCCCCTCTCGCCCCGGTTCCCGATACAATATCGGATTCCGCGTAAGACGACCTTTTTCTATGGAGTTTGAATGAAGCGGTTTCTCTGGCTGGGGTTTGTGCTGTTTTTTTGTGTGATCTGTAGCGGCTGCGGCGAAACTTTCCGCCCGATTATCATCCCGAATCCTCCACAGTTTCCCAACCCGGCGGCGTCTCACAGCGTGGTGTCGATCAACGATAACGGAACCATCGTTCCCGGCACCGCCATGGTGATTGATGTCTCCGGCGACTCGGAAGCGAGCGTCGCCAACGTGGGCCTCGCTCCCGTCCACGGCGTGCAGCAAACCGCCAGCGTCTTCCTGGTCGTGAACCACTCTGTGTCCGGCGCGCAGGCCGATTCGCTTACCAAGCTGAATTTCGGCGGCACAGTGATCTCCAGCACCACCACCATCAGCCTGCCGGAGAATTCGGCGCCGAATTTTGTGGCTACCACCGAGTCGAGCCAGGCCTACGTCTTGATGCCGAATTACGTAGACCCCACCACCAATGCCGTCGTTCCATCGATCCAAGTGGTCAACACCAGCGCCAATAACCTGGTGGCCACCATTCCGGTCGGGAACAACCCCGACGCCATGGCCGAGACTCCGAATGCCAAGAAGCTCTACGTGGCCAACCAGGCCGACAGTACGGTCGACGGATTCAACACCTCGGACCTGTCTTCGCGCACCGTCAACGGTTCGTTCAACGCGCCGCTCTGGCTGATTGCGCGCTCCGACAGCCAGCGCCTGTATGTGCTCAACGGCAATGGCGTCGTAAGCACAATCGATACCACCTCCACTGCGGGCCCGGATAACGTGATCGATGCCAGCGTCAATGTCCCCGGCGCCGCTTATATGCTCTACGACGGGAATATGAACCGGCTGTATATACCGGGAGGCAGCCAGTTGACGATGCTGGATGTCTCGCAGTCCGTCCCCGCGGTTCTTGCCGGAGGCCCGATCACGATTCCGACCGTTGCGCCCAGTTCGCGCGGCGCCTCCGACCCTTGCTCGACGACCGGCGCGCAGCCATTGACGGTAGCCGCCGTCGCCGCTCTGCCGGATGGCAGCCGCGCTTATGTCGGGGCTTACTACGAAGATGCATCCGATAACTTCTGCCCGCAAGTGACCGTGATCGACGCCGCCAGCAACACCATCAAGAGCAAGTTCGCGGTCCCGGGATTTCCTGCCTTCGACGCCTTCTGCTCGCCACAGTCCCAGCGAGCTCCGCGCTTCCGCATTATGATGGCCGCCGGCGGCGACAGTTCCCGCGTCTATCTGGCCAGTTGCGATGGCGGGAATGTCAACTTCATCGATACCTCCAGCGATACCTATATCATGAATCTGCAGGCTCCAATCGGCTCGCGCCTGGACAACCCGCCGCAGAATCCGGTCTTCCTGTTGCCGGTCCGTAAGCCGAACGCCCGAGTGAAAGTCTGATATTGTTCCGGGCATGTTCGTAAACCGCTTGTTCGTGAGCGCATGTGTATCAGGACCCGCTTTCGCGTGCCGCCAGTGCCTTGTTCTGAGTGCGCCTTAGGCGCTGGATTTGGGCGCTTGAGTTTCACCACAGGCTGCGAACGTCGTCATCAACCGGAATGCATGTCGGGATGCGCGACGATAAGGTCGGATGAGTTGAGGAGTCGAGCGGCTAGTGACCAACGAAAATGACCAACGACTGACGACCAACGACTAACGACCAACGACCGATTTCCTACCCCACGACCGCCGCGCGTTCCAACGCCCCGCAGGGGTGGTAGCGCAGCGCCACATTCATAAAGACTTTTCCGCTGGAAGTATTGAAGCACATCACCAGCGCTTCCGTGTCTTCACTGCTTTTGCTGCCTTGCTCGGAAGTGTGCAGGTTGGGGGACGAACGTGAAAGTGAAATCCCTGGTCGTTGAGCGAGGTGATGGCGTTGCCAATGATCTGATTGGCCAGCTCACAGACCGCCTCGCGTACCAGATCGTCGCTCTCGGAGACTTCGACGCCCGCCAGACGGCTGGCGAGCTGCACCGCCGGCCCCGAGTCCACATCAAAAATGATCCGCCCTTCGATCTCGCCCGTGAAGAAAACCTCGGCGGCGATCCCTTTCCGCCGGTAAGCCTCTTCTTCCATGCTCAGGTTCTCGATGGAAATGGGCGACTCCAGCCCCTGTGCCAGGACGGCGTCGGCCGAGTTAATGAAAGGCTGAATCAGGTCCATCCGCATGACTAGACTCCAGCTCCAGCGCCGCGCGCCGTGGTTCCATCGTCACGCATTACGTACTTGATCACTTCATAGAGAACTTCCGGCTTCACCGGTTTCTGCACGAAGTGGCGGGCGCCGCGCTGCAAGGCGGCGACGATATTCTCCTGGTAGCCGACCGACGACACCATCACGATGCGCGCGTCCGGATGCTCGCGCACGATCTTCTCCGCCGCCTCGATGCCTTCCATCTGCGGCATGGTGATATCCATCAGAACGATGTCGGGCGTGAGCCGTTCGTACTCGCTGATCGCAGAAACTCCGTCGCCAGCCTCGCCGACCACCTGCCCGCCGAAGGTTTCGACCATCCGGGCCAGGTTCTTGCGGGCGAACACGGAGTCATCCACGATCAGATAGCGCACCGGCTGTCCGTCCTCGCTCCGCTTTACGGGCGCAAACTTTTCCATGGCACTCCTCCCCAACTATCACTTAATCACGATCTACGCACTTTCGGTAGATAACCAAGACACCCTAGTTACTTCCGGCACTGGTCGCCCGCTTGACGTCGGTTGCGTCCCGCCGGCCGGGGTCGTTCCCGCACTGTGCCTGCAAGACCTTGGGCATCTCCTGGAGGCTCGCGACCCGCATCGCGTACCCCCGTTCGATGGCCGCCTTGGGCATGCCGAAGACCACGCATGTTTCCTGGCTCTGCGCCACCGTGTATCCCCCCGCCGCGCGGATCTCTCCCAGTCCGGCCGCCCCGTCTTCTCCCATGCCGGTCATCAACACGGCCATGGCTTGCGGGCCAAACTCCTCGGCTACGCTGTGGAACAGCACATCCACCGAAGGACGATGCCCATTGACCGGGGCGTCATCCCCCAGCACCGCCACGTTGCCCAGCGGCAATTTCTTCACCTTCATGTGCCGGTTTCCCGGACAAATCAGCGCCCGCCCGGCCACCAGCAGGTCGCCCGATTGCGCTTCCTTTACCCGGATCGGGCAGCACTCGTCCAGCCGTTTGGCAAACAGTTCCGTGAAGCCGTCGGGCATATGCTGCACTACCAGGATGCTGCCCGAAAAATCCGCCGGCAGATGCGAGAACAGGTATTGCAAGGCGTTCGGACCGCCCGTGGAAACGCCGATGGCAATGATGTGCGTCGGCGCCACCGGCCGCAGCTTGCCCGTCCTCGCGCCCTGCGACTTCTCCCGGCAGGAACTGCGCCTGCACCCCCGCGCTCTGCGCCGCGGCATGGATTTTCTTGATCAACTCGGCCGCAATTTCGGGCATGCGCGCGGAAACATCCTGCGGCTTGGCCACGAAATCGAATGCGCCGAGCGCCAGCGCCTTGAGCGTGATCGACGCCCCGGCGGTGCTATGCGAACTGACCACGATCACCGGCAGCCGCCAGCGCCGCATGATTTCCTTCAGCGTATCGATCCCGTTCATTCCGGGCATTTCCAGGTCGAGCGTCACCACTTGCGGCGACAGCTCCCCGATTTTCTTCAGCCCGAAATAGCCGTCCATCGCCGTGCCCACCACCTCGATCTCGTCGTCCGCTTCGAGGATCTTGGGAATCAGCTTGCGCATCAGCGCCGAGTCATCCACCACCAGCACCCGCACCGGCTTTTTCATGACTGGCCCCCGGCCGCGCCGCGGGCCCGCGTCTCACCCGTGCTGGATTCCACCACGCTCGTCTTCGCGGGTACGAGCACTCGACAGCAGACCCGCCATCCGCGCGCCCGTGGCATTGGCCCGCCCGCGCGTGAAGCGATCCATCAGGGCGATCATGTTCAGAATGAGAACCACCCGCCCATCGCCCAGAATCGAGGCCCCACTGACCAGGTCGGTCGTGATCGACTGGTCGTCGAGCGCCTTGATGACCAATTCGTCTTCGCCCTCGAGCGCGTCGACGACCAGGCCGAACTTGCGCTCCCCGCTGTTGATGACCAGCACGAAGACCTTGCGCCGCGCCGTTTCCGGCCCGCATCGCGGGCTTCGAGCCCAGGCGCAGCAGCGGCAACACGTCGTTGCGCAGTTGCAGCACCTCGTAGTGCTCCACCTGATGAATATTTTCTTCCACCGTGCGCGCGATCTCCGCCACCGCGTTCAACGGCAGGGCGTAGAGCCGCTGCTCCACCCGGAACATCAACGCCCGAATGATCGCCAGCGTCAGCGGAAGCCGCAGACGGAAGGTTGTGCCCCGTCCCGGCGCGGTTTCGATCTGCACCGTTCCCTTCAGGCGCGCTAGCACGCTCTGCACCACATCCAAGCCCACGCCGCGGCCCGAAAGTTCCGTGATCTCCTCCGCCGTGGAGAATCCCGGCTGCAGGATCAGATCCAGAGTCTCCGACTCGGTCAGGCGACGCCGCCTGGTCGGCGTTCAGCAATCCCTGGCCGAGAGCGCGCTGCCGTACTTTTTCTCGCATCAATGCCGCGTCCATCGTCGGAGACCTCGATGACGACCTGGTTCCCCTGGTGATAAGCGTCCAGCCGCAACGTTCCCTGCGGCGCGTTTGCCGGCGCGAACCCGTTCCTCTGCCGCTCTCGATGCCATGGCCGATCGCGTTGCGCACCAGGTGGGTCAGGGGCTCGGCAATCGCATCCAGAATGCTTTTGTCGAGATCGGTTTGCCCGCCTTTGATCGCGAGTTCGACTTCTTTCCCGCACTGGCGCCCCACGTCCCGCACAATGCGCGGAAAGCGGCGGAACAGTTGATCGACCGGCACCATGCGAATCTTCATGACCGAGTGCTGCAGGTCGTTCAAAACCCGCCCTTGAAACGCCATGGCGTCGGAGAACTTTCCCCGCAACCCATCTTTCGGGAAGCGTTGGCCAAATTCCAGGAGCGCCTGCTGCAACATCGATTTCGCCAGGATCAGTTCACCGACCAGATTGAGTACGCTGTCGATTTTTTCCGCATCCACCCGCAGCAGGTTGTCGGGACCGCTCGGCACGCCGGGTCGCCGCCGCCGGTTCCGCAGCGGCGGGAACGTCGTTAGCGTGGTTAGCGTCGTTTACTGGGCAACGCGCAGTGTCGCCGGCAGCGGCCGCGGCGGGCGCCGGCAACGCGGCCTCGCTCGCGCCTTCAGCAGCGCTGCCTTCGGAAGCGGCGGCGGAAGCCTGCGGAAGCGGCGCCAACGGCGCTGGGACGCGCAAGGCCTTGACCTTTGCATTCAGCGCAATGGTGGGGATGTTGCACTTGGCCCGTATCTGCTCCACCGGTTTTTCCGACACCAGCGCCGCTTCGATTTGTTTTATGGGATCGTGACTGTCTTCCGCCGGATAGAGGGCCAGCACCTCGCCCAGTTCCGCCAGGGCCAACTGGATCATCTGGCGTCCGGCGATGGGCATGGCACACTGCGGGTCGATCTCCACTACCACGTGATGAACGCGCTTGCCCATCGCCACCGCGCGGGCCATCGCCAGTTGTTCGTATTCCGACCAGCGGCTGGTCTTTCGCGGCGGCTTTCCTTTTCTTCTGCGGGGCTTTGCCCGCCCCGTCCCGCGCCGGGTGTGCCAGACGCGCAATGTCCGCCCGCAAAGACTGGATGCTCGGAAGCTTGGTCCCCTTCTGGTACGCTTCCAGCAAGGCCGCAAACACGTCGGCCGCGCGCAACGCGATCTCGGGAACCGAAGCCGCCGCCGCCGTGTTCCCCAGCGTCAGCACGTCCTCGAACTCATGGCACAGTTCGCTGAGTTCCCGGAAGCCGCAGGCGGCCGAGTCTCCCTTCAGCGTGTGCACCGTCCGCCGCAGGCTGCGCGCCGTCTCCGCATCGCCCGGCGATTTCTCCAGCTGCATCGCTTCGTCGTTCAGCTTCTGCACCAGTTCCGCCGCGGTTTCGAAGAACAACTGGCGGAGTTCGCTCATCCGATCCTCGGGGGGAACGGTCACATTTTTACCTCGACTCGCTGGTACGCCGTACCGCTGTTGCGATGCACCATCTGAAATTTTTCCGTCAGCCCGAGCAGGCTCTCGGCATGGCCGACAAACATGTAGCCCTGGGGATTCAAGCAACGATAAAATTTTTCCACCAGCCGCTTCTGCTCGGCTTCGTCGAAATACATCATCACGTTGCGGCAAAAAATGATGTCGTTGCGCTGCGGCAGGTATTCCGTCTTCAGATTGTGAAAGTCGAAGTGCACCAGTTCCTTGACGCTCTTCTTCACCGCATAGCGGTCGCCCACTTTGTCGAAGTAGCGCAAGCGGTAGCCATAGTCCACTCCCGCCATCTGGTGCTCGCTGTAAGAGGCCTCCTGCGCCGTGCGCAACACCGAATAGTTGATGTCGCTGGCCAGGATCTCCACCCGCCACGGTCCGCGGTATCAGAGGCTTCGGAACCGGCGCCTCGGACGGCAGGGCGGTGCGCAGATCGTAGTACGACAGCGCATCCGCCACCAGCATGGCCAGGGTGTAGGGTTCCTGTCCCGTGGAACAGCCCGCGCTCCAGATTCTCACGCCGAAGTCCCGGCACTCCTGTTTGCGCCGCAGAATTTCCTCCATCACATCCCGCTGAAACAGGTCGAGCTGCGCCTTGTTGCGGAAGAAGCTGGTCTCGTTGACGGTGAGGTTTTCCAGCAGGCACGACAGTTCTTGTTTTCCCGGCTGGCTGATGAGCAGGCGATAGTAGCTGTAAAACGAATCCAGTTGGCACTCCTTCAGCCGGCGCTGCAAACGGTCCTGCAGGAACGAGGTGCGCCGTTCGTCGAAGTGCATGCCGCACTCCTGGTAGACCAGCGTCTGCAGGAGTTTTAATTCCGTTTCGGTGAATGCGGGTCGTTTCGCTCGTGTTCATGTGGAGTCGGTTCGTGCTACTTCCCAGCCGAGGCGCTCTTTGTTCCTGTTCCTGTTCCTGTTCCTGTCCCTGTCCCTGTCCCCGCCTGGACGCTCGCGGCCGCCGCTTTTTCTGCCGCCGGCTCGCTGCCCACCTCGGGCGCCGCCTAATACTTTGCTGATATCCAGCAGAATGACCAGCCGTCCCTGGTACTTGGCCAGGCCCGTCACACAGTCCAATCCGCCTTCCTGCATCATGGCGGGCGCGGCTTCGATTTCGCTTTCCGGGATTTTCAGCACTTCCGACGCCGAATCCACAATCATGCCCGCCAGCCGGCCCCGGTGTTCCACGACCAGAATGCGGTTGCGCCGGTCGAGTCCGGTCGACGGCTGCCCAAACCGCTTCCGCAGATCCACCACCGAGACAATCTTCCCGCGCAGATTGATGACCCCTTCCAGATAATCGGGCGCGTCCGGCACCGCGGTGATCTCCGGCACGCGCACGATCTCATGCAGCGACGTGATGGGCACGCCGTAGGTCGCACGGCCCACGCGAAAGCCCACAATGTGTGTTTCCTGGCTCATGAATGAAATTCCCTTAATGAGATCCCGCCGCCGCGGTGCGGGCTGAGTACCGGTACCCGGGTGCGCTGTCGTTCATATTGCCGCTCGTCTTGCCCTGTCGTCTTGTCGTTCGTCTTCTTGTCCGACCGCAGCTCAAATCGGTCCATCGAATCCAGCAGGCCCCGCGACATCTTTGACATCTGATCGGAGGAAGCGGCCAGTTCGGTGGAACCCGACGTGTTCGACTGCACCAGTTCGCGCATGCGCTCCATCGCCTGCACCACCGCCTGCGCCCCGGAAGCCTGCTCTTCCACCGCCGAGTTGATCTCGTGCGTGATTTCGTTCAGCCGCGTGGTGGCGCGCGCGATCTGCGACGAGCCGTGCGACTGCTCGTTGGTCGCCGCCCCGATCTCCTGCGCGAACTTGTAAACCTCGGCCACCACGTTCGAAATTTTTCGCAGCGCGGCATTCAGTTCCTGTCCCAGATTCAGTCCTTCGTTCACGATGGTCGTGCTCTTCTCCATATTTTCGACCGCTTTGCGCGCTTCCTTCTGGATGCTCCCGATCAGCTCGGAAATCTCTTTCGTGGACTGCGCCGATTTCTCCGCCAGCTTCCGGACTTCGTCCGCCACCACCGCGAATCCCAGTCCGTGTTCCCCCGCCCGCGCCGCTTCGATGGCGGCATTCAACGCCAGCAGGTTGGTCTGCTCCGCCAGATCGTCGATCACCTCGACGATCTTGCCGATGTTGTCCGCCCGGTTGCCGAGCGCGTCGATGATCTCGCCCGAAGCGTGGATCGTCGTATTGATCCGGTTCAGGCCGTCGGTCGCCTTTTCCATGGTCCCGATGCCGTTGTGCACTTCTTCCCGCGAACGGTTCGAGATATCCAGCAGAACCTTGGCCGTATCCGCCACCCGCTGAATCGAAGTCACCATCTCGTCGATGGAGGCCGAGGTTTCGCTGACGCTCGAGGCCTGGGTCTGCGTGCTCTTCACCATGTTTTGCACGTTCACGCTCATTTCGTGCATGGTGCTCGTCACTTCATCGATGGCCGAAGAAGTCTGCAGGCTGTTCCTCGCCGACTCGTCGGAAGAACTGGCCACCTGGGAGGAAGCGCTGGCCACTTGCGTAGCGGCGTCGCGCACGTTGCGCACCAGTCCGCGCAGGCCGTCCACCATGCTGGTGAAGGCGATCGCCAGCGTGTCGTTGGCCGACCGCGGACGCACTTCCACCGCCAGGTTGCCGCCCGCGATGGCTTCGGAAACCGCCGCCATTTCCTTCAGGTACTTCACCAGCGAGTCGAAAGTCCGGGCCAGTTGCCCGATCTCATCTTGCCCCTTAACGTCGATCGTGTGATTCAGATTCCCGGACTGGCCGATCTGCTCCGCCACGTGAATCAGCCCGTTCAGCGGTTTCGTGATCCCGGTCGCGGTCCGATAGGCTATGACGATGCCCAGGCCCAGCGCGAACATGGAACTGATGGCCGCTGCCAGAATCGTAAACGTCGCGGCCAGTTCATCGGAGTGCCGCCGCTCCTCCAGCAATTGACGGTTCTCCCGGTCGACATCGTCCAGAACGTCGCTCGAACGCGAGACCCAGGAGTTCGGATCCTTTTGCAGGTAGAAAATCTGCAGTTCGGCCACCGTCGCATTGCCGCTGTCCACCGCCCGCCGTTTGTCCACCAGCGCGTTGGCGAAATCGGTTCCCCAAGCCTGCTCCAACCCCTGCACTTTTTCCAGACTGCTGCGCTGTTGCGCGGAATTCGCCAGATCCAGCGAATGGTGCAGGGCGTCGCTCAAGCGGTGTTCCCCGTCATTCATTTTCTCCACGTTGCGAATGTCCCCGCTGAGCAGGTAGTTCTGCAGGTGAAGCCGGTTCTGCATCATCTCCATGCGGACCAATGACGTCGCCTCGGTCATGTCGATCGAACGCTGCGCCGCCGCCTTGGTTTCGTGCTCGCGTTGCACCGCGATCAGGTTGATCGCCAGAAGCACCAGGACCATCGATAGAATGACGCCGAAACTTATATATAGTTTTTTCCCGATATTCATACTCCAACCTTCCTCACTCAGCGCTTCAGCGCTCGGCTCGACCATGCCCTCTTACTGATTCGGGTTAAAACGGAATTCCACAATCCCCGTTGACTCTTCCGGACCCGCCTCGTAACGCCACTTCTTCACCGCATCCAGAGCCGCGCTCGCCAACACCGGATGCCCGCCCACCAGCCTGGCGTCCTTAATCGACCCGTTGGGGGACACCGTGACCAGGATCTTGACCACGCCAGTGATGTTCATGCGCTTAGCGAGTTCCGGGTACACGGCCGCCACCCTGCTCTTTGTTTTTCGATTGATTTCATCCTGTCCCCATGCCAGGGGAGCGCTGGTTGCGACGCATCCGCTAATCAGAAGCAGACCCACCGCGAACAGCCGATGTAGGGCTTGCATAGACACGTTCCTCCCTTGTTGTTCAGCACGTATCTATATTCGTGTACGGACCACCCCGGCGGGTATCAAAAGTTCTTTCTTTGCATTACTTTGGTGTCTCCGCAAGGCCATGAACAAGTGATCGGGCATCGGGTGATCGGGTCATCGGGTCGATCTGAAAGTCAAAAGCGACCGCACTTGAATTTCGAGCTCGATGGCCCGATCACCCGATGACCCGATCACACAATGAACCCGATCACTAATGAGACGTTTCACAAGTCGATACTGCCCCCTCCTATTTCCTTGACTCAATTTGAGAATCAGGCGTAGGTTTTATTTATAAGACAATTGTTTTCAACCGCTTAGCTTAAGCGAATGGTGCGCACTGACCAGCGATAATGGAAATTCGCAGCCCCGGGACGCGTCTCAGTCTGACGCAGCTTTTCAGAAGCTCCTCCTGGAGCTTTCCCGGGCCGCTTTCCAAAGCAGCGATACCAGCCAGCTCATCCAGTCCTTCTGTGCCCTCACTCGCGCTTTCTTCCATGCCAGCGGCGCTTACTTTTGGAGGCGCTCCTCCAGCGGTGAGCTCGTCGGGGCTGAAGCCGATGGCGACCACATCGAGCCCTTTCGCGGCATTCGCCTGCGCCCCGCAGATTCATCCCATGACCCATCCCGTGACCCATCCCAATGACCCCTCCATCGCCCTCGAGGCGGTTCAGAGGCGTCGCCCCTTCTTCCTCAATCACGTCGACGCCACCCGTTACCGCTGGCTGGCCGAACGCCAAGCGCACGCCGCCATGGCCGCGCCTTTGCTGGTTTCAGGCGAAGTGATCGGCGCCATCGCCTTCGTGCACAGCGCGCCGGATGCCGCCTTCAACGATGATTCCGTGGCCAAAGTCACCATCCTGGCGGCCCAGCTCGGCACCGCACTCGAAGCCCTCCGTTTGAATCAGCTTTCCCGCGAAGAGCGTCGCCGCGCCAGCCTTCTGGTCGAAGTCGCCTCCGCACTGCATGGCTTGCCCGACGCCGCCGCCGTGATGGAGAGTATCGCCGACCGCCTCCGCGTGCTCCTGCATTCGCCCGCCGTGCTCGTTTTTCTTCTCCAGGAGAAGGCCCAACCAGAGAAAGTGTTCCAGTTGCAAGCGGTGTCGACCGACATCCCCAGGCTCGCCCTCTCCATCCGTTCGCGTTTCGAACAGAACGACCTCCGCTCTGCGCTCGAGATCGCCGCCCGCGCCGTCGCCGCCGGCGAGCGTATTACGGTGAGCATCGACGGCGCCTCTCATTTTGGAGAAGACTCGCCGCCCGGAGTTCTCATCGCGGCACCCTTTCGCACCTCGCGCTCGCACGGTGCAATTCTGGTTTACCCTCACGCCGCTCACCCATTTACTCAGGAAGACAAAACTTTGGTTTCCGCGCTGGCCGGCTTCGGCGCGGTCGCCATCGCCAACGCCGAGTTGTACGGCATGGCGCGCGCCCAGGCCCACGAACTGCACGAAATCCTCGAGATTTCCTTTGAGCTCGGTTCCGCCGGAAAGCTTGACGAGTTCATGCAGACCTCCGTGCTCCGGGCCGCCAGTTTCCTCGGATTCCAGCGCTGTTTCATCGGGCTTCTCGAAGAAAAGGAGACCTTCCACATTCGCTGGGGAGTGGAGAACGGCGTCGTCCGCCCCGTCGATATCCCGCTCTCCGATGGCCCCGCGACGCTCGCGCTGAAGAAAAAAAATGTGTTCTTCACCGAAGACGCCGCCAAAACTCCGGGCGCGAATTTGGATTTCGTGGCCGCTTTCCAAATCCGCCAACTCCTGGCTGTGCCCCTGCTCGGTTCGAACGGCGATGTGCTCGGGATATTCGGTGTGCTCGACCGCATCGAGCCCGGGCCCATCAACGACGAAGACGTCCGCCGCGCCCGCGCTCTGGCCGCGCAAGTTGCCGTCGCTCTCGAACTTACCCACAACCTGCACCAATCCGAGGAGCACCGCCGCCGCGCCGAGGCCCTGGTCACGCTCGCCCTCGAACTCAACAACATCCTGCATCTGCCCGAGTTCATGCGCAACTTCGCGGTTCGCGCCGCTGAATTGCTGGGAGGCCGCTGTGTCGCCCTCAGCCTTTTCCAGACATCGGCGACCGACACCATCCTTATGTGCGCCGGCGACTCCGAAGTCCTGGTTGAGGTTAACGACCAGCCCCTGCTCCGCCGCTTCAGTCAGGCGCTCACCGCGGCTCTGCCGAAATATTCCACCGATGTCGCCTTCGCCCCGGCTAGCGATATCCTGGGTCCCGCTCTCGCCTCCAGCCTCGAATGGACCGATTGCACCTTGGTCCGGCTGGCCGGCTCATCGGGCGAACTCGTCGGCGTTCTCTGTCTCGCCGACCGCGGCGCCCCGCCCGCCCTCGAAGATCGCCAATTGCTGCGCGCCATCGCCGGCCATGCCAGCATCGCTCTCGAGAATGCCCTCCTGTTCACCCGCATGCACCAGGCCAACCGCCACTGGCTGGAAGTCTTCGATGCCATCAGCGACTTCATCGTGGTCCACGACGAGCAGCACAATATTCTCCGCGTCAATCGCTCCCTCGCTGATTTCGTCGGCATCCCTCCCGAACAGTTGATCGGCATCAACATGCGAGCGCTCGAAACTCTTTCCACCGGCGCGGCGCCGCTCTCCTGTCCCTTCTGCCACACCGGCGCAGGACTCGACGAATACGTGCATCCCGTGCTCGAACGCACTTACCTGATTTCAACCTCGCGCATTCATGCCGCCATCCCCACGCCCCCATCGCGCGGGGTTGGCGCGATGGGCTGGGGCGAAACCGGAACGAGCGGCGCCCAGCTGCAAACCGTGCACGTGCTCAAGGACATCACCGACCGCCGCGAAGCCGAGCGCCGCTATCGCGAACTCTTCGACAACATTCAGGAAGGAATTTTCTTCTCCACGCCCCAGGGCCGCTTCGTGGAAGTCAACGACGCGCTGGTTCGCATCCTCGGCTACAGCAGCCGCGAAGAGGTCTTTCAACTCGACATTCCCACCCAGGTTTATTTTTCTCCCCAGCGCCGGGAGGAACTGACGGAACTGTTCGAGCGCCAGGGCGGACTGCACAATCAGGAAGAAATCTTCCGCCGCAAGGATGGATCGCCGGTTCACGTTTTCATGAACTGTTTCGCAGTGCGCGACCAGGCCGGCAACATCCTGCAGTACCGCGGCCTCATGCTCGATATTAGCGGCCTGCGCCAATCGCAAACCGATCTGCAGAAAGAGCGCGATTTCTCCAGCAAAATCCTCAGTCATACCCAGAGCCTGATTTTGCTCACCGACACCGACGGCGTCATCAACTATGCCAACCGGCGCTGGAGCGCTCTCGGCTTTCAGCAGAACCAGATCCTGGGGCACCGCTTGCCCGACCTGTGCGCCCCCCCGCGCCGCGCCGCGCTCCGCGAAGCCCTCGCCGCCGTGGAGGCCGGCCAACAAGTCGATAACTTCGATTTGCCCCTGCTTCGCGGCGACGGCGTCAGCGCCCAGTTCTCCGTCAATTTGAGCCCCATCATCGGCGAAAACGGCCGCGTCAGCAGCATCGTCGTAGTCATGAGCGACGTCACCGACTCCGCCATGCTGCGCTCCAAGCTGCTGCACGCCGAAAAGATGGCGGCCGTCGGACAACTCGTCTCCGGCGTCGCCCACGAAGTCAACAATCCCCTCACCGCCATCCTCGGATTCACCGACCTCTTGCTGGCCAACCCCGAGGTCCCCGAAGGCGCCCGCCGCGATCTGCGCGTGATCCTCCAGGAAGCGCAACGCACCAAGCAGATCGTGCAAAACCTGCTCAGCTTTGCCCGCCAGATGCCGCCGCAGCGCCTCTCGATTCAGCTCAACTCCATCCTGCAACGCACCGTGCACTTGCGTTCTTACGACTTCATCAGTCACGGCATTCAGGTGATCGAACATCTCGACGAGTTCCTGCCCCCGGTCGTCGGAGATTCCCACCAACTCCAGCAGGTGTTTCTTAACATCCTGAACAATGCTTACGACGCCGTCCGCGACACCGGGCGGCCCGCTCGCATTGAGATCGGGAGCGCCCGCGACGACGCATTCGTCGAAATTTCTTTTCGCGATAACGGTATCGGCATCGTTGATCCCGAAAAAATCTTCGATCCTTTCTTTACCACCAAAGACGTTGGCCAGGGCACGGGTTTGGGCCTCAGTATTTGCTATGGTATTGTCCGCGAACATGGCGGAGAAATTGTCTGTCACAACAACCTGGACTCTGAAGGCGCAACCTTTATCGTCCGCCTCCCAGTGGCAGCCGAGGAGGCATCCTTTGGAGCCGTTGCAGGAGTGCAACCAAAATGACCTCGTCAGGAACTAACACAGGAACGAAATCCGCCCGTGCGCCCGTCCTTCTGATTGAAGATGAACCGGCCGTCATGGCATTAGTGCGCGCCGTTCTAGAGGGTCACGGCTATGCCGTCGTTTCTACCGAATCCGGCGCCGACGCCCTGCGCCTGCTCGAGACCGGCGACTTTCACGGCGTCGTCTCCGACATGCGCACTCCCGGAGGCGTAGATGGCGCCCAAGTCCATGCCTGGATCGCCACCCATCGCCCGGAACTCGCCTCCCGCGTGGTTTTTATCACCGGCGATATCGCCAACCACGAAACCGCCGCCACCTTGCGCCGCACCGGCGCGCCCTGCGTGGAAAAGCCGTTTCGAGTGCAAGATTTTATTTCCGTGGTCGAACGGACCATGGGCAAGGCCGACTCATGACTGACGAATTCGACAACCCAGAATTTGACGACTCACGACTTCCGCATCCGATTGTTGATCGTCGACGACGAGCAGACCATCCGCCGCCTCTGCATGACCGTCGGCGAGTCGCTCGGCTTCTCCTGCCTCGAAGCCGAGAGCGGTGACGCCGCCCTCGCCCTGCTCGAGGAGCAGCCCGTGCACATGGTGCTCACCGACATGGTCATGCCGCGCATGTCCGGCCTCGAATTCCTGGAGCAGGCAAAGCGCGCCTACCCCCGCATCGAAGTCGCCGTCATGACCGGCCACGGGTCGGTAGAAACCGCGGTTCAGGCGATGAAACTCGGCGCCTACGATTACATTGCCAAGCCCTTCGCTCCGCTCGACGACCTGCGCCTTTTCCTGCGCCGCATGGCCGACAAGGTCCGCCTGGTCGAAGAGAATCTCTATCTCCGCGAACGCTCCGAAACCGAGACCTCGCTCCACGGCATCATCGGCAATTCCACCGGTATTCAGAATGTTCTGCGCCTCATCTCCCGCCTCAAAGACACCCGCACTCCGGTCCTGATTTCCGGCGAAAGCGGAACTGGCAAAGAACTCGTCGCCCGCGCCCTGCACTTTCGCGGAACCATGGCCTCCCGCCCCTTTGTCGCCGTCGACTGCGGATCGCTCGTGCCCACCCTCATCGAGAGCGAATTGTTCGGCTATGAAAAAGGCGCCTTCACCGGCGCTCTTCGCTCCAAGCAGGGCTTGCTGCAATCCGCCGATACCGGAACCATTTTTTTCGACGAAGTCGGCGAGCTTCCTCTCGAAATGCAAGCCAAGCTCCTGCGCTTCCTCCAGGAGAAAGAAGTCCGCCCCGTGGGCAGCAATCTAAAGGTCAAAGTGGACGTGCGCATCATGGCCGCCACCAACCGCGATCTCGACGCCGAATACCAGAAAGGAACCTTCCGCAAGGATCTCTATTTCCGCCTCAACGTCGTCACCATTTCTCTGCCTCCCTTGCGCGAGCGCCGTTCCGACATTCCCATCCTGGCCGCCTTCTTCCTCGACCGCCTCGCCCCCGGACGCGGCATCCAGCTCTCCGGCAACGCCATCAAGGCCCTGCTCGCCTACGACTGGCCCGGCAATGTCCGCGAACTGGAAAATTGCCTGGAGCGCGCCGTCGCCCTCGGCGATCAAAGCATCATCGAAGTCAACGATCTGCCTCCGGCCATCGCGCGCGCCGAGGTCCAAGCCGAACCGTCCGAGGCGCAAGAATTCTCCGGCCGCGCCACCGACCTGGAAGATATAGAGCGAGCCACCATAGAGCGAGTCTTTTCCCAGGTCAAAGGAGACAAAGCTCTAGCCGGCAAAATGCTAGGCATAAGCCGAGCCACCCTCTATCGCAAACTGAAACGCTACAACATAGGAGCCCGAGAAGAGCCGCCGCAATCGACCACCCTGCAATAAATTGCTTCGTGTGGGCAGGTTCGTGTGGGGACGGGGCTCCGCCCCGTCCCAGCCGAGCGCAGCGCGGCCCAGCGAAGTACAAGGATTCGGTGGAGAGACGGGCGTCCTCGCCCGTCCCAGCGAAAATCTAGCCCTAGGTCCCAGCGAAAATCCAGCCCCGGAGGGGCGTCCGAGCTTAGCCCAGCGCTTTCAGTGTGTGCGTGAGAACTGGGTTTTGAGCAATCCGTCGAAGAGCTCGAGAATCAGCCCCGGAGGGGCGAACCAACTTAGCCCAGCGCTTCAGCGCTGGGAAAAGTGGGAAGAGTGACCTAGTCCCGGAGGGACGACCCAGTTCTCACGCACACACTTTCAGCGCTGGGAAAAGTGGAAGAAATCGACAAAGTCCCGGAGCGACGCCCACAGCTCCGGCAATACGACCTAGAGAGCCGCGAACTGAGACGATCGTGTCATTCTGAGACGCACTTTCCCCAAGTCCTAAGAAACGAACCCATTGCGCCCCAGTTCTACGCCGCTAACTACCTGTCCTTTGTCTCACTTGTTCTTAGGTGCATGACCTTCAAGTTTTTGGTGTAACCCGTGCACAACTGAATGCCGATAAAGCAGCACGAGTCTCCCCGCAGCTCTTCCAAACCGGGAAGAAGGGAGACTCGCCTGCTCCAACTCCCCAGAGATTACAGATTGAGGTGTTTTCAGTGCCCAACCAGGCAACCGCTCGCGCTCGTGAATCAGACATTGTAAGCCGCTTGGCCAGTTTCTTTCCCGGAGCCACGCCGGTACGGATCCCCATCAAGCTCAGCCGCCACACCGGCAATGGCAATAGCAACGGCAACGCCAATGGAAATGGCGGCGGCGATGCAGAGCGCCCACGAGAACAAAACCGTCTTCTTTCAAGACACCGTCATCGAGTTCGGCACGCCGCACGAAGTTTTATTTGTGGTCGACCATCCTCTGGAATTTGCCGACAGCGTCCTCGTCGAAAGCAAAGACGGCTCGCTGCACGCCGAAGGCGCCGTAGTCGCGGTGCAATATAAACCGGAATGGACAGTGGTTGCCGTCCGCTTCCTCAAACCTGTTCCCAATTGGATTGTGAAATCATGACTGCTTCCAACCAACCTCCGTTCGAGCCTTCATCTCAGCCTTCACCCCAGCCTTCACCCGAAGATCAGGGAACGACGCTCCGCGCCCTGTCGCCCCATTTACTCTGCCTTGGTGCGCGAATTTGTGATTGAAGTTACCCCCTGCCCCATCAGCGATGACGAGGGTTTCGCGACCTCGGCCGACTGGGTCGAGGAAGCCGCCGCCTGGTTCGAGCAAATCGACGCCAAGATTCAGGTGCACCAGTTGCGCCAGTTTCTTCAGACCACGCCCCTGGCCAACGAAGCCGCGCTGCGTCATCTTCTTCTGCATCACCTGCAGAAGACCGCGAAGTCCGCGAGTGACCGCGACAAAACGGATTTCCTGCTCGTCCAGTATTTTTCGCTGTGCGCGCCCTCCGGCCTGGAAGACGGCGATGTGGATCTCGATTACGTCGCCCAGGTGCTCGAACCCGTGCTCGGGCCGCAACCGCAGGAGCTTCCTTCCTGGTTGAGTTCTTTGGAGACCATCACCCAGTCGGCGGCGCGTTGCCACCGCCTGAGCGAACTGCTGCACAGCGGCGTCCTCGAGCAAGGGCGCAAGCTCAAGACGCAAAACGCGGCCCGCTATTTTGAGCCCGCGGCCATGGTGGCCTTCGCCCGTTTCAGCTTCATGATCCGGCGGATATTTTTCCGTCTCATGCACGGCGATCTCAACGCCATCCACGACGGCCTGCGCGAACTCGAGCGCCGCGGCGTCTCGAACATCGATTGCCGCCGCGCGCAATTCTCCGCCGAGGAACCGATCGGCCGTCTGCGCATGATCTGCCAGTCCTGGAAAGTAATGTTCCACGCCGAATACTCCTCCGGCCAGCCGCTGCGCATGCTGGTCGATCTCCGAGCGGCAGTCGACGACGCCCTCCAGAACGGGGCGCGCAAGACTCTGCTCGCCAGCGCAGCCGCCGCTTCCGCAAATTCTAGCGGTGGAACGCAAGAGTAATTTTTCGCTGTAGAGACGGGGCTTGCCCCGTCTCCGGAGGCGCGGCAACCCACGTCACAACCGGAAATTAGCCGCGCCGCAAGGGTGGGGCAAAAGATCAGCGGCGGCTTACAGTTTGCTGAAGAACTCTTGTTCTTGTTTTTGGGTGGCGCAGCGGTTCACCGCTGCGATAACTGGCTTGCCTTTAGCGACGGCTTTAGCCGCTGAGGATGCAGAAAGAGACGATGACCAGAAATCGCCCGACCGTCCTGATCCTTGCCAGCGATCCCGCCTTCTCGCGCGAGATTACCGCGCATTGGCCTCAGGACCACGCTCCGCAGTCCAATCGTCCGGAATTCATCGTGCTCGACCAAGGTTCCTCGCGCGATCTCAAGGCCAGTAACTACGACCTCGCGATTGCCGACGCCTCTTACTATGAAAGGCGAAAGCACAATAAGAAAAACGAGAACGACCCGAACAAAGACAAAGACAAAGATAAAGATAAAGATCAAGGTAGCGATCACGATAACGACAGGAACGGCCCGAACCAACTCCTGAACCGCTCGCTCGCCGCCGCCGGCAAGCCTGCCATTGTGATTCACCGCGATCCCGCGCGCGATTTCTATAACATTCACGGGGCGGTTATCGAGCTGCGCGGCGAGCCCGGCGTTTGGCCGGCGATGGCGGGTCTCATCGGACGCGAAATTCTGCGCCGCCGCCAAGCCGAATCGCACGCCCGCGAAGCCGAGAAAACTTGCGCCGCCGCCCAATCCGAGGCCACTCTCGGACGCTACATGCTGGAGATGCGGACCAACGTCAACAACGCTCTCACCACCGTGCTCGGCAACGCCGAACTTCTGGTCCTCGAGCCCGGACTGCCCGCCTCCGTGCTCGCGCAAGCCGATACCATCCGCAACATGGCGCTGCGGCTGCACGAAGTTTTTCAGCGTTTCTCTTCGCTCGAAAAAGAACTCACCGTCGAAGCCCGCGAGTCGGGCAAAAAATCCCGCCACGCCGCCGCTGGCAGCAGCTAAGCAAACGTTAGGTTGGGAGCTACCGCGGAGGAAGTGCGATTCGTATCAGGACATCGCCCTTGAGGTGTGCTGATAACCTTTCAAGAATTGTCATCCCGAACGAAGTGAGGGATCTGCATTTCGCCGCGAACGGCAGGTCCTTCGCTTGAAAGTGCGGTCCCCTTCGGCGCATCGCTTTAGCGATGCCGCAACCCCTCTACATCAAACGCCCCTTCAGGGGCTGGGCTTCGCAAATCGACGTTTTCGTTGATGCGGTAATGGCAGCCGCGGCTTTCGCGGGACTGTTCGGCGGCTTCGAGTATCAGCAGCGCGGTGAGGATGCCGTTGCGCAGGCCGATGATGGAATCGCTGATCTCGCATTTTTCGTAGAAGCGCGCGATTTCCAGGTCGAGTTCGCGCAAGATCCGCATGGCGCGATTCAGTCGTCTCTCGCTTCGGATCAGGCCGACATAATTCCACATCGTGTGCTGGATCGTCAGCCAATCCTGCGAAATGAGCGCGGGATCCGCCGGTTCGTGCTCGTAGCGCCAGTCGGCCACCTTGGGAAAGTAAAAATCGTCGCCGCGCGTGATGCCTTCGGCGGCTTGCGCTCCGGCGCGCGTTCCCCAAACCAGGCATTCGAGCAGCGATGTGCTGGCCAGGCGATTGGCGCCGTGCAAGCCGGTGCACGCGACCTCGCCGACCGCCCGCAGCCGCTCCACCGTGGTGCGCCCGTAATCGTCGGTGGCAATGCCGCCGCAACTGTAGTGCGCCGCGGGAACGACCGGGATCGGTTCGCGCGTCATGTCGATCCCGCGCTCCATGCAGACGGCGTAGATGCCGGGAAAACGTTCGCGAAGCTGATCGGCGGGCTTGTGCGTGATGTCCAGATAAACGCAAGGCTCGCCCGATTCGAGCATCGTCTGGTAGATGGCGCGCGCGGCAACGTCGCGCGGAGCGAGCGACCCGGCGGGATGGAACCGCTGCATGAATTCCTTCCCGTGGCGATCCACGAGACGCCCGCCCTCGCCGCGCACCGTCTCCGAAATCAGGAAGCAGCCGTCCGGCGCCAGCAGCGCCGTCGGATGGAATTGGATGTACTGCATGTTGATGCAGCGCGCGCCAGCGCGATAGGCCATGGCGATGCCATCGCCGCGCGCCCCCGGAGGATTTGTCGTGTGCAGGAAGACGCTGCCGAGGCCGCCCGTCGCCAGAATGGTTTCCTTGGCCAGGAGAGAGAAGATTTTTCCCGTCGTCTGATCGAGCACGTAGGCCCCGACGCAGGTCAGCGGGCGATAGACGTCGGTGGGCTCGACCGAGTGGTGCGAGGCGGTCAGCAAGTCCACCGCGGTCGCTTCGGAAATCACTTTCACTTTCGGGTGCGAGCGCACCCGCTCCAAGAAGGCCCGCTCAATCGAGAAGCCCGTTTGATCCTTGTAGTGAATGATGCGCGGCATGGAATGGCCCGCCTCGGAGGTCAGGTCGAGCTCTCCGGGATTTTCCGGCGAGCAATCGAAGGGAACGCCAAGCTCGTCGATCAGAATTTCCTTCACCAGACGCGGGCCTTCGTGGCTCAGCAGGCGGGCGGCTTCGGGAGAACTCAGCCCGCCGCCCGCCGAAAGGATGTCCGCAACCAGTTGTTCTGGCGATTCCGCCAGCGCGCGATAGATGATTCCGCCCTGCGCCCGATAGGTATTGCTTTCCGCAGGGTTCGAGGCGCGCGTGAGCAGCGTGACTTCGCAGCCCCGTTTGGCCGCGTCCCACGCCGCCGCGAGGCCGCCAGCCCGCTGCCGATGACGAGAATATCTGTCTGTAAGGTGTCCTGCATCACTCGCGTTCAATAGCGAAGCTCAACTCCACCGCCGCCCCAGAGTAGGCCAGCGCGCCAACCGAAATCCAGTCCACGCCTGTCTCCAGCGGCTGGCCCGACTTTCGCATCCATCTTACTCGCTGGAGTCCACCCCACGACCTCACGCGAACAAAAACTCCTTAGTCCGCAATTCCTTGATCGTATCCCGCAGCTTAGCCGCCTTCTCAAATTCAAACCGCTTGGCCGCCTCCCGCATATCGCTCTCTAACTTCCCAATGTAGGCGTCCAACTCTTCCTGCGATTTCAGATCCGGCATACCTTCGGCGTCGGGGCCGGTCAGGTCGGTGTAGTCGGCGCCGACGATCGCGACCAGCGTCATGTCAAGCGGGCGAATGATCGATTCAGGCGTAATCCCGTTCTCCTCGTTATAGGCCTGCTGGATGGCGCGCCGCCGGTTGGTTTCGTCCAGCGCCTTTTTCATGGAGTCGGTCATGCGATCCGCATAGAGAATAGCCCGCCCGTTCAAATTGCGCGCACAGCGTCCAATGGTCTGAATCAGCGACCCGGCAGAGCGCAGAAAGCCTTCCTTATCCGCGTCAAGAATCGCCACCAGCGACACTTCCGGCAGGTCGAGCCCCTCGCGCAGAAGATTGATGCCGATCAATACATCGAACTCGCCCTTGCGCAGGTCGCGCAAAATCTTCACCCGCTCCAGCGTCTCGATTTCGGAGTGCATATAACGGCACTTCACGCCAACCTCGCTGTAATACTCCGCCAGGTCCTCGGACATGCGCTTGGTCAGCGTGGTCACCAGCACGCGCTCGTTGCGGGCGACGCGGTCGCGGATCATGTGCAGCAAGTCGTCGATCTGTCCCTTAACCGGACGTATCTCAACCGGCGGATCAATCAACCCAGTCGGCCGAATAATCTGCTCCACCACCACGCCCGCCGACTTAGTAAGTTCATAAGGGCCAGGCGTGGCCGAGACATAGACAATCTGGTTAGTGCGATGCTCGAACTCCTCGAAAGTAAGCGGACGGTTGTCGAGCGCCGAGGGCATGCGGAATCCGTACTCAACCAGCGTCTGCTTGCGCGAGCGGTCGCCGTGATACATGCCGTGCAGTTGCGGCACCGTCTGGTGCGACTCGTCGATGAACATCAGAAAGTCGCGAGGAAAATAATCCAGCAGCGTAGGCGGCGGCTCGCCGGGAAGCCGTCCAGTAAAATGCCGCGAGTAATTTTCGATGCCATGGCAGTAACCCATGGCCTTGATCATTTCCAGGTCGTACATCACCCGCTGATGGATGCGCTGCGATTCCACCAGCCGTCCCTGCTTTTCCAGTTCCGCTTCCCACCACGCCAGTTCGACTCTGATCGAAGCCACGGCCGACGCCCGAGTCTCTTCCTTCATCACATAGTGCGTCTTAGGATAAATCGGCAGCCGCATGTAACGCTGCTTGACCGTCCCGAACAAAGGATCGATCTGCGAAAGCGATTCGATCTCATCCCCAAACATTTCGACGCGGTAAGCATTGTCGTCATAAGTAGGATAAATCTCGATGACATCGCCGCGCACGCGAAACGTCCCGCGCCGAAAATCCCCTTCCGTGCGCTCGTAGAGAATTTCGACCAGCTTGCGAGTAATGTCCGCGCGCTTGATCTTCTGTCCCTTTTCCAGAAACAGCAGCATGCCATAGTAAGCCTCCGGAGACCCCAACCCGTAAATGCAACTGACCGAAGCCACGATCAAACAATCGCGCCGCTCAAACAACGACCGCGTAGCCGAGAGCCGCAACTTGTCCAGCTCGTCATTGATGGTGGCTTCCTTTTCGATATAAAGGTCGGCCGCCGGCACATAAGCCTCCGGCTGGTAAAAATCGTAGTAGGAGACGAAGTATTCGACCGCGTTGTGCGGGAAGAAACTCTTGAATTCGTGGTAGAGCTGAGCCGCCAGGGTTTTGTTGTGGGCCATCACCAGCGTAGGCCGGTTGGCCGCCTCGATCACTTTGGCGGCCGTGAAGGTCTTGCCCGATCCGGTGACGCCCAGCAGAACCTGATGCTGCTCCCGATCGAAGACGCCGCGGGTCAGGCTGTCGATGGCTCGCGCCTGGTCCCCCTGGGGCTTGTAGTTGCTTACCAGCTTAAAGTCCACGGCTCATTATATGGGGAACGGGATATGTGACGGGCGGCGGGACTGGGGCGGAGGCCAGGCTGCGCCATGTACTTCCGTGTAAAATCACGCATCTGGTGGGTGTATATGGGAAGTTTGTACTAAGTGATTAACCCTAGAGACTGAGCAAAACTGCAACGAGTCCCCGCCCGAGATCTGCCCACGATGCCTGCCGCAACCGCTATTTTCCAAGCAAAACCGCGCAATTGAAGGTTTTCTTACTAAAGTAACATTCGCCGACCCGATTTGGCCGCGTGAATGCAAAATGAGACAAATGAAACCCGAATCCAGATCTGTGGAGGGCCTAGTTTCCGCGCCAGTTGCCGGGTTTCGGGGCGTCGGACAGGTGCAATGTTTATGGATGAGAAATTCAACCAACTGGCACCACGGGAACGGCAGATCATCGATCTGCTGCTCCAGGGCTGTGACAACGCGGAAATCGCTCGCGACCTGAACATGGCCGAGCGCACCGTCAAAGCATATTTCAACCGCCTGTTTCTCCGTTTCGGAATCAAGGGCGGCATCAAGCGGGTTAAGCTCGCAACTTTACTTTATCGGAGGCAATTATGGATGGAAACACAGCAACCCCCCGCCGAGCCCAGCGAACGCGAACAACTCATCATTCAGCGCGTAGCCGAGGGCTGCAAGAACCGGGAGATCGCCGATTCGATCGGAACCACCGAGCACGTAGTGAAAAATTATTTGCGCCTGATCTACGACAAACTAGGATTGTGGAACCGAGTCGAACTGGCCCTGTGGTACGAAGCCCGTCAGCACGAGCAGGTTTACAACAACTAAGTTCGTTCGAACTAAGTTCATCAGCCCCGCTAACCGGCGGAGCGCCCCATCCTTGCGCATCCCCAGCGCAAGGGTGGGATTTGTTTTTTGCGCGCCGCATTGCCCGAAATAACCGCGGGTGCGCCACTTCTCGCGCTTTTCGAGAAGTGGCCCGCCGAACCGCCGACACTGCTCGACTCCCCTTTACGCCGCCGGAGGTCGGATCTTGTTGATGTGGCCCGCCCGCCAATGATCCCGATAAGCCAGGTCACCCGCCCAAGATGAGCGAAATTTAATTCAAGCCGTTCTCCTTATTCGCCGATTACACGAACTAAGGCACAGTGAGTGGCCGGAAGAAGGCAACTCGGAATATCCGATACCACAATTCCTTCTCGGCGCCAACCTTAGAAATCGAAGATCAGGAGAGAAACCAAATGCGCCAGTCAGTCGAGTGCAAGCGGGCGCGCAGCGCCTGTCGTGGTGCGTTGCTTTTGTTGATCGCGATCATCATGGCAGCAGTCGCAAACGCCACCGAGAATGGCGCGACCGTCTACCCGCTTGGCGTCGACACGGTCATGCCGGGCATGACCCCGCCTCCCAGCGGAACCATGTTCTACGAATTTACCGCCTTCCTGTCCGCCAATGAGACGGACAATAGCAACGGCAAAGCCCTGCCCGCCAATTTCAAACTCCGGATCTTCGCGAACGCCATCAAGCTCAACCACAATTGGGGCTTCCATTTCCTCGGCGGCACCGTGGAGAGCATCGTTGTGATTCCGTTCTTCGACCAGGACCTTCATGTCGCGCCGGGTAAATTCACGAAGTTTGCGGTGGGCAACATAGGCGTCAGTCCACTGGGAGTAGCGTATGTCAAGGGGCGTTGGCATTTCTTCTACGAAGCAGACCTCTATTTCCCGGGTACTGGCCGGGGAGCGACCGACGTTCTCAACATCGGACAGAACAACTATGCCGTCAGTCCGGTTGGCGGTTTCACCTACCTGAGAAAGAGGGAAGAAATCAGCTCCAAGCTGCAATACCTCATCAACCTCAAGGATGCTGCGACCAACTATCAGACCGGAAACGAGTTCATCTGGGAATTTGACGGCATGCATGGCATCACCCGGAAGGTCGCCCTGGGCGTTAACGGGTTTTTTTACAAACAGACGACCGACGACCAACTGAATAATGCGGCGTACAACAATGGAAATCGCGGCCGCGATTTTGCCATCGGACCGGAGGTCCGCTTCAATCTGATCTCCCGCGGTGGGCTTGCCTTCAAGTACCTGCGCGACACGATGGTCCAAAACCGGGCCCCCACCAACGCCTTCTGGTTCCAGATGGCCGTCCCCATCAGCTTCGGCCACAGGGAATAGGCCGGAAGGACGGCCCACATCTGCCCGTGACCTGAATCCGAAACCCGCAGTCAACCTGCATCGTGAAAAATTATTTGCGCCTGATCTACGACAAACTGGGATTGTGGAACCGAGTCGAACTGGCCCTGTGGTACGAAGCCCGTCACGCACGAGCAGGTTTACAACACCTAAGTTCGTTCGGAAGCAAGTTAGTCGGAACTATTTTCATCAGCCCCGCTAACCGGCGCAGCGCCCCATCCTTCCGCATCCCCAGCGCAAGGGTGGGATTTGTTTTTTTGTGCGCCGCATTGCCCGAAATAACCGCGGGTGCGCCACTTCTCGCGCCTTTCGAGAAGTGGCCCGCCGAACCGCCGACACCGTTCGACTCCCCTCTTACGCGGCCGGAGGTCGGGTCTTCATCGTAAGCACCTCCCACTCATTCACCCGCACCAGACCTGCCTCGCCCAGGAAGTAGGCGGGGAAACTGCTCCAGCGCCAGAGTTCCGGCGACGCCACCAACCCGCGCGTCACCGGATTCCGATGCATGTAGCGCAGTTTCTCGATGCGTTTGTGTTCGGTCCACACGTTGAAGTCGTAGAATCGCTTCTGCCAGATGTGTTGCGCGGTATCGGGGTGACCCACTTCTCGCGCTTTTCGAGAGGTGGGATCGTGGGCCACCACGAGTCGTTGTGCCTCGGCGATTACGCGGCGCGCAAAACCGAGTTTGAGAGCTTGCATGACCGTCGAGGGAGTCTTCTCCTGCGGTTCGCCAATCAGCAGGTGAATGTGCTCGGGCATGACCACGTAGCCGACGACGACGAACTGATACCGCCTACGCACCTGCTCCAGCACAGTCAGAAACAGGTCACGGTGGCGCGGTATGCCGAGCAATGGCTGCCTGTGATAACAACTGCAAGTGATGAAATGTAAGTCTCCAGCGCCATAGTATCGTTTTAGATTGCGCCACATGGCCACAGAGTAATGGCGCAAAGAGGTTGGCGCGGTGACGGCGCACACCGTCCAATGGTGATGAAAAACTCTGCCCGGAAATCGCGGTGGGGGCCACTTCTCGAAAAGCGCGAGAAGTGGCGCACCCACAGTTTGATTAGGCCGACATTCGGAGAAACATCCGCGTTAAGTTCGCATCGTGATTCGGCCCACCCGCCAATCAGTTAGCGAAACGGAGTAGAATATCCCGCAGTAAGTCCCCAGACCAGCCCATGGGAACCTTGCGCCACAGGAGTCTTTTGAATGGCTGATGATGATGCCGTTGTAGAACCAGAAGTCCCCGCTAAGAAGGCAAAGAAGAAGGGTAAGAAGCGGGCTAAAAAGAAAGCCGCCGCAGCAGGCCGCGCTCGCGGTCGTACTGGCCCCTGTCAAATTCCCCAAGCACTCCATTCTCGGTTGTATCCGCATCCCACAAGCGATTGTTGACCAGAATGCGGGCGAAGCATGTACCGACCGTGAAGGAGCAGCGTTCGCTAAGATTGGTTGGACTGGCGATATTAGCGTCGAGATCAGTTCGGCAATCAAGTACAAACTTCTGGAACGTCCATCACCCGGTAAGATCAAGCCGACTGACTTGGTTCGCAAGATAACCCGGCCACAAGACCCAAAGGATAAGTTGGCGGCCCTGCGGCAGTGCGTGATGAACGCTCCTGTCATCTCCGATGTCTACACCAAGTATCGCAGTGAGAACCTCCCCGACACAGAGTTCTTCGTCAACGCACTGACGGATTCATTCGGTGTGCCCGCAGAGCAAGTGGACGACTTCATCACCGTCTTCAACAAGAGTCTGAAAGAAGCGGAGCTTCTGGAAGAATTGAGCAGCGGCAAGTATCGCGTCCTGGATGTGACGTCGCCGGGTGATACAACTACTCCGGCTGGCGAGGAGCAACTCAAAAAACTCTCAAAGGGTGTTACAGTGGCAGCGACTGACACCTGTTTCGTGGTGATGCCGTTTTCCGATCCGATAGGCGGTTACTACGACAGTCTCTACAAACCAGCGATTGAGAAGGCCAAGCTGAAACCCGACCGCGCTGATTCTGACATCTACGGAACAGGCAAGATCATTGATCAGATTTGGAAGGGCATCAACACCGCCCGCGTCCTGTTAGCAGAGCTTACGGGACGCAATGCCAACGTGCTGTATGAACTTGGTCTTGCGCATGCTCTCCACAAGCCTGTTGTCCTCATCTGCGCCAAGGCCAATGAGGAAGATGTACCGTTCGATCTCCGGCACGTTCGCGCCATCTACTACGACAAGGATGATCCTTTCTGGGGACCAAAGCTGGTTGAGAAAGTAGCTGAGAAGATTCTCTCCGTGCTTCAGGACCCGAAGGACGCGATTCTGTTTCCTTGAAGTAACCCAACTCCACTTGCCTTCGGCGGGTGGGCCACTTTATCAGGAAAGTGTAACGCAGGTCTGTTTTTGAACATTGACCGAAATAACTGGGGGTGCGCCACTTCTCGCGCTTTTCGAGAAGTGGCCTGCCGAACAGCCGACACCGTTCGACTCCGCTTTATGCGCCCCAAGTCTCGCGCGCTTTTCGAGAACGTGGGATGCGACACTTGACCGGGATGCCCGCCCACCAAATAATGAGTTTTGTAATAATTACAGCGTAACAATTACCCGCTTGTGGCTATTTAACCACACTCGACCCCTAGCATTATCAATAACTTGGGCGGGCATCTCAGCCAAAAAGTCTGACCACTGGTCACTAAAAAGCACCGCCGAGTCCCATACTTTCGCTTTTTGTGCGCTGGCGTCTTGCTCTTGTAGTATGTACAGCATTATACGTACAACGGCTCCAATCTTATTCCCCTGATCTCTTCCTCTCTTCCATCATGAACTTCCATAGCTCCCGATTGATCGTCGTCTGGTAGCCCCGCCCTTGCTTTTGGAACCACGCCAGTACGTCGGCATCCAGGTTCAACGTGACCCGCTTCTTGGTCGTCCTAAGGAAGCCCGGCCCGTAGCATCTCCCCGGCTCCGGCCCCCACGGACGCTTGCCTTCGTCGGCGGCAGCCCGCAGCCGCCCGACCTTCCGGTGCCTCGTAACCCGTTTCCGCTGTTTCATATAGGGCCAATGTAAATATATATAAATACGTACAATATTACCTGCACAAGTGTTCCACGTGGAACACTTCGTCAAAATGCTACGGTTGCGAAGTCACCGACTTTAGATAGGCGACGACAGCTTCGGCATCGCCGCGGTCCATGCGAAACTGGGGCATGGGAAGGCGAAGATGTTTGCCGTCGGTCCAGATGCCGGTCGTCAAGAGTTTGATCATGTCGGCATCGTTGGCGGGTGGAGTGCCGCCAATCCGCGGCGCGTTGATCGGCCAATCCATGTCGGGCTTCGACGGTAGGTAGGGGACGGAAGCGCCCTGCAGCCACCGCGTCCGGTCGAGATTTCCATTGCTGTCGCGCGGCGTGTGGCACTGTCCGCAGACGGCCACGTCTTCGACGAGATACTTTCCGCGAGCGACGTCGGCCGCCGCGCCGGCTGGTTTGCTCTGACGCTGCGGGGCAGTGCTCTGCGGGGCACTGTTCTGCGAGACGTTGTTCTGCGAGACTTGTTCTGCGAGACATTGTTCTGCTGCTTATTGTTCTGGGCCAGAGCGACCCCGTCCGAGATCGCGGCGAAAGCGATTGCTGCGGAGACCGAAAAGACCGCCAAATGAGATCCTGGGAACATTGATTGTCACCTGCTCAATGATACATTTCGCGACGCTACCGTGGTATCGAGTGGAGAGTGTACGGTTCGAGCGGCGACCGAGTTTGGTTCCGCGGGCATGGGCGGACAAGAGTGTCCGCCCTACACTCTTAGCTCTTACTCGCAGGCTAGGCGACCGGCGGGTTCGAAGCGATCCATCTGCGCTTCGCGCTGGCTGGTGACGCGGCCGTCGGCGGTCTTTCCGTACTGCTCTTCTCCTGGGCAGTAGTAGAGAGCGCTGTGGGTATCGACCCAGACCTCAGCGCCCGGGTCTCCTTGAAGGTGGATTACGGGTGGGGGAGCCTCGGCGATTCCGATCTCCACGAGGAATCTATCCCAAGGACCGAGCGCTGCCGGTTGAGGCGAGCCGGCCACCGGCCAAAAGACGGCTATCACAGCTACCAAGACAGCCACCCCTAGATAGAGGTCGGCGCGGTGAAAGCGCAGCGTCACACGCCAGTCCGCAAACCGCTGCATCAAGGAGCTCGTGGCGGCAGCGCTTGGGTCGGCGGTTGCTTCGGTCGTTTCGTCGGTCGTTGCTTCGGTCGTTGCATCTCGGTCGCGGCTTCGGTCGCGGAAGAATCGTCGCTGGCAGATAACTGGAATCTCCGGATGGCCAGATACGAGTCTTCCGGCGACAAGTCTCTGGTCGCTGCGGTAGTCCATTCGTTTGCCGCTGCTGCTTTGGCGCGTGCCGGTGGGTCGAGCGCTGGATCGTCGAGGCGCGATCGTCGAGGGCTTGCTGTCGACAGCTCGATCGTCAAGCGCTGATTGTCGAGGGCTGATTTGCCGCGTACTCGGTCGTGGATGTTCTCGGTCTCTTCCTGTGCGATCGTTTCCTTTGCAGCTGCCCCTGCAACCGGTAAATCGAAAAGGCCGGAGCTGCCGGGATCGCTCACCGAATGAGTGAGCGGCGTGCGCTCGGCCGCTCGCGGCAGGACGTCGTTCTGAGTAGCATTGCGAGTCTCGGGACTACGCTCGGGCCACAAAACCTGCTCCTGGCTCATCAGCCACATCGAGGCCCATTTGCGCTGCATGCGTTCCCCGGGACGAAACTCGTCGAGGCCGCAGTTCGGGCAGAGCGATGCGTCGGTTGGCTTGGGAGCGCCGCAATGTTGGCAAACGCTCTGGGCTTCGGGTTCGGAGTGGGCTTCGGATTCGGCCTGCGCTGGTTGAACTTGTCTGAGATGGTCGTTATGTTCCTGAATGGTGAAGGCGGCTGACAGCAACTCCTGAAAGGATTGCTCGTCCAGTGTCAGGTTGGGCCGGTTCGAGGGCATTGGCGTCGGCGGGGGAGAAAGATGGTCCAGACTACACCCATTGTAGTGCAAGTCCGGACATCTGAAACGAAGAAAAGGGAGGGCTATTTGGGAGGGATTCCCGTTTTCGGATGCCAATGTGGAAGCGCGTTCATGAGAACCGCCCAAGAAAGGGCGAAGGAAAGTAGAAGCGTGAAGTGTAACTATATGGTTTTAAATGGCGTTGTTAAGTAGCGAACATTTGGCGAATGGCTTGCTTCTGTTTACGGCGGGTCGCGACCCCAAGACTGAACTGAAGGAGCCGACAAAAAGCCAATGATCAACCTCAATGATATCAAGATAACGCCCCGAGACCAGCAGGTACTGCGTCTGCTGGTGCAAGGATGCAGCAACAAAGAAATCGCGAGCCACTTGAACATCAGCCCGCGGACCGTCAAACAGCACCTGCGCACGCTGTTTCTGCGCGCAGGCATCAAAGAAGGCCGGAAGCGGGTGAAACTCGCCACCGCCATGTTCATCAAGGAGCAGGTGCAACCATGCAACCCCGTGATCGGCTAACCCCGAAGGAAATTCAGGTCGCGACCCTGGTCTGGCAGGGCCTTACTAATAAAGACATTGCCGGCGTGCTCACGACCAGCGAGCAGGTAGTGAAAAACTATCTGCGCACCGCCTTCGACAAACTGGGAGTCTGGACCCGGCTCGAACTCGCGCTCTATGTGGCCAGCCACGGCGGAGCGAACTGGCATGTGCAACTGGGGAACGGGCTGTTGTCACCGGAGGCAGGGTGGAGCAGAGCCGGGCGCGAGGAAGGTATTGCCTATGCGGATGCTGAAGGAAAGGCGGGTGCGGCAGCTTCCGGAGGAACGAGCTAGAAACTGCGAATCCGGCGAGCCGCACGCATCTTTGTAAAGCTGATGGTCGTGAGTTGCTCACGGTGAAGTTGCTGTTTTGCGTAGAGGCCGAGCGCGGCTTCGAAACGGGTTTCAGCCGTTGCGAGATCAGCTGGGATGGCTGCAGGCAGCGCCATCCGGTTGGCGCTGTCATTGCGGTGAGGCCCCGGTGCGAAGCATTCGCGCAAAGACTACCTCGCAAGGACTAGCTCGTAGCGCGCAAAGACTAGCTCTAGCGCGCAAAGACTGGCTGTGGACTTGTGAGTTCACGGCACGCCTCGGCAGCGGCTGGAGTGGAATTGTCCCCTCCCATGTTTGGGGACGGAAACAGATTTCACACCGGCCGCTGTACCCGGCGGTTCCCGCTGGCCCTTGGGTTCGCGGGACTGCCGGTCTAAATACCCATGTTTTCAGAGAAATAGCCAACCAACTTCCGCCAGAAGCAGCCGCCATGAAGGCCGCGCCGACTGCCGCAATCCCGGTTATCAAATTGCTCGGTTACTGCTGTAGCTGTTCGTCCGCTTCATTAGTTCGGAGCGTCATAGTTCAACGCTTCAAAGCTTCTGCGTTTCATTCATTCAGACCTGGACTGAGGTAGGTATGCTCTACAAGGACATTTTTTGGATGGCCTGCGACTCGACCGAGCAATTGCGGGCCGAATACGGTCCGTTCCACACCCGGGAGCAAGCGGAAGACGAAGCCCGCAAACTTGGCTTTGGATACCTGCTGCGCTACGAGCACATTCTGGGTCCCGACGAAGAGATCGAAGAAGTGCGCTGCATCTTCCTCGAGCTGCAGGACGTCCAGACTGCTCCGAGGCCGGGTGTCACCTTTCATACGCGCTGTGCCAGTTGCGGCGAGGCCGCAGCCCACGAGAGATCGTGGCAGGCGGAGGTATGGGCTGACATCCACGAATTCGAACATTCCCGCCACAAAGTCAGACTTTTCGAGCACGCCCGCGGCGAAGGTATGAAAGAGATCGGCGACTGGCGCGGCCACGCCGCCTAAGGAATCCACTGTCATCCTGACCATGAGCGCAGCCGAAGGGAAAGGACCTAATGCATTCTGCCCGCGCCACCAGCGGCGTTGCGGGGAATTTCGACCACGGGCCAAGATCCAATCTCCGTGGACTCTTATGACTTAATCAGAGTCCTCCTGAGAGTTCGCGACCACGGCGAACGACCCACAGTTGAGGTAAGCTCGCACCCTCCAAGAATTTTTATTTATGCCACGAATCGATGCGGCACCAATCTTTCCCGTGGTTTGTGGTTGGGTTGGTGCGGGTGTGGATGAGCGTAGTGGGTCCCCTACCGGGCTTGATTGGATGGTGGGCCGGGATGGTGCGAGTGTCCCCCAAAATGATGAAAGTGAATTGTTGACGCCAACGCTGTTTCCACCAACCGCTCTGGCAGGACCGCGGCATAAACGACGATGACGAGTATGGTGGGGAGCCGATCTCTTTCCGGCAGCAATCCCGCGAGGCTACGGCTCTTGCCCGGCCTTACGCAGCAGGCTCAAGATTTACAGTGCACGACTGATAACTTCTTGCTCTTTGCGATCGTTGCCTGGCGACTTTGATAAACTTCGCGATCGCTCGAGAATCGCGGCCTCTGCCTGCTCGATCCGCTGCAGCAATTTGCTCCGGTCAGACTCGAGCACTGCGGCGCGGTAAAGCTTTCCCCAATCTTGGTATTCTGAATCTTTGAGTGCTCCTGCTCCTAGTGCTTTGGCTCCTGGGTGATCGGCGCAAACATGCAATGAAAACTCTTTGTCGCGCTGCAACTCAAAGTTGGGCGCGCTCGTAGGGTTGAAGACCCAGGCGCATTCGGAGCAACCAAAACCACGAAAACGCTGTTGTTCGATCCATACCAGCTTCCGACTCATGACGGCCCTCGTCGCTCGGTCCATCGCTGTCTGAATGCGAATTACCTTTCTTAATTGGGGAACGAACCGCACCAGGCTGCAGCATCGCTTCTAAGCTCCGCAACAGAAGGCGCAACTTAGGCTTAGCACTACAAAGTGTCAAGAGCTAACTTGTTGTGTTACGAAATACGAACAAACCACGCATTCTCATCGACTCAAGACGAGTACTGGCAACCATTCTGGCGGCTAAAGAGCTATTATGGGAACGGTCTAAAGGGCAGACTTCAGAGCTTATTTGTTACGAAATCAGAACAAAGAGCGTGTCCGGGTTATGAGGGGCTGGCATTTCCATTCAGCTTAATGCCAGATTTTAGCGAGTTAGCTTAGCGGCGGCGGCTTCGTCGAGCATCCACAACAGTTTTCCGTCGGATGGTTGCACTCTCTGCGAAGGCAGTGGAGGAGCGCTCTTACTCTCGAGAACCTGATGCAGCATGTCGGCCTTGTCCGGCGCCGCTGGCCATAAACATCACCTCAGCGGCGCGATTGAGTACGGGGAAAGTAAAGGTGATGCGATGGGTATTCAACTTCGTAACCCAGTTGGCGACCACCAGGCGCGACTGTTCGTCGAGCGCCGGGGAATCGGGGAACAGGGAAGCGGTGTGGCCATCGGGACCCATGCCGAGCAGAATCAGGTCAAAGCGCGGGAATTCGCCGGGCCGAAGCTCGAAGAAGCGGCGGAGCTGGGCCTCATAGTCTGCGGCAGCGGCGGCGGCATCGGGATTTTCCGCCGGCACGCGAAAGACGTTCTCGGCAGGAATCGCAATCTTCGTCAGCAACGATTCCTTCACCATTCGATAATTGCTGTCGGCATCGGTGGGCGGGACGTGACGCTCGTCGCCGAAGAATAGAAAGACGCGGTTCCAGGCGAAGCCGGCGTAATCGGCGGCCAGCAGGGAATAGAGAGCTTTTGGAGTCGAGCCCCCGGAGAGCGCCACCGCGAATCGTCCCTGGCCGCCGATGGCGGCGCGGGCCGTGCGCACAAATTCTTCGGCGGCGGTGTGAAAAAGATCGGCCGCAGTGGCGAGGACTTCGATGGTTCGAGTCGAGGGCATAGGAAATTGGTAATTTTGTAATTGCTGTAATTTGGTAACTTGATTCCAAACGGCCAGCACCGAAGCGGCTTACAAACTTATCCGATTACCAAATTACACAATCCCTATCATTTTTCGAAATTTCTCCAGCGCCGGCCATCGCGTTCCATCAACTCGTCGGACTCCTTCGGTCCCCAGGTTCCGGCGGGATAGTTGGGAAAATTACGCGGAGGCAGGGCTTTCCACACATCGAGCACGGGATTGACAATGCTCCAGCCGGCCTCGACCATATCGGCGCGCTGGAACAGCGTCGCATCTCCGGTCATGCAGTCGTGCAGCAGACGTTCGTAGCCGGTCGCGGAACTGGTCCCAAAGTAATCCGCGTAATTGAAGTCCATATTCACTTCGCCCAGTTGCATGGCGGGCCCGGGAGTCTTGGCGGCGAAGCGCAGCGAGATGCCTTCCTCCGGCTGAATGTGCAGCACCAGTTGATTGGGCATCATGTGTTCGACCTGGGTCTCGCGGAACAGCATGAAGGGCGCGCGCCGGAACTGAATCACGACATGCGTATTGCGCCCGGGCAGCCGCTTGCCGCTGCGCAGATAGAAGGGAACTCCCGCCCAGCGCCAGTTGTCGATCAAGAGGCGCATGGCGACGAAGGTTTCGGTGCGCGAGTCCGGGGGCACGCCATCTTCGGAGCGGTAGGCGGGCACAGGCTGGTTGTCCATGACGCCTTCTCCATATTGCCCGCGGACGGTTTTACTGAGCACATCCTCGTTGCTGTAGGGCTGAATGGCGTGCAGAATTTTGGCTTGCTCGTCGCGCACCGCATTGGCCTCGAACGAAATCGGCGGTTCCATCGCGGTCAGACTGATGAGCTGCATGATGTGGTTGGGCACCATGTCGCGCAGGGCGCCAGCGCCATCGTAGTAGCCGCCGCGTTTCTCGACGCCGACGGTTTCGGCGACTGAAATCTGCACGTGGTCGATGTAGCGGCGATTCCAGATCGGCTCGAAAATCCCATTCGCGAAACGGAGCGCCAAAATGTTCTGCACCGTTTCTTTTCCCAGATAGTGATCGATGCGGTAGATCTGGCATTCCGAAGCAACTTTCAACAGTTGCTGGTTCAAAGCCTTGGCGGAATCCAAGTCGTGGCCGAAAGGTTTTTCGATAATCACGCGCCGCCAATGGCTATTCTCTTCGGTCATCAGGCCGACTTTCGCGACCCGCTCGACGACGTCGCCGAAAAAGTTGGGCGCAGTGGCGAGGTAAAAAAAATAGTTGCCGTGCGAGTTGTGTTCCTGGTTGACCTTGGCCAGCGTTTCTTTCAGCTTGTCGTAGGTAGCGGGGTCGTCGATGTTTCCGCTGACATAACTTATGCGGCGGACAAACCATTCCCACAAATCGGCGTCGACGGGGGCAGTGGCGAATCGTTTGAAGTCTTCGGTGACCTTCTTCCGCGCGTCGTCGTCGCTCATGGGAGTGCGGCCCACGCCGATCACCGCGAACTCGCGCGACAGCAATTCCTGGCTGGCGAGATTGTAAAGAGCGGGAATCAGCTTCCGGCGCGTCAGGTCGCCGGTAAAGCCGAAGATCACCATGACACACGGATCTCCAGTACGCCCTACCCGCGGCTTGGTTGTTGCTGGCAGAACCTCTGTTTGAGCCATCGTTTCCTCTCGATCGTGAGCTGCGGGCTTCGAGCTGCGAGCTTCGAGCAAATCCGAATCTGCTTGCTCGTGGCTCGAAGCTCGTAGCTCGCAGCAGCTTGTTACTTCGTTTTCACCGGTGCTTTGAGTTCAACGTGCCCGCCAAACTTCTGTCGCATGGCGGAGAGCATCTTCTCCGCGAAGCTATGATCCTGCCGCGAGCGGAAGCGGGTGTACAGGGCCGCCGTCAGCACTTCGGCCGGAACCGCCTCCTCGATCGCCGCCTGGATTGTCCAGCGCCCCTCGCCGGAATCCTGCACGAACCCGCTGTACTCGGCCAGCGTGGGATTTTCCAGCAGCGCCATCGCCGTCAGGTCCAGCAACCATGAACTTACCACGCTGCCGCGCCGCCAGACCTCGGCAATATCGGGCAGGTTGAGATCGTAGCGGATATCCTCCGGAAGATCTTTGCTGGTCGCGTTCTTGAAAATGTCGAAGCCCTCCGCGTAGGCCTGCATCATGCCGTATTCGATGCCGTTGTGCACCATCTTGACGAAATGTCCGGAGCCGGACGGGCCGCAGTGGATGTAGCCGTCTTCCGCAGTAGAGGCGGAAGCACCAGCGGCAGTCCCAGTCAGTTTTTCGCGTCCCGGAGTGCGCGGAATGTCGCCGCGTCCGGGCGCCAGGGTTTTGAAGATCGGGTCGAGGCGCTGGACGGCTTCTTTCGGGCCGCCAATCATCATGCAGTATCCGCGCTCGAGTCCCCAGACGCCGCCGCTCGTGCCCACGTCGACGTAGTGCACGCCTTTGGTGGCGCAGATCTTGGCGCGGCGGACGTCATCTTTGAAATAGGAATTGCCGCCGTCGATGATGGTGTCGCCCGCCTGCATGCGGCTGAGCAGGGCCTGCACCGTTTTTTCCGTCGCATCGCCGGACGGCACCATGATCCACGCGGCACGCGGAGCGGTCAGCTTGCCGACCAGATCGTCCAGCGAAGAGGAGGCCACCGCACCTTCGCCGGCAATACCCTTGACGGCATCGGCGCTGAGATCGGAAACCACCATGGTGTGGCCGCCGCGCATCAGGCGCCGCGTCATGTTGGCGCCCATGCGCCCCAAACCTACCATTCCCAGTTGCATTGCTGCTCCTTAATTTCGCTTGGCCGGGACGGGCCAAAGGCCCGTCGCCACACGACCCACATTCATCGACAAGCTATCACAAAATCTGTTTTACCAGTTCCGCGAGTTTGGTGAGTCCCGCTTTCACGTCGCTGCCGAGGTGCACGCGCAGCGCCCGTCGTTTGCGGTCGGCGAGAACCTGGAAGTCGCCGCGAGCCTGGGCCGCTTTCACCACTCCGAAAGTGTACTTCTGCCCGGGAACCGGCAAGTCCTCGGCATCGTCGCACGTGATCTGCAGGAACACGCCGCTGTTGGGGCCGCCTTTATAAGCTTGTCCGGTGGAGTGCAAAAAGCGCGGCCCGAAGCCGAGGCACGTCGCCACGCGCTTGCGATCGCGCACGGTCATGCGCAGGCCTTGCAACAGCGATTCGTGCTCCGGCGTTCATCTCGACATAACCGAGCAGGGCAAAATAATCGCCGGCGCCAAGACGCGCCAGATGCGCGCGCAGATAGTTTTTCAGTGAGTGGTCGGAGCCGGCGGCGTGGCTGAGGTCGGCAGCGTTCTTCTCGTCGGTGAAGAGCTTGAAGCCCGCTTCTTCAAGTATCGGCTTTTCGGGAGGAAGCGAGCCCTTGCTTTCGTACTCAGAGGTGAGTTGTTTGGTTACGATCTTGCTCGCTTCGACGTCGGGCTGATTGAAGGCGTTGATCCCGAGGATCGAGCCCGCAACCGCAGTTGCAATTTCCCAGCGGAAGAATTCCTGCCCCAGGCTGTAGATATCGGACACGGCGATGCGCACTACAGGGTGCCCGGCTTTCTCCAGCGCGGCGACCCCGGCATCCTGCGCTGCGTCGGGCGCGGTCTCCAGCCGAAGGTAGGCGAAGATGCGGTCGTTTCCGGATCGCATAACTTCCGGCGCGCCCAGCGCTTCGCGATCGACCGGGATGATGCCCTTGCCGAGCTTGCCGGTGGATTCCGCGATCAACTGCTCGAGCCATGCGCCGAGGTCGGCAATTCCGGGCGAGGTGATGAGCGTAATTTTGTCGCGGCCAAGTTTTGCGGCTGTTCCCATGATCAGGCCGAGCATCACTCCCGGATTCTGTTCCACGGGAGCGGACGGTTTGCAGGCTTCGACCATCTCTTTCGTGCGCTCGAGGAACTTGCCGGTGTCGAGGCCCATGGCTGCGGCGGGAACCATGCCGAAGTTCGAGAGCGCCGAATAGCGTCCGCCGATTGACGGCAGGCCATAGAAAATGTGGCGGAAGCGGTCGCGCTCGGCGACCTGCTGCATCTTCGAACCAGGGTCGGTGATCGCGATAAAGTGGCTGCCCGCCTTGTCTTGGCTGCCCACGGTCTGCTGCACGCGCTCGAAGAAATACTGCTTGTAGATGTTGGGTTCGAGTGTGCTGCCGGATTTGCTGGAAACGATAAAGAGCGTTTTGGCGAGGTCAACCTTTTTTTCGACGCTTCTGATTTGCGCCGGATCGGTCGAGTCGAGTATGTGCAGGCGCGGGAAGCCCGGCGTTTGCGGATAGGTCAGCGCCAGCACTTCCGGACAAAGGCTGGAACCGCCCATGCCAAGCAGCAGTATGTCGGAGAACCCGGCGCTCTTGACCTCGTTGGCCAAGTCGCTAAGCTTGGCGGCGCCGGCGAGTTGTTCGTCGGTGATGCCGAGCCAGCCCAGCCAGTTGGCCTCGTCATCGCCGGTCCAAAGAGAGGCGTCGCCCTGCCAGAGCCGTCTTACCTTTCCCGACGCCCGCCAGTCGTTAAGGTTTTTTTTTACCGCAGTGTCAAGATCGCCCGGAAGCGATGCGGTCTGTCGATTGACCTGCGGCATGCGGCGTGGTTGTTCGCTTCGTATTTTTCTCGACCGCGGCCAGCAGGGCGTCGAAGGCGTCGGCAAATAGCTTTACGCCGTCGGTCGTCAACTTGTCGGTCACGTCTTTCATGACAATGCCAACGCCGGCCAGATCGGCCATCGTTTTCCGCGCACCCTCGAGGTTTTCGGTCAGACTCGGGCGCGGCTTGCCATGATCGCGGAAGGCATCGAGCGTTGCCGGAGGAACGGTATTGACGGTGTCCGGCCCGATCAATTCCTCGACGTAAAGCACGTCGCGATAATTCGGATTCTTGGTGCTGGTGCTCGCCCACAACACGCGTTGCGTCTGCGCGCCCTTGGCGGCCAGCGCTTTCCAGCGCGGAGAAGAAAAGATGCGCTGGTAGGCCTCGTAGGTCAGCTTGCCGTTCGCGATCGCGACTTTCCCCTGAATCCCCTGCAACTTCGCCTTGCGGGAGGCGTCCGTTTCTTTCTTCAGTTGGTCGCCAATCAGCGAGTCGACCAGCGAATCGATGCGACTGATGAAAAAGCTGGCGACGCTGGCAATCTTGCTCACATCGCCGCCGGACAGCGGCGAATTTCTCAACCCCGTCAATGAAAGCCGCGGCGACTTCCTCATACACTTCCTGCGCAAACAGCAGCGTCACGTTGACGTTGATGCCCTCGCCGATCAGCTGGCGAAACGCGGGTATGCCCTCGGCGGTGCCTGGCACCTTGATCATCACATTTTCGCGGGCCACGCTCTTCCACAGCCGCCGCGCCTCGGCGATGGTGCTGTTGGTGTCGTGCGCGAGATAGGGAGAGACTTCGAGGCTCACGTAGCCGTCGCGCTTCTTCGTGCTCTGGTAGACGGGCGCGAGCAGGTCGGCCGCGTCCTGAATGTCGCGGATGGCCAGCAGTTCATAGCGGCCTTTGGCGTCAAGGTCGGTGCGGCCGGCGAGCGAGTCCAGAAAATCCTGATACTGCGTCGAGCCCGCGATGGCCTTCTCGAAAATCGAGGGATTGGAAGTCATCCCGCGCAGGCCGTCTTCCGTGATCAGGCGCTGCAGTTCGCCGCCCTGCAACAGGTCGCGGCGGATGTAGTCGAGCCAGATCGACTGGCCGAAAGTCTGAAGCTGGGTGAGAGGATTCGCGGCTTTTGCAATCTCGAGCGTGCCTACTGGATTCATAATCATCTCCTAACTGACTCAGGCAGCAGAATAACTGCCTGGCGTTAATAAACTGTTACTTCACGCAATTCGGACTGACGCATGGTCCCACAAGTGTGCGGGAGACCTGGGTCGTCCCTCCGGGACTTGAGTCATTTTTTCTAAGCCCTTCCGCAGCGGCTGAAGCGCTGGGCTAAGCTGGTTCGCCCCTCCGGGGCTGGATTCTTACTTTCCGAGCAGTTCGCGTGCGGCCTGCAGAACGGCATCGGAAGTGAAGCCGAACTTCTTCTGCAAATCCTTGAGCGGCGCGGACGCTCCAAAAGTGTGCATCCCTATGATGCGTCCTTTCGCTCCCGCGTATTGCGCCCAGCCGAAAGTCGATGCCATCTCGACCGCGACCCGCGCGGTGACGTCGGGCGGAAGCACCTGCGTCGCGGTAACTCTGATCCTGACGCTCGAACAAATCCCACGAAGGCATGCTGACGACGCGCGCCCGGATGCCTTCCGCTCGCAGTTTCTCGTAGGCGTCGATGCACAGATAAACCTCGCTGCCGGTGGCCATCAGGATGACCTGCGGTTTGCCGCCTTCGGCGTCGGCCAGAATGTAAGCGCCGCGAGCCAAGCCCGCGGCGGATGCGTATTTCGTGCGATCGAATGTCGGCACAGCTTGCCGCGTCAGGATCAGCGCCACCGGCTCCTTCCGCAGCTTCATGATTACCTTCCACGCCTCGACGACCTCGTTGGCGTCGGCGGGACGCAGCGTCATCAGCCCGGGAACCGCTCGCAGCGTTATCAGTTGTTCGATGGGCTGGTGAGTCGGCCCGTCTTCGCCGACGCCGATGGAATCGTGGGTGAAGATCCAGATCGAGGGCACTTCCATGATGGCCGAGAGGCGGATCGGCATCTTCATGTAGTCGCTGAAGATCAGGAAGGTCGAGCCGTAGGCGCGGATTTTCGACAGCGCCATGCCGTTGACGATCGCGCCCATCGCATGCTCGCGAATGCCGAAGTGGAAGTTGCGCGCGTTGTAATGACCCGCTTCGAAATCGCCCGCGCCGTCGAAGGTGAGCCGCGTCTTCGTCGAGGGATACAAATCGGCCGAGCCGCCCATGAGCCAGGGATCGTTCTTGGCAATGGCGTTAAGAACTTTGCCGGACGAATCGCGGGTCGCGAGACCCTTGGCGTCGGGCGCAAATGCGGGAAGGTCCTTGTCCCATCCGTCCGCCGGTTGCCGACTTTGCATGCGTTCGAATTGAGCCGCTAAATCCGGATACTGCGCGCTGTACTTGCCGAACAGCGCGTTCCACTGCCCGCTCAATTGCCGCCCGCGCTTGCCCATGACGTCGCGAAAGTTCTCGCGCACTCCGTCCGGGCACCAGGAACTTGGCGTCTTCCGGCCAGCCGTACACGCGCTTCGTCAGTTTCACTTCTTCTTCGCCGAGCGCTTCGCCGTGCGCTTCTCTTGTGTCCTGCCGGTGTGGCGAACCGTAACCAATGTGGCTGTTGACGATGATCAGCTTGGGGCGATCCTTAACACTGAGCGCGTGAGTGTAGGCATCGGCGAGCGCGACCAGATCGTTGGCGTCGCCGACGTGCTGAACATCCCAACCATAGGCTGCGAACCGGGCGGCCACATTTTCGTCGAATGCGAGATCGGTATTGCCCTCGATCGTGATGTGGTTGCTGTCGTAAATCCAGCACACGTTTGAAAGTTTCAGATGCCCGGCGACCGACGCGGCTTCCGAGGAAATTCCTTCCATCATGTCGCCGTCGCCGCAAATCGCCCAAACGTTGTAGTTGAACAGCTCGAATCCCGGACGATTGAAATACTCTGCCAGCCAGCGCTCGGCGATCGCCATGCCCACGCTATTGGCCACGCCTTGACCCAGCGGGCCGGTGGTCGTCTCAACACCCGTGGTCAAACCGTACTCGGGATGGCCCGGCGTTTTGCTGCCGATTTGCCGGAAATTCTTGATCTCATCGAGCGACAGGGCCGGAGTCGAAAGAATTTTGCCCTCCGTACTTACTTCGCGTACGCCCGCCAGATGCAGCAGGGAATACAGCAGCATGGAAGCGTGCCCATTGGAGAGCACGAAGCGGTCGCGGTTCGGCCAGATCGGATCTTCCGGGTCATAGCGCAGAAACTGCTGCCACAAACAGTAGGCAACCGGAGCCAACGCCATCGGCGCCCCGGGATGCCCCGAGTTCGCCTTCTGCACCGCGTCCATCGAAAGCGTGCGAATGGTGTTGATACACAACTGGTCAAGCTGGGTACCGGTGGCGATAGACTCGCCGATAGATTGTTCACTGACAGCCATCAATTTCTCTCCTCGCAACAGCTTGCATTGCCCTGCTTCAAAATTAGATGAAACCAGCGCCAAATGGATACACGCGCCAATCGCCCAAGTCTACATCGTGATCGAGAAACATTACGAGGCACGAGAGGACGAAGCTGCGATTTTACACCGGGAAGAATTTGGTTTGCTGGGGTGGGACGGCTGGCGTTGACTTGTGCAACGCCGAGTGCCGATTTCAGGCCGATTTCAGGTAAGAAAATCTTATCCTAGCTGATCTTGTGTTGCAGCGTGGCCGCCAGTTGGTCCACATCTTTTGCCGAAAGGTTCATCAGGTTCGGGTCAAGGATTGGGATGCGGTTCGTTCCGACCGCATCCCGCCGCACCTGGATCAGCAATGCCTGCAGCGCCCGGGCATCGTATTTTTGCGGTGTCAGGCGGATCAATTCCTGCAGCGTGGCTCCGATCGTCAAGCGTTCGCGGTAGGGACGTTCGCTGGTCATGGCGTCAAAGCTCTCGGCCAGGGCCACGATGCGCACCGCTTGCGGTATTTCGTCCCCATGCAAGCCGTCCGGGTATCCCGACCCATCGGCGCGCTCATGATGCCAGCGCACGATTTCCGGAATCTGCGGCCAGGGAAACTGCACTTGGCTGACGATCTGATGCCCAATGATCGTGTGCTCCCTCATCTCGTGGGATTCTTCCTCGTCGAGCTTCGCCGCTTTTCCGAGCAGCCGCTTATCGACGGCAACCATGCCGATGTCGTGCAGATAGGCCGCCGACCGCAGCGACGCTACATCGCCCGGGTCCATCCCCAGAGCTTCGCCGATGGCTTGGGCGTAGCGACCGACGCGCAGGGAGTGTCCATGAATATTGACGTGCTTGACGTCGATGGCGGTGGCGAAAGCTTCGAGCGCGTTGTCGTAGAACCCGTGCAGCGAGGCCAGCAGCCGCAGGTTTTCGGAAACCCGTTGGGTCAGCGTCTGGCCCAGAGTGTGATTCTGAATGGCCAGCGCCAAGTAGTGGCTCAGCATTTCAAAAGCATCGAGCGCGTCTTCCTCGTATGCCGCGTCGCCGGGCCGGCGTCCCAGGGCGATCACTCCCGCCAGCTTTCCCCGAACTTTCAGCGGGCAAACGCACTTGAACAGTTCGGGGGCGACATTGCCGTTCGAACTCAGGAAGAGATCGTAGGTGGAACTGTTGAGGACGACCGGGCCGGTGGCCGCAGTCAGGGTGTGCACGTGGCGGGGAAGCAGGGGGATCAGCGACGGTTCCGGCAGCAGCGCGAATCCTTGCGCATCGACCGAGGTCAGCAAGGAAGGCCGTTCGCTAAACGAAAACAGGACAGCCTCGCGCGCGCCAGCCGCCTCCATCACGGCGGCCAGCATGGCGCGAGCGGTTTCGCGGAAGTCGCGGTCCGCCGTGAGTTCGCGCCCCAAATCCGCTAGCGCTTCGACTGTCCGTAAAAGCTTTTTGAAATTGGTTCCCTGCAAGGCTCGTGCGGAGCTACATGCGAGAAACCAGAGCGCTACCAGCGTAGCATCGCGCCGCGGCTAGATTGTTGGTTAGTTTGGTGCGAGGGAAAATCATCGGGTGATCGGGTGATCGGGCCATCTGGTCATCGAAAGTCAAAGGCGCTTGTTTTTGAACTTCAGATCACCCGATGGCCCGATCACCCGATGACCCGATGTCTACACGCCGACCGGGAATGGCTTGGTGTGGCTCTCCGAACCCACCGAGAGTCCGGCGAACCGCCCCTGCAGCAGTGACATCAGCCCGGTGACCCAGTAACCGATCACGAACAACAGCAAGAAGGGAACCGTGATGTAGTTTTCGTTGTCGATGGCGTAAGAGACCGCCAGCGCGAAATACGTTCCGATCAGGAGTTCGATCCACGGAACCCATCCCAGACGCTTGCGGTATTTTTTCGCTCCGACCCTGTCCTTCTTCGATTCGACGCGGTACTTGGGAGTCCGGGCGAAGGCGGTCTGCTTGCCCGCCAGCGCTTCCAGCACGGCAATCGTATTGGTGATCGTCAGCCCGATTCCCAAGGCCATCAGCAGTGGCAGGTAAAGCAGCGAGCGCAGCCAGCTCTTCGGAAACAGTTCCTTCTGCGAAACCAAATAGAAGCTGGAAATAGAGAAGGTCGAAGCCAGGAACAGGGGCAGGTCGATGTAGAGCATCTGGAACCATCCCTGATAGAAGCGAATCACCATGGCGGGCAGCAGCAAGACCGAGAGCACGATCATCAGCGGATAGCTGAGGTTGGCCGTTAGGTGATACCAGGCTTCGATTTTCACATGGCGCGATGCGTCGCTCGCGAACACCTTGGGGAGTATTTTCTTGGAGACCTGGATCAACCCTTTCGCCCAGCGCGCCTGCTGCGTCTTGAATGCAGTCATTTCCACCGGCAGCTCGGCCGGACATTCGACGTCCTGCAGATAAAGAAACTTCCATCCTTTGAGCTGCGCCCGATAGGAAAGGTCGGTGTCTTCGGTGAGCGTGTCATGCTCCCATCCGCCGGCTTCGTCGATGGCGCGGCGACGCCACATGCCGGCCGTGCCGTTGAAGTTGAAGAAAACGCCGCTGCGCGACCGTCCCGAGTGTTCCAGCACGAAATGGCCGTCGAGCAGAATAGCTTCGACCTGGGTCAGCAACGAGTAGTTGCGGTTGATGTGCGTCCAACGAGTCTGCACCATGCCGACTTTGGGGTCGGTGAAGTGGTGGATACACTTCATTAGAAAATCGGATGGCGGAACAAAATCGGCGTCAAAGATGGCAACGAATTCGCCCTGTGCCGTTTTCAATCCTGCTTCCAAAGCGCCCGCCTTGTAGCCCTCGCGATTATCGCGGTGCAGGTAGGCGACTGGATTTCCCAGGGCGGCGTAGCGCTCCACCAGAATGCGGGCGACCTCTACGGTCTCGTCGGTCGAATCGTCGAGCAACTGGATGTCGAGTTTTTCTTTCGGATAGTCGAGCCGGCAGACGGCGTCGAGCAGCCGTTCCACCACGTATTGCTCGTTAAAGATCGGCAACTGCACGGTCACCCGCGGCAGTTCGTCGAAAGGGAAATGAGCCGGGGGTTCCGTCGTCTTGTTCTTTTTGTGCTTATAGTAAAGATAGACCAGCCAGTAGCGGTGCGCGCCGTACGCCGCCAGGATTATCAGCACGATGAAATAGGGAATCAGCAGCGCCAGATCAAAAGCATTGACCTGGTAAAGGCCCTGAAAAGTTTTGTCCAGAAAATGCTGGCGAAGGTAGTGTCCCAAGCCCTTGGAGGCGAGGATTAGAATCAGGGCCGGCGGGGAAGAAGTAAGCGTCAAATCCATGAATCAACAGCGCCATGAAGCAAAAAGAAAAACGGCAGCGCAAGCATTGTACCTGATCGGTCGATTGGTCATTGAATCATTGAGGCATTGAGTCATTGGTCACGCCCGGCGAACGACTAACGCCTCAACGACTCAATGACCAATGACCTCTTACCGCCACTCCTCGCCCACTGGACTAAGCTTCAGTTCGACCGTCTGATGAGAACCCTCCTCCACCTTTCACCGCCGCGCCATTCGCTTCCTGCGACTTCAGGAAGTCGGGGTCGCGCCAGATGCCATCTTCCACATCCTGCCAGGCATAGAGCGTGTAGCTGCCCGGAGCCAGGCCACGAATCACATAGCGTCCATGCTGATCGGTCGATCCGGTCGCGACGCGATCGGGAAGCTTGCGGTATTTTTCTTCGGGCACGGCCACAACCGTGACGTTGGCCAGGGGATGGTCATTGTTTGCCTGGTCACCGTTTACTTGGTCATTATTTATATGATTACTGTTTGCCGGATTAATTTCCCCATCCTTCCCCTTTTCAACTATTCCCTTTTCAACGACCGTTCCCTCGACCGTACCTGCCTTGGTGCTCACCACCACATCCAGCGTTGCCGGGCCGCTGGCCGTGAATCCGGTTGCGATATCTCGTCCGCCGAGTGTTACCGATTTCAGAAAGTAGCTGCCCTGCCCACCGCCCCCATACACTTGCACGATGTAGGTGCCGGGGTTCACGTCTTTCCACTCAAAGTTGCCCAGCCGGTCCACGGACGCGTTCGTTCCAAAGAAGTCCTGGGACATGAAGAAAGCGGGATCTTCCGGCAACTCGGCCAGGCGCAGGTTTACCACGTACTGCGTGAGGTCTCCCGCAGCGCCGCCGTCGTTGTGGAGATGACCGGAGAGCGTGAAGGACGGCAGAGGAGTTAACTTGATACCTTCCACGTCGGCGGCGACGACGCTGACATCCTGATGCATGGCGAGCAACTGCGTTCCCGTGCCGGCCCCCGCCCTCAACACGTAAGATCCGGGAGCGACGCCCCGCACTTCGAATTGCCCGTCCGACCCGATTTCATTCGCATTCATCCCGTAAGCATCGCCCGCTTTAGAGGCCAACTCGACGACCGGCTTCTGGCCAGCCGTGACGCCGGTGACGGTCCCGCGAATGCGATACGTCCTCGCCGGCACCAGCATGAAGTTGACCGGCATTTCATCGCCCGCCTTAAGCGTTAAAACCGAAGCCTGCAAGGCATCGTAGGCGCCCGGATAGTAAGTCGAGACGTAACGAGTATCGGGCGGGGCGTCGCCGCGGTTAGCTGCTCGGGGGCGATTTTTCCTGCCGCTTTTCGTAATCGCGGACGTCCGGAGGCGGCATGGCCATGATCGAATACTGGCCGGGAAACAAGCCGGCGAGACGGTATTCGCCAAGGTCGTTGGTGGCGCCGCTGCCCACCGCTTCGCGCGCTGCTTTCCCTGGTTTTCTTCTGAACGCGATCACTCTGACTCCGGACATCGGGTCGCCGTCTTCGTCCGTGACCCGGCCGCTGATGACCGCTGTGGGCAACATCCGAAACAACAGGTCCACCGACTGCCCCGCCTGAACTGTGACCACGTTAACGTCAGACTTGAGCCCGCGCTCATTCACCCCGACAAGGCCGGCTTTCTCGAGGAAGATCCGGTAACGTCCCGGCACGACCTTCTCAACGCGGAAATGGCCGTCGGCGTCGGTAGAGGCGGTGTAATTTCCGCCCTGTTTCTGGTCTTCGGCGATGACCTGCACCAGTACTTTCTTGAGCGGCTCACTGCCCGGTTCCTTCATCACCGCGCCTGCGATGGAGGGCGCGTTCGATGGCGGTGCGAACTCTTGCGCGCTTGCCAACAAGCCGCTGAGGAGGATCAAGGCGAGGGCGATTGGGCGCGTCATGAGGTTGACATCCGAGATCGCGTAGGGACGGCCGCCCTCGGCCGTCCAGGCGAGCGCAGCCCGCCCAGGTTTCGTTCGTCCCTTTCTGCAGTTAGCAGCGTGGCGGGGCTTCGCCCCGCCGGACGGCGGAGGGTGGCCGTCCCTACCTGAGCGTGGCCAATCAGTTCAGAAAATACTGCCGGTACAACGTATCCCGCTGCGCCGGACGGAAGCCCGCATCGCGTATGATGCGCCGCAATTCTTCTTCGGTTGTGCAGTTGGTCACGCCCGCGGCGCGGACCACGTTCTCCTCCAGCATCACCGAGCCCACGTCGTTGCCGCCGAAGCGCAAGCCCATCTGGCAAACTTTCAATCCTTGCGTTACCCAACTGGACTGCACGTTCAGAAAATTCGAAAGATAGAGCCGCGAAATCGCCAGCACTTTCAAGTACTCGACCGCCGTGGCCTCATCCCAGTGGCGCCCGCCAAGCGCGGTGTTCGCCGGCTGAAAACTCCACGGGATGAACGCGGTAAACCCGCCCGTCTCCTGCTGCAAATCGTACAGACACTGGAAATGATTGATGCGGTGTTCGATGGACTCGCCGACGCCAAACATCATGGTCGCGGTGGTGCGCATGCCGAGCTGGTGCGCGGTGCGATGCACCAGCAGCCAATCCGCGGTCAGGCATTTCAGGCGCGCGATTTTGTAGCGGACTTCATCGTCAAGAATCTCAGCGCCGCCGCCCGGGATCGAATCGAGTCCCGCGTCGCGCAGCCGCGCAATCGTATCGCGCACGCTGAGATTGCTGTACTCGGCAATCGCCAGAATCTCCGAAGCGGAGTAGCAGTGCAGGTGCACTTTAGGGAAGCGCTGCTTGATGCCGCTGAGCATCCGCTCGTGCCAGTCGATCTTGAGATCGGGATGCAGGCCGCCCTGCATCAGCACGCCCGTGCCACCGAGTTCCACGGTCTCGCGAATCTTCTCGTAGATGGTATCGAAGTCGAGGATGTATCCTTCCGCGCCGCCGGCCCTTTCAACGGACGATAGAACGCGCAGAAGGTGCAATATTCGGTGCAGAAGTTGGTGTAATTAATGTTGCGGTCGATGATGTAAGTCACGGTGCCTTCGGGATGCAGTTTGCGGCGGACCGCGTCCGCCTCCATGCCAATCCCGATCAGGTCGTCGGACCGAAACATCTCCAAAGCCTGCTGTTTGCTCAGGGACATCCTCTTCACCCCACGGTAGTGGCTATTTTAGCTGGTTGGAGGCGGTGGAGGCGAGTTTCCCGAGAATGCCCGAAGGCTGTCTGCCGGGTGTCCCACTCATCGCGCACTCTGCGATGAGTCGGATTCCGCGAGGCACGCCATGACGCTCCGGCGCGGGCCTGTGAAGGGGCGTTATTGGAAGGGAATTTCCACCTCGGAATAACTGCCCGGTGTGGCTGCATTCACAGCGGCGGCTATCTTCCGAACATGGCGTTGCACGATACGCCATTGCGAATTTCCAAGCACTATAATCGCAATGGTGCGGCCCTGCAAATTCTGCTGCGCCGCCATATTCTTGTCGGTGGTCAAGAGCACCGCAAATCCGGCTTCCTCGGCGGCTTTCAGCAGTTCCCCGTTAACGAGCTTGTCCCACCCGGCATCCTTCGCCTTGGTGACGGTGTGACCTTCGAGGAACGGAATAAGCGGCGCGGGCGTGCCGTGGTCAAAGAGAATGCGCATCGACGGACGCCAAGGAATGGGAAGCAGGGCGGCGGGGCATCCAGACTGCGGGCCGCGAATTCGAGCACGGCGACAATCTGCTCCCGCGTCACGTCGAACCACTCCATGATTTCCTCGATGCTTGCGCCGGATTCGAGGTTCTCGAATACGGTGGAGACCGGCATACGGGTATCCTTGAACACCCAAGCGCCGCTGCGCTTGCCGGGGATGCTCTCCACGGCGGGGCATTGTGACCAATCGAGAGTTGCCATGTTCTTACCCTCCTTTCATCGTAGCTTGTTATGCAGCGTTTTACCACAGCTCGACGGCGTCATGCGCTGAGATGACGGCTGCGCCTGGGCTTTTTGTGGCGTTGCTCAAAGGACCCTTTGCGAAACAGGTTTCAGAAGGGAATTTCTTCACCGAGTGGTCGCTTAGTTTCCTCGATCTGAGACCTCTTGTACATCCTCACTACGGCTTCTTCCAAATCGCCTGGCCCGATAATGAGATCCTCCCGTTTGGCCCGTTCTTTCACCAAGATAGTCGGTTCATCTCTTTTCGCTTCATCCATGTTCTTGTAGGTTTCTTCGATCTCCATCCGCTGACGTTCTGCTTCGGCTCTTGCTTCGGCTTCTGCTTTGACTCTTGCCGCGGCTTCTTCCTCGCAGCGTCGGCATCGACCGAAGACTCCGTGGGGATGGCACCGTTTCGACCTGAACAGGTCGCTTAGGAACCAATAGGCGATAAACAAGGCAAGTAGCGAGCCCAGCCAGCTCATAAATTAGGAGTTCCTTCCGTCAGCGCTGATTCGCTCAAATATTACCCTTTGCGCAATGCTAAACAAATCGCAGCTCCGGCGTCTGCGGCAGCGCTCCAACCTCCGCGCAGCGCCTGCGTTGATTACCTATATACGCGGTCAGAGGACTAGAAGGTGGCCAGCTTGAGATCTTAAGCGGTGGTTGCGGGGCCGCGGTTTTCTGCCTGCGTTTGTACTCGTACAGCCCATACAGTCCGCCCAGCGCTGAGAAAGCGATCAGGGCGATAAGCACGGGCCAATAGTACAGCGCGAAAAACTTCACAATGTGCCGTCCGTAGTGGTACCCGAGATAAGCCAGGATGGTGAACCGAATGCCGCGCCCCACGGCCAGAGCGGTCAGAAACTTCCTGGTTGGATACTGCATGGCGCCGGCCGCCAAAAGCATGGGCACGATCGGAAACGGCGGCGGAAGCACAGCGGGGATCGCGACCGCCGCGAATCCCCAGCGTTCAAAAATCGCGTAGACCTTCTTGATTTTCTTCTTCGAGAACCTTTTCTCCAGAGTTTCCTTGCCACCTTTGCGAGCCATGCGGTAAGTAAGATAGCCGCCCAGCACAGCTCCCGCGGTCGCCATGATTGCGTAGTAGACCCACGGTTCGCGATGGTGCGCGGCGAGCAGAATGGTGACGATGTCCGTGCTGCCCGGAAGAGGGATGACCGAGTTGTCGACCAGGCCCAGCAAAATCAGGCTGGGGCCGCCGAGATGGATCAGCCATCGCAGGGCGCTCTTCTTCGACGCGAGCAGGATGATCGCAGGCCAGGGCATCGTCCTTTATTAGAGCAGGTTTGCGGCGGACAGGTCGCAAGGTTAGAAAGCGCTTATGCCTCGGTGAAGAAAATTGCTAACGAGAAATACTAAACAAACCGAAGCTCCGGCGCCGGCGGCAGCGCCCCAATCTCCGCGCCAAGGCGGTAATAAAGCTCAAGCCCCTCCAGGCACGGAGGGTCGAGATAATAATGGATGTTATGCGTCAGATAGACGCGAATGACCTCGACCGTAAGGCCGAGGCGCGGCGCCCACTCCTGCGCGATGGCTTCCAGATTTTTCGGCGACAGCCCATGATCGCGCGACTTCTTGAATACCTCCGCGATCGCCGCGCCATTTCGCCCGGCAAGCGCCTGCTTGCGAATGGCCCAGAAAGCGAAGACGAATGACTTTCCCGTGCGCGCCACCCACTCCTCGGCCAGGTCGAGCGTGAAGTAGCGCGTGCGGTCGACCTGCAGCGCCGGGTCTCCGATGAGCAAAGCCGCATCGCAGGCGCCGAGCATGGCGTCGAGATCCGGAGCCATCGCCTTATAATCGCGCGCTCCGCCCAGCCATTTGGCAAACAGAATCTTGGCCAGCGCAACCGAGGTCATCGAAGAAGTATCGAGCGCAACGGTGCGCACCTGCGTCAACCATTGCTCCTTCGACGTTCTTCGTCAAGGGATCCTTCGACAACATCGCTCGACGAGGGATCGACGGGCCGTTTGCTGACCAGCAGAATCGACCGCACCGCCCGTCGTGCCGCAATCGCCACGTCGGGAATGATGACGAGATCCGGAACCGTCGCATAAGCCGCAGCCGGAATGATGCCAATATCGGCCGTCCCCGCGCGCAAAGCCTCGGCGCAGGCCGAAGGGATGGTGTAGGAAATTTCGTAGTTGGCAACTAACTCCGCGCCTGCTTCGGCATGCTCAAAATCCCACATGAGAGGCGCCGTGTTCAGGTAGGAAATGGCCGAGATCTTTAGCCGGCTCATCACTTTACGAATTCTACCAAAAGTGATGTGCGCGCCATCCTTGACAGCGTTTTGAATAGCGGCTAATCCTGACTTGCCCAGGAAAAGCTACGAGCCGCGAGCTACGAGCTACGAACTAAAGGGCAACCTGTTCGCTCGAAGCTCGTGGCTCGAAGCTCGCAGCCAGCTTTCCACCGCTGGTCCAATGCCGCACGTTGCCGCACCCCAATCCCGCTTCTTTCCAGGCCACCTACTGGCTCGCGCTGGCCCTGACCCCGGGATTGGGCCCCACGCGCATCAAGAAACTGATTGAGCAGTACGGCACTGCCGAGCGCGTCTTCCATGCCAGCCTGACCGAACTCGAAGCCACGGGGATGCGCGCCGTTTCCGCGCAATCGATCGCGACCGGGAAGTCGCTCGAACTGGCGCAGCAGGAATGCGCGAAGGCGGCCGAGGCGCGCGCGCAGAATTATTTCACTCAGCGATCCCGAATATCCATCGCGGCTGAAGGAAATTTACGACCCGCCGGTAATCCTGTTCGTGAAGGGAAGCGTCGACGTGCTGGCCCAGCCCGGCATCGCGATGGTGGGGACGCGTCATCCCACGCCCTACGGCAGCGGCATGGCCGAACGCCTCTCCACCGACCTCGCCGCTCGCGGCCTGGTGATCATCAGCGGATTAGCGCGCGGCATCGATACCGCGTCGCATCGCGGCGCCGTCGCGGCCAAAGGAAAAACCGTCGCCGTTCTCGGCACCGGAATTGACGTCATGTACCCCAAGGAAAACACTCGGCTCACCGAACAGATCGTGGCCCTCGGCGGCGCGCTGATCACCGAGTTTCCAGTCGGAACCCCGCCGACGCCGCAAAATTTTCCCATCCGCAACCGGATCATCAGCGGCATGTCGGCCGGCGTGCTGGTGGTCGAAGCCGCGGAATACAGCGGCACGCGCATCACGTCGCGTCTTGCCCTCGAACAAAACCGCGATGTTTACGCCGTCCCCGGCAACGTGACCAACAAGAATTCCTGGGGTCCGAACACGCTGATCAAGCAAGGAGCGAAGCTCGTCGCCACCTGGGAAGACGTGTGGGAAGAGCTTCCGCCGGACATGCAAGTTGTGCTCAGTTCCATGCAGAATGAATCCCCCGAGCCGGAAACCGCATCTCTATTCCCGGACGAGGTCAAATCGCCCCACGAAAAAAAGATCCTCAAGTTGCTGAAGGCCGATGAGTCCACGCACATCGATCAACTGGTCGAATTGCTGGAAAACGAAATGTCCTCCTCAGAAATCTTCGCCGCGCTGTTCGAGTTGGAGCTGAACGGGAAGATACGGCAGTTGCCGGGGAAGAATTTTGTGAAGAGCTTTTAGCTGTCAGTTGTCAGTTATCAGTCTTCAGTTAAAATCGGAGGGCTTGTGCAAAGTTTTCGAGTCTTCGAGTCTGGGAAAAGGCGCACAAGCTGACTTTCGATGTCTACTCGGCCAGCAAGACTTTCCCGCGGGAAGAGATTTACGGTCTGACAAGCCAGATGCGGCGAGCCTCCGCATCCATAGGAATGAATATCGCGGAGGGTTGCTGCAGAAAAGGTAATGTGGAGATGGCTCGGTTTCTGCAGATTGCGATGGGTTCGGCGAGCGAACTCGAGTACCAACTTCTGCTCGCTCACGACCTCGGATTATCTGCAAGAATCCGGACTACGAGAGGCTTTCGACACAGGCGGTTGAGGTAAAACGGATGCTGTCGTCGCTGATGCAGAAAGTGAAGGCTGTTAACTGAAAACTGACAACTGATAACTGAGAGCGGGTTGTTGCAGTCCGCCAATTCGTGCTAGCTTCAATTCCATTACCGCCATACTGAGGAACCATTGTCCAAAGGTCTAGTCATCGTCGAATCGCCGGCTAAGGCGAAAACTATCCAGAAGTATCTGGGCAAGGGATTCACGGTCGATGCTTCTTTCGGCCACGTGAAAGACCTGCCCAAGAGCAGCCTCGGTGTCGATGTCGAAAACGATTTCGATACCGAGTACGTCGTCATCCCCGGAAAAGAAAAGATCCTGGCCAAGCTGAAGAAGCTGGCCCTCTCGGCCGACCACATCTACCTTGCGCCTGACCCGGATCGCGAAGGCGAAGCCATCGCCGCCCATCTCGCCGACGAACTCGGCGAAGACTCGAGCAAGAAAAAAAAGAAGCCCAAGGCAAAGAAAAAAGGAGACACCAAAGCGAAGACGGAAAGCAACGGCGATGGCGCGCGCATCCGCCGCGTGACCTTCAACGAAATCACGCAGCGCGCCGTCAAGGCCGCGTTCGAGCACCCCCGCGACATCGATCGCAATCTGGTCGACGCGCAGCAGACGCGCCGCGTGCTCGATCGCCTCGTGGGCTACCAGGTCTCTCCTCTTTTATGGGACAAAGTCCGCCGCGGCCTTTCCGCCGGACGCGTGCAGACCGTCGCGCTTCGCTTGATCGTCGATCGCGAACGCGAAATCAAAGCCTTCGAGAAAAAAGAATACTGGACGATCGACGCCAATCTCGCCGCCAATAAGCCTCCGGCATTCGACGCGCGCTTTCTCGGCAAAGGCGAAGAGAAAATCGAAATCACCAACGGCGAGGACGCGGAAAAAATCCGCCTGGCGCTTGAAAAGGCCGATTGGGTCGTCCGCTCGGCGGAAAAGAAAGAGCGGCGGCGCAATGCTACTCCGCCTTTTACGACCAGCAAGCTGCAACAGGATTCCTCGCGCAAGCTGCGCTTCAGCGTGAAGCGCACCATGATGATCGCGCAGCGCCTCTATGAAGGCGTCGAACTCGGCGACGAGGGACTGGTCGGCCTGATCACCTACATGCGAACCGATTCGACCCGCGTTTCAGCCGAGGCGATCACCGAGGTCCGCGAATACATCACGAGCGAGTACGGCGCCAACTATCTGCCCGATTCTCCCAATACATATAAGGAGAAGAAAGAAGCGCAAGCGGCGCACGAAGCCATTCGCCCGACGTCGGCGGCGCGCCATCCCGACCAGATTAAGCAATATCTGCAGGAAGACGAATTCAAAGTTTACAAACTGATCTGGCAGCGCTTCGTCGCTTCGCAGATGAATCCCGCCGTGTTCGATCAGACCTCGGTCGACATCGATGCCAAATCAGGCAGCGACGTGTTCTGGTTCCGCGTCACCGGATCGGTGATGAAGTTCGACGGCTTCCTCAAAGTCTATGAAGAGTCCAAAGACAGCAAGGACGAAGAAGACGAGGAACTGAAGCACAAACTCCCGCCGCTCGAAGCCGGACAGAAACTGACGCTGAAGTCGCTTCTCCCGGAGCAGCATTTCACCGAGCCGCCTCCGCGCTTCAACGAAGCTTCGCTGGTGAAAGAACTTGAAGAGCGCGGCATTGGCCGGCCTTCGACCTACGCGACGATTCTCAGCACCATCCAGGAGCGGATGTACGCGCAGAAAGTCGGCGGCAAGTTCGTGCCCACCGAAATTGGCCTGGTCGTCACCGATCTGCTGGTCGAGAACTTCAAGGATATTTTCGACTTCCAATACACCGCGCGCCTCGAAGAAGAACTCGACGAGATTGAAGAAGGCAAGCAGACGGGCAACGACGCGCTCACCGAGTTTTATAAGAAGTTCGCCAAGGATCTCCGCTACGCCGAGAAGCACATGGAAAACATCAAGCGTATGGAGAAACCGACCGACGAAAAGTGCGAACTCTGCGGCGCGCCGCTGGTTATCAAGTGGGGCAAGCACGGGTCGTTCTATGCCTGCAGCACCTACGACAAGGAAAATCCCGACACCTGCAAATTCACCAAAGAAAATCCCATCAATCTTCCCGACCTCGACTCGGCCGATCTGCAAGAGACGGCGCAGGAGGAATACTGCGAAAACTGCGGCCGCGTTATGGTCCTGAAGCGCGGACGCTTCGGCCAGTTCATGGCCTGCACCGGCTATCCCGATTGCAAGACGACGCGGCGGCTCGATCAGGGCAAGAAAGTGCCTGACATTCCGCTTGATGAAACCTGCCCGCTGTGCAAGCGCAACCTGATCCTGCGGCATGGCCGTTACGGCGAGTTCACTTCCTGCAGCGGATATCCCGACTGCAAATATGTGAAGCAGAACTTCATCGGCGTGAAGTGCCCGGAGTGCAAAGAAGGCGAACTGGTCGAAAAACGCGCGCGCAAGGGCAACACTTTTTACGGATGCGGGAATTATCCGAAGTGCAAGTTCACGTCGGCGGCGAAGCCCGTCCCCGAGAAATGTCCGAAGTGCGGAAACGAGTACCTGGTGGAACGAATGCGCAAAGACGGAACGGTAATCGCGTGCCCCAATAAGGAATGCGATTACGAACGCGCCCTCGAAGGCGCCACTGCGGATGTTGCAAAAGTCTGACAAAGTCAGCGTTCTCAGAGCGAAGTTTTCAGAAACACAACTAAACTCCGAAATACCTAACGAGGTGAAAATATGGCAAAGAAAGCGACCGCGCACGATGCAGAGCTGGTTCTGAAACTCTACGACCTCCGCCGCGAAGCGGAGATGCGCAAGGCAAGAAGCTGGTTTGGGGCGGAGTTCTGGCCGCAGAGCGCCGCTGACTTCCTGAAAGTCGCCAACGCGTTTCCCAGCCAGGAAAACGCCTGGCTTCGCCAGGTCGGGAGCTATTGGGATATGGCGGCGTCGCTCGTGCTGCACGGCGCGCTCAACGAAGAACTCTTTCTGGAGCCTGGCTGCAGCGGCGAAATGTTTTTCATTTTCGCCAAGATCGATCCATTTCTTAAAGAATTTCGCGAGAAGATGAACAATCCCGATGCCTTCGCTAACATCGAGAAAGTGGCTACCGGGTCGAAGACCGCCCGCAAGCGTCTGGAACGCGTCTCGAAGAATGTTGAGAATCGCCGCAAAGAGATGGCCAAGCCGGCAAAGAAAGGCTGACCGCGGTCGAGCGCGTCTCCTTCATTGTGATTCACGGCACATTCTGGTCGCCGCCCATCTGCTATCCTTAAATGCGTTGTGCGGATGCTGTGGTGGTTTCTCATACTGGGAGTCAGTGCTGCGGTGGTCGTGTCGGTTGCATTTACGCTCTATATGCGGGTCCGGCGGCAAATGAAGCGCGCGGCGGCCCACCGAGCGGAACTCGACGGCCTCGACCACTCGCCGCCGCCTGAAGTTTAAAATCCGCCACGAAGAAAGGAACGTCATGTCTAGAGCAGCCACAGCAAGTTCTCGGCCACCAGACCCGACCCATAGGTCGGGGAAAGGAATGGGCGAAGCAGGGGGCCATCGTGATCGCCGCCAGCCTTTTCGTTGCCTTGTGCGCGCGCGTGACCGTGCCCCTGCCCTTCACGCCTGTTCCGCTGACACTGCAAAACTTCGGAGTTCTTGCCGTTGGGTTGCTCCTCGGTTCGCGTCGCGGTTTCGCGGCGCTCGCGCTCTACCTCGTCGAAGGCGCGTGCGGAATGCCCGTATTCAGCCCAGCGTTTCTAGGCGGCGGAATTGCCCACATACTCGGCCCGACCGGTGGATTCCTTATGGCCTATCCCCTAGTCGCATTCGTCGCCGGCTACATCTACGAGCACGGTCGAAAAAAGTTCGCGCCGTTTCGCCTGGGCTGCGTTGTCATCCGTGGCTGCGGAACTCGTGCTCTTCGCTGGAGGGCTCAGTTGGCTTGCCGTGCTCACTCACTCCGTTACTCTGGCGCTCAAGTTTGGTCTCTACTGGTTCGTTTTTGCGGAAGTCATCAAGGTGCTGATGGCCGCCGCCGTCGCCGCTCGCTGGCACCAACCGCCTTCTTCGCAACGCTGAACGAACCAGGCCGAACGGAAAGATTTAGGCCGAACGGAAAGACTTTGCTTCGTATCAGGGCATCGCTTTAGCGATGCCGCAAGTCACTGCAATTTGACCGCCCCTTTAGGGGCCGCGAAACGGAAATCTCACTTTTCCTAGCACCGAAGTTTATAGAACAGGATTACGGAATCTTATGAGTACGGTATCTTCTCCAGTTCGTGAAATCACCGTGGCGCACAGCCCGGACTCCGACGACGCATTCATGTTTTATGGCTTGGCCACGAACAAAGTTCGTGTGCCCGGACTGAAGTTCAGCCATACCCTTTGCGACATCGAGACGCTGAACCGCCAGGCGCAAGAGGGCGCGGCGTCTACGACGTGACCGCGATCTCCTTTCATGCCTTTCCCTACATTCAGGAAAAGTACGCGTTAATGTCCTGCGGCGGCAGCGTGGGCGATGGTTATGGTCCCATGCTCGTTTCCACGCGGCCCTTCACGCCGGACGAAATCAAAAGCAAGAAAATCGCGGTGCCCGGCAAGCTCACCACCGCCTACCTGGTGCTCGAACTGTTCGCGCCCGGCATTGAAGTGGAAGTCGTCCCCTTCGATCAAATCATCCCGCAGATTCTCGAAGGGAAACACGAAGCCGGCCTCATCATCCACGAAGGCCAGCTCACCTACGACAAGTCTGGACTGCACCGCGTCGTCGATCTCGGCCGCTGGTGGCAGAAAGTTACCGGCCTGCCGCTGCCGCTCGGCGGAAACGCCATCCGGCGCTCTCTCGGCCGCGAAACGATGACCAGCGTCACCCAGGCGCTGCGCGAGAGCATCCAGTACGCCATCGATCATCGCGAAGAAGCGCTCTCCTACGCCATGCAGTTTGCCCGCGATCTCGATGCCCAACTCGCCGACAAATTCGTCGGCATGTACGTCAACGAACGCACGCTAGACTACGGCGACGATGGCCGCGAAGCCGTGCGCCGGCTGCTCGACATGGGGCACAAGGCAGGCATCATTCCTCAGACGCCGCGCGTGGAGTGGGTGTAGGAAGGCTACGAGCTGCGAGCTACGAGCGTGCAGAAGCTTTTCCTTTCGCCGCTTTGCGAAACACTTTATGGGTTGTCATCCCGACAGCGAGGGACGGAGCGCCGGTGTATCGTGCGACGGCCCACTGCGCCGAGAGATGAAGCGGTTTTTGCCCGCTCGAGCTCGAAGCTCGTAGCTCGCAGCCCGGCGTCGTGAATCCGGGCGGCCAGTTATCATGAGCAGATGCCGGGAGACAATGGCGCCCAGACTCTGCTCATCGATGCCGATGACACGCTCTGGGAAAATAACATCTATTTCGAAAGGGCGATCGCCAAGTTCATTTCGTTCCTCGACCATCGCGAACACTCGGCCGAAATGGTTCGGATGGTGCTGAACGACGTTGAGCGAGATTGCATCGTTAAGCATGGCTACGGCCTGCACAGCTTCGCGCATGCGCTGGTTGAGACCTTTGAGAAGCTTTCCGTCGACCCAGTCACGCCCGCCTTGCACGAACGCATTCGCAGCTTTGCCCACCAGATCGCCGGGCATCCGATTGAAGTTCTCCGCGGCGTGCCCGAAACCCTGCAGTATCTCGGCGAGCGCCACCACCTCATCCTGATGACCAAAGGAAACCCCGCCGAGCAATCCGGAAAAGTCGAGCGCTCGGGATTGAAAGAATATTTTACCGCCGTCGAGATCGTAGCCGAGAAGGACGAATCCACCTACCGCTCCGCCATCGCCAAGTACGCCCTTCCAGCGGACGCCACCTGGATGGTCGGCAACAGCCCCAAGTCTGATATCAACCCCGCCCTCGCCGCCGGCCTGCACGCCGTCTTCATTCCTCACGGCAACACCTGGATCTTAGAGCACGAGGAAGTGGCGGCTGTCCCAGCCTCGCAGCGGCTGCTGGTGGTAGATCGTTTCGGCGACCTCACAAAATACTTCTAGCTCCGCATACCAATAGACACAGGCCGGGAGCCCGGAATTTCTTCCGGTCCCGGCCTGCGCTTCTATCAACTTGGATCCGACTCAGTTGGTCGGACTGAGGCTGGCGTTGGCGTCAGCGGTGGTCGCCGCTGTCGGTGGCGCAGCCGCGGTGGTAGCCGCAGACGCGCTCGCAGTGCTGTACCGCGAAAGCCGCGGATAGAACGGCGTCACCTCGAACGGCATCTTGTCGCGCGCCGAAGTGATCGCGACCGGCTGCGCCTTCACGATCTCCACTTTGTCGTCCCACGGGTTCAGCTTGACGCGTGCACCCAGAGGCAACGCGGCGATCTGGTCCAGCTTGTTCCAATCGAGCGCCGGAGCCGAGGTGGCAAGCGCCGCCATGCGCGTTACCATCCCGTTCTCCGTGATGTTATTGCCCAGGTGCGCTTGCAGCAGAGCGCTCAGTTGTGGAGCGCGCGCTTGCAGAGCCTTGATGAAGAGCCCGGCCGAGTCCAGCTTCTGGGCGTAGGGAGAAGCCTTCAGCATCTCGATGGCTTTTTTGTCGGCGGCTGTTTCCTCCTCGGGAATGTGTTTGAACCCCAGGTTCTGGTAAGTCGCCTCGTCCGAGAACAGCATGCGGTCATTAAACGCATACTGGCTGCCCAGGTTATGTCCCAGAACAATGTGCGCCAGTTCGTGCGAGAGCACCATGGCCAGGCTGCCCTCATCGGGAAGCACGTCGATCAGCCCGCGGCTCACCACAATCGTGTTACCGACGCTGAAAGTTTCCAGCGGAGAAGTCGTCAGCACCCGCGTCCGGACTGGCCGTGGCAGTTCGATGTTATTGGTGATCTCCAGGTTGTTGACCACGGTTTGCAGAATCTTATCCACGTCGCCCGCCGGAGCCAGCAGCCCGGCGCGTTCCAGCCGTTCCACAACGTTGTCTTCCGCTTGCTGTTGCCATTCGCGCTCGGCGGCCAGCGGAGTCGCATCCTGCGCCATCGGCGTAGAGTCCTTTACGCTGTCCACGCGGATGTTAGTAAGTTCATCGTTCGGCGTAGCCGTCTTCAGGTTATATCCCCACATACGAGTCTGCGCCTTGAATGCGATCTTGTTCTTAGCCCCCGCAGTGAAGTCGCCTTCCTCGCTGTAGATGTAAGATGGCACCCAATAACCCGGGACCAAGTTCAACCGCCAGCTATCCATGTGGAAGTAATAATTGTTGCGCGTAGGTCGCGCATAAGTGCCGTTCAACCGCACAATGTTGAAGTTTTGATCCTCAACCCAGATGCGGCCAAGAAAGCGCCCGTGACCAGCGTCTTTTTTCGGCGTCAGATCGAACACCAGGCAACGCACGTCGCCCAGGAACTCGCGCCGCGCGTAGTGGAAATTGTAGTGCTGCCGGTCAAAGTCGGTGCGGTCGGCGAAGATCATCCAGGAAAAGCCCAGGGGCTGATACTGGAACTTGAACTTCTTCGTGAACCCGCCCAGCAGATGCTTCTCCATGCCTTCGTCTTTGCCCTTGAGATAGTCGCTCCGGTCGATCGATTCGCTCAAGTCCATGCGTCCGAGAAAGTAATGATCATTCTGCGGAATCGGCCCCAGTTGCGGATCCTGGGTCAGGTTCTGCAGATAGGTCTCCACAATGGGAGTGCGCGGCGACAAGAACTTGATCAGTTCCTTTTCCTGCATGATCACGCGGTCTATAACCTGATCCATCGTGGTCGGCGGCGCCAGATTCGCCTGCGCCTGTCCTGACTGTTCTTGTCCGGACTGAGTCTGGCTCGGTTGTGCCGCCGTCTGTTCCGGCTGCGTCGCTGCAACCGGCTGTGGGTTCTGCGGCGCGGACGCCGGCTGCTGGGCCACTGCCGTCATCGTTATCGCCAGCAGAGCCAAAATCATCCAGTTCATATTCATATGGTTCATAACTTTCCGCATAACTCTTATCTCCCAGGTGGTCAATACGCCAGTTGAAATACCACGTGCACTATTGCTGTTGAATCCATTGCCTGCCCGTTTCGCGAGGCCGGCTTGAACCGCATCTTATTGGCGGCGGATATGGCGGCCTCGTCAAGCCCATGGCCCAGACCCCGGACCACTCGATTCACGTGTAGCTGCCCGTTCGCCGCGAACTCCACTTCCAGCAGGACTTCGCCTTCCAGTTTCAGATTTCTTGCTTCGTTGGTATAAACCGGGTTCGGCTTATACGTGATCTCGACCAACGTGGACGGCGGGCCGCTATCCACCCGCTGAATATGCGGCGCGTTCTGCGCGATCACCTGCGAGCCGAAGCCTGAGGTCTGGACTTCAGCATTGGCGTTGCCACGGCCACTTCTGCGCCCGTCACCTCGTCCCGCAGTTGCCACCCCATCGCCAAAATCGGCGCTCGCCACCGTTCCCTTAATCCCTTTCGCGCCACCCGACCCGTTGCCTTGTCCCGGCCCCATCGGCAGGTCGAACGAACCCGCCGCCGATGCGATCAGCTTGCCGTTGGGCTTCCCGTTCTCGCTCGGCTTCAGCCCATTCGGATCGCCGAACCCGCCCGTCTGCACTTTCGTAATCGGAGCATTCACCGTCGGCGTCGCCGAACTTCCCTGGAACTCCCCGGTATGAATCAGCAGCACCGGACGCGCTCCGCTCGCCGGCTTCAACGTCGCCGGCGCGAAGTTATTCATCGCCACCTTGGGCGGCTCAATTTCCTGCGGCTGCGGCTTGGCCGCGCGGACCTCGTGCGGCACGATCAGCTTCGGCGTCTCGAACACCGGCGCCGGCGGCAGCAACTTCATATGCAGCGGCTTCGACTTGTGCAGCCGCTCCGGCCTCAGCGCCGGCCGTGGTATCAGCTCCGTGATGTGATAGTTCGCGTCGAGGAGCAGCGTGTCGGGCACCACGATCCCGACGACAAGAAAAAATAGGATCAGGCCCGTGAGCATCCCATAGCTGGCAGCGAAAGTCCGCCAGTTCCACTTCTTTTCAGGCAGCAGGCCGAGTTGAAAACCGCGATCGCTCGTAGGCATCCATGACTCCAAAAGGGGACCCGAAGCTGGGGAGTAGCGCTCGGGGCTGGAGTCTTCACATTATGGGAGATTGGACAATGGGTAAACGTGTCCCTTGCGCGTGTCCTTTAGTAACCACCTGGGGCGTTCGGACGTACTCCGCCCGCTGGCCGATTATGCCGATTACTTAGCGGCAGCCGCCCGGCGCCGCGCAAAGAAGTAGAACACCGGAATGCCCGCCAGCATCGCCAGGCATCCGCCAGCCGAGCTTTTCAGATTGTCGCTGAACGTGTAGTAGAGAAGGGCCGCGGAAACCATCACAAACACCGCCGGAACCACCGGATATCCCCACACGCGATAAGGCCGCTCAGCGTGCGGCTCCCGCCGCCGGAAAACGAATACCGTGCTGCCGGCGATCATGTAGAACATCCACTCCGCGAAAATCGCCAGCGAAAAGAACTGCCGGAAACTGCCTCCCAGCAGCAGCAGTACGATCGCCAACCCGCACTGCACAACAATCGCCACCGACGGCGTGCGGAAGCGCGGATGAACCTCCGCCATCGCCTTGAAAAAATAGCCATCGCGCGCCGTCGCAAACGGCACGCGCGCTCCGCTCATGATGGTGCCGTTCAAAGTCACCAGCATCGAAACCGCCATGCCCGCCGATACCAGGCTGGCGCCCGCATGCCCCAGCACCAGCGCCACCGCCTCCGACGCAGGACGCTCCGAACCGGCGATCGCCGCCGCCGGCAACACATACTGCACCGCCGCGTTCACCAGGATGTAGAGCGCGCCCACCGTGGCCACGCCCCAAATCAGCGCGAGCGGAATATTGCGCTGCGGATTCCGTATCTCGCCCGCGACCATGGTCAGATCGTTCCAGCCGTCGTAAGCCCAAAGTGCAGCCACCAGTGCGGCGAAAAATCCAGCCAAGCCGCCTTTTGCCCCGGTGAACTCGGTCGCGAAATTCGCCCACGTTCCTCCGCCATAGGAAAAGCCCACCGCCACAATTCCGAGGATGATCGCAACCTTCAGCAGCGTGAACAGAAACTGAAATTCTCCCGCCCGGCGCACCCCAATGTAATTCAGCCACGAAATCAGAACGGTGGCTCCGATTGCCACCATTTGCCCGTAGTTGACCGTGAATGAATGCGAGATCGATATATGGGAAAAGAGATTATGCGAGAAAAACGAAAAGACCGGAAAAGTTCCGAGGATCCGCACCAGCCCGGTCGTGACGGTCGCAATCGATGCCGGCTTGGCGATCAGAAACCAGGTCCATGAATAGAGAAATCCCGCCAGCGGCCCGTAGGCGTCGCGGATATACACATACTCGCCGCCCGCCTGCGGCTTCATAGCCCCCAGTTCGGCATAAGTAAGCGCGCCGAAAAAAGAGAGCAGCCCCCCGACCATCCAGGCGAGATACACAAGTCGCGCCGACCCCACCGCCTGCATCATCTCGGATGGAACCAGAAAAATTCCGCTCCCGATGATCGTCCCCACCACCACCGCGCCAGCATGAGACAACCCCAGGTCGCGCGCCAGTTCCGGGCGGAGATGATTGTCCTTAGAGCGTTTGTCCATATTCTCTCCGAGTGACTCTCTCCGCGTCCTCTGCGACCCTCCTCAGCGATCTCCGCGGTTCAAGCTCTTGCTTGATGCCGCCACAGAACGCTAGCCGCGTATCCCAAAGCAAACGTCACACAAGTCCCGATCGCGACCCACCAGGTGAAAGCCACCCGCGACCATCCCCACAAATACAGTTCCATCGCGAATCCGCAAATCATGCCCACCATCGCCCCACGCTGATTCGCGCGCTTGGTCAGCACGCCCAGCAGAAACACTCCGAGCAATGCTCCATAAGCCACCGACGCGATTTGCAACCCGACTTCCACCACGCGCCCCACCCGATGCAGCGCCAGCACCGCCAGCCCGAACAGCACCAGCGCCCACCCGACGGTCGCCAGCCGCGCCAGCCGCAGCCGCCCCGCTTCGCTCACCTCCGGACGAGATCCCGAACGAAAGCGAAGATAGAAATCCACCATCGAACTCGAGGCCAGCGAATTCAGCGCCGCACTCAAGTTCGACATCGCCGCCGCGAGAATAGCCGCGATCAGCAGCCCCGCAATTCCATGCGGCATCCGGCTCACGATGAACGTCGGATAAATTCTGTCCGCCCGCCCAAACGTAGCCGACGGAACCCGGTAGTAGGCAAACAGCATTACGCCCACAAAAAGAAACAACCCAAACTGAAAAAAGACCGCCACTCCACTCGACAGCAACGCCAGCACCGATTGCCGCTGATTCCGCGCCGCCAGCAATCGCTGCACGATAAGCTGATCGGTGCCATGGCTGGCCGTCGTCAAGAACGCGCCGCCGATAATCCCCGCCCAAAGTGTGTAAGGCTTGCGCAAAATTCAAATAAGGCCAGTGCGTTAGGACGGAAGCATCGAACACCTGGAACTTGTGCAGCCCCCCCGCAATCGCCGCGACCGACCCCCATCCTCCCGGCACCAGATGCAGAATCGTCACCAGCCCCACCAGCGTCCCGCCCACATAAATAAAGGTCTGCACCACATCCGTCCAGATCACCGCCGCCAGTCCGCCCTCAAACGTATAGATCAAAGTCAGCAGCGTGATGATCGCAATCGAAGCGACCTCGCCCGTGCCCAGCGCAATCGCGACCACAATCGACACGGCATACACGCGCACTCCCTCCGCCGCCGCCCGCGTCAGCAGAAACAGGCCCGCCGTCACCGTGCGCAGCTCCGGACCAAACCGCCGCTCAATCAGCTGATAAGCCGTATACAACTCGCCGCGAAAATACTGCGGCAGCAGCACAAAACTAATAATGACGCGCCCGACCACGTATCCCATCACCAGTTGCAGAAAAGTAAGATTCGAATCGTAGGCCAGGCCGGGAATACTAATGATGGTCAGCGTGCTGGTCTCCGCGGCCACAATCGACAGCGCAATTGCCCACCACGGAATGTTGCGGTCGGCGAGAAAGTAGTCTCGCATCGTCCGCTGCCGCTTGCGAAACCGCAGCCCGAACAGCGTGATCCCCGCCAGGTAAGCCGCAATAATCAGCAGGTCGATCCGATTCAATCCCAAGCGATCCCTTCCAGTAGAGACGCGGCTTGCCGCCTCTCCGCCACTCGCCACCAGTTCGCAGCATTGTACAAGCATGTTCCCGGACCGAACCCGCCGGAGAACGAATTACGCTGAACCTGTGTTAGAACTAGCGCGATGGCCTACTATCTCGGAATCGACGGCGGCGGCACCAAAACCCGCTGCCTTCTTGCCGACGAAACGACCGTGCTCGCGAAGGCAATGACCGGCGGCAGCAACATCGTTCGCCTCGGCGAGATGCAGGCAAGGGAAGCGCTGCACACCGCCATCCGTCAGGCCTGCGCCACCGCCAGGATTTCTCCCGATCAGATCCGCGCCGTCTGTATCGGCGCGGCCGGCGCTGCCCGGCCCGAGATCGCCGCCAAGATTCGCAGCATCCTCGCCGAGCTAATTCCCGGAATAACTACCGAAAGTGCTCGCACCAACATCGAAGTTGTCGGCGACACCGAGATCGCCCTCGAAGCCGCTTTCGGCGCAGGTCCGGGAGTGATCGCGATCGCCGGCACCGGCTCCATCGCCTACGGCCGCGACGCTGCCGGCAACACCGCGCGCGCCGGAGGCTGGGGGTTCGCCATCTCCGACGAAGGCTCGGGCCACTGGATCGGCCGCCGCGCCATTTCCGCTATCCTGAACGCCCGCGATCAAGGCCTCGAAACCACGCTGACCAGCCTGGTCCTGCAAGCCTGGAAGCTCACGACCCTCGACGAACTTGTGCAGCAAGCCAACTCGACTCCGCCACCCGATTTCCCGCGCCTGTTTCCCATCGTCCTGCGCGCCGCCGATGCAGCCGACGCCATCGCACGCGACCTCCTGGCCGATGCTGCAGCCAAGTTGGCGAACCTCGCGGCCATCGTCGTCCGCCGTCTCGCGCCTCATGCTCCAGTCAGCCATGCTCCCAGTGGCAATGCTTCCCGTAGCAATGACGGGCAGCGTCTTTCGTCAGTCCCCATATGTGCGCCAGGTTTTCTACAATGCCCTGCAGACAAGTTTTCCCGGCATCGACGTGCGCCAGGATCTAGCCGATCCGGTCGAAGGCGCGCTAGCGAGAGCACGCGCAACACGAATGTAGAGACGGGGCTTGCCCCGTCTCACGCAGGCTGACCTGAGATGTCCGACACCGAAATGTCCGAAGACGAAATTCCCGAAGACGAAACCGCGCCGCCGTCGGCACCATCAGCCGCGCCGATCGCCGCCGATCTGCTTCGCACCGCCGCCGATCCCGACCTCACCGAGGACTTGGCCCTAGCCCTACTCAAGCGCGCCGACTTGCCCCCTGAAGTCCTCGAGCAACTCGCCAAGAACGCCCACGCCCTCAAGAGCCGCAAGGTAAAAATCGCCCTGGCCAGCCATCCCCATACGCCACGCCATGTGTCCGTGCCGCTGGCGCGCCAGTTCTACACTTTCGATCTGATGAAAGTTGCGCTCTCGCCCAGCGTTCCCGCCGACGTAAAAGTTGCCGTCGACGATGTCCTCATCTCGCGCCTCAAAACTGTCACCGTCGGAGAGCGTCTAACGCTGGCCCGCCGCGCCTCGGGCAGAGTAGCCGCGGCGCTCTTGCTGGATGTAGAAAGCATGGATGGCAAAATCATCGCCGACAAAATGATCGCCGGCAAAATCAAACAGGGCAAAATCAAAGATGGCAACAACAAAGACGGCAAAATCATTGCCGCCAAAATAAACCACGCCGAAGCCGTAGCCCGCCAGACCCGAGTCATGCAGACCGCGCTCGAAAACCCGCGACTCACCGAAGCCCTCGTCATCAACTCCGTGCTCCGTCCCGCCGCCAGCGCAGCCCTGGTGCATGCGGTCGCGCGGCATGCGAAGTGGTCCCCCCGCAGAGAAGTCCGCGCCGCCCTTCTGCGAACCGCGCATCTCTCGCTCGCCCGCGCCCTGGAATTCAGCCGCGAAATCCCCGCCTCGCCGCTGCAAGAACTACTCGCCAGTTCGCGTCTCCCCGACAAAAATCAAAGACCAACTCCTCCGCGAAGAGATTCACGTAGGGACGGACGCATTCGTCCGTCCCAGCCGAGCGCAGCTCGGCAGCACCTCATCGCAGCGCCCAACTCACGGAACCCAATCCGCGATAAACACATTCGTCTCCCGCTGCGCCTTCCCGTTGCGATGCGAAATCCAAACCAGCTGCTTTCCATCCGGACTAAACATCGGGAACCCATCAAACCCGTCGTAATACGTGATCCGCTCCAGCCCCGTTCCGTCCACGTTGATCGCGTACAGTTCGAAGTTTCCCATCCCGCCCGTTGAGCCCACGTTCGTCGCAAAAATAATCCGCTTCCCGTCCGGAAAAAACGATGGCGCAAAACTCGCCGCGTTCAAATTCGTAAGCTGCCGCTTCCCGCTCCCATCCGCCTTCATAATCCATATCTCAAGCGTGGTAGGGCGGATCAGGTTCTGCTTCAGCAGTTCTTTATATTCCGCAATCTCCTGCTCCGTCTTCGGATGGTAAGCGCGATAAACAATCCACTTCCGGTCCTTCGAAAAAAACGGGCCGCCGTCATATCCCAGCTCATGCGTAAGCTGCTTCACATGCTTGCCATTCGCATCCATCGTGTAAATATCGAGATCGCCATTGCGCAGCGATGTGAAAACAATCTTCTTTCCATCCTCTGAAATCGTCGCCTCCGCGTCGTAGCCCGGAGTCGTCGTAAGCTGCTTCAAGTCCGACCCATCCAGCTTCGCCGTGAAAATATCAAACCCCGGATACACCGCCCACACATACCCCTTCGAATAGTCCGGGCGCGGCGGGCAATCCGCACTCGCGAGGTGCGTCGAGGAATACAGAATCTTGTCCTGATGCGGAAAAATGTAGCCGCAAGTCGTGCGCCCCTTGCCGGTCGAGACCATCTTCTGCTCCGTCCCGTCCACATTCATGGTGAAGATCTGGTCGCACTGCAAGTTGTCGCGCGTCGATTGGAAAATCAGCCGCTTGCCGTCTGCCGAAAAATAGGCCTCAGCGTTCGATCCGCCAAAAGTCAGCTGCCGTACATTCCGCAGATGCTTTTCTTCAGGCAGTAGCCAGTTGCGATGCAGTCGGCCCAGCCGCCGGCCTGCGCCCAAGCCATGCGCCCCGCCAGCACTCCAGCAAGCAACCCCAAGTTCAAAAGCAATCTTCGAGTTTTCATTTGGAGAAAAAGTGTAGCAGGCAAGCCGCTCCTGCGGCGCGGACCCGCCTGACCTTAGGACCGATGGGCGGCAAGTCTTCGCTTGAATCTCCGCCATCAGCTTCACCGTGGTCGAGACATCGATGCCGTATCGTTCCCCGCGCACAATGGGACCGCCAATGGCATCCAACTCAAGCTGCCGCCCGGCGACAAGATCTTTCTGCATGGAGCTGCGCATGCCCGGCGGCGAACTGTCGAAGAGCGCCTGGATTTTCTGCGCGTCAACCTCCGCGCCGCTGGCGTTCGCCACGGCGCAAGCTTCGGCTGATCGCAGATGTCAATTTCTGTTTCCACCGAGCGTCCGCCAGGATCTCTCCAACGTTCATGCCGGATGCAGACGTCACCAGCGCAGCGGGTGCGAGGAAGCAGAGCTTGCCCCACAGCAGAGTCTGCTCGTTCGCAATGAACTGGCAATTGAATCCAAGATCGCCCAAGCGTGCGACGATCGGCCCCAAAAGCGGCTCCAGGCTGGCGGCGAGGTTGAAGCGAACAAACGGGGATCGCTGGATGAATCGTCCCGCAGCAATCCTCTCCGCTTCCACCGCGATCGTTGCCGGGGCCACGCGTTCGCGCCCAAATCGCGCCCGCAGCACCGCGACGTGGTCCACGCCGTTCAGCAAGGGAACCACGCAACCCGGCAACGACTTGCACGGCTTCGAGCGCAGCTTGCAATTGATAGGTCTTGGTTGCGATCCACAGCACGTCAACCGGCTGCGTCAGCGCGGCGACAGCTTTCGCCGGCGCCGTGAGCGAGCCCGAAGGCCGCTCCAGCGTCAAGTGATCGGGATAGTCAGGCAACTTCTCCGGCCGAACCACCACCGTGACCTCCTCGCCAAGCGATGACAGCACCGTGCCGACCAAACCTCCGATTGCTCCCGCTCCCAAAATTGCATGTTTCATACCAGCACTCCCCGGAGAAAACTATACGGCATGTTAGTTTTGGATGCGCCCACTGCCAACCTCGACCCGCCTTTACGCTGCAACCAGGAATCTGTCACACTGACCACTGACCCCATGGGCAAAATCCACGTTCTCCCCGAAAGAGTTGCCAACCAGATCGCCGCCGGCGAGGTGGTCGAGCGTCCCGCGTCGGTGGTGAAGGAGTTGCTGGAGAACGCGCTGGACGCGGGTTCCACGCGCATCCGCATTCAGGTCGAGGCGGGCGGGAAGAAGCTGATCCAGATCACCGACAACGGCTGCGGCATGGTGCGCGACGATGCCATGCTGGCCTTCGAGCGCCACGCCACCTCAAAAATCAAAGACACCGACGACCTGCTGAGCATTTCGACGCTCGGATTTCGCGGCGAGGCGCTGCCCTCCATCGCCTCAGTTGCCCGGCTGCATCTGGAAACTCGCGCCGAAGAAGAAGCGGCCGGCACGGTCCTCGAAATTAACGGCGGCAAGATCATCCGCGTGGAAGAAGCGGGGCTGCCGCTGGGAACTTCGATCACGATTCGCGATCTCTTCTTTAATACGCCGGCGCGCAAGAAGTTTCTGCGATCCGAATCGACCGAACTCTCCCATATCGCGTCGCTCGTAACCCACTATGCTCTCGCGCATCCGGAAAAGCATTTCGAGTTGCACTCGGCGACGAATGCCTTGCTGGTGGCGCCGCCCGTCGCCGGTCATCGCGAGCGCGTGTACCAGGTGTTTCGGGCGCGAGACCCTCGACCAACTGATTCCGCTAGCGGCGGTCCAACCGCTGGAGCGCATCGGCCTGCCCCAGCCTCCTCCGTGGCGGCGTAGCGCGGACACTCTTGTCCGCGAAAAATTATCCTCCGCCGCAGCGTCGGCCAAATCGCCCGTTCCGCTAGCAGAGGACACGCCGACCGGAGTGTCCGCGCCACAAGATTTCGGCGAGGTGCGTCTGCATGGCTTTGTTTCCAAGCCGGAAATTCAGAAGCTCAATCGCAATTCGATTTTTATTTTCGTGAACGGACGGCTGATTCGCGACCGTCTCATTCAGCACGCGATCACCGAGGCGTATCGCAACATTTTGCCGCCGACGGTGTATCCGGTGGTCTTGCTTTTTATTGAAATGCCGACGGCCGAAGTAGATGTGAATGTGCATCCCTCGAAGACCGAGGTGCGTTTCCGCCAGCAGACGGTGATTCACGATTTCGTCCGAGAGTCGATACGGGCGGCGCTGATGAAAGCACGGCCGGTGCCGCAGTTCCTGACGGAGATCGGCGCGCAGCCAACCGCCAGTCCCGGCCTCAGCAGTCCCGGCCTCACTCATCCCGGCTTCACTCATCCTACGATCGAGCCACGGCGCGACTGGCGATGATCTGCAGCGCGCGCCGTGGCGCGACTTGTACGAGCCAGCGACGGGGACCGTGGGCGGGTTCGCGCTGCAAGCGCCCAGCAGTTCCCGCGACGACGGCGCGCTTCGAATTTGCGGGAGGAATTGCGGTCGAGGCGAACGCAGCCCTATCGCTGGCCCGCGCGCCCGAGGCAACGGACGTTCCTCAGCCCGACGCCCAGCAGACGATTCCCGATCACGGCTGCGCGCCGCCGATCGCGCAAAATAGCGAGCCGCAAACCGCGCCGACTCTCGAATCGCTCCGCACGCTGCGGCCCCTTGGGCCAGATTCGAAATTCATTCATTCTTGCAGTCAACGAAGACGGACTCTGGATCATCGATCAACATGTGGCCCACGAGCGCGTACTGTTCGAACGAATCCTGCGGCAACGCTCGGCGCAGCAGGTGGAGAGCCAGCGTTTGCTCATGCCTCTGGTCATCGAACTGACTCCGGCACAGCAGGCGATCTTCAGCGACATTGCCGAAGAACTTGCGCACAATGGTTTTGAGGCGGAACCCTTCGGCGCGCGCAGCGTAGCGGTGAAGATCGCTCCGGCGGGCGTGGACGCGGCGCAGATCGAGCACATGCTGAACGAAATCTTCGAGCAGCTCACGCGCGAAGAGCAGGCCATCAATCTGGAAGCGGTGCGAACCCGCATCGCGGCCTCGATCGCATGCCACGCCGCCATCAAAGTCAATATGCCACTCGACCAGAACAAGATGGAGTGGCTGCTAGCGGAGCTGGCGAAAACCGAGCATCCCATGAGCTGCCCGCACGGTAGGCCGGTGGTGCTGCGCTATTCCATGCAGGATATTCAGAAGGCGTTCAAGAGAATCTAGCCGCGGGCTCCGAGCTTCGGGCTGCGAGCAATCCAACGTCGGATGAGCGAGGGGTTGCTCGTAGCCCGAAGCTCGTAGCTCGAAGCGGAGAGCCCAGGACGGCGTAAGCTAATCCGCGACCTCTGTGTTCTAATCGAAATCATGACCGGCGCGGAACTTCTCCAGGCTCGCACGCACAAATGGCGCCTCGACGGCCAGCCCGTGTGCACTCTCGATGAGGCGCGCGCCTTCCTCGAGTCGGTGGGATTTTGCCTGATGTATCCCATGCGCCCCGCGGCTCTGTTGCCGACTTTCATAGGAGCCTGGGTGGGCGCGGATGACAACCTGCCCACGCGCCAGCACGCCTATGCCGATCCGCGTGCCAGAGAAGCGACCGAGTTGATGGTGCGCGCCCTGCGCGACAAGGCAGCTTACGAGGCTCCGCTATTTGACGAGAACAACGCATTCCTGCTGGCCGCCTCGGTGTTTCCTTATTTTTATGCGCTCGTGGGCGAGCGCAACCCGAAGCAGCCGCCTGCAACCGGACCGCGCTCTCCCTATTCGCCGCTGGCCTGTGACGCTTTCGAAATCATCCGGCGCCGTGGACCGATTTCGAAAACGAAACTGGGCGAGATGCTGGGCGGTTCGCTTTCGAACGCCGGGCTCGATCGCGGGTTGAGCGAACTGTGGGCCAAACTGCGCATCACGCGCGTCGATTACACGGTGGAGGAAGGCTCGGTGTGGGACGAGTTGTCGCGCTGGGCGCCGGATGTTGTGTGCGAGGGCGTCGGCATTTCTGTGCCCGAAGCGCTCTCGGCTCTGGTCTCGAAATATCTGGACTGCGTGGTGGCCGTGGAAGAGGGAGAGGTCGAAAACTTCCTCGCAAACTTCGTCCCACGAACGCGCGTGAAAGAAGCAATCCACGCCTTGCTCTCGGCGCGCGAACTGAGCTTTGTGCATGTCGGGAGCAAGTCGCTGCTGCAGGTAACTCCCCCAAAACAAGCCTACGTGCCCAAGCCCCGCCCGAGCGAGTGGGCTGATAAGGTGGTGTGGGGACGGGCGCCCTCGCCCGTCCAAGCCGTGCGAAGCGCGGCTCGCTGATTAGGCCCTGTGTCCCCTGTGGTGAAGCTCTCCCGCGCTAAGTGTACAATTCTCAGTTCGCCACGATGACTTCGCACCATGACTTCCCCACAATGACCGATCCATCCCAACGCAAACTCATCATCGCCATAGACGGCCCCGCCGGAGCCGGCAAGAGCACCATCGCCTCCCGCCTGGCGCGCAAACTCGGCTACGTGAACCTGGAGAGCGGAGCGATGTATCGCGCCCTGGCTCTGCGCGCGATCGAGTCGGACGCCTCGTTCGACGACGAGGCCGCTCTGCTGAAGATGGCGCAGGATTCGCGCATTACTCTCGATCGCTCCATCGGCGGCAATCGTGTGCGGCTCAACGGAAAAGACGTTTCCGAGCGCATCCGCGATCGCGATGTGAGCGAGGCGGCGTCGCGCGTCTCGGTGCATCCCAAGGTGCGAGAGTGGATGGTGGAGCGGCAGCGCGAGATGGGCATCGGCGGCGGCATTGTGATGGAGGGCCGCGACATTGGAACAAAAGTTTTTCCCGATGCCGATTTAAAGATCTTTCTCGACGCCGATCCCGTGATTCGCGAGCAGCGCCGTCTCGACCAGCAGAAGGTGAAGGGCGCACCGGCCGAGGCGATGGCTGCGGAACTTCGCGAGCGCGACCGGCGAGACCGCACCCGCGCAGTTTCACCTCTCGTAGCCGCCGAAGATGCCGTGGTGCTCGACTCGACGAATATGAGCGAGGACGAAGTCGTCAATCGAATCGAGGAGTTAGTCGAGCAGCGATTGGCGGCGGGCCGCTAAGGGTTTGCGCTCGCGACGAAAAACCCAGTTCAACTGGAGCGGATCCCGCAGCATTTACCGGGAAGCCGCGCTGGTCGCCAACTACACGGCGCCGCGGACGAACTCCCATCCCGCCGAAGTCATGCCTCACGGAAGTCACTTCGAAAGCAACGCTCCGTTGCCGTATAATCAAAGGTACTGTGCTCAAATATTCAATTGTAGTTCCTCTCCACAACGAACAGGAGAACGTCACCGACCTGTACTTGCGGCTTAAGTCTGTGATGGAAGCGAGCGGCGAGACCTTCGAGATGGTGCTGGTCGATGACGGTTCGATCGACGGCACGTTCAATCTGCTGCGTGAAATTGCCGCCGTTGACAGCCGCGTGACCGTGGTCAAGCTGCGCCGCAATTTTGGTCAGACTGCCGGCCTCGCGGCTGGATTTGACCACGCCCGCGGCGAATACATCATCGCCATGGACGGCGACTTGCAGCACGATCCTGCCGACATCCCGTTGTTCCTCGAAAAAATTGCCGAGGGCTACGACATCGTCAGCGGCTGGCGCAAGAATCGCGTCGACAATTTCTGGCTGCGCCGCATCCCTTCGCGCTGCGCCAACTGGCTCATGGCCAAATTGAGCGACGTCGACATCCACGACTTCGGCACCACTTTTAAAGCCTACCGCCGCGAAATCCTGGGGCAGATTCCGCTTTACGGAGAGCTTCACCGCTTCATCCCCGCACTGGCCTCATGGCACGGCGCGTCGATCATCGAAGTGCCCATCAAGAACGTGAACCGGGAACGCGGCGCTTCGCATTACGGAATCTCCCGCACCTTCCGCGTCTTCTTCGATCTCATCACCATCCGTTTCCTGCTCAAATATCTTTCCCGCCCGTTGCATTTCTTCGGCACGGTGGGGATGTTCAGCATTTTTGCGGGCAGCGCCGTTTCCTTCTGGCTCGTCCTGGAGAAAGTACTGCACCACACCGACATCATGTACCAGCACGGCCCGCTGATGCTGTTCTCCGCCGTCTTGTTGCTGGCGGGCCTGAACATGCTCGCCGTCGGCTTGCTCGGAGAAATGCAGGTGCGCCATTATCACGAACCCGCCCAGCGCGCTCCATACTCCGTCGATCGCATCCTGCGGGCGCAAAGCGAAGAGAGCACCATCTCGGAATGAGAGCTTTCCCCTGTGAACCCCCGGTGCGCCCTGTGGTTGCGCTCTAAAGCCGATCACCACTGGGAACACAGACGTACACTGAGAAGTTCTCATCCCCAAAGCGTTATAATTTCAACCGTCGGCCATGCCCACCACAACTCAGCATGAATTGCGTCTAGCCAGCCGGATGTCGCGGCTCGGAACCGAAACCGCCTTTGAAGTCCTGAACCGCGCCCGCGCCCTCGAAAAGAAGGGCAAAGAAATCATTCACCTCGAAATTGGCGAACCCGACTTCGACACTCCCGCCAATATCATCGAAGCCGGTGTCGACGCGCTCTACATGGGATGGACTCACTACGGTCCCGCCGCCGGTCTGCCCGATCTGCGCCAGACCATTGCCGACTACGTCAGCCGCACCCGCAATGTCCCGGTTTCGAGCGACGAAGTGGTCGTGGTCCCAGGCGGCAAGCCGATTATTTTCTTCACGATCCTGGCACTAATTGATGCTGGAGATGAAGTCATTTATCCCAATCCCGGCTTCCCCATCTACGAGTCCATGATCAACTATGTCGGCGGACGCGCAGTCGCCATTCCGCTCCGCGAAGAGCGCGACTTTTCCGTCGATGTCAAAGAACTGGCCTCGCTGATTACCGACCGCACCAAGTTAATCATCCTGAACTCGCCGCACAACCCGACCGGCGGCACGCTCACCAAGAAAGATGTTCTCGAAATAGCCGAGGCCATCGGCGACCGCAACATCCTTATTCTTTCGGACGAAATCTACAGCCGCCTCATCTTCGAAGGCGAGCACTTCTCCATCATGAGCGTGCCCGGCTTCAAAGAGCGCACCATTCTGCTCGACGGCTTCTCCAAAACCTACGCCATGACCGGATGGCGCATGGGCTACGGCGTAATGCGGCCCGACCTGGCCGTGCCCATCGCGCGGCTCATGACCAACTCGACCTCCTGCACCGCCAGCTTCACCCAGGTTGCCGGAATCGCAGCGCTGCGCGGCGACCAGTCCTCGGTCGACAAAATGTGCATTGAATTCAAGCGCCGCCGCGACGCGTTCGTCGCCGGCCTGAACAAGATCAAAGGCTTCTCCTGCCGCATGCCGAAGGGCGCATTCTACGTGTTTCCGAACATCACCAAGACCGGCTGGCCGTCGAAGAAACTGGCCGACGCGCTGCTCGAAGAGGCTGGAGTAGCCTGCCTCTCCGGCACCGCCTTCGGCGAATACGGAGAAGGCTATCTCCGCTTCAGCGTAGCCAACTCGCTCGAGAACCTGAACACGGCCTTGGCAAGAATCGAAGACTGGGTAGGGAAGAACCTGCGCTGAAAAGTGATGAGCCGGGCAGTTTGACAATCTATATAGTATAAATATACACTATACACGATGATCAAGAGCTTCCGGCACAAGGGTGTCGAGCGGTTCTTCCAAACAGGATCGAAGGCGAAAATCCAGCCGCATCATGCGGACAAATTGAAACTACAGCTGGCCGCGCTGGACAATGCCAAATCCCCGAAGGACATGAACGCGCCCGGCTGGAGGCTGCATCCCTTGCGCGGCGATCTCGAAGACCACTGGTCGGTGGATGTCAGCGGTAACTGGCGTTTGACGTTTACCTTTGAAGGGGAAGATGCGGTGTTGGTGGACTATCGGGATTACCACTAGGAGGTTTTTATGCGCATGCACAATCCGCCACATCCGGGAAGAGTCCTGCGAGAGTATTTGGGGACAAGGTCGGTGACAGACACGGCCAAGCACCTTGGGGTGACGCGCGTCGCTCTGTCGCGCATCTTGAATGGCAGCGCGGGAATTTCGGCAGACATGGCGCTGAAGCTGGCGGACGCCCTGGGCACCAGCCCCGAACTATGGGCCGGCATGCAGACACAATATGATCTGTGGCAAGCATCCCGGCACCGCCGCAAAAGGGTGACGCCGTTGTTCGTGGGAGCGCGGCGGAATGAGACCGCAGCGGAATCCCACTCATCGCAAAGTGCGCGATGAGTGGGGCACCCGGCTCTCTTTCATGTCCTTTAACGTAGCCGGCCCGATTTAGTGTAAAATTCCGCCGCTATGACAAACATCGACAAGCACCCCGCCGGCTCTTTCTGCTGGATTGAACTCCACACCACCGACCAGAACGCCGCCAAGAGCTTCTACGGCTCGCTCTTCGGCTGGGCTCCCCACGACAATCCGATGGGCCCGAACGATTTTTACACCGAATTCAAACTCCAGGGCCGCGAAGCCGCCGCCGCATGCACGCTGCGTCCCGAGGAGCGTTCGCAGGGCGTTCCTCCGTACTGGATGATTTACATCACCGTCGAGAGCGCCGACGCAGCCGTCACCAAGGCGCAGCAGCTAGGCGGCAAAATTCTTGCCCCAGCGTTCGACGTTATGGATGCCGGCCGCATGGCCGTCATCCAGGATCCCACCGGCGCGGTTTTCTGCGTATGGCAGGCGAACAAGAATGCCGGAATCGGGATCGCCGCAGTCCACGGCACGCTGTGCTGGGCCGATCTAAGCACTCCCGACGTAAAACGCGCCTCTGACTTTTACTCGGGTCTTTTCGGATGGCAGGTCACAGCCGATCCAAAAGATACCTCCGGATACCTGCACATCAAGAACGGCGAACATTTCATCGGAGGCATTCCGCCGGCAAATTAGCCGCCAGCCCGGAGCGCCGCCGCACTGGCTGGCCTACTTCCAGGTCGATGACGTGGATGCCTCGGCATCCAAAGCCAAACAGATGGGCGCCAATTTCTATGTTCCGCCCATGACGATGGAAGGAGTCGGCCGCATGTCGGTGATCGCCGACCCGCAAGGCGCGGTGTTCTCCATCTTCAAATCGGCGCGCTAATTCTGCGCGCTGATAGAAATCATCTGCATGTGCGGACGGTTTTCCTCTGTGGAACCCTGTGTCCTCTGTGGTTAAGCTCTAAAGCCAATCACCGCAGAGGACACAAGGTTCACAAGGCTCTCGGCGTCCTCCGCGTCTCGGCGGTGAAAAATCGGCCGCTCGGGCGGGAGTACGTCACGCGTCACCCCCGCCTGTGACCCCGCTCACTGAACCCCGCGACCCCGCCCGTTACGCTCATGCTGTAAGCCTATGCGCCGTTTCCTGCCCCGCCCAACACGCGGCGTAAGCGAAGGAGCCACCCCATGTCTATTCAAAATTCGACCACCGGCGAAGTTCTGCGTTCCTACAGCATTGACGAACTGAAACAGCAGGCTAACTTGATGCGCGGCTACGACCTCGCCGTCCTGTGCGCAGCCACATCCGGGCACGCCGGCGGCACGCTCTCCATCATGGACATCGCCGCCGCGCTCTACCTTCGCGTAGCCGACCACGATCCCAAGAATCCCAACTGGCCCGACCGCGATCGCATCGTCTGGTCGACCGGCCACAAAGCGCCCAGCCTCTATCTCGGCCTAGCCTTCGCCGGTTTCCATCCAAAAGAAGATGTCGCGCTCCTGCGCAAGCTCTATTCGCCCTATCAGGGCCATCCGCACTGGCTAAAACTGCCCGGCGTCGAAGTCTCCACCGGATCGCTAGGCCAGGGCCTAAGCATAGCCGTAGGCATCGCGCTCGCCGCCAAGTTGGATAAGAAAAATCACCGCGTCTTCTGCATCATGGGCGACGGCGAGCAGCAGGAAGGCCAGATCTGGGAAGCCGCGATGGAAGCAGGCCACTTCAAGCTAGACAATCTGGTCGGCATCATCGATCGCAACCGCCTCCAAATCGACGGCTGGGTGAAAGACGTGATGAACGTCGAGCCTCTCGAAGATAAATATCGCAGCTTCGGATGGGAAGTCCTAACCATCGACGGCCACGACATGAAGCAGGTCGTCGAAGCGCTGGAGAACGCCAAAGCAAAAGCCGGCTCCGGCAAACCCACCGTAATCATCGCCGACACCGTCAAAGGCAAAGGCGTCAGTTTCATCGAAAACATTGCCGGATGGCACGGCAAAGTGCCCAGCCTTGAAGAGTTAAACAAAGGATTGAAGGAATTAGGACTCGAAGGCCAGATCCCACTCGAGCAACTTTTCGCCCACGCCAAGCAATATCAAGCCGAGGTCGACCGCAAACTAGACGCCAAGATGCCCAAGTTCCACCGCAACTACTGGTGGAACGCCGCCGAAAACATGAAAGTCCAAATGAAGCCCACCCGCCTAGGTTTCGGCCAGTCGCTAGCCGCCAACGGCGACGATCCGCGCGTAGTCTGCTTCGGCCTGGATATCTCCGGCTCCATCACCATCAGCGAGTTCTACGCCGGCAAGCCCGAGCGCAAGGAGCGCTGGATCAGCATGGGCATCGCCGAGCAGTCCGCCACCTCAGCCGCCGCCGGACTCGCCAAAGAAGGCAAGCTCCCCGTCTTCGGCACCTATGCAACCTTTGCCGCCGCCCGCAATCTCGACCAGATCCGCACCTCGATCTGCTATGGCAACTTCAACGTCCTGATCGCCGGAGCCCACGGCGGCGTCAGCGTCGGCCCCGACGGCGCGACGCACCAAGCCCTCGAAGATCTGTTCGCCATGTGCGGACTGCCCAACATGAACGTGGTCGTCCCCTGCGACATGGTCGAAACCCGCAAAGCCACCGACTATCTGCTGCTAAAGCACGTAGGCCCGAAGTACATCCGCTTCGCCCGCGAAGCGACGCCCATCGTCACCGACGAGAAAACGCCCTTCGTCTTCGGCAAAGCCAACGTGATTCGCCTGCGTCGCGAGGCTGCGAATTTCATCGAAGCCTTCGAGACCAAACTGGAATCCGAATACCGCAACGAGCGCGAAGACCTCACCATCATCGCCTGCGGTCCCATGGTGCCCGAGGCCATGCGAGCCGCCTGGATCCTGAAGCAGGATTTCGGTTACGAAACCCGAGTCCTAAACATGCACACCCTAAAGCCGCTCGACACCGAAGCCATCGTGCGAGCCGCCCGCGACACCAGCGTAGTCCTGACCGCCGAAGAGCACCAGATCGGCGCGCTGGCGTGGCCAGTCGCAAGCGCCATCACCGAGTCGCCCGCGCTCTACGGCATCCCCACCATCACCGGCGCCATTGGAGTAAAAGACCGCTTCGGAGATTCCGGCGCCCCCTGGGAGTTAATCAAGGAGTTCGAAGTCTCCGCCGAACACATAGCCGCCAAAGCAGTGGAGTTGATCGGCGTAAAGAAGTCCCGCAGCGGGGAGCCGGTGGCCGAAGTGCCTTTGGTGTGTAGGGATCAGGTCATCAAGGGCAAGGGACGAGAACTCGCTTCGGGTTGAACGCTGTGCGAAACACCCGCCCCGGAGGGACGACCCAAGTTCACACAGACACTCATCAATCGCCAGCGCTGACCCTGGAATCTGCCGGCAAAAGTTCTTATCGGGTATATACACAGTAGATACGCCAGGCTATACTGTGTATTATTCGGAAGAGGGACTTTCATGAAGACACAAATGGTCAAGTGGGGCAACAGTCTCGCCGTGCGCATTCCCAAGCCCGTGGTTGAGGAAGCCAAGCTGAAGGAAGGCGATGCGCTGGAGATCGAAGCCGCCGCCGAAGGCCGCGTCGAATTGCGCCGGGCAACGCAAGATTCCCACGCTCGTCGCAACTCGTTTCCCAGATCACTCCCGAGAACCGCTACGCCGAGATCTCAACCGGCGCGGAAGTAGGAAAGGAAGCTAGTCGAATGGTGACATGGTGACGCCCTACGTTCCGGAAGCCGGGGACATCGTGATGATGGATTTCGATCCGCAGGTTGGCCGCGAGCAGGCCAAGCGACGTCCCGCACTGGTGCTTACCGATCAGCGCTACAACCGTGCCAGCGGCCTAGCCGTGTTTGTCCACTCACGAGCAAGCGCAAACCCTACCCATTCGCCCTGCCCATCACCGTCGACCAAGTAGAGGGCGCAGTTCTCGTCGATCAGTTGAAGAGCATGGATTGGGCCGGTCGCAAAGCGAAATTCCACGCCAAGGCTGAGCCTGCGTTGGTCGGCAAAGTGCGGCAGTATGTTGCGGTTCTGCTCGCCATCCGCTGACATATCTCGAAGCATGTCCAATCGAACATGCTGGAATTTGCCGCCGAACAGCCCGATGATGTATACTATACATCATGCGACGTACCCAGCTTATATCTCGACGACGATCTCTGGAACGCCCTCCACCCGCGCGCCCGGAGCCAGGGAACGACCATCTCCGCTTTAGTGCGCGAAGCTGCTCGCGAGCGCTATCTCGGCAATTTGGATGAGCGTCGCGAAGGCCATGGAGGCCTTGTCGGAATCTGGAAAGATCGTACCGACTTACCCGACTCTACCGAAAAATACGTGCGCAGCCTGCGGCGTGATACTCGGCTTGAGAGGCTTGGGAAGCGGTGACCGTTCTGGTCGATTCCGACATTCGTCATCGAAGTCTGCTCGCGAGCGAGATCACGATATCCTTTCGCAGTGGCGCGAATTGGCAGAATCCGGTCAGCGCAATCCTGTGCTCGCCGGTAACCGCCGCCGAACTGTGGGCTGGCGTGCGACCGCGCGAGCATGAGGCGACTGACGAATTTCTTTCGCACTCTTCTTTGCGCCCCGATCGACTATGAGACAGGCCGCCAAGCTGGCGATTATCTCCGTCAATATCGCAAGAGTCACGGCCTGCAAATAACGGCGACGCGCTGATTGCCGCCGCAGCGGTGTTGAATCACGCCGAGTTGTGGACGCGCAACCGCAAGCACTATCCGATGAAAGAGTTGTCATTTTACTGAACGTCCCGCCTTCGCCCAAAGCCGCCCCGATAGCGCTCCTGGGTTACCCTCCTGGGTTTGCCGGACAGACCCCGCGGATGGTAAAACCCTCCCGAGGCCCCCGCTCGTGAAAAAATTCGTGAAAAGTTCGGGAAAGAGTCCCCGAGAAGTTCGCCGCCGTCTCCGTCCTCGCTCTTTCCGCGCTGCTCGTCGTCTTCGTGGTCGCACGCGCCGCCGACCGCTCGCGCCGCATCAATCTTCCGACCAGCAAGAGCCTGACCCTCCCCGTCCCCGGCTACCTCGCCCGCACCAACAGCTTTCCCGCCACCATCGCCCTCAGCCCCGACGGCCGCTATGCCGCGCTGCTCAATCAGGGCTACGGCACGCAAGAAGCGGAGCGCGCCAATCGATCGCCATCCTCGATCTCAGCAACAATCAACTGCGCGATTTTCCCGACGACCGCCTGAGCGACGAGTATTCCACGCCCCAAAGTTATTTCATCGGCCTGGCGTTTTCGAGCGACGGCAAGCATCTCTACGCCTCGATCGGCTCCATCACCGACCCCACCGGCCAGAAGCCAAAGAGCACCGGCAACGGCATCGCGGTCTACAAATTCGCGGACGGACAAATCACTCCCGAGCGCTTCATCAAGATACCGCCCCAGCCCATAGCCGAAGGCAAAGAGGTAGCGTTCGGCCTGCGCAAAACTCCCGCCGGAACCGCAATCCCATACCCCGCAGGCCTAGCCGTCTTGCCCGCGGCAAACAGCGAAATGGAGCGACGGGCGTCCTCGCCCGTCACGGCGAGCGATCGACTGCTGGTGGCCAACAATCTTTCCGACAATGTGGTGCTTCTCGACGTCACCTCCGGGCAGATTCAGAAGTCGTTCGACCTAAGCCGCAGAAATCGCTTTGTATCCCCGCCGCGTACCCGTACACGGTGATCGCCAACAAAGCCGGAACCAAAGCGTGGGTTAGCTTGTGGAACGCGTCCGCAAGTTGCCGAATTGAATCTGGAGACTGGCAAGGTCGCGCGCGTGGATAGAACTATGGAAAATCTGATGATCCCATCGCCCGAGTCCGCATCCCGACCGCGATGCTAGTGAATGCTAAAGAAGACACGCTCTACATTGCACTGGCGAACGCCGACTTCGTAGCAGCCGTCGATCTAAGTTCCGCTGTCACATACGTTCGGTATCGCAGCAATTCGAGGCAACCCCGGATCCGTCCTCCAGTCCATCGCCCTGTCACCCGATGGCAAATATCTTTACGCTGCCAGTGCCTCGCTTGACGCGATCGCGGTGTTCGACGTCAAGGATTGCCAATACTGACCGCCGGTGGCCATAGCACCGCACCTCGGATGTCGTTCCTCTCGGCTTTATCCCCACCGAGTGGTATCCCAGCGCCCTAGCCATCGCCGGCAACGATCTCCTGATCGCCACCGCCAAAGGAGAAAGCAGCGGCCCCAACAACATGCAGAACACGCTAAAGGGTGGCGAGCGCAAAAGAAAAGAGCATCCCTACATTCCCACCCTGATCGGTGGCTCCATCCAACGCCTAAGCCTGGCCGACATCGACAAAAATCTAGCCGCCTACACGCACCAGGTAGAAGAAGACAACCTCGTCCACTCCGACGGCGGCAAGTTAGCGTTCGCCGGCGGAAGCAATCCCATCCGCCACGTGATCTACGTGCTGAAAGAAAATCGCACCTACGATCAAATCCTAGGCGACCTGCCCGTAGGCGATGGCGACCCATCGCTAACCATGTACGGCAAAGACATCACGCCCAACCAGCACAAGCTGGCCATGCAATTCGGAGTGCTCGACAATTTCTACGACAGCGGAGAAGTTTCCGGAGACGGACACCTCTGGTCCACAGCCGCCACCACCTCCGACTACAACGAGAAAACCTGGCCCATCAACTATCGCAACAAAGAGCGAACCTACGACTTCGGCGGCAGCGTGGCCGAAGAATTTCCGCTCGAGCAGGGAATCCCCGACGTTGACGACCCCGCCACCGGCTTCCTCTGGGACAACCTCGCCCGCCGCAACCTCAGCTATCGCATCTACGGAGAATTCATCGCCGCCGTGTGGTGCAAAAGCGAAAAAGCGAAAGCGCCGAAAGAAGCAACGCCGTCTCCCACTTCCGCAACCTGCCCAGTTTCTGAAATTAAGCAAGGCGATCCACTGCCCGCGAACGTCGGCAACCCGCGCGGCGGCCCGAGCCCCTGGCCGTGGGCAATTCCGCAGATGAAGCGCATGCGCCCGACCAAAGCCGCGCTGCGCGATCACTACGATCCGCAATTTCCCGACTTCAACACTGACTATCCCGACCAACTCCGCGCCGACGAATTCCTCCGCGAGTTCGACGAGTTCGTGAAAGCGAAAGGAACCGCCAAAGAACTTCCACAGTTCACGCTGCTCTATCTGCCCGACGACCACACCGGAGGCACGCGTCCCGGCAAGCCCACGCCGCAAGCTTCAGTCGCCGACAACGATCTAGCGCTAGGCCGCGTAGTCGATGCCGTCTCCCACAGCCCCTACTGGGACGACACCGCCATCTTCGTCCTGGAAGACGACGCCCAGGACGGCGCCGATCATATCGATGCCCATCGATCCATCGCCTTGGTCATCAGCAAGTACGCGCCGCACCCGCCGCAAACGTTTGTCGATCATAGCTTCTACACGACCGTCAGCCTGGTCCACACCATGGAAGCTCTCCTCGGCCTGCCGCCGATGAATCTGTTCGATGCGCACGCCCCGCTCATGTCGCCGCTGTTATCCGGCCCGGGAACGCAGCCGCCGTTTCATGCCGACGACAAGAATCTACGCAACGGACTTATCTACAAAGTGAACGAAAAAAATGCCGCAGGAGCGAAAGAATCCTCGCAAATGAATTTCTCTCGCCCCGATGCAGCCGATGCGAAAAAGCTAAATGCGATCCTGTGGCAGGATGCTAAAGGCAACGAGAAGGTGCCGACCACAGAACGCAGACCCTGAACAAATCGCGTAGGGACGGACGCATTCGGAGCCTGCCCTGAGCGAAGTCGAAGGGTCCAGCGGAGCGCAGCTCCGCAAAGCCGCCGCAAGCTAAGCTACAATTTGCCAGTGGGTTCCCCGATCGTGTGCACCAACCTGCGCAAGACCTACGACGGCAAAGTCGAAGCCGTCCGCGGCCTCAGCCTGCAAATCGAAGCCGGCCATTGCTTCGGGCTTCTCGGCCCCAACGGAGCAGGGAAGACCACCACCATAGAAATCCTCGAAGGTCTGCTAGCGCCCACCTCCGGAGAAGTCCGAATCTTCGGCCACACCTGGAATGACAACCCGCGCCAATTGCGCGAGTGGATCGGCATCTCGCTGCAGGAAACGCGCCTCTCAGAAAAATTAACCGTCCGCGAAACCATCGAACTCTTCGCCAGCTTCTACAGCGAACCGCGCCCCGCCGAAGACATCCTCGAAGAACTCCAACTCACCGAGAAATCCGACGCCTGGGTAGGCAAGCTCTCCGGCGGCCAGAAACAGCGCCTAGCCGTAGCCACCGCTCTAGTAGGCAATCCGCGCATTCTTTTTCTCGACGAGCCCACCACCGGACTCGATCCCCAAAGCCGCCGCCAGCTCTGGGACATCATCCGCGCTTTCCAGAAAAAAGGTGGCACCGTGCTGCTCACCACGCATTACATGGACGAGGCCGAACGCCTCTGCGACCAACTCGCCATAGTCGATCACGGCCAGATCATCGCCGAAGGCACTCCCGCCGACCTCATCGACCGCCTCGGCGGCCATCACGTGGTCGAGTTCCAAGTGGGGACAGTGGAGCGACGGGCGTCCTCGCCCGTCCCACAGGGCGCGATGCCCGGCGCTGCATCGGCGACTGGCCGCGGCGGAAATGGCAAGGACAAGGAGCATACCGGCGCCGGTAGCGACGACAACGTCAACCTTGACCGCTGGCGATCGCTGCCCAGCGTAGAGTCCGTCCGTCGCGAGGATTCGACCGTCCTCCTAAGTGTCCGCGAGCCGCACCTAACTATTCCCGCTCTTCTGGATGCTGTAACCAACGACGGCCATCAACTCGAACACCTGAGCACGCGCCAGGCCAGCCTCGAAGACGTCTTCGTGCAACTCACCGGCCGCCATCTGCGAGAAGACTGAATGGCAACCACCGAAACCCACGCGCCCAACATCGACGCTGATAAGAATCGGCAGCCGCAGCCCATCCAACCCGCGCGCCGCAACGGCCGCTGGTCCGGATACCGTCATCTGCTCTGGGCGCGCATCCTCGAACTAAAACGCGAGCCGGAAGTCGTCTTCTGGGTCTTCGTTTTTCCGCTGCTGCTCGCGGCGGGACTTGGCATAGCCTTTCGCAACAAGCCTGCGGACATCACCTCGGTCGTAGTGATCGACAACCCCGGCGCGCAGAAAACGCTAGCCATGCTCCAGACTTCGAATAAAGGTTCGGATAAAAGTTCGGATAAAGGCTCGTCCGATCAACGTTCGTCCAGTCACTCCGCCGTCCGAGCCACCGTGCTCGATCGCGACGCCGCGCTCAAAGCCTTCCACTTCGGCAAGTTCGATCTAGCGATCGAGTCCAACCCCGACGGCAGCTACACCTACTATTACGATCCCGCGCGCCCGGAGAGCGTTCTCTCCCGCGCCGAAATCGACGCCCAGCTCCAATCCGCCGCCGGACGCAAAGATGCGCTCGCCACGTCCGCGCAATCTTCCAGCGAACCCGGCTCCCGCTACATCGACTTCCTCATCCCCGGCCTGCTCGGCATGAACCTGATGAACTCCGGCATGTGGGGAGTAGGCTTCGCGCTGGTAGAAATGCGCCAGCGCAAACTGCTGAAGCGTTTCGTAGCCACCCCCATGCGCCGCAGCGATTTCCTGCTAGCCCTAACCAGCAGCCGCCTGGTCCTGATGGTGATTGAAGTAGGATTGCTATTAAGCTTCGGCGTGTTAGTTTTTCAAATGCCGATGCAAGGATCCATCCTCGCGGTCCTCCTGCTAGGGTCGCTCGGAGCCGTAGCCTTCGGAGGCGTAGGCCTCCTAACCGCCTGCCGCGCCCAAAAAATCGAAACCGTTTCCGGCCTCATCAACGTGGTCATGATGCCGATGTGGATCTTCTCCGGAGTCTTCTTCTCCTACGATAGATTTCCCGCGATCACCCACCCCTTCATCAAAGCCCTCCCCCTAACCGCGCTCAACGACGCGCTAAGAGCCACGATATTAGAAGGCGCGACGCTAGCCTCACAATCGGGGCGACTGCTGGTGCTTGCGGTTTGGGGCGGAGTGTCGTTTGTCCTGGCGCTGCGCTGGTTTCGCTGGACGTAGGCAGCTCTCGGCTCTCAGCAAAACCAATCCAGCCGGTACCCCTACCCCCCTACCCCCCCACCCCCCAACTAGGTATTTTAGAATCATCGAGTTACCGGTGTTACCCCGCTAAAGTATTCTAGAATAATAACTTATAGGCAAAGTATTCAGGAATAACCACTTAGCTGATCAAATTGCGCTGAAAATATTTTTGGGGCCAGCTTCGAGGGCCGTCTTGGTTCGCGGCCCACCTCGGAACTGCCCCATTCAGGGATCATTGTCTCGCAGGATGGGGTTCGGAGTCTGTGATGGGGCTCACGGATGTCTTGTGATGATTGCGGAAGTCAAGGGCCCCGCGCAAGCGAAGCTTGGACGGCCACCCGCCTCATGGCCTGGAGGTATATCTGGGGAGACTTGCCGGGTATCGACCGGCACCCTGCTCTGTGCGGTATTGGAGAGAGAGGCAGGGTGTGGCCGTCACAACTTTTGCTGGCATTCGCATTTACACTCTCCTCATGCCCAAAAGATCTCAAGCGTTATTGCCGCACTCCTGCTTTTCGGGTAAATGCGTGGTGTCCAATGGCATACGAATTCTCTTGACCGAAGGTGTCCATTGGAGTACAAGATGAATAGGCACACCGTTGTCGAAACGCCTTCGTACATCGCCCTTGCGGCCAAGCTCTTCAGCGAGCGGGAGCGGGACGAGATTGTTGCCCTGGTCGCAGAGAACCCGCAGTGCGGCGATGTGATGTCGGGGACGGGCGGTTTTCGGAAGGTGCGCGTGCCGCGCCAAGGCACGGGCAAAAGCGGAGGGGCGCGGGTCGTGTATATCTGGCGCAACGACAAATTTCCGGTCTTCCTGATCGCCGTTTTTCCGAAGAACAAGAAGGCCAATTTGACGAAGGCCGAGCGCAACGCCCTGAAGAAGCGCGCTGACGATATTTTTGACAGCTACCGGAGATAGACCACCTGGAGATAGATCATGAAAACCGCGTTTGAAGAGCTCATGACCGGACTAGACGAGGTTCAAGCCTTTCTTTCTGGAGAGCGGAAAGGCTTCAAGGTGCATGTGCCGGATGAAGTCGATGTGAAAAGCATCCGCAACAAGCTCAACATGACTCAATCTCGCTTTTCCGAGACCTTCGGCTTCAGTCTGGATGCCATCAAGCATTGGGAAGGCGGACGCCGCACCCCAGAAGCGCCAGCCCGCACCCTGCTCACGGTGATCGAAAAGAATCCAGCCGCTGTCATCACCGCCCTTCATCCCAATGCTTTGCCGAAAAGAGTTTTGCCAAAAACGACCACCACGAACACAGCTAGATCTCGCACCAAGAAAAAGAAGGGGGCGATGGCGGCGAAGGCAGCGGCCGGTAATGGCGCTCGCTCATATCCAAAGAATGGATAGAGTGGTGGACGCGAGCCCGCGACCCTTTTTTCATCACAAACAGCCGGGCCATACGTCACAGACAACCACCCCGCCATGCGCGACAATAGGAACCTGATAGGCGCAGTGAGAAGTGTGCCCGTCTCCCGAGACGGCCCGCGAAGCAGCTCCAGCCAGGTGAGTTAGTAGCAAGCCGCCGAAACTATGAAGTTTAATAGAATTAGGCGAAAAATTGAGCTAAGTCCTTATTCCGGAATATTTTGAAAATAAGTCCTTTGCGCTCTAGATTTTGGCGGCTCGACATCCCGTAACCCTATGATTCCACTAGAAAGGGGGGTGGGGGGTGGTGGTAAACACGGGTTAATACCTTAATAGTAAACAGGCAAGTAACCAAGAGAACAAAGTGAAGCGTTGCCTCCACTCAGAACCAAGCTACCTTCGACCTCCTGGCCGCGCACACAGGCGACTCCGAAACGAACCTCAGCCACCACGCGCGGTGAAAATAACGGGTAACTTTCCGGCGCGAGCCTGCGTCCAAGTAGATGGAGAACTCCATCCGTCCCGACTTGCTATCGGGAGTATAATGGCGTCAACCGAACCGGGTTTCTGCGGGGTAGCCAAATGTCGTTCCGTAAGTCGCTCGTCTCCCTGAGTCTGCTGGCGCTGCTGGCGTTGCCGGCGCTGGCGCAGGATCAAACTTCTCAGACTCCAAACGCGCAGCCTCAAGCCTCGCAGCCGCAGGCATCACAGCCGCACGCACAGCACAACCACAAAAGATCAAACGGCGCAGCCGCAGAGCACGCAGCCCTCGCCCGGCTCAACGTCTGGCTCAACGACGAGCTCAACATCCAGTTCAACGCCAGCTCCGCCGCAGGATCCCTCGGCAGCACCAGCCCGACTCCGGCTCCGCCCGCGGACACTTCCGCGGTACTTCTGCGAGCAGCGCAGCGCCGGCAGCGACTCGGTCCCTAGCTGGGCCGCCTCCCATCCAGGAACCCGACGCCAGCAAGGTCAAGCACGACGGCAAAGAGGACGATGTCGACGCCATCGGCAATCGCAAGATCGGCGGGCGCGGATTGGGCAACTGGTACTCGCTCGAAACCGAAATCAGGATGGGCAAGCAATACGCGATGCAGGTCGAGAGCAGCGTGAAACTCGTTCAGGACCCGGTGGTGACCGAGTACGTCAATCGCATCGGCCAAAATCTGGTGCGTAATTCCGACGCGCAGGTTCCGTTTACCATCAAGGTCATCGACTCCGATGAAGTGAACGCGTTCGCGCTTCCCGGTGGATTTTTCTACGTAAACTCCGGCCTGATTCTGGCGGCGGACGAAGAGGCGGAACTGGCCGGCGTAATGGCGCATGAGATCTCGCACGTTTGCGCCCGCCACGGGACGCGCCAGATGACGCGGGCGCAGTGGGCGAACATCGGCACCATTCCTCTGATCTTTATTGGCGGAGGCATCGGCTACGGAATCTACGAAGCAGCCGGCTTGGGTTTGCCGCTCACCTTCATGAAGTTCCAACGCAATTTCGAAGCGGAAGCGGACTACCTCGGCCTGCAATATATGTATAAGACGGGATACGATCCGCAGGCTTTCATCAGTTTCTTCGAAAAAATTCAGGCGAAAGAGAAGAAGAAGCCGGGCACGATCGCCAAGGCCTTCGCTTCGCACCCGCAGACGCCCGACCGCATTGCGGCGTCGCAAAAGGAGATCGCGACCATTCTTCCGGCGCGCACGCAATACATCGTTTCCACATCGGAGTTTGACGACGTGAAAGCGCGGCTGGCCACCATTGAGAACCGGCACAAGATCATTGAAGAGAAGGATGGGAGCAAGCCCAGCCTGCGCCGCACTTCAACCAGCGACAAGCCCAGTGGGACGGACAAGAGCGGCGACGACGACGATCGCCCAACGCTAAAGCGCCGGGACGATAATCCGAACCAGAATTAACACAAATCGGGTCTGGTGATCGGGCCATCGGATCATCGAAAAACCAGTGAGGACGAGGATTTTCGATCACCCGATGACCCGATGGTGAGATGACCCGATTACCTACGATCCCGCGGCCACCGACTTTACCGTGATCGTGGTGCCGTCCACTTCTCCGGTCACCTTTGCCTTCGCTCCGGCCAGATCGTTCAGCTTGCCGAGCGCGGCCTTATCCGAGGTCTCCAGGGTGTAGACTTTGTCGCCGACCACGAGCGCGTACTTCGATCCATGCTGCATGCACGCGCGCGTGCAATCCGCGGCTTTGCCGGGCATTTCATGTTTCGCCCCGCACATGGCGTCGCTCACTTCACCGGTCAAGGTCTGGCTCTTACCGGCAGCCAGCGCCGGAACCGCCGCTAGCCCAACCAACATCTGCATCCCAAATACCGCAGTCGCTATTCGATTCACCTTCATTGTGCTTTCCTCTCCTGTGAAACGGTTGAAACGGCGTGATAGTTCAAAAGTGGCCACTCGATGAGCTCACTATCCCGATGTCACTATCATGATGTCAATATTACGATTCTCGCGCAAGCTTCGAATTGCAAAACTATTTGGTCGTCGACACGCCACAGTTTTCAACGCTACTGCTGCTTGAAATGGATCTCCACGTCCACGGTCTTGTCCTTAGCATCCAGCGATTCATGAATGCTGACGGCCCACGCACGCCGCGGGGAAGGAGTTGTCTCGGTATCGTCCAGAAATTTCTTGGGATAGTCGGCGTTGTAGGGCTGGCCTTCGCGCAGAGTCCACGCTGCCTGCATCCGAGCTTTGGCCTGGGTGTCGAGTCCGATGATCTCCAACTCGCCCATCTTGTAGAGGTCGCCTTCGACGATGTTCAGGTCGTAGTGCACGGTGCTTTTCTCGTCGTCGAACTGGGCGTCGGGCTTGATCTGAACCATCATGTAGCCGCGGCTGCGATAAAGCTTGCCCACATTTTCAAGGTCGCGGAGAAGACGCACGGCGTCGGCGGGCTGGCCAAGCGGCATGTGGATGAGCGGCGCGACTTCGCTGATGGCGATTGCAGAGTTGCCCTTCCAGTCGACGCTGGAGGTGGAATACATCTTGCCCGGCGTTACCGGCACGATCGCATCCACCTGAAACTCGGCGGGTCCCTGCGCATCCGCCGCAGGAGAGGTTGCGGCACCACGCGCGCGTCCGACGGCCCAAACGCGGCCTTCAAATATCCACGCTGCAGGTACACGGGGAGCAGGTCAAACTTAGCGACCGCGGCGAGAGACGAGCGCACGTATTCCGCTCCCGTGAGGCGGCGCGCTGCGGTTGTGAGCAGAGTGGTCTGCTCCGGCGAAGCTCCCGGGAATTCGACGCTGCGAATCCGGATAGTGACTTCCTCGACCCGGTAAACGATTGCGTTCAGGGTGCCGCTCGACTCTTCTGCACTGCGCAGGAAATCGACCCGCCCGGGAAATTGCTTCTCGGTGAGGATGGCCTGCAGCGCCTCGGAAACCCGGTCGGGAAGATTGCCGGCAATGGGCAGCAACTGCTTGAACAGCGGAACGCTGCGTTGCAAGGCGGTGCGCAGTTCGTCGTCGGTAAACCAGACAAAATTTTCGAAATGCGCGGGAACCAGCTTGCTCTTGTCGGCGTCGGCGAGCTGCAGTTCGAGTTTTACGCCCGCACCTGAAGAGGAATACGAATAGACAACGTTGCTGAACAAGCCGGAATCGCCCAGGCGCTGCACCGCCTCTTTGAAATCGCCGTCGGCGGCGTTCTGGCCGATCTGCAGGCCGCTTGCGGCAAGAATTTCTTTGTCGGTGTAGCGCGCAGTTCCCGTGACTTTCAACGCGATGAGCTTGTAGGCGGCAGCGGAAGCTTTGCCGCCGGTGGACTGCTTCTGGCCTGCAGCGGCCGAAAGAAGCAGGGACAGGCAGAGCACGAGACGCATAACCCGGCTCATTTGGATCGCTTCCCAGCCCCGGCCGTGGAAAAATTCTTTTGCTTTACTGCGATGTCCATGAAGGCCTTGGCGGCGCGGCTGAGCGATTTGTCTTTGCGGAACACGAGCGCGAGGTCGCGGCGGATTTGCGCGTCGGCGAGCGTGATCGCAACCAGGGCCTTGGCCCGGATGTCTTCCTCGATATTCGAGCGCGCGATAAATCCCACCCCGACATCGGCCGCCACAAAACGCTTCAGCAGTTCGCTCGAATCGAGTTCCATGGCCAGTTTTGGCTTCAAGTGATGGTCATAGAACAGCGCATCGAGCGCGTCGCGGGTGTGGCCCAGTTTGGGCACGACGAGCGGATAGGTCGAGACCTCGGCGACGGTGACGCTCTTCTTCGCCGCGAGCGCATGATGCGGAGCCGTGATTACGACGAGTTCGTCGCGATGAATCATCTGCGCCTCGAGCCGGTTATCGGTCACGGGCAGCGAGACCACGCCAAAGTCCACCACGTTCTCGATGATCGACTCGAGAATCCTGGCGTAGTCGGAGCGCTTGATGCTCACGGCGACGTTCGGATAGTCGCGTTTGAATTGCGCGAACACCTCGGGCAGGATGTGCAGGCAGGTGCCTTCATTGGCTCCCACGACAATTTCGCCGCGGGGCACGCGCTCGGTCTCGGCAATCTCGGTGAGGATGGTCTTGCGCCGCTCCAGCGTCTCCTCGGCATACTTGAAAAACAATTTGCCGGACGTAGTGAGCGAGACGCGGCCTCCGGAGCGGTCGAGCAGGCGAGCGCCCACTTCTTCTTCAAGCGCGCGAATCTGGGAGGAGATGGCGGGCTGGGTGCGGAAACGCTTCTCCGCCGCGCGGGAGAAGCTCCCGCGCGGGAGAAGCTGGAGAGCCGCGCCACTTCCAGGAAGATTTCGAGCTGATCGAAGTCCATCGGTGTGCTGCCTCAGACACTATAGCGAGCCTGAGGCAATTCAATGCGGATAGACCGCGCGAATCACGCGTAGTGTCCGGTGACGCGGGCTTTGCGCCCAGTTAGCCCCAGGCGGGGCGAACCTCGCCACCACACGGTGCCATCCCGAGTCGCCTAGACGTTGATCACCGCGATGAGTTCTTTCACGGCGGCGGCGCTCTTGTCGAGGGCCGCTTTCTCTTCCGGAGTGAGTTTGATCTCGATGATCTGCTCGATCCCCTTGGCGCCGAGTTTTACGGGGACGCCGACAAAGAGGCCGTGGATGCCATACTCTCCGTTGAGATAGGCGGCGCACGGGAGAATCTTTTTCTTGTCTTTGAGAATCGCCTCGACCATCTCGGTGGCGGCGGCCGATGGGGCGTAGTAAGCGGACCCGGTCTTGAGATATTTGACGATCTCGGCGCCGCCGTCGCGGGTGCGCTGGACGATGCGATCGAGGTGGGCTTGTCCATGAGTTCGGTGATGGGAATGCCGGCGACGGTGGAATAGCGGGGAAGCGGGACCATGGTGTCGCCGTGTCCACCGAGGACGAAGGCGGTTACGTTCTCGACGCTGACGTTGAGTTCCTGCGCGATAAAAGTGCGGAAGCGGGCGGAGTCGAGTATGCCGGCCATGCCGATGACACGCTCGCGCGGAAAGCCGCTGAGCTTGTAGGCGGCCTGCGCCATGGCGTCGAGAGGGTTGGAGACGATGATGAGGATGCAGTTCGGCGAGTGCTGCACGACCTTGCCGACTACGTCGCTCATGATTTTGTAGTTGGTGTTCAGAAGGTCATCGCGGCTCATTCCCGGCTTGCGTGGAATTCCCGCGGTGATGACGACAATGTCGGACTTGGCGGTGTCGGCGTAGTCGTTCGTGCCGAGGATGGTGGAATCGCGTTTCTCGATCGGCATGGCCTGGAGCAGGTCGAGACCTTTGCCTTGGGGAACGCCTTCGATTATGTCGATGAGGACGACATCGGCTAGCTCTTTCGCTGCGATCCAGTGAGCGGCGGTGGCGCCTACGTTTCCGGAGCCTACTATCGTTACTTTATTGCGCATGAATTTCCTTTCTAAATGTTCAGCAAGCAATTTCCTGTAGAGACGCGGCTTCGCCGCGTCTCCCGCGGCAGGAGACGGGGCAAGCCCCGTCTCTACATGAAAGCGATTGTCTCAGTCCGCCGCCACTGCGACGCTCATGTTTTCGATCATGCAAGTGGCAAACTCGCTGGTCTTCACTTTGGTGGCGCCTGGCATCAGGCGCTCGAAATCGTAGGTTACTTTTTTCTGTTCGATGGTGCGCTCCAGGCTCTGCTCGATCAGATCGGCGGCTTCGGCCCATCCGAGGAAGCGGAACATCATGACGCCCGAAAGAATGACGGAGCCGGGATTGATGACGTCCTTGTCGGCATATTTGGGAGCGGTGCCGTGGGTGGCTTCGAAGATGGCGTAGCCGTCGCCGATGTTCGCTCCGGGAGCAATGCCAAGTCCGCCAACCTGCGCGGCGCAGGCGTCGGAGATGTAGTCGCCGTTCAAATTGGGCGTGGCCAGAACGCTGTATTCATCGGCGCGCGTCACAATCTGCTGGAAGATGGAGTCGGCGATGCGGTCGTTGATCATCAGCTTTTTCTTCCAGGCGCCTTTGCCGTGCGTGGCGTAGATGGAATCGAGACAGTCTTTCACTTCTTTGTAGATAGTCTGGCGGAAGTCTTCTTGGGCGAACTCCAGGCCGGGTTCGATGAGGCTCGCGTTCTCCTCGACCGTGATATCAGGCTTCTTGTCTTTGTTGTCGATGATCCAGCTCTCGCGCTCGGTGACGACTTTGTCGCGGAACTCCTCGGTGGCGAGATCGTATCCCCACTTGCGGAACGCGCCTTCGGTGAACTTCTGGATGTTGCCTTTGTGGACGAGAGTGACCGCTTTGTTCTTGTTTTCGAGAGCATGCTGGATGGCCATGCGCACCAGGCGCTTGGTACCGGTCACGGAAATCGGCTTGATGCCGACGCCGGAGTCGAGGCGGATCTGCTTCTTGCCGCCTTTCAACATGTCTTTGTTGAGGAACGCGATCAGCCGATCGCAATCGGCCGTGCCTTGTTCCCATTCGATGCCGATATAAACGTCTTCTGTGTTTTCGCGGAAGATGACGATGTTCATGCGCTCGGGATGCTTCACGGGCGACGGCACACCGGCGTAGTACTTCACCGGACGTATGCAGCCGTAGAGATCGAGGATCTGGCGCAGGGCGACGTTGAGGGAGCGGATGCCGCCTCCGACGGGCGTGGTCAGCGGGCCTTTGATGGCGACGCGAAATTCGCGCATGGCGCTGACGGTGTCGTCGGGCAGCCAGTTCTGAAAGCGAGCCTTGGCTTTCTCGCCGGCGAAGACTTCGTACCAGGCCACGGAGCGCTTACCGTGGTACGCCTTTTCGACAGCGGCATCGAAGACGCGGACAGACGCTTTCCAGATATCGCGGCCGGTGCCGTCTCCTTCGATGAAAGGGATGATGGGGTGATCGGGAACGCGGTACTTGCCGTTGCTGTATTCGATCTTCTGCCCGTTGGGTGGGAGAGGGACTCCATTGAACGACGCCATGCACTACCTCCAGAAATTTGGGAATGACCACTCATTATAGAGAATATTCAAAAAAGGGGCATGTGACGCACCTCACAGTGGGGTGGGTATGCGCGGCTGCATTGCGGGGCCGCGTCGCCGACCCACGCGAAAAAGAAACGCGGCGGCAAGCCGCGTCTCACCGCGCTCATAGCGTTAGCGTTCAATCTTTACCGACTTGACCACTACGTCTTTGCTGGGACGGTCCTGACGGTTCTTGGCGACTTTCGAGATTTTTTCCACGACTTCGTATCCTTCGACGACCTCGCCGAAAATTGTGTGTTTGCCGGTGAGCCAGTCGGTGTTGGCGACGGTGATGAAAAACTGCGATCCGTTGGTGTTGGGGCCGGAGTTGGCCATCGCCAGCTTTCCCGCCTTGTCGAAACGATGCGGAGAACCCTTGGTTTCGTCTTCGAACTGGTAGCCGGGACCGCCAAAACCGCGTGCCCATCGGGTCGCCGCCCTGGATCATGAAGCCGGGAATTACCCGATGAAAAATAGTCCCGTGATAAAGAGGGTCAGTGGTCTTTTTGCGGGTAGTGGGATGCGTCCACTCGCGCTTGCCTTCGCTCAGTTCGACGAAGTTGGCGACGGTCTTGGGGGCATCCTTTTCAAACAGGCGGCAAACGATGGTGCCCTCGCTGGTTTCGAACACGGCATAGGTTCCGGGTGTGCGGGTCATAGTCTCCTCGAATTCCTAAATCAAATCTTCTTTACATGGCTTCCTGCGCGCCAGCCGATGGCTTGGGCGCGGTCTAGGGCTTGGCGGTGGAGGCACCGGCGCCATGGATTTCGATGTGCGTGATCTTGACGGGATGGACCGGACTTTCGCCGTTCGTGGGCCATGCGAGCGATTTTCTTCACCAGTTCGACGGCCGCGTCATCGCACTGGCCGAAAATGGTATAGCCCGCCATTGAGGCTGGGGTAGGGAACTTCGGTGATAAAGAACTGCGAGCCGTTGGTGTCGGGTCCGGCGTTGGCGTAGGCGAGACGCCCGGGGCGATCAAACTTCACGGTGGGCGAAGTCTCATTTTTGAATTTGTAGCCGGGATCGCCCGTGCCGTTGCCCGCAGGATCTCCACCCTGAATCATGAATTGGGGAATCACGCGGTGGAAGATGGTGCCGTCATAGAGTGGGACGCCGTGTTTTTTTGTATGGCCGATGGGGCTGGTCCAATCCTTGGTGCCCTCAGCCAGGCCGATGAAATTCTCGACTCCGATCGGGGCAACTTTAGGAAACAGCGTGCAATGGAGGTCGCCGGCCGAGGTGTGGATGATGGCAGTGGGCTCGGCCTGTGCGGCGCCGAGCAGGGAGGTGGAGATTATCACGACAAGCGTCTGCATTAGAGTTCGCATGGATGCTCCTGTAGGGTGTTTTGACAATCTTTAATTGTACGACAAAGAATTGTACGACAACGATGAGATGGCACGGTTCGGTAGCGATTGCACGAATGGACGGGCGAGACGCCCGTCGCTCCATCGAATCACTCATCCTGCCGTCAACGCGGAGAGCGCTTGCTGGACGCACTGCTCAAGCGGTTGATCAGTGGAGATCACTGTTTTGGGATAGGAGATGAATTCGAAGCGGGCTTTCATTTCGAGGTAGAGCGCGAATGATCGATTATGCGCGGGGTGCGACGGATCACGCTCAACATCCAGACGCCGCCGAGCGGATTCATCGGAACATGTGCATTCGATGATCGCCCAGGGCTGAGCGAGTTCGCGGGCGAATTCGAGAACGCGGTCGATCTGATAGCGGCGGGAAAAGGGGCGGCCGTCGAGAAAGATTTTGCGAGCGGGAGTTTTTTGCAGCAGAAAGCGGGCAGCGTCGAGCATGACCTCCATCACGAAGTCGTCTTGCTTGACAGAGTATTCGATATCTTCTGGCGAGAACAGGGCGGCGCGGATCTCGTCTTTGCTAAGAATAGCGCCAGGCGCCTTGCGTGCGCCTGGCCAGTTCGCGAGCGAGCGTAGTTTTACCGGTTCCGGGAAGGCCCGCCATGAGAACAATCATTCTGCCGAAAGTGTAGCGGAGACAGCTGTTCAGATAAGACGGCTCAGTTGGAGGCGCTTACCGCAGTGGCAGCGGCGGTGACGGTGCCCGGCTCGGTGGCAGGTTCTTCCACCGGCGGACGCGGGAAAATCGTCTGCGTCTGACGCCAGTCGTCGTAGCGGTCGGAGACCATTATGTGGAAGCACCAATGGCGGCGCTCTTCTTCGGGTTCGACCAGACCGAGGGCGTTCAGATAGAACAGGTAGTGCTCGACGAACCGAATCTGCTCGTTCGTCATGCCTCGGCGCTGGAGATCGACCGTGATGCCAGCGAGATGAGAAGAGGCGGTGTCACCATCGACTGGGGCGGCGTTGCGATTGCGACGGCGAAGCTTCTTCTGCACCGTGACGGTACGGACGGCGGAGTTGACCTGGATTTGTGCGTGGAACTGGCGGTAATAAACCTCGGACAGATCCTGCACGAAATCACGGGTCCACGGACGACAAAAACGGCGTGAAGGATCAAGACTGGACTCAATCTTCAGAGATTCGCTTGCCTCGATGGGCACCAGCGCGCCCGAGGCCTTCAGCGCTTCCAGTTCCGCGTCGTCCTGAATGCGCGCCAGATCGAGGCGGTCGATTTCTTCGTTTTGCCGGAGCAGGGAATCGTGCGTCGGACGGAACAATGGGTTCCAGAGCACGCCAAAATGTCTACGGATGCGCAGCAGACGGTGGTGGCGATGAGGGGCGACGCGGTGCAGGGCAAAAGCGGTTCCCGGCGAGGCGACCATAACGAAGATCGCGAGCGTGATCAACGCAGTCAGCAGCGCGACCGTCGGCTTGCGGATTCTCAGGCTTCGCGTTGTGGGTCTCCGCATCATTGCAATCCGATATCGTTGCCTCCGTTGGATCACTCCCGAGGGCTGTGCAAAAACCTCGATTCTCCTAGAGGCGTTGCAATTGTAAACCACATTTGAACAATTTTGTGAAGCAATTCGGCCTAAGCCCTATTACTTAAGGGAGTTGTGGGTGGTTACCAGGCGGTAATTCGCTGATTCTTGGTGCCAATACTAGGAAAAAGCGCCCTTTGTCGAAATTGCAAAGTTGGACTCTGGAATGCTCGCTGCCCAGCCCCCCGAAGGCGCCTCCGATCTCCCGTAGAGGCGCGTGCGTCTCTACTTGCGCAGCAGGTCGGTGAGCGCTTGAATCATGACCTGGCCACCGACTTCGGCGATCGACGTGGTCAGGGGAATACTCTTCGGGCAAATCTCGACGCAGTTTTGAGCGTAGCCACATTCCTGGATGCCGCCGTCGCCCATGAGTGCCGACAACCGCTCGTGCTTCAAAGCCTGGCCGGTGGGATGCGTGTTGAACAGCCGCACTTGCGAGATGGTGGCCGCGCCGACGAATCCTGTGTCCTCGTTGAACTGCGGACAGGCTTCCATGCAGCAGCAACACGAGATGCAGTTCGATAGCGGATAGGCTTTTTCCTGGTCCTGCATGGTCATGCGCGGACCCGGACCGAGGTCGTAGGTGCCATCGACCGGTATCCAGGCTTTCACTTTTATCAGGTTCTCAAAGAGCACGCTGCGATCGACCGCGAGATCGCGCACGATCGGAAATTTCGATAACGGCTCGAGTTTGATCGGCTGATCGAGGTTGTCGAGCAGCGAGGAGCAGGCCATGCGGGCGCGTCCGTTGATGAGCATGGCGCAGGAGCCGCAGATCTCTTCGAGACAAGACGAGTCGTAGGTGATGGGCGTGGTCTGCTTGCCGTCGCGGGTGACGGGGTTGGCCGCGATCTCCATCAGCGCCGAAGTGATGTTCATGTTCGGCTTGTAAGGAATCTCGAACTCTTCCCACGACGGCTTGGCGTCGGGGGTGAGTTGCCGTTTGATTTTGATGATGACGGATTTATTGTTTGCCATTTAGCTCTTAGCCTTTAGTTCCCGGAAACACGTAGGCCCAGACGCATTCGTCCGGGCATGGCGAGCGCAGCCCGCCACTCTTACCGGTCGCGCAAACGCTGCGGAGCTTCGTTCCGCTGGGCGGACGAGTGCGTCCGCCCCTACGTGGGCATTGCCACTTCAGTACTTCCTCGGCCGCGGCGGAATCAGCGCCGCATCCACCGGCTCGAACTCAAACTTCGGCTCGTCCAAATCGGGCGCGAAAATTGCTTTCGTGGTCTTCATCCAGTTCTTGTCGTCGCGCTCGGGGAAATCCGGCTTATAGTGCGAGCCGCGAGACTCGTCGCGCATGCCCGCTCCCTGCGCGATTACGCGCGACAACTGCAGCATGTTGTAGAGCTGGCGCGCGAAAGCGATCGTCGTATTCGCCCACTGCGAGCGGTCGCTCAGGTTGATCTTCTGGTAGCGATTGCAGCAGTTCCACCACTTTGGCGTCCGCTGCCTCACACTTCTTGTTGTAGCGGATGACCGTGCAGTTCGCGGTCATGATTTCGCCGAGTTCGCGCCAGAGCAGGAACGGATTTTCATTGCCGTCGGCTTTCATCAGTGCGGCGTTGACTTCCTGCTGCCGTTTACGCTCTGCCTCAAAATGACCGTTGCTGGGCGCGGCTTGCAGATTCTTCGCGTACTGCACGGCGCTCGGGCCGGAGACGAAGCCGCCAAAGATGCACGACACCAGCGAATTTGCCCCCAGCCGGTTGGCGCCGTGGTATTGGTATTCGGCCTCGCCAGCGGCGTAGATGCCGGGGATATTGGTGGCCTGCTTGTAATCGATCCACAAGCCGCCCATGGTGTAGTGCATGCCCGGAAAAATCTTCATGGGCGTGACGCGCGGATCGTCGCCAACAAACTTCTCGTAGATTTCGAGGATGCCTTCCAGCTTGCGGTCGAGAGTCTTGGCGTCGATGTGAGTGAGGTCGAGGTAGACCATCGGCTTGCCGTCGATGCCGAGGTTGTCCTCGAACACCACTTTGAAAATTGCGCGGGTGGCCACGTCGCGCGGGACGAGGTTGCCGTATTTCGGATACCACTCCTCGAGGAAGTACCAGCGCTCTTTCTCAGGAATGGATTTGGGGTCGCGCTTGTCGCCCGGCGTTCTGGGGACCCAGACGCGTCCCCCTTCGCCGCGCGCCGATTCCGACATCAGGCGCAGCTTGTCTTCGCCGGGGATGCAGGTGGGATGCACCTGAATGAACTCACCGTTCGCGTAATAGCAGCCCTGCTGATAAAGCGCAGACTGCGCCGATCCGGTGCACACCACCGAATTGGTGGACTTGCCGAAGATAGCGCCACAGCCGCCCGTCGCAATGATGATGGCGTCGGCCGGGAAGGTCCGCACCTCCATCGTCCACAGGTCCATGGCGCAGATGCCGCGGCAGACGCGCTTTCCGTCGAGCACCGCCGAGAGAAACTCCCAGTGCTCGTACTTCTTCACCTTGCCTTCGGCCTCGTAGCGCCGGACCTGCTCGTCGAGCGCATAAAGAAGCTGCTGGCCGGTGGTTGCTCCGGCGAAGGCGGTGCGGTTATAGAGCGTGCCTCCGAAGCGGCGGAAATCGAGCAGACCTTCTGGCGTGCGATTGAAGGGAACGCCCATGCGGTCGAGCAGATCGATGATGCCGGGAGCGGCCTCGCACATGGCCTTGACCGGCGGCTGGTTGGCGAGGAAGTCGCCACCGTAAATCGTGTCGTCAAAATGGATCCAGGTGGAATCGCCTTCGCCCTTCAGGTTCTTGGCGGCGTTGATGCCACCCTGCGCGCACACCGAATGCGAGCGCTTTACGGGGACGATGGAGAACAGGTCAACCTCTCCGCCCATCTCAGCAATCTTGATGACGGCGGCGAGACCTGCCAGGCCCCCGCCCACTACGATGATTTTCGGAGCTGCCATGCTGTATGAATCCGATCTGCCGGGCCGGGCCCGGGCCTGCTCGCACAACTTCGTGCAATCTCTCGCAACCAATCTCTATCGCATCACGATACTTTCCGAAGTATTGGAGTCCAAAGGCTGGTGCGGCGTCGCCAGGAATCCGTACATGCTGCCCGCTCCGATCGCAATCAGGACGAGAGCGAGCGCGAGGCAGACATAGCCAAAGCCGCGGCGCGCCGCTTCACCGGTCGTAATTCCCCACTTCGCGGCGAACAGCCACAGGCCGTAGCTGAAATGCCAGCATGCGGCAATGATGCCGACGGCGTAAAAGGCGATCATCCACGGGTTCTGAAATTCGGACTGGACTTTGGCGAAAGACTGCATGGGATGTGTCGGCAGGTGCACGCCGGTGAAGCGCAGGAAGTAGGTGTGCTGCACTATAAAAATGAGCGAAATGATGCCGGTCCAGCGATGTGAGGTGTAGAGCCAATTGCCAGTCCACGGGTAATTGGCGACGTTGCCGTCGCCTTGATACCAGATCTAAAGGCCGTAGAGGCCGTGGTAGGCGATCGGAATCCAGATGAAGAACAGCTCCAGCAGAAAAACGAAGGGCAGGCTGTTCAGAAACTCGACTTGCTTGCCGTAGGCCGCTGGGCCCTTGATGGCTTCGGCGTTCGAAATGAAGTGTTCGAGAAGGAAAGCTCCGATGGGTACGACGCCGCTGAGAGAATGCAGACGGCGCAGCAGGAACGAGGTACCCTCGCCAGCGCGCAGTGGAGCGACGCCGGGCTTGATCTGTGGAACTGGAGCGGCGGGATTGGCAGTTGACGCCACGATGACGGCTCCTTACGTGGTCCAGTGTACAAACCAGTTATTATCGTTTTGCAGGGGAAGGGAAGTCAAGAAAGATCGAAGTGGGGGTGGTCGACGATGCGCACGATCAAACACGTGCCAGTTGCAACAGCAGCTTGCGGCTGCGAGCTTTCATCGCAGCCGTACCGCTTCGACTAGCCTCGCGTAGAATCTCCACCACTCTCGGTCGAATGCTCGGATCATTCTGCGCCAAGTCGGCTAGCCCCTGAAGAGCGGAGGTCTTGACAATGGAACTACGGTCCTCCAGATAACTGTTCAACAAAGATGTCGCGAGTTGTCGCTCCTTGGCGTTCAGCAGAAGCCGTGGAACCATGACAGCTAGATGCCAGCGCAGTTCTTGTTCCTTCGCCTCGATCGTCAAGCCCAGCAGTTCCTTCTTGTAGAGCCGCAGGAGCTCACGATTCTTCCGCGTAACCTTCTCCGTCGCGTCCGCAGCGCGCATTCGCACGAGGGCATCCTCGGACCACAACCCTGCGATCAGCTCAGGAAACAGTCGTGGGTCCTTGGACACAATTGCCGCCACTTGGTCAGAGCGACCAATTGTCCGCCGATCCCCTCCTTCAAGGAGAAGAAGGATGTTTTTTCGCGGCATTGCAAGGGGCCAGGAAAAACATGATATACCGGCGAAGTTTATCGCGACTGAACTCTGCTCGTGGTACTGTGCACTTCAAAGTACCAGTACCGGCTCGTGTGGGGACGGGCGCCCTCGCCCGTCCAAGCCGAGCGCAGCTCGGCAGACTGCCTGCGGTCACAGCAACCTTGGCTTCGCTTTAGGTTGCCCGATACCACGACAGAAATGCGCGAAAAGCTGCGCCACGATGGCTGTACTGGGCTTTTTCTGCCGCGCTCAGCTCGGCAAAGGTCTTGCCGATTTGCGGGAAGTAGAACAGCGGATCGTATCCGAATCCATGCTGGCCCCGGGGCGCGTCCAGAATGACGCCTTCAGCGGTGCCGCGGAAGGTGTGAACAGTCTGGCCGTCACGGGCCGCAGCCAGCACGCAGATAAAACGCGCGGTGCGCTTTTGTTCCGGAACCCCTTTCAGTTCGCGGAGCACGCGCGCGTTGTTGGCTTCGTCATCCGTGTTGCACTCCGCCTTGTGTGGTTCGTCGGCAGCGTAGCGGGCAGAATGAACGCCGGGAGCGCCGCCGAGCGCGTCAATCTTCCAGGCCGGAGTCGTCGGCAAGAACCAGCTCGCCGGGCACCGCCAGACTGTAGCACTCTGCTTTCTTGCGCGCGTTCTCCTCGAAGGTGGCTCCGTCTTCGACAACTTCGGGCAGAGAAGCAAAGTGCGGGATGTTTGCGATCGTGATGCCGTAGGCGGCGGCAGCTCCGGCGAAATCGCGAAGCTTGCCGGCGTTCGAGGTTGCCACCAGGACGCGACGTTGCATCTTGTCTCCCCGTGAGTTTTTCTCTGTGTTCCCGCGTGTCCTCTGTGGTTATCGGTCTTTTTAACCACAGAAGACACAGAGGGACACAGGGGATTACACCGGCCGCCCCAGCCGCGTCTTGGGCTGCGTCTTCATCTTCACTCCAAGCGACAACGAGCACAGCCAGGCTGATCAGCGAGAGCGATGTTTCCGACGAAACGATCAATCGTCCGGCGGAAATGGATGCGCACATCGCTGTCTCCGGCGGCAATGGGAATGACGATCAGGCCGGTGACATCGGTTTTCTGTGTTGCGGTGGGCTTGCCGTTCACGACGACCTCCCATGCCGGGTAGCTGAAAAGGCGCACGGTTAGATTTTGCGGTGCGGCGGCGTGGACCGTGAAGTGTTTTTCCGTCGGCCCCCACGCCAGCATTTCGCTCTGAACCGCTGCCCCCGTGTCGTCGCTGAGGCGCGGCAGACTTTTGTTCAGTTCGTAGGCGTCGGCTCCGGCCGGGACGTATTCGTCGGTGCCCTCGTATCCGGTGCCGTCGACGATGGCATCGCTCATCTCGCGGATATCGCCGGCCTTTTCCCACCAGGGCGGCTGGATGCGATAGCCGGCGACGATAACCGCGGCCAGCAGAACGGCAGACGCCACGAAGCGCGAGGTCCAGGTCCAACGTTTGGCGGCCATGGTCAGAAGCATTGCCAAAGCGGCGTTCATGCACAGCAGCCAGCGGAAGGGAAGTTGCACGAAGCGGAGCTCGGGCAAGTGCTGCCAGAGCAAATTGCTCACCGAAAGCATCAGGATCGCGCTGAACACACCCAAGGCGGAAAGCAGCATCCACGGGCTTTGCTCAGCGCTTACCGCGCTGGCCGCGACTGGACTGTCGAGAGCCTGGCCCGATCTTGTCGAAGGAGCCTGCCCTGAGCTTGCCGAAGGGTTGGCTGCCCCTGCGCGTTTCACCCGCCAGCGGCGCGAAAACCAGATCGCGAAAGCGAGGATGCCAATTTCGACCACCGCTACAGTCGAAACCAGAAGATTGAAGTGGTTGTGATCGGGATCGGTGAGGGTGGTGAAAAGAAAATTGTCCTGCGGCCGGACTCCCGGCGACAGCACCTGGCCGACGTCGATCCACCCTCGTTCGTAAATTGCCGGTAGCAGATAAAACGAGGCCAAGCCAACTCCCAGGAGCATCGCCAGCCCCGTCCGTACTAAGATCCGGACTAAGCCCCGAACTAGGGGACGCCAAAACCGTGTACCCCATGATCGTTGATGCGGACGAGCTCGCGCGCGGCCTCAGGCGCGAAGAAGACGACCGCCAGCCCGGCCGTCGAGTAATACATCATCACGGCCGCAGGTACGTTCGTCAGCCAGGCTGCAGCCAGCGTCGAGACTCAACCCCAGCATCGGGCGATGACCAGGCTCGGCTTGCCGCAAAAAGATCCGCAGAAGACAAAGCAGCAGAAGCGGCAACAGCGCCGCCGCCAGCAGTTCCGCGTAGGCGCTCCGCCAGTAGACGATCAACAAGTGGTAGGGATTCAGCGCATAGAACACGGCGGCAAACAATGCGTCCGCGGCCGGGAGCCACTCGCGGGCGAGCCGGTACATGGACGCTCCGGCAAGCGTGAGCACGATCCAGCAATACGCGCCCGGCACCATCTTCCAGGGCAAAGTCGTACCGAGCGCGGCGCCCAGAGTCCAGGAAGCGGGCGGATAAAACAGGAAGCGAGCATCGCCGTATCCCCAGTACGCCAGCGCCGCCCAGCGCGGATATGCGATGCCATGCTTCCATTGGCCGAGCACTTCCATCCACGAAAACATGTGGAACTCGAAATCATGCCCGGAGGGACTGCCCCGCCAGAAAAACGGAGTGATGGCCACCAGACAGCAGCCAGCCAGCACGAACGCACGCGAGATCGGACTTCTGAGCAATTTACCCTAACCTCAAACTAACAGGCTGCGAAAAAGCGAAAACGGTGGATTCGATCCTCAACTGCATCTGGATCCCGTAGAGACGCGGCTTGCCGCGTCTCCAGGTTCCCGGAAACGGGTAAGCCCCGTCTCTACAGGCAGAGCAATTCTATTGCATCAGAAAAATTCTCGGAAAATTAACCGTACCGAAATCATTTAGGGGCGGGTGTCGAGGTAATCTGCGATGAGATGATGTCGAACAGACAGCCGGGGACCGGGCCGACACTAAAGCGGAATGGCGAGTCAGGTTCCCGGCTTTTTCTGCGAGTGTTCTTGCTGGGATCGTTTAGCTGGGATCTGGGGGCGATTGGAGCGAACGCTTACTGGCTGCCTTCTATTGGCGGACGTTTATTGATTGACGCTCGCCGGAGTTCGCTGTTGGTGCAGTTCGGCGAGAAACGCTTCTTCCTCCAGCGCACTGCCAGTCCGCAGCAATTCCAGGAGCGGATCCTCCGCCGTCGGTTGCGGCGCTGCTGGGCTCGCCTAGGTCCTGGCTTAAATCGACGGTGTTGGCGACCAGAGCGCGAGGAGAAGTCTCCAGTTGCGGAGTGGCGCCGGGCTGGCCGGTGAGGAACTCGATGAACTCGCCGACGCTTTTGCGCTGATCTTCCGTGCGGGCAGGAAATTCAATGCCCATGCCATGTCCGGGATGCATGACCCGGACCAAACCTTCGGTGTGAATCTCCATCCCAGCGGCGCGCAGGCACAGATCGACGGCGGAGGACTGAGGGAAGGGAGATTCGGTCTGCACGTAGCAGCCGCCCAGACTAAGATCCGTCAGTTTGCATGGGGTGACCGCGTCGGGTTCTTCGGGCAAAGCATCGTGCGAACGGGCAGCCAGCCACTTACTCAGTTCCTCGCGCTTCTCGGCGTCCATGTCGAGAAAGCGCAGGCCGGTTTGACCGTTGGCGGTGCTCCAGGCAACTTCCGCGTCACCTTCAATGCTAGCGCCGCCGTCGGGAAGGTCGAAGGAGACGTGAACCAGAGCCGCGGATGGAAGTGGCTTGGCCGCCAGCACATCCATGCCGCCGGTGCTCAGGTCGAGCAGAATGCCTTCAACCGTGTTGCTCTCGTCGATACGAATCGAAACCGCCGCCTGGACGGCGACCCGCAACGATTGCCGCCTTTCGCGCTTCAGCAGCGCCGTGGCAGCGCGCAAAGTGTTTTGTGCCTGCTCGAAAGTGACCGGCTTGGTGAGGACGAAATGAGCTCCCGCGCCCAGGATCGAGCGGATCTGCGAAACTTCGTTTAACAAGGCAATGGTGACGGGCGGTTGGCGGTCGGGGCCAACCAGGCGGCGGCAAGCGTCCAGTAGTAGAGAGGCCGTTTCGGGATCGTCGAAGTCGACGATCACCTGATCAAAACGCTCCCCCTCCAGTCGTGTTGCGGCCACATCGGCCGCGTTCGACCGATCCACCGCCACGCCGAACTGCGCCAGGACCTGAATCAGCGTTTCCGCAGTCAGGTCATCCTTGGACACCAACAGTGCCTGCAATATCATCGAACCGAGCCTCCCGCCTCGCGCTCTGCCTCTACGGTCAGGCTTCTACGGCCAGCGCGGAGTTACGCTGCGCCCTGGTTTAGACGCGGCCGGCGAGGATTGACCGCTGGCCTTGGCCGCCATCGCGTTGGAGTTTTCCTCGTCCACTTCCGTCAGGACTGCGCTATCGTCCTCGTCGCCAGTTTTCGGCAAGCAAAGGCGCGACTTCGCGCAACTTCTCGGCAGCCTGCTGCAGCATCTCGATCTGCTTACCCAGCGTTGTGTACTGCGCCTGCTTGCGGCGCAAAACCTCATGGATATCCTTCATACTACCCCCTGCGCCTGACTGTAGGTTTGGACAAAGGCAAGGTCAACGCAAAACCCACCATGGGCCGTTACCCCAGTAATCGAACCATAGGACGTGAGAGGACGGAAGCGGGCCTCAAACCGGTTCTCCGATCAGGATCGCGTAAGGACCCCTAGCCGTCGAAACGGTCCTGAGCAGGGGCCGGTTCGACGCGATAATCAACCTCTTCCTGCAAAGGCCAGAAGGTCATCAGCTCGATCAAGCGGCTTGCGCTCAAAATCAAAAGCCCCGCCTTGCGGCAGGGCCATGAAGTGAGTGTTTTGACCGACCGGCAAATCTAAGTTATGTCCCCATCATCTTGCGACGGAATACTCCAGCGATACCCACCAGCCCTGTTCCGAGAAGACCCAAAGTTCCGGGTTCCGGGACACTGACGACGTGTGCCCATGCGGATGTGCCCGATACCCTGGGTGAGCTGTCCGTTAACAGTGTAGATGTTCTCGGTCGCAGTTCCATACACGTCACGACCGTTCCACAGCTGGCCAAAGACCTCGCCGCTGAGGACGTAAGTCAGATTCTTTTTGCCAGGCGCGCTAGTCAGAGTCCAATCGATCGGACCGACGAACCAGCCGCTAAAGAGAACTACCGGAGTTGTTTTCGATCCCGTTAAGCTTTTTGCCCACTTGCCCACGCCCGTCACGTTAAATGACGAGACCCCCTCTCCCCCGAAAAACGTCCCGCCAAACCGGATGGAGCCAGTGGCCAGACCTCCGGTCGTGAAGCTCACCGAACCAAGAGAGTGCCCGAGAGCAGCGGTGGTGGTCTGCCAGCTCAGCAGTTGCGATCCAATCGAAGTGATGCCCGCAGTCGAAATGTTAAGCGAGCCATTCTGGTTCGTGAAGGAAATTGTGTCCGCCCAAGCGGCAATCGGCAATACCAAAGCCAGCAAAGCTAGAACCAACACTCGCCTCATTTTGGTTTCCCCTTCCCTTTTTCGTTCGTTCCCGAGATTCACCCCAAAGACTGCGTCCAAGGCATAACTCGCCTTGGTGCCGATGCGATGCACTTGTCGTTCCAAAGCTGCGGAAACTTGGCTCGTTATTACTTATCAATAACTTACAAGCGTTCCCCTTGTCTCCTCACAATGCAAGAGTTGCAATCTCCTGCACACTAGCAAACATCGGTTTCTCTCGTCCTGCAGCTCCATCCTGCGGGCGGTACGCCGCCTACGAAACGGAGTTCGCGATCGGCAGGCCAACCCCGCCAGCAGAAAGAGAACTCAACCTTATAGACAATCCCTTTCCAGACCCCGGAGGGCTGGCAGTAACCAATCTGAATGTTACTGATGTTACCACGGAATGGGGTCCAGCAAGTGGCCCTTTGGTGCCAATCAATAGCTCAGGAGTGTCATTCCGCTCCCCGGCCTATTGCCATATCTTTTCGCTGAGCAGTTCTGGGGGAGGGCTGTTCGGGCGTCCCGTGATTCTTTGAATCCGGGGCGCTTCTTATTTGTGGCGAAGGTTTCCCTGGGTAGCCCACGCTCTCCCGCCATTACGTTGCTTCCAGCATTACCTGCCAGGGTCGTCTGAGAGCATCGGTATCTCTTCACTTTTTCCCGATGACAAACTGCGGTAGGCGGCATCCAGAATGAGCTGGTCCTGCCAGCCTTGCTGGCCAAGCACTGGAAACACTTCCCGGCCTTCGATCGCGGCAGCGAAACTGTCTGCCTGTCTCGCATAAGCAAGTTGGTTGGAGACGGCTTCTTCGGCGACCCGTTGTCCGGCGCGCCATAGTTCCAAGATAATCGGTCGTTCGACATTCAGCGCATCGTTCGCGCGCAGGACGCCCGCGTCACCGACAATCTCCAACGGCGTGCGATAGTGTGCACGAGTTGAAACCAGGACCGTGGCCAGCGTGCCCCGCTGAAACTCCAGAGTCAGGACGGCCGCCGCTTCTACGTCGCCCGATTGTTCGTCCCAAACCACGCTCGTCCGAATGCCCAAGCGCGCTAACCAGCCGTGGTTCATCCTGCAGGATGTAACGCAAGGCGTCGATGCAATGCACGCCCACGTCGGCGATGGGGCCGCCTCCAGCTATCGAGCGGTTGTAAAGCCAGGTGCGAGCATGGCCCGCCCCGGTATACGAGAACTCCGCCCGCGCAAAGATCGGCTGCCCGATGTCACCAGCGGCGATGCGTTCGCGAAATCTCGCCGTGCTTTCTGCAAAACGAAAGACCTGGGCGACGCCGAGAAGAACGCCGGCGTTGCGCGCCGCTTCGACCATCCGTCGGCATTCTTCCGCATCCATGCCCATCGGTTTCTCGCACAACACCGGCCTGCCGGCAGCAACCGCGGTGAGGACGTCCTGCAGGTGGCAGGCATTCGGAGTGGCAACCAGCACGGCGTCGACTTCGGGGCAGCGGCAAAGTTCTTCCGTGGAGGCGAAAACATGCGGGATCGAGTATTGTGCCGCGGCCTCGCGTGCCTTGTGCGAGTCTCGCCGCGACAGAGCGACCACTTTGCAGTTCCGAGCCAGCGCGAAACCCGGCATCAGCCGCCGCACGGCGTGCAATCCGAAACCTGCGATGCCAAAGCGAATCATGCGAGTCTCACCGTCTTGAAGAGACATTCCACCTTCGACGCCGAGCGCCCCTGTGGTCGTTTCCCTGTGTTCCTCTGTGCTCCCGGTGGTGGTAGCCCTCCACAGCGTTAGAAGCGAACCCACAGGAGGCCCAGGACTCACAGGGCTAACTTGACTACGTATACGGATAAAAGACGAAAAACAGCAGCGACAACGCGGTCAACGCCCAGAGCGCCGGACGAACATCCCGCAACCGCCCCGAAACCAGCTTGCAAAAAGGATACAAGATGAACCCCGCCGTCATGCCAATGCCCACGTTGTAAGTAAAAGCCATCAGCACGACGACTCCGAAGGCTGGAACCAGTTCGGTGAGGTCGTCGAAGGGAATGCGCGTGATCGGGCTCAGCATCAGCAATCCAACGAAGATGAGCGCCGGCCCGTAGGCCTGCGGCGGGATGGCGGAGATGAATGGCGCAAAGAATAAAGTTCCGGCAAAGCAGAGCGCCGTGATGACCGCGGTCAGGCCGGTTCGGCCACCGGCTTCGACTCCAGTGGCGGACTCGATATAGGCGCCGGATGTGGTGGTTCCAATCACGGCGGCGAAAGTGGTAGCCAGCGCGTCGGCCATCATCGGACGCTCGATCTGCGGCAGGTTGCCCTCCTTGTCGAGAAAGCCCGCCCGCGCCGACACACCAATAAGCGTGCCCATGGTGTCCACAAATGCCATGACAAAAATCGTCAGGACGACCGGGAAAAATCCCCAGGTGAATAGACTGTGCAGATCGAGCTGGAAAAATAAAGGCTGCAGGCTCGGCGGACGGCTGACCCAACCGCTCGGCGCCGGAGCAGCCCCGGTCACGAAACTGAGAAGAGCGGTAGCGAGAACCCCGCTAAGAATCGCGGCCGGGAAACGGCGAATGCTGAGCACCGTCATCAGCAGGAAACCAAAGATGGAAAGCAGAACCGAAAGCGAAGTGAGATGGCCCGGCCGAACCGGAGCCCCGGGCGATCCCAGGGTAACAATGCCGGTCTGATTCAGCCCTATGAAGGTGAGAAACAATCCGATGCCGACGGCGTAGCTGTAACGGAGCGTGGTGGGAATGGCGTCGACCATCCACTGCCGGAGGCGGAACAGAGTCATCAGAATAAACAGAATTCCGGCCAGGAACACCGCGCCCAGAGCGCTTTGCCAAGTGTAGCCAAGCACATGCACCACCGTGAACGCGATGAAAGCATTTTCGCCCATATACGGACCGATGGCGAAAGGGCGGTTGGCATAGAAACCCATCAGCAATGTTCCGAAGATGGCGGTGAGGATGGTGGCCGTAAGCGAGGCGCCAGCCGGCATGCCGGCGGTTTTCAGGATGGCAGGGTTGACAGCCACGATGTAGGCCATCGTGAAGAAGGTGGTCAGTCCGGCGACAATTTCGCGGCGGACGGTTGTCTGGCGATGAGAGAGTTCAAAAAACTGATCGAGCCAGCGCTTCAAGTTGCCCTCGCGTGGAAAATCAGGATTGTACATTCGCCGCGCTTGAAGGACGAATCGAGAGGGGGTCCTGTGCCCTGTGTTCCTCTGTGTCCCCTGTGGTTGCTCGCTCGTTCGCAGCGTTAAAAGCGGAACCACAGGGGACACAGAGTGGCACAGAGGAAAGCCTGGACTTGGAGTGCTTTTCTCGAGCGATCAGTGATTACGCAACTCGGCAAGCAGCGTGGGATCGATATTCCCGCCGCTGATCACGGCGACGTTGATCGCTGTCTTCGGCAACTCGTCGGCGTGGAAAAGAAATGCGGCTGCGGCGACGGCGCCACTCGGTTCGGCCAGCGTTTTCGGGTTTGCACTCAGAGCGCGCGTGGCCTCGCGAATCTCGTCTTCTGTGACGCTGACGATGTCGTCGACATAGGCGCGAATGTGTTCGAAATTGATTGCGCCGATGCTCTGCGTGCGCAGGCCGTCGGCCAGCGTCTGCGAGACTTGCTCCGCCGGGAAGGAGACGATCCGTCCGGCGCGCAGGCTGGCTCGCGCATCGGAGGCAAGTTCAGGCTCAACGCCAATCACCTTCACCTTTGGCGCTTGGACAAGCTTGGCAAGCTGCGGATGACTAAGCTCGGTATTGCTGAGCTTGATGGCGGCCGAGACGCCGCTGATCAATCCGCCGCCGCCGACCGGGACCAGCACGGTTTCAACGTTGGGCAGGTCTTCGAGAATTTCGAGCCCGACCGTGCCCTGGCCGGCAATGATCTTTTCGTCATTGTAGGGTGGCACGATGGCGTAGCCGTGCTCGGCGGCCAGTTGCTCAGCGCGCAGCCGCCGCTCTTCGCTGCTCGGGCCGACGGTGACGATCTCCGCTCCGAGGGCGGCGGTAGCGTCCAACTTGTTCTTCGGAGCATTGCCCGGCATGACGATGATGGCCTTCACGCCCAGCGCCCGCGCCGCGTAGGCCACGCCCTGCGCGTGATTGCCGCTGGAATAGGAAATGACTCCGCGGCGGCGCTCTTCGCCGCTAAGCGAGGCAACTTTGTTATAAGCCCCGCGCAGTTTGAAAGCCCCAATGGGCTGCAGGTTTTCGAGCTTGAGGAAGAGCTTGCGCTGATCTGCTGGCGTCCGTCCATTCGAACAGCGGAGTTCGGACGGCGACGCCGTTGAGAAGTCTCTGGGCGGCGCGGATGTCGTGGAGAGAGACCATAGAACGACTTTCAGAGTGCCTTTTTCATCGGTCTTTTGCAAACTGCTGGCAGAAACTCGTCGTCGGCTGCGATTGACATCATGATGTCGATAATAGTATCATCATGATGTGCGGACAACCCTCACGCTCGACGAGGATGTGGCCAGCCTGCTGAACAAGGAGGTTCGCCGCTCCGGCGAATCGTTCAAGCAAGCGGTGAATCGCTTTCTGCGATTCGGATTGACGGCTTCGAAGCAGCCTGTGCGGAAACCCTTTCGCGTCAAGCCGCTGAATCTGGGCCTCCCTCCGTTTGAAAAAGTCGAAGAGCTTCTGGAATACCTGGAAGGGCCGGACCATCGGTGATCGTAATTGACGCCAATCTGCTGATCTATGCCTACGATCGCGCTTCAGCAGACCATAAGAAGAGCTTGGTCTGGCTGGAGAACGTGTTGTCCGGAGTAGAAGCAGTGGGATTGCCCTGGCAAAGCATGTCCGCTTTTCTCCGAGTTATCACGAACCGGCGTTTGGCGGGAGCGCGTGTGGCTGTGGAGCAAGCTGTGCACGTTGTAGAAGAGTGGCTACAACAACCCAATGTGCAAATCCTTGTGCCCGGGGATCAGCATTGGTCCGTGTTGAGACGAATGATCCTGGAGGGGCGTGCCTCGGGCCCGCTCGTGAGCGATGCGCAGATCGCGGCGCTGACCATTGAGTATGGAGGCGTGCTTCATACAGTCGACCGCGATTTCGCCCGCTTCCCGGGACTGCGCTGGAAAAACCCTATCGGCTAGGCGCATCCAGGTTTTCAACCGTCCGGTGATCCTCTCCCCAAGGGCACGGCTTGCCTTGCGTAAATGTAATTTATAAGTTACACTGAGCAAGCAATGGAACTTCGCCGCTATCTGACCGTATCGGGCAGAGATGTCTTCGGCGAGTGGCTCTCAGAACTGAGAGACGCTTCGAACCAGAGCAAAGATCGTGGCCCGGATCGATCGCCTCTCTGCAGGCAACTTCGGCGACTGCAAAGCACTGCGCGGCGGCTTATTTGAACTGCGGATTGACTGGGGGCCGGGATATCGAGTTTATTACGCAGCTGGTGGGCAAGACTTGCGTGCTGCTGCTGTGTGGCGGGGATAAACGCAAACAGTCATCCGACATTAAGCGGGCGCTCGAATACCTGAAAGACTACAGGGAGAGAACACAATGAAACGAAAGCCGAGCATATCCCATGACGAGGCCACCAGTTCGTGAACTGCGCGAGAATCCGGAGTTTGCCGCCGAGTACCTCCGCGCTGCGTTGGAGGATGACGACGAGCCAAGCGTGCTTCTGATCGCCCTGCGCCGCATCGCCGAGGCGCGAGGCGGCATTGCCAAGGTAGCCAAAGCCGCCGGCATTGAGCGCGAGAGCCTGTACCGTGCCTTGTCGGCTCGCGGAAACCCCCGGCTTTCCACGCTGGTTGCCGTGACCAAGGCAGTGGGGCTGAAGCTCACGGTGGAGGCCGGCCGTTGAGACCGGTGAGCATGGGCGTGGCACAAAGATCAGAACCCCAGCCGTTCGCGCTGGCTATTTTCTGAATTCCTGGAAGAACGAATCGTCAATTTCGTAGGTCTTCACGGGCTTGAGCCCCAACTCAAGCTCCTTGAACATCCCAACCAGCTTTTCTCCATCGATTAGCTCAACCGGCGGCGCTCCATCTCGGGACGCTTCTCGCCGTGCCTCCGCAGTGAACGTTCCGGTCGAAATGATGATGCCCTTGTCGGCGCGGCCTGACATTGCTCCTCGAAAATCTCGCACTTGCGACGGGGAAACAGAGCCGATGTAGCGTTTGCACTGAAATAAGACTTTGAAGGAAACGAGAGGATTGAGTTGCAGTGTCCCGTACCCGTCTATTCCACCGTCTCCGGCCCTACCTGTCACCACCACTTGGATGAAGCCAGCCTCACGAAGCAAGCGTTGAGACAGGCGTTCAAAGCCTGCCGGCGGTAGCTTGAGAAGGAGTTCGATAAGCGCACCATCAATGTCTGCGGCTGCTGCTGTCTCTTCTTCCAGATTCACGGTGTCCGATTCTGGGGCGCCTGCTTTTCTTTGCCGCTGCTCCTGAAAAAAGCGAACCCATTTGCTTCTGAATTTCTCGCGCCTGCTCCAGCGAAAGCTTCGTAGCGCGACCGCGCTCAGTTAGACTCCACACCCCACGTTTTGAAGAGTCGATGAGCCCCTCTCGTACGAGATAGAATCTTGCCCAAGCAACTTGATTTCTAAAGCGTGATTCCCCAGAAGGGAGGGGATCGTCTTGAGCTTCATCTGAAAGGCCGAGGTCTATAGCGATTCGTTCAACCACTTCCTCAGGCGTCCCAGAGCCGCCGAGAGCCCGCAGTGCGTCCAACAGGGGCCCGAAGTACCGCAGGAATTGTGCGCCTTCAACTTTCTTCGTTTGTTCGATCCCTTTCCCCATAGCGAGACAATTGTACTGGCTAATGAGACTGACTAATGAGGGTAGCTTTCGACCGGCTGTAACTCAGATCTCCAGTATCACCGGCATAATCAGCGGCCGCCGCTGCGTCTGCCGCGAGATGTAGCGCTTCAGATCAGTCCGGATTTTTTCTTTGATCACGCCATAGTCGGCTTTCTCTTCGGCGCTGGAGGCATCGAGGGTTTCCATGACAATCTCGCGGGCGCGCTCGATCACGCCGTTTTCGCCGGGCGCGAATCCGCGCGTCACTATCTCGGGTGAGATTTCGACGAGTCCACTGAGCTTGTTGATAGCAATGATCGGCATCACGAATCCGTCTTCGCTGAGATGCCGGCGGTCTTTGATGACGATGTCTTCGACCACGTCGGTGCGCGAGCCGGAATCGATGCAGACGCGGCCTACGTTAATCCGTCCGGCCTTGCGCGCGCCCAGTTCATCGATTTCGAGGACGTCTCCACTCTCAATCAGCAGCACGTTGCCGACCGAGCCGTGCATGGACGCGGCCAGCTCGGCATGCAACTTGAGCTGCCGGTATTCGCCGTGGATCGGGCACAAAATACTTGGGACGCACCAGGTTGATGATGAGCTTCAATTCTTCCTGGCTGGCGTGTCCGCTGACGTGGATCGGCGGATAAGAGCCGTCGTCATAGATCACGTGTGCTTCGCGCCGGAACAGGTGATCCACCATGCGGAAAATGGCTTTTTCGTTGCCGGGGATGATGCGCGACGACAGGACGACGGTATCGCCTTTCTCGATCTTGGCGTGCTTGTGGTTATCCACCGCCGCCCGTGACAGCGCCGACATCGGTTCGCCCTGCGTGCCGCTGATGAGGACGCACACTTTCTCCGGAGCGAAGTTCTTCATTTCGCCGGGCTGAATCAGCATCCCCTCGGGGATCTGGACATAACCCAGGTCTTCGGCGATCTCGGAGGAGTTGTTCATGGAGCGGCCGATGAAACAGATTTTGCGGCCGTGGTCGCGCGCCATGTCCACCGTCAGCTTGATGCGATGAATGGAGGACGCGAAGCAGGAGATGAACAGACGCCGCTGGGTGCGGGCAAACACCTCGTCGAACTTGCGGCGCACCGCGCGCTCGCTCGGAGTGTAGCCCTTGCGCTCGACGTTGGTCGAATCCTGCAAGAGCGCCAGCACTCCTTCTTTGCCGTACTCGGCGAAACCGTGCAGATCGAAGAGGCGGTTATCGGTGGGCGTCGGATCGACCTTGAAGTCGCCGGTATGCAGCACGACCCCAATCGGCGTGTGGATGGCGAGCGCGACACAATCGACCAGACTGTGCGTTACCTGCAGCGGATGAATGGTGAACGGCCCAACCTTGAAGCGCTCTCCGGGACGAATTTCGCGCAGGTCGGAGTCGTCGAGAAGCTGGTGTTCGTCGAGCTTATCTTCGACGTAGGCCAGCGTGAACTCGGTGCCCCAGACGGGAACGTTCAGTTCGCTGAGAATCCAGGGCAGGGCGCCGATGTGATCTTCGTGGCCGTGCGTAAGGACGATGCCGCGCACCAGCTTGCGATTTTCCAGCAGGTAAGAAATGTCGGGGACGACAATATCGACGCCCAGCAACTCGGCTTCGGGGAACATGAGGCCGGCGTCAACCACGATGATGTCATCGCCATAGCGGATGGCCATGCAGTTCATACCGAACTCGCCCAGCCCGCCTAGCGGAACAATATGCAGTTTTCCTTTTGACATTAGACAAGTCGATGCTAGCACACGGTGAGCCGGAGTGACGCGCCCCACGTCGCACTGAATGCTCCGGGCGGCCCAGCGCATAAACGGCATTTATTAGGAGTTGTCATCCCGAACGAAGTGAGGGATCTGCAGTCTGCCGCAGACTGCCGATCCCACTTCGTCGGGATGACAAACTCATAAGTCGAGAGCAAACCGCGGCTGATAAACTCGTACTTAAGAATGATGGACGAGAACAGAGACGAAAAAAGTCGTGGATGCGGCGGCACGTGGAAGGCGCGATTCGCGGAGGCCTGACGCGCGCCTACGAGACGATCAAGGTTGATCCCGGGCGCTTCCTGATGCAGTTGCGCGTGGCACATGGGTTGCCGCTGGCCACTTTTCGCGGAGTGTACACATTGCCGGTGGAACGCCTCGACGATGTGGCGGAGTCGGTGATCCGCGGCGGCATGAAGCTGGCAGCGGCGGAGGGAGCGGGCTTTGGCCTGGGCGGAATTCTCACCATCGTGCCGGACCTCGGCATTCTTTCTGCCATTACCATGCGCACCATCCAGAAGCTTAGCCTGATTTATGGGTTCGAGTTGAACACCGACGACGAAATCGCCGAGCTATGGATTGCAGCGGCCAGCGCCGCCGGGGTCGACATCAGCCGCGAGTTGCTGGAAAAAGAAGTGGTCAACCGCTTTGTGCCGCGCGTGATCCAGCGGATCGCGGTCAGAGCCGGTGCCGAGGTGGTGGAAAAGTGGGCCGGACGCCTGATTCCGATTACCAGCTCGGCCATCGGATGCGCGCTGAACTACTACTTCGTGAAGGCGTGGGGCGAACGGGCGCGCACGCATTTCCGCGCCAAGCACCTCGAAGGGCGAAGCAGATTTGCAGAGGAACAAATGCAGCTTCCAAACGCGGCGGCGGGGATGCTGCCGTCGTGAGGCAGGAGTCCAACAAGCGGGCCACTAAAGGTGACATTCACGGAAGTTCGTCCAGAACTAGCGTTTGAAATCCTTCCACGCGTTCAAAGACGGCGTCGTTCGTAACCAAACCGGTGGCCTGCGAATGTGCGGCTGTCGCGGCTTGCAAAGCATCGGGTGTTCGCAAGCGATGGAGGGCGCGAATCCGGGCCGCGATCTCCGCGATCTCCAGGTTCGGTGCAATCCAATCCAGGTTGGGGTAGGTGGAAAGCAAGCCATAAAAGGCATTTGCCCGCTGTTCGTCGCCTTCGCGATACGGCAGTACGAGCAGTTCGGTCATCGTTATTGTGGATGTGATCGCCTTGGATTCCGACCGCTCAAGCCAAGAAAAAATGGCGTCGGTGTATGCGAGATACTTTGGGTTGGATTCTAAGTGATAGATGAAGATACTCGTGTCCAGAGCGATTCGGCGGTGACGCCGGAGAAAGGCGCGGAGCCGCTCTACTCCCAACTCTGACGTTCCTTTTGCAGATAATCCTTTGGATATTTACCGCGAGCTAACCCACGGATCGCGGCATTGATAAGACTTCGGTTTTTGCAGGACGAGGACCTTCCCGCTTCTCACGACCACGAGAATTTTGTCGCCGGGTTTTAGGCCCAAAGCTTCGCGCGCCTCTCGCGGAATGACGATCTGGTTTTTCGAAGATAGAGTTGCTTCCGCCATCGCTTTACATTATAGCATAAAGTAAAGCATAGGCGGAAATGGAAATAGTGGTCCGAAACGGTAGTGGCTACTTTGAATTTTCTAGCCAAGTAACAGCCGCCCCATGGAGTAATTTAGCTGCTGTTTCTTGGGCGACCTGCTTCGCCTTCTCAATGTTGGGCCACACCCCTGCGCCGGTGATGTTATGGTGACAGTCCCCGCTGTATCGAATACTCAGCATGAATCCGCCGGACACGAATGGCTCAATCGTGAACTCAAATAGCTCTCTGTCATCCTTGGCTTTGCCTGTTACCACGCTGCTCCTTCCACTCAGTTTTCCAGCCGTCTCAAATGAAAGCGCTACCGTCTGAAAGCCCTTCTACCGCAGCCACTCTTCCAGCTCAATCCCCCGCTCTGTCTTCTCGTCGCGATATTTAACGATCACCGGAGTGTAGAGCGAAAGGTTCCATTCGTCGGATTTCCCCTTGCCTTTTTTCACGGCGCGCGAGCCGGGAACGACCACGGCGTTTTCTGGAACTTCCAGCGGCCTGCTCCGCTGAGGCCCGGTAGATTTCGCCGCGCACCAGATCATAAAGCGGCGTCGATCGGGTCAGAATCGTTCCCGCTCCCAAAACCGCGCGGGTGCGCACCAGCGTGCCTTCATACACTCCGCAGTTGCCGCCGACCAGCACATCGTCTTCAATAATCACCGGAGCGGCGTTGACCGGCTCCAGTACGCCTCCGACCTGTGCGGCGGCGCTCAGGTGCACACGTTTGCCGATCTGCGCACAAGAGCCGACCAGCGCATGCGAGTCGATCATCGAGCCTTCATCCACGTAGGCGCCCACGTTGATGAACATAGGAGGCATGCAGACGACGGACGGCGCAACGTAGGCCCCTTCGCGGATGGAAGATCCACCGGGCACCAGGCGAACGCGATCGGCGAGGGTGAGCCGCCGGGCGGGGAAAGTGTCCTTGTCAATAAAGGAAAGTACGTCTCCGTCCGACATTTTTACCAGCTCGCCGAGACGGAAGCCCAGCAGGATGCCTTGCTTCACCCAGGTGTTGACCACCCAGTGTCCGTCGACTTTCTCCGCGGCGCGAACCTCGCCCCGAGTCAGAGCGGCGCGAAATTCGAAAAAAACGGGACGGGCTTTGTCGGGATTGTCGATCGTTTCGTGCGCCGATAGACGTTCAATGGCCGACTTTAAAGTGAGTATCGAGTCTGGCATAAGATGGCTAGGAACCTGTGGTGAAGCTGGAATTCCGAAATTCAGCGCATGAAGGCGCGTTAGAGAAACAGAAGGCCAAGAGCGAAAAGCTAAAAGCTTCCCCTACGCCACGCACTTGCATTCGCTGCGGATCAGCACCCCGGGCATCTGATGAGTCGCCTCGCGCGCCTCGGTGAGAGTGCCATAAGGTCCATGCCAGCGCGAATGGTTGGGATCGTGTCCCGCCGGGCGTCCTTTGCCTGAATTGCACTGGCCGCAAGATGCGCGGTGCAGCATCGCTTTGTGCGGGCCCGCTGCCCAATTTTCGTAAATATAAAATTCGGTGGCAGCGGCCGGCGGGGCCGCGGGCCGGGCAATCAATCCGGCGTCGGTCGCAACCTTCTGCAGCTTCGATCGCGTGTCGCGGCGCATGGGAAGCAAGGGAAGGCGATAGACTTCTTCGATCTTACCCATCATCGCCAGCACGGCCTTCACCGGCAGCGGACTCGACTCGATGAAGTTGGCCAGCATCAGCGGAAGATATTTGCGGTGGATGGTGCGCGCCGTGTGCCAGTCGTTCCCGAGAGCGGCGCGCGTCATCTCCGCCATTTCGCGCGGAATTTCGTTGGACGCAACCGAGATCACGCCCACGCCGCCGAGCGCGATCACCGGCAATGTGACGGAGTCGTCGCCGGAAAGTACAAGGAAACTCTCCGGCACCGAGTTCAGCACCTCCGCGATCTGCGTCATGTTTCCGCTGGCTTCCTTCACGCCTGCGATATTCGCGACCTCGGTCAACCTCGCCAGGGTCGCGGGTTCGAGATTGGCGGAGGTGCGTCCCGGCACGTTATAGACGAATGACGGGCTTTTCGACCGCCTCGGCGATCGCGCGAAAGTGCCGGTATTGGCCCTCCTGCGTCGGCTTGTTGTAGTAAGGCGAAGCGGTGAGGATGGCGTTGACGCCCGGCCGCGCCGCCACTTCTTTCGCTTTGGCCACCGCCTCCTGCGTCGAGTTGGAGGTGGCGCCGGCGACGATCGGCACGCGTCCGGCAACGACTTCGATGGTCACGTCGATGACGCGCAGCCACTCATCGTGATTGAGCGTGGGAGTTTCTCCCGTGGTGCCGCAGGGAATCAGAAAGTCGATGCCCGATTCGACCTGCCAGGCAACCAGATTGCGCAGTGCGTTTTCGTCGACAGCGCCGTCCTGGGAGAACGGTGTGACCAGAGCGGTACCACAGCCTCGCAGTTGCATGGGTTAAGGATAACTCTTATCGGGAGCGCTTGCATGAGCAGGTATTGCTCGTGTGGGGACGGGCGCCTCGCCCGTCCAAGCCGAGCGAAGCTCGGCAGTCTACCGGGCGTTATAGGAGACTCTGGGGCCTCGCGCTAAAGCTCGCGCCAGACGTTGCGGAACTCGTAAAACCCTGTTTTCCCCGCCAGCCACTCGGCGGCGCGCACAGCGCCCTCGGCGAATCCGAGGCGCGACTTGGCGTCGTGGCACAAATAAATTCGATCGCCGGCGGAATTGAAGATCACCTCGTGCATGCCGACCACGTCACCCTCGCGAAAGGAAACGATCTCGAGTTCCTGACCTCCGGCCTCGCGCACAATCTTCTGGATCGTGATGGCAGTTCCGGAAGGAGCGTCTTTTTTTTGCGCGTGATGACGCTCAAAAATCTGCCCCGAGTAATCGTATTTCAAAGCCGCCCCTGCGGTTGCGACAATCTCGAAGAACAAGTTCACACCAATGGAAAAATTCGAGCCATAGAGTAAGCCCGTCTTGGCGGAAACTACCATTTCGCGCAAGCGTGGCAATTGTTCGTACCAGCCGGTGGTTCCGACCACGAGGTTCTTTCCCGCGCGGATGCAGGCCTCGGCGTTGCCGATCACCGCGGAGGGCGTGGTGAAGTCGATGGCCACGTCGAAGGGAACAAGGAAAGGCGGAGTCAGGGCTGAGGAATCGGCGTTTTCGTCGACGTCCAAGGCGCGGACATTGTGACCCCGCACCTGGGCAACCTCGGCGACCAGCGAACCCGTTTTGCCACAACCGAGAATTAAGAGATTCACACCTAAACCTTAAACCGCAGAGAGCGCGGAGTGCGCAGAGAAATTTGGAAAATAATGTCTAACTTCAGCTCTTGGTTGTCTCCGCGTGCTCTGCGTCCTCTGCGGTTAATGCCTTACGCGAACACTTCCGGATCCACTTCGGCGAAAAATGCGTGGTGCAGGCGCCGGATCACCTCCGCCGCGTCGTCTTCTTCAATCACGAAGGTCAGATTAATTTCAGAGGCGCCCTGCGAAATCATTCGGATCTTCACATCCTCAAGAATGCCGAAGACCTTGGCGGCGATTCCCGGCGTGTCCCGCAAATTCTCCCCCACCAGACAGACGATCGCCTTCCGCCCCTCGTACTTCACGTCCGCAAGTTTCGCCAGATCGGCGGCCAGCGCCGGGATGGCTTCATTGGTCTCGGCCGTAACCGAAACGCTGACTTCGGAGGTGGAAACCACGTCCACCGCGACGTTGTGCCGATCGAAGGCCTCAAAGATGGACTTCAAATATCCGTGCAACAACAAACGGCGCGGCGACGCAACCTCTACGAGCGTGATCTTTTTCTTGAGCGCAATGGCCTTGAAAATATTCGAACAACGCGGGGCGCGAGCCGTGATCTTTGTCCCTTCGCAAGTGGGGTTCAGCGAGTTCAGAACATAAACCGGAATGTTTTGCTGAATCGCGGGCAGCACGGTTGCCGGATGCAGAACCTTGGCGCCAAAGTAGGCAAGTTCCGCGGCTTCGTCAAAGCTGATGACCTTGATGCGCCGTGCCTCGGGAGTAAGCCGCGGGTCGGTGGTCATCATGCCGTCGACGTCGGTCCAGATTTCGATGCGTTCGGCATTGAGCCCTGCGCCAAAAATAGCCGCCGAAAAATCCGACCCTCCGCGGCCGATAGTGGTGGTGATGCCGGCGCGATTCGAACCGATGAACCCGCCCATCACCGGAACCTTGCCGCCGTCGAGTAACGGCTTGATCTTCTTGCGCAGGCGCTCGTTGGTTTCATCGAACTGAGGAACCGCGCGGGTATAGGCGCTATCCGTGAGCAGACATTGGCGCGAATCCACGTGCGCACCCGGCAATCCGCGGGCCACAAAAGCGGCCGCGATGATCTTGCTCGAAAGCACTTCGCCGAACGAAGCAACGTAATCGTAGGTGCGCGGAGTGATTTCACCGACCGCGCCAATGCCGCGCAGCAATTCGTCCAGATCTTCGAAATCGGCGCCCAGATCGCCGTGAAATTCAGTGAAGAGCGCGGTTCCGAGCAGTTCTCCGGCAGTGTCATAGTGGCGCTCGCGCAGGGCACGCGCCATTTTGAGAGCCGTCTTGCGATCTCCGCCACCAGCAGCCTTTCCCATGGCGAGCAGGGAATCGGTGACCTTGGCCATGGCACTGACCACCACCACCGGACGGTCCGCCAACCGCCCCTGGACAATGTGGGCAACGCGGTCGATCGCCTTGGCGTCTTGCACGGAAGTCCCGCCGAACTTCATCACGATCATGGGCGGGAGTGCTCCTTAAGACGGTGGTCAGTGGCCAGTGGGCGGTGGCCAGTTGCCAGTAAAAGCGGTGCCGACGAAGGTTTATCCGGCCACTGACCACTGACCACTGGCCACTGTCCACTGTTGTTCATCACCCGAGATACCCCTTCGCCTTGAGAAATTCAGCATTGAGCAGCGCAGCCCCGGCCGCGCCGCGAATCGTGTTGTGCGACAGGACGGTGAATTTCCAGTCCAACACATTGCACTTGCGCAGGCGTCCAACCGCGGTCGTCATGCCGGCGCCGAGATCAACATCGAAACGCGGCTGCGGACGATCGGGGGCTGTCATGTACACGACAGGCTGAGGCGGCGCGCTCGGTAAACGTAATTTCTGCGGTTCCGCTTGGAAATTGTTCCAGGCGGCGATGATCTCCTCCGGCGCGGCCTTTCTCTTTAGTCGGACGGCGACCGATTCCGTGTGGCCATCTTCCACCGCCACGCGATTGCATTGCGCGCTCATCGCAAAGGGAGCAGGGTCGACGTGCGAGCCGTTCAGCGTCCCCAGCAACTTTTGCGTCTCCTCTTCCATCTTCTCTTCTTCTTTCGCGATGTAGGGAATCACGTTGCCCAGGATGTCGAGCGAAGCAACCCCAGGATATCCCGCGCCGCTGACCGCTTGCATCGTGACCGCCATCACCGTCTCGAGAGTGAACGCGCGATGCAACGGAGCCAGCGCCAGCACCAGGCCAATCGCGGAGCAGTTGGGATTGGTGACGACATACCCTCCCGATTGCGCCGCGCCAGGATTGTTTGTCGATCAACCGAATGTGGTCGCCATTGACTTCCGGAATCACCAGGGGAACGTCTGGCTGCATGCGCAAGGCGCTCGAGTTGGAGACGACGGCGCAGCCGGCGGCGGCAAATTGTGGTTCCAGTTCACGGGCGATGGCCGCATCCAGCGCGGCGAAAATAATCTTTGGCGCGCCTTCAGGTTTGGCCGGCGAAACTGTCATGTTTGCGATCCGCGCCGGGATGGCAGTCTTCAAACGCCAGCGCGCAGCTTCGGCATAAGTCCGGCCTTCCGATCGGTCGGACGCTGCCAGCCACGACACTTCAAACCACGGGTGCTGTTCGAGCATCTGGATAAATCTCTGCCCGACGATGCCCGTGGCACCGAGAATTCCTACAGGAAGTTTGGTCGACATGATGAACTGTAATTTTATACTAGTGACTTTTTTAGGGAAATGTCGCCGCCGTTCCAGCGGCGAAATTCGATGCGCGTGGCCGCCCTTTCCTCGCGAGAGTAAGCACTACGACCCTCAGTGCCTGTTCGACTCTCGAACCCTGATGTAGGCTTTGCCCCAGAGCTGGTTTCATAAGTCGGTTTCGGTTGGGCACGGCTTCAGCCATGCCGCTCCGGGCCTGGAAGAATACGGGCTTTAGCCCTGAGGCACGTGCCTTCCGTGCTGCAAGGCATTTATGAAACCAGCTCCAGGAGTGACTATGTCAGAACTACGTCAGAATTTTGCTACTAAGGAATGGGTTGTGATCGCAACCGAGCGCGCCCGCCGTCCGGAAGAAATGGCCCACCACCGCGAGCGGAAGCCGGTGGCATCGTTTGTCGCGAACTGCCCTTTTTGTCCGGGCAACGAGAAGCTGACTCCGCCGGAAGTTCTCCGTGTACCGGCCGCCAGGGATGTTCCGTGGCACGCGCGAGTAATACCGAATAAATTTGCAGCTCTTTCCCGCGAAGCATCGCCGACACGCACGGTACACCGTTTGCGCCGATCGGTAAACGGCTTCGGGATTCACGATGTGATTGTGGAGACGCCGGACCACTCTCAGGTTCTGGCCTTGATGCCCGATTCCTACGTGGCGGAAATTCTCCATATTTATAAAACTCGCTTCGATGAACTCAGCCTCGACCCGCGCATCGCGCTCATCACCATTTTCAAGAATCACGGGCTCGACGCCGGCACCAGCCTGGAACACCCGCACTCCCAGATGATCGCGACGCCCGTGACCTCGCTCCAGGTGCGCGAGCGCTTTCAACATGCCTTGCGACACTTTGACGACTTTGGCGATTGCATGTTCTGTCAGATGCTGGAAGAAGAATTACAAGAACAAACCCGCATCGTCACCGTTTCCGAGCACTTCGTTGCGCTCGAAATGTATGCCTCGCCGGCTCCGTTCTGTACCCACATCTATCCCCGGCGGCACATGGCCAGCTTCGGCGATGTGAGCGCTGCGGAGATGAACGATCTGGCGCGCATGTTGCGCTCGACGCTGGCCAAGCTCTACCACGGGCTGGCGGATCCGGATTTCAACTTTACCATTCGCAGCGCTCCCGCCGAGAGCGTCGGCGTGAAGTACTTTCACTGGTATCTGAGTGTGATCCCGCGGCTGACGCGAGTGGCCGGATTTGAGCTGGGCTCGGGAATGTTCATCAACTCGGTGCTGCCCGAAGCAGCGGCCGAGTTTCTTCGCAAAGTCGATGTGGAAAGCGTGAAAAACGCAGCGGCGGCGGCCACGTCGTAGAGGAGATTTCTAACTTCTCCCCTTTCGGTGTGGGTCAGTCAAATTGGCCCACGACCGCCCTTTCCCAACTCTTGCGGAAACGAGTACTCGTTGAGCGGCCCGAATCTGCGCTTTTCCACGTAGATGCGCCAGCGCCGCCAGACGATGCGCAGGCTGGCCATCACCGGGATGGAAAGATAGACCCCAAGTATTCCCGCGATTTCGCCCCCCGCGAGAATGCCGAACAAAGCCGCCAGCGGATGCAACTCCACGCTGACTCCCATGACTCGGGGAGAGATTACGTAGTCTTGCACCATTCGCCAGACCAGCAAGAACAACAGCAGATACGCCCAGTGCTGATATCCGGCGAGAACGGCGACGGTCATCATGGCAGCGCCTGCCAGCAGCGGTCCTGCCATGGGTATGAATTCCAGCGCGCCTCCGACGGTACCGAGCATCAGCGCGTAGGGCACGCGCATCGCACTCAAGAATGAGGTGTAGGCCAGCAGCGACAGCGCCGCCAAGGTCAACTGGGCACGAATGAATTGGGCGAGCATCTGGTTCAGATCCTGGAACACATCCTGCAGAAACTCACGTTGCGTGCGCGACTGCACCAGCGCCAGCAGCACCTCATGGAAGTTCCCACCATCGCGCAGAAAGAAAATGGCCAGGATAGGCACTAGAAACAGTACCCACACTTGCTGCGCCGCTTCGGCCGCGCGAATGCCGATGCGCTGCGCCAGGCTGGATAAGTCTCCCCGGCGACTTATCAAGAAACTCTGAATACGCTTCTGGGTCGCAGCGCTCCAGCCGTGCTCGCTTCCGATCTGTTCGGCAAGCTGGCCGATCTGGCCGGAGAGCTGGCCGGTGCCGGCCTGATCCATCAGTCCGGGCAGCGACGATCCCAGGCGCGTGCTTTGCCGGGCAATCCGTGGGCCGACAAGAAAGCCGCACACCCCCAGACCAACCAGAAGCAGAAGGTAAATGATCGTGATCCCCCAGACGCGGCTGCGGACCAGTTTCTCCAGTCGTGCCACTGCGGGATTAATGAGGTAGGCAAAAAAAATGGCGAAAAGGAACAGAATTAGCGTTCGTCGCGCCGCATAGAGGAAGCCCAGCCCCACGGCGAACAGCAAAGCCGTGAACAGCACGCGCGACGTGCGTGAATCAAGAATCGTCAAGAGTTATCCCAATCGGCCCGGTTCCGCTATGACGAACGATTTCTCCAGCGCCTACCCCTATCGTATCGCCTGAGATCGAGACCAATCCAATTCCGAAAGGGGGTGACCTTCAGCCCGCTAAGGTTTCGTTCGCCCGCTAATCGCGCTCGACTTCGGTATTCTCTCCTACAACGGATATCTTCATCACCTTGTATTGATCGTCGAGCCAGAGTTGCCACGTTCCCGCTTCGCTCTTTAGTTCCAGTTTGAGCAGGTTCTGTTGCTGCCCATTCTTCAGAGTCACCTTTTCCCGGCCCAGGAACTCCGCGCTCAGCGCCGCCGAAGAATGTTCGTGCGGGTTCATGGTTCCAAACTGGGCGCGCTGCTTCACCGGGCACTGCAGCTGCCCTTTATCCTGTTTGCAGGCTGCGGCTAAATATCTCCACGCCAGCACTTCGCGGTGAACGAAAAAATAGTCGTCCAGGATGCAGGTCGACAAGGGCAGCAGGTAGGGCTGTTCCTGTTCTTTTGCCTGCGGTCCAGCGCTCCACTTCTGGGTCAGAAAATCGTCATTCGGCACCACCACCGATTCCGCTTGCTCCGGGCTCAACTCCTTCCACTCGTAACGCCGGATATCCCCGCCCACCGTAAGCTGCATCACCGAAGTTTGCACGGCTGCAGTGGGAGCATTGTCCGTCTTGAACTCGGAATTGATGACGCTGCCGCTATTCGTCTGATAGATCGAGAACGTCTCGGTTCCCACTCGATGGCCGTTCTGGAACACGCCGAAGGACCCGGAGTCGATGTTCTTCCCCTCGTGTTCCTTCTCCTTCTCCTTCTCCTTTGGCATGGGAGTGGCCCTTGCCCAGGCGCCCGGCGCCGCCATGCACCAGACCAGTGCCATCATGAAAGCCAACCGCCGCCGATAAGACCGCTTCAATGTGATTCTCCTCTTCCGAAACTGGTGCGATCAATCCGGGTTAAGCCCGGCCCCGCGTCTTCCGGAGTTCCTCTAAGTTGCAATGCACCTTCGATCTCGGCGCAAATGGAAGCCAACTGCTTACCCGTGGTCGCGACCACCACGCTCGCCTGGCGATAAAAGGGAAGGCGTTCCGCGTACAGTTGAACGAACTGCTCGAAATCGCTTCGCAGCGGCCGGTCCACGCCGTCCGTCAGGCTCCGTTGCCAAAGTTCGGATGCGGGCGCTTCCAAAAAAACCGTTGGCCACTGCCGCAGCAATTCGCGGTTCCTTTCCTGTGCGAAAGCCCCGCCGCCGAGCGCAACTACGCTGTTGCGTTCGAGCGACGCGGTCAGCAGATCGCCTAGCGCGCTGGTTTCGGCCAGCCGAAACCCGGGCTCCCCTCTGTCCCGAAAAATCTCGGGAATCGTTTGCCCTTCGCGAGACTCGATGCGGGCATCCAGATCCACAAAATCCCAGTCCAGCCGCCGGGCAAGTTCCTGCCCCACGCGGCTCTTGCCGGACGCCATGAATCCCACAAGAAACACCGCGCGCACTCCCATGGCACTCCCTGGCACGAAAAGGGCGATGTTCTCAGGTGTTGGGACAGGGCTCTGCCCCGTCCCGGCGGGGCAAAGCCCCGCCGCCACACGAGCCTGCCATCCAGATTCCGTGCCCACCGGCTCCCTTTAGTTTTCTTGGTGATTCAGCGTTGCTTGAGGCGGATTCTACCACTGAAAGAGCGCAGCACGACTTCCGATGCTGCCCCGCCGGCAGTACCAACGAAGGAACGGCCCGCTTCCACCGTATACCGGGAATGCCTGGGTTGGAGAGGAAAGTCGTGTTGCACCCGGCCCAGCACCGAGTGCGCTCTGAAACCGGCCGAGACGTTCGCGGGCGCCAGGGCCTCTATATCACCGGTGTGGGTGGTGAACCGATAGTTGCCGCCGGAGCCGAAGTTACCATCGTAGAAAATCTTCCCGCTGCCCAAATTCACCTGCACCAGCGGCCCATCGACCGACTTCATATGAACGTCGCCGCTGATGGAAGCGATCTCCACGTGGCCGTTCCGAACATCGGTCAGCGTGATTGGTCCGCGCATCGTCCGCACGTGCACATGACCGTTCCCGACGTTGCGCACATTCACCACCGCATCCGCGCCTTCCAACGTTAGATCCCCCTGCAAGCGCTCCACCGACAGCGGACCGGTCGAAGAGCGGAGTGTGAGAGTAGCGTCGGGCGGAATCAGCAGTTCGTAGTCGACCTGGCCCGCTGGCTGGTCCAGGCCCCGCAGCAGGTGCGACGCGATTTCAATCCGATTGCCATTTTGCTGCTCGTCGACTTCCACGTTGTCCGATTTGAGAGTGGCCGTCATCACCACCTCATCGCTGCTCCCAGGCTTGACCGAAATCGCGCCGTACTGCGTATCCACCGAAATATTGGCGTTGGGGCCGACCGTGTAACGGTATTCCTTCTTGGTCTCGGCAAAGGCCGCCGTCGACAGATAGGTTGCCAGAACCAGGGTTACGACCGCAGTGTTTGAATGCTCGCCGGTTGAATACTCGCCTGTTGAATGCTCGCCCGGTGAATGCTCGTTTGCTGAAGATTCGCCTTCTGAAGCCTCGCCATAAAAAACGCCGCCCCTGCGGCCGGGAACGCCGGCCCGCCCTTCCGCTATTGAATGCGATCCAACGCGATCTGGTAAAGAAGTGCTTTTTGTTGATAAGCATCCATCAGGTGCTGCCGGGCCTCTGCATCCCCCGGATTCCGATCCAGGTAGGCCTGCACTTCCCGGATGTGGGCATTCACCGCTCTCAGTTGACTTTCATACGTCGCCCGCATCGAAGGAGCACGCGTGGAAACGACACTCAGAAACTGTTGATCTTCCGCGCTCGGCTCGGGTTCTACCGCGGGTTTTGCAGCGGATGCCACCACGTCGGTTGGCTTAGCGGACTTCTTTTTTGCCAGTTGCTGGGGGGCCGAAGCAGGAGCCGAAGTAGCAGCCGAAGTGGACACCGAAGCTGAGTAGCCGGAGGAGTCACTGGAGCCGGGGCCGTCAATGGAGTTGCCGGAGTTTGCTGCGCTCGCCACTTGCGGGGCTTGCCGATGGCTTACCACGTAAGAGCCCGCCGCCAGCAGCGCAACCGCGACAGGCGCCAGCCACCACGCGCTCCATCGCCGTCGTGGAGAAGGTGCAAAAACGATGGGCCGGTTAGGCGCGGAATCCGCGCTCCGGCTCATGGATCAGCCCTTCGGCCCGTAGTTCCGCCGCAATTCGCACCCACACCCGCGGCGCAGGTTCTTCGCTTGCTGCCAGTTGCCGGGCTTCGCTCGAGATCAACTTCAAGTCCGAAATCAGATCCGAGCAATCTGGACAGGACTTCACATGAGTTTCAAAGTCAGCCGGAAACACACCCTCCGGGCCGCCGTCGAGGATCTCCGGCAGAACTCGCCGTACATCTGCACACGTCATAGCCAACCTCTCCCCAATACCGCAACTACCCTTTACCCAGTCTTGGCCTTTTCGGCTCTCATGAACTTCAGATACTCCCGCAACTTCAATCGCGCCTTATGGAGCTGCGATTTGCTGTTGCCGATCGAGCATCCCACGATTTGGGCAATTTCGTTATGCTCGAACCCTTCCACGTCGTGCAACACAAAAACCGTTCTATAACCCGGCGGCAGCCGGTCAATTGCCCGCTGCAATTGCAGGCGATCGACGGAGCCCGTCAGCTTCACGTCCTTGGTACCAAATTCCTTCCTGGGAGCTTCGTCTTCGGCTTCCAGCGTCTCTTCCAGCGACACCACCGGCAGACCCTTCTTGCGCAGTTGCATCAGCACGACGTTGACCGTCATGCGGTGCAGCCAGGTGGAAAACGCAGATTCGCCGCGAAAAGTGCCGATCTTGCGAAAGAGCTGAAGAAATGCTTCCTGGGCCAGATCTTCGGCCTGCGCGGGATTGGAGACCATTCGCAAACATAGCGAGTACACGCGGCGTTTGTGCAGGTGATACAAGACTTCGAACGCAGCTTCGTGGCCCTGTTTCGCCTGCTCAATAGCTTCTGCTTCGGTGATGCTTTGCTTCGGGTCGGTCAAGTCGCCTTTTTCCGGCCGCTACTGGCTCTGATGCGGCTTCAAACTCTTTTCGTTGTACGAATTTGCCGAGGCAGTCGCGGAAGCGCTCTCGACCGTTCCTGAGTAGTCAGAATACCAAAAACCGTAGCTCGCGGAATGATCTATCCGACCAAAGTGGTCGGCTAAGATGGCCCATAGATCACTCTCGTAACTTCGGATCATTTCCTCGGCAACGCCCCAACTTCTTCCGCGTAGAGACGGGGCTTGCCCCGTCTCAGCTCCGCAGCGGGGCTGCGGCAAAGCGACTCTACGCTCAGATTTCTATCCCTTAGCCGTGATCGTCTCCAGCCCATGACCACGGGGACCAAGCTCCCGCTGCCGCAGCAGGAAAGCGAACAACACCCCCAAGAATCCCAGAATCGAAAAGATCCACATCCCCATCCGGTATCCCGCTGGATTTTCCGCGCTGGCCTGGCCGTGGTCGTTTGCCCACCCTATCAACAAGTTAAACCCTGCCAGCCCGATGTTCTGGATCATCGTCATCAGCCCATAAGCTGTGCCCAGCTTGGACTGATCGACGATATAGGCGACCGAAGGCCACATCACCGCCGGGATCAAAGAAAAGGCGATGCCCATCATCGCCATGGTCAACAGAAGGATAGGAGGGAGATGGTGCGCTATGAATGCGAAGTGCCCATCCGAGGACGTGGAAGGGAAGTAAACCGTGATGTACGTCGAGGAGTGCATGTATGCCATCATCAGATAGACGGGAATCAACAGCACCGAACCAATCATCATCAGGAGCGCGCGCTTGCCGATCCGATCGGCAAACCTTCCGAAGAACGGCGTTCCAAACATAGTGAAGATGGTCAACATGCCGACCAGATCCCCGCCCGCTTCGCGAGTCGTGTGGTGCGCATCCATGAAGAACTTGTAAGCGAAGGTCTCAAAAGGGAAGATCGCCGAATAGAAGACAATGCAAAGCGCGACGATATACCAGTAGGAAAGTCCAAACGACGTAAGATCGCGGAAAACCACCTTGTCGGTCGAACCGGCTGGGCCGACCTGGTAGCGCTTCTCTGCATGGACCTCCATGCCCCAGTACAGAAGGGCTCCGGTCACGCAGAAAGTAGCGAATACCACCGAGATCAGCAACGGACCCCGCCACTGGCTATACGCGAAACCAGCCCACGAGGGAGACCATTGCGCCAACAATGAGCCCCCGCGAGACATCATAAGGTTGATGCCGAAGGCGAAGCTCAGTTCTTTCCCGCGGAACCATTTGGCTATGCCCGTAGTGACGGCGACGATCAGGGATTCGGCGCCCATCCCAAATACCAGGCGTCCAGCCGACATGCCCGCGACCAAAGCGCCTCTAGCCGTCGAGATCTTTTCGACCGAGCCGAGGTCCCGCACGAAGTCGATTCGAGAAAGCAAGGGAATGTGCCCCAGCAATCGAACCACCGGGACAGCCAGATTTACTACTCCGACGACGCCGGCGCGTAGCCACGAATTGTCGGGGTAAGCCGTAATCACCGCCCCGATCAGGCAGATGGTTCCAAAGATGAAGATCGCCTTGCGCGCGCCAATACGGTCGACGATGTAACCGCCGATCAGCACCATGACAACATTCGGAATGCTGTAGATCGCCTGCAGCAGCCCGATGTTGGAATCGGTAAACCCGAGTTGCTTCGAGAGCAGGTCGGCAATGGGCGCGATGCAGTCATAGACGTAGTAATTTCCAAACATCGCGAGGCTGACCACGACCAACACCATCCAGCGGTACAAGCGGGACGGCTCGTTACGTGCAATCTCAGGCATGAAGACACTCACCCCCGGCGCGCGGCGCCGCCTGCCCTTCATTTGCGAAGAAGAGCAACCGCAAGAAGATAGCAGATTGGCGAACGGAATAGCTCACCAACGTTACGGGATTGCGTAACAGAGTTTGGTGCAAGTACGATTCGTGTCAGCGTCGACTTGTGTCAGGGTATGCCTTTAGGCATACCGTTAGTGCCGTGTTATGAATGCGCCTTTAGTCGCTGGTTTTGGGCGCTGGAGTTCACCACAGCATGCTGGGATGAAAATTCGATAAGAAATAAAAGGCCCTCGGTCTCCACAAGAAGTGGCGACCAAGAGCCGAAATCTCAAAGCCAAGAGCTGAGAGCTGAGAGCTGGGAGCTGCCCTCCTACATCTTCTCCCTCTTGTCGTCGTATTTCACCGTGCCGTTTTTGTCGTTCTGGCGCGTGACGTCGCCGTTGTTATAGACGCGAGCAGCCTTCTTGAAGCCCTTCACGACGCTCGTCGAATCCGTGGTGCGCTCCCGTCCGGTGAAGAAAGTCCAGTCGCCGCGCGCTTCTGCTCGTGCGCCATGTTCTTCACGTTCACGCGAACGCGCTTCCCGCGGACGCTCTTCCCGCGGACGTCCTTCATACCCACGTTCTTCGCGCATCGCCTCGTGCATAGGGCGACCTTCACGTCCAACCGTCTCCGGCCACAGATGGACCTCCGGGGTCATCAGAGGAGCGCCGCCCTGGTACCACACGGCCACGGTATAAACCGAACTGGTCGATCCCTCAATCTGCGAAAGTGTTGAGTTGGTTGCGCCGGCGATCAATCCCGTGGTGGCGTTGCTCGCTCCCACCGGGTTCGGCGAAAACTGCTGCAGGGAAATCTCGGGTGTGGTCAGAAGCGGGATAAACGGCCCGCATCCATAAACGCATGGGCCGTAACCTGGGTGAAAGGGCTGCTGCCCAAAAGCCGCTACTGCCATCAAAACTACCGCCATCAGAATCAAATAGGGTCGCATACTGCCTCCACTGGGTACTAACACATCCAAGGTTTGAGTGCAGTTTGCGGGCCAGTCCCCCAGCGACGAAAACCGGCAGGATATTAGGAGATAAGCGGCGCTCTCGGCCAAACAACTGAAATTCAGGCGAGGCCCGTTCGCGGTGCTGGTGAAAACTGATGCGCACAACCTGCAATGGATTAGTGCAGTGGAGCGCCGGGCGTCCCCGCCCGGCTGGGTCATCCGGAAGACGGGCGAGAGCCTGCCCTGAGCCTGCCGAAGGGACGCCCGGCACTCCATCAGTTTGTTAACTACCAACGAATCGCGCATACAGACTGCGCGCAACAGCCGTGTCCGTCGTTCCCTTGATGATCGCCCGGCCGTCCGGAAACAGCGTCATTTCGTAAGGCTCGCGCCAGAACTTCAGCACAAACTCGTTGTGGCGAACATTGCCGTGAGGTTGAAGGCGAGTGCTCAGCTCCACAAAGTCCACCGGCCGCTGCCGCTCATGAATCTGCACCGAATTCCTGCCGCACAAAGTGATGTGAGGCCGCCCTTCACCAGCCAGATGAACAAAGTCTCGCAAACAGGCGCGGCATCCCGCCCGAGGATGAATCGCCGCCAACTCCGCCCGTTCGTTCGTCCACACATCCCAAGAAAGCAGCGTCCGCCGCATTTTCGAACGAGCACCAACCAGAAACTTCAACGCCTCGGTAGCCGCAATCGACGACACCAGGTTCACGGCAGAATTCAAAATGCCGGCAGTCTCGCAGGTCTCCACCGTCCCACGGGGAGATTCCGGAAAGATGCAGGCTAGGCACGCCGTTTCGCCGGGCAGGATGTTCATGGTCACGGCATAACTCCCGACCGCTGCCGAGTAAATCCACGCCACGGAGTTTTTCACCGCATAGTCGTTGATCAGATATCGAGTTTCGAAATTGTCGGTACCATCCAAAATCAGGTCCGAGCCGCCGAGCAGGGAATCGACATTCGCCGGAATCAGGTCGGCAACCTGGGGCTCGACGACAATCTGCGAGTTGAAGCGCGCAATTTGCCGCGCCGCCGCGATCGCCTTGGGCACAGATTCGCGCGCGTCTTCCTCATCAAATAAAGCCTGCCGCTGCAGATTGCTCGGCTCGACATAGTCGCGGTCGAGAATCCGCAGCGTCCCGACGCCCGAACGCGCCAGCAACGAGGCCAGGGCAGAACCGGTGGCGCCGCATCCCACGATGACCACGCGGGACTGCGCCAGCTTTTTCTGCCCCTCCGCTCCGATCTCCTTAAACAACACCTGCCGCGAGTACCGCTCGTCGGCATGCTCCAAAGCGCCCATTTCCAAAGCAATAACCTCAGCGATTACCTTTCCCGGAGCTTTCCAACCAGTATTATAGGTGCCGGTCGTCAAACTTTGTTCGTGCGAGCAACGTGTGCCGTTTCGCGATTCATCGAACCCGAAGGGTTTCATGGTTGACCAGCCTGAATTGCGGAGGAGTGTGCTCGTGTGGGGATCGAGGACGCCCTCGCCCGTCCAAGCCGAGCGCACCGGGGCCCCCGTCAAGCCCGGTTTTGGCTTGACGGGGTGGAGAAGCTCGGCAGCTGCCCGCGGTCACAGCAACTCTGGATTCGCTATAAGCGGCGCCGCTCGATTTGTGCTGTGCTGTCTTGTTGGTGCTGGCGCAACGGCGCAAGTTGGGCAACTGGTTCGCCCCCAGCCGGGCAGCAACCTGCCGAATCGCCCGCACAATTCGGAACCCAGGCCGGAGCAAATTTCGGAACCATCACGCCCTATCTCGGCTTAGCGATCGATCAGATCGAGTTGCCGGGCGTTCCGCCCGAAGAAGCGGCGGCGCTGCTGGCGGCCACGCCGCTCAAAGTCGGCGAACCGCTCACCCGCGAAGCGCTGCACGACGCCATGCAGGCTCTTTTTGCCACCGGACGGTTCTCCGATATTCAGGCCGAAGCGGATCGCACCGACACCGGCGGCGTCAGGCTGCGCTTTCTGACCACCGCCAATTTTTTCGTCGGCATGGTGACGATCGAGGGAGTCTCCACCAATCCCTCCGCGAACCAACTGGCCAGCGCCACCCGCCTGCAACTCGGCGAACTCTACGCTCAGGAGAAACTCGACCGCGCTTTAGCCGGCATCCAACGAGTAATGGAAGAAAACGGCTTCCACCAGTCGAAGGTCACGACCTCCGAACAGCGCGACGAACAGCAGCACGAGGTCAACCTGACCTTCCAGGTCGTCCCCGGGCCGCGTGCCGCAGTCGGAGAGATCACTCTGGAAGGCGATGCCGGCTATTCCGTCGAAGCGATCAAGGATATCGCCAAGCTGCATTCCGGCGATCCGGTCCGCTCGAATCGCATTACGCGCGCTCTGCAGCGAATTCGCCGGCGCTATCAAAAGCAGAACCGTCTGCTCGCCCAGGTCTCGGTGGCCAGCCGCACCTACCAGTCCAAGCGCAACACTGTGGACTTCGTCTTCAAAGTGGACCGCGGTCCCGTGGTGGAGATTGCGGCGGAGGGTTTCAAACTCAGCCAGCGCGTCCTGCACCGGCTGGTGCCCATCTACGAAGAAGGCGCGGTCGACGATGATCTGCTCAACGAAGGCCGGCGCAACATTCAGAACCATCTTCAGACTCTTGGTTACTTCGATGCCTCGGTTAGCGTGAGCCAGCACAGCACCGAGGGCGGCAAGAATTTGCAGGTGGTTTATGCCGTCAATCCCGGGGACCGCCACAAACTCGCTGCCATTCGCATCTCCGGCAATCGGTTTTTTTCCGACGACCTGATTCGCTCCCGCATGCAGGACCAATCCGCCGGACGCCTCTTCAGTCACGGACGCTACAGCGAAGTCCTGCTCGAAGAGGATGTGCGGAGTATTGAAAGTCTCTATCGCGCCAGCGGCTTCCGGCAGGCCGAAGTCACCAGCAAACTGGTCGACAAGTATCAGGGTGAGCCATCGCAGCTGGCCATCGAAATCGTCGTCAAAGAGGGCCCGCAGACGCGCGTGGCGTGGGTCCGCATCGAGGGCAGTTATACGCTTCCGCAGGAACAGCTTCCCGAAATTCAGACCGAGGAAGGACAGGGCTTCGACGAATCGAGTCTGGCCGATGACCGCGACACGATTCTGGGAAAGTATTTCGACAATGGCTTTCCCAATGCCACCGTTGACGTCGCCTATGTTTCCGTTCCGTCGTCTGACAACTTGCCGAGCGTTGGCGTGACCTTCTCGATTCATGAGGGCGAACAATTTTTCGTCAATCGAGTCTTTGTCGATGGGCTGCACCATACCCGGCCCGGAGTCGCCCGCCGCGCAATCCGGGTGCAACCGGGCGGGCCTCTGAGCCAGAAAGACATGCTGGAGAGCCAGCGCCGCCTCTACGATCTCGGCCTATTCAAGCAGGTGGACACGGCCATCCAGAACCCGGACGGCACCGAGTCGCGCAAGAACGTGCTCGTCACCGCCAGCGAGGCCGAACGCTACACCTTCGATTACGGCGGCGGTTTCGAGTTCCAGACCGGACAGCCCACATTCGGAGTCAACCAGCCACTCGGCGCAGACCGGCGTCAGCCCCATGGTGTCGGCTGGCGTCAGCCGCATCAACGTGGGCGGCCGCCATCAGACCCTCACCCTGAAGGGTAACCTCGGCCGCCTGCAGCAGAGAGCGCTCATCAGCTACGACGTCCCCAAACTCCTCAACCTGGAAAATTTTCGTTTCACCGCCACGGCGCTTTACGACAACACCGTAGACGTCTCCACCTTTACCTCGAAACGTCTGGAGGGCACTTTGCAAGTGCTGCAAGTGCTCTACAAAATGCAGGACCGCGAACTGACGACCTTCGCCTACCGTTTCAGTTACCGCCGCGTGGAGGCCAGCAATATTGAGGTCACCTCCAACCTCATTCCGCTTCTCTCCACCCCAACCCGTGTAGGAATGCCTAATTTTCTCTACGTGCGCAACCGGCGCGATAACGATTTGGAAAGCACCCGCGGCAGCTACACCACCGTCGAAGGCGGCGTTGCCTCCAGCTATTTTGGCTCGGAGGCCGACTTCAGCCGCTTTTCGGCTAAGAACTCCACCTATCACACCTTTTTTCGCAAGCGCAGCACGGGACAAGGATACGTCTTCGCCCGTTCCACCACCGTCGGCATTGAAAACCCATTCGGAAACACGGTTTTGCTCGACCCGGCGCAAACCGCGCCCGCTGGCCGCACTCTTGTTCCTCTGCCCGAGCGTTTCTTCAGCGGCGGGGGCAACTCCAATCGCGGATTCGGGTTAAATCAGGCAGGACCGCGCGATCCCTTCACCGGGTTTCCCGTCGGGGGCAGCGCCGTGTTCCTCAACAGTCTCGAGATGCGTTTTCCAAACGTCATGCTGCCTTACCTTCATGACAACATCGGCTTTACTATTTTCGAAGACATGGGCAACGTTTTCGCGCGCCCACAGGAAATGCTCTCCAGCCTGGGGCGCTTTCACCAGCCTGACCAACAACTCTGTTTTCAGTCGGCGCCGCCCCCGCAGTACTCGCTGTGCAAATACAATTATGCTTCGCACGCCGTTGGCCTGGGCGTGCGCTATCAAACGCCGATCGGCCCATTGCGCTTTGATTTCGGATACAATTTAAATCCGCCCTACTTTCCCAGCTATACCAACATTGTGACCAATAGGGCGAATGGGCAGCAGAACGGGCAGTTTGGCTACCAGCGCGCCGGCCATTTCAATTTCTCGTTCAGCGTAGGGCAGTCTTTCTGATGAAACTCGGGCATTCAAACTCGAAATGTTGTGGAGCGACGGGCGTCCTCGCCCGTCAGCCCTGAGCAAAGCCGAAGGACCAAGCCGGCCGCGCAAACCCGGCTCTCCGCCGCCAGGCATCAAACTCGCAAAGCATTGCGCGCTTCTGCTGGCGCTGAGCATGGCGCTGGCGATCTCATCCCTCGGCGGTCAGATCGTGGATCGTGTCGTCACCAACGTGAACGGCCACGTGGTTTTGCAGAGCGATTGGGAGCAGGAAATCGCCTTCGAGGCCCTGGCCAATGGCCGCGATCCCGATTCGTTCACCTCCGCCGAGCGCAAAGCAGCCCTCGATCGCCTGATCGATCAGGAACTGCTGCGGGAACAGGTGCGTCCGTCTCAACCCGCTCCCGCCGAGCAGGTCACCGCCCGCCTCGCTGAAATCCGCAAACTCCATCCCGATTGCGTCACCGACGACGGATGGCACGCCAAGCTGCAACGTTATGGGCTCACCCCAAGCTCGCTGGGAAAGCGTCTGGGCGACCAGATCCAGCTCATGAAGCTCGTGGAAGACCGGCTGCGCCCCTCCATCCAGATTGATCGGCAAGCGGTGGAGACCTACTACAACGATCAGTTGCTGCCCGCTATGAAACAGGCCGGCAGTCGCGCAACGCCGTTGACCGAAGTCTTTGGCCGAATTAAAGATTTGCTTGCCGAGAAAAAAATGAACGAACTGCTCTCCGGGTGGCTGGCGAGTCTGCGCTCTGGAAGCCATATCCTGACTCCTGAATCCAGTGCCGGAGAGCGGAACCGTTGAGCCGGAACCGTTGACCGATCAACCGACCGACGCGCCCGAACCCCGCTCGAACCGACCGTCAATCCCCGCGAGCCGAGCCTGTTCCCCCCGAGCGCCGGCGCATTCTGTGGAAACTCTTTCTCGCGTTCTGCGTTTTCAGTCTGATCGCATTCGGCCTGCTCGGCTGGTACGTCACTACCGATTCCTTTCAGCAGAGGGTTCGCCGCCGGGTGATTGCGTCGGCGGAGAAACTCACCGGCGGACGCGTCGAACTCGGAGAACTGCACACCATCCCATTCCGCCTGCGCGTGGACGCTCGCAACCTGACCATTCACGGCCGCGAAGCTAACGGATCAGGCCCCATTTCTGCACGTCGACCGCGTGCAGGCCGAAATGAAAATCATTTCGCTCCTCAGCACCACCGTCGGATTGCATTCTCTGGTGCTCGAGCACCCGGTCGCCCACGTCATTGCCTATCCCGATGGCACCACCAACGTTCCCGTGCCGCCTGTGAAGCCCTCCTACGATCAGGGGCCGGTGGAGCAACTCATCTCGCTCTCGGTTTCGCACATCGAGGTGCAGCGGGGCGAGCTTCTGTGGGAAGACAAGAAAGTGCCGTTCGATTTTGACGCCCGCGACGTGGCGCTGCTTTTGAACCACTCTTTGCTGCGCCGTCAATACGAAGCTCACGTCGTCGCGGGAAGCGTCGCCACGCGCTTTCAGGACTATCCCTCGTTTGTGTGGCGGGCTGATGCTTCGCTGGTTCTGGCCCGCGGACGCGCCGACATCAGCAGTTTGACGGTGACTTCCGGAAAATCTGAAATTCACTTCGCGGGCCGCCTGCAGGACTTTCACAACCCCCAGGTGAGCGGTGATTATCATGGCGTCGCGGATCTCGGCGAACTCGCGTCCCTGGCGCGGCAGCCCCAAGTTCGCACAGGGTCGCTCCAGAAAAGCATGGTCCAGAAAGGCCTGGCCCAGTTCGAGGGCAAAGGTTCCTGGAACCTCCGGGATTTTTCCACCCAGGGAACCGTGCAGGCCAAAGACATCGAATGGTCGAACGGTAAGTTGTCGATGCGGAATGGCCGCATCACCGCAGGCTATTCCGTTACCCCCGACCGCTTCCGCCTTTCCTCGATCAAGGCGAACCTGCTCGGTGGCGACCTCGCAGGCGATGCCGACGTGACCAACTGGCAGATTCTCTCGATCCAAAGCTCAATCGAACCGTCGCCGGTCCCGGGCCGGCGCCATGTGATCGGACGAGTCCCGCCGGGAAGTCTTCAGCGCGGCTCGGTGCGCCTGCAACTGGCGGGCTTCCCGCTGCTCCCCGCCCTCGAATTGCTGAGCTCAACCAACCTTCCGCTGGACCGCCTCGACCTGTCCGGAAGCGCCAGCGGCAAGGTTGAGATGCTCTGGGTGGGCTCGATCCGTGACGCGGAGACTCGCCTGAACCTTGCCATTGCGCCCCCGCTAAAGCCGGCGCCGGCCGAAATTCCCGTGCGCGGTCAGATTGATGGCATCTATCGCGGATCGCGCGATGAATTGGAGATGTCCCAGTTTCACCTGACCACGCCCGGTTCCGAAATCACCGCCAGCGGCAATCTGGCCGCGACTTCGTCGCTGCGATTCTCCTTCACCAGCCACAACCTCAAGGAGTGGACGCCTCTGCTCGAAGCGGCTTACTCGGTCCAAATTCTGTCGCATTCTGGATCGCGAATTTGCCCTTCACCGTTCACGGCTGGGCCAGCCTTACCGGCAACGCCAGCGGCAAACTCTCTGATCTTTCCGTCAGCGGAAATCTCGAGGTCTACGACTTCGACACGACCGTGCCGGCGACCCAACGAGCTCCTTCTCGAGTGGTTCACTGGGACGCGCTCTCCACCGCCGTCCAATACTCCAGCAATCACTTCGCCGCGCGCAATGGGTCGCTCCTTCACGGCCACACCGCGGCGCACTTCGACGCCAGTACCGCGCTTACAGCGGGTGCGCTTCAGGAGAGCGATCCTTTTGCTCTGCACTTTGATATACGCAACGCCGAAGTCGCCGAACTCGCTCAATTGGCCGGAGTTCAACACCCATTCGCTGGCACGTTGAATATGTCCGCCACCGTTTCAGGCACGCGCGCCAATCCCCACGGCGATGGACACCTCGAGCTTCGCAACGGCACAGCCTACGGTGTCGCCGTTCCTTTGTTGCAGAGCGATCTCCGCCTCGCCGATGGCGAGCTTCAGTTCAACAACATCAAAGCCAGTGTCTACGGTGCTCCACTTTCCGGGAACGCCGCCGTCAGCACGTCGAGCCACGAGTTGTCGAAGAACAGCTACGTCAAACAATGATCTGTCGAATCGCGAGTTTCGCCTGAATCTTTCCGGAAGTAACCTCGATCTCGCCCGTTTGCCGCGCTTCCAGACCGGCCGCTTCACCGCCGATGGCGTCGCCGATTTCACGCTGCGAGTCAGCGGTACGACCGCACAGCCTTCGATCGAAGCGCACGTTCATCTCAAGGACCTTGCCCTGGACAAGGAGCGCGCCGGAGATTTCTACCTCGACGCGGTCACCCATGGACGCCAGCTCGACCTCAAGGCGCACTCCGACTTCGATTTTGATTCTGCTAAAGATAGCAAAGATAAAAAAGTTAAAGCTGACTTGACCATTGCCGGCACCGTTGGACTAGAACATGACTTTCCCGCCGATCTGAAACTCGACTTCCATCATCTGGATGCCGATTCGCTTCTTCGCACTCACTTGCCGGGAAAGATCACGGGACACTCTTCCATGGACGGGACGCTCCACCTTCGCGGTCCTCTGCGCACGCCACGCGATTTGAAGGCAGTCGCCGAGATCCAGTCTTTCAGCGCCGAGGTCGCGCACGTGCAGATACAAAGTGTCGATGCCATTCGCTTCGAGGTTGCGGATCAATTCCTGCTGCTCGAAAACCTCCACCTCGCAGGCAGTGGAACCGATTTCACCGCCCACGGCCGCGCGCACTTGACCGGCGCGAAAGAGCTCGACCTCCGCTTGGACGGTTCGGTGAATATGACGCTCTTCCAGTCGCTCAACCCCAAAATCCTGGCGCGCGGCACTCTAGGCGTAAACCTCAACGCCAGCGGTACGCTGGCGCAGCCCGTCCTGCAAGGGCGTCTGGACGTGAAGGACACCTTCGTCAGTCACAACGACTTTCCCAGCGGCCTCAGCGATCTCAACGGTGTTTTGCTGTTCGATCGCAACCGCATCCAGATCGAGAGCCTCAGCGGCACCACCGGCGGCGGCACCGTGGCGCTGACCGGCTCCGCCACCTATCAGAGCGGCGTCTTCCTCCTCGATTTCGGCGCCACGGCGCATGATGTTCGCCTGCGTTATCCTCCGGGAGTAAGTTCCACCGCCAACGCCGATCTCCGGCTAACCGGCACCACCAATTCCGCTCTGCTGAGCGGCGATGTCATGGTCACCAAGCTCGCCGTCACTCCAGGCTTTGACTTCGGCGCCTACATCGAGAGGAGCAAGCAGACGATCGTCCTCACCCAGAGCGATAGTCTGCAGAGCCACCTTAAGCTCGATGTTCATGTGGTGACAACTCCCGAACTACAGATGCAAACCGCCATCGCCAGGCTCTCCGGCAACGCCGACCTCAGGGTGCGCGGCACCGCCGAGCGTCCCGCAATTCTCGGAAGGGTGGAGGTTCTGGAAGGCGAGTTCACTTTCAACGGCACCAAGTACAAGCTCGAACGCGGCGATGTTACCTTCGCCAATCCGGCCAAGACTCAGCCCATCATCGATCTGCAGGCGACCACGCGCGTGCGCGATTACGACATCACCGTGCAATTCCGCGGCGACGCCAGCGTGACCAACGGCTTGAAAGTCACCTGGCAGTCCGAGCCTCAGCTTCCCCAAGCCGACGTCATCGCCCTGTTGGCCCTGGGCCGCACCCAGGAAGAGTCGGCTGCCGTAGCCTCCAGCGGATCCTTTGGATTTGGCGGAGAAGCCTCCAACCTGCTCATCAATCAAGCCCTCAACAGCACCGTCAACAGCCGCCTGCAGCGTTTGTTCGGAGCCAGCCGCGTCAAGATCGATCCTCAGGGCCTGGCCAGCGAAACCGCCGTGGTTCGCGGGCCGCAGGTCACCGTCGAGCAGCAGGTGGCCAGCAATCTCACCCTGACCTACAGCACCAACGTCTCCGTTTCGAACCAGCAAATCATCCAGGTGGAGTACAACCTAACCCGCAACATTTCGATCGTGGCGCTGCGCGACTGGAACGGAGTAGTCAGCTTCGACTTTAAAATACGGCGGCGGAAGAAGTGATCGCAGGAATAGAATTTTGTAATCTGATAATCGGGTAATTTTGTAATTTAAGAACACTAGAAGCCTTGCCTTCAAATTACCAAATTACCCGATTACAAAATTACAAAATGGATTATCCGCCTTGACATAATTCTCCAAACCAGCAACTCTATTTGTTTTTCACTACACGCCCGAGAAACGGGTAAGGGAAGCCAATTTGCGAGTGCGCGTCTTTTATCACGACAAGTGTTTTGACGGGGCATGCTCGGCCGCCCTGTTCTCCCGATTCTACCGGGAACGAATTCGCGGCGATGTGGACTTCGTCTACTCCGGCCTGCTGCATCGTGCCGGCGCTCTTTTCGACGAGAAGCAATTTGACGGCGACGAGAATGCCATCGTCGATTTCAAGTATTCCAGTTCGCCCAAAATCACCTGGTGGTTCGATCACCACGAAAGCGCTTTTCTTTCTCCCGCCGATGCCGCCCACTTCGAGCAGGATCAGAGCAACCGCAAGTTCTACGATCCGGATTTCAAATCCTGCACCAGTTTTATCGCCATGATCGCCAAAGAGCGCTTCGGCTTCGATCCCCGCCCGGTGGCGGAACTGGTCCACTGGACCGACATCGTCGATGGCGCCATGTACGAAGACGCGAAGTCGGCGGTGGAAATGCAAGCTCCGGCCATGAAGCTGACCATGGCCATCGAAGCGTCCACTGATCGGAACTTCGTCAAGACCGTGATTCCGCTGCTCGCGTACCATCCGCTCGCCGAGATTCTGGAGGAGCCATTCGTCAGCCGCCGTCCTGCCGCCGCTGCTCGAACGCCACCAGCGTTCCATCGAGATCTTGCGCCAGCGCACGGAAGAAAAAGACGGCACGATTTTTTTCGACATCACCGACCTCGACCTCGAAGGCTACAACAAATTCATTCCCTACTATCTGCATCCCGATTCCATCTACAGCATCGGCCTCAGCAAGAGTTCGTTCCGGGTAAAAGTTTCGGTCGGATCGAATCCCTGGTCGAAACGCGAGCCCACCGTCAATCTCGCCAGGGTCTGCGAGCGCTATGGCGGCGGAGGCCACGCCCGAGTAGGAGCGATCTCCTTCGAAGTCAACCAGAGCGAAGCCGCCCACAAAGCCGCGCAGGAGATAGTAGAGGAGTTGCGCGCCAGCGTCCGCCAGCAAAGTTGAGAAGCTCCGTATCAGCAGGACTCCGTATCAGAGCATCGCGATCAAGCTCGTATCGGAGTATCGCTTTAGCGATACCGCAAGTTCTTCGAAAGCAGATGCGTTAGTGTGTGCGTGAGAACCCGTTTTCGGCCGACCAGAGGATCCCAGCCCCGGAGGGGCGTCCAGTTAGCCTAGACCTTCAGCGCTGGGAAAAGCGCAGGAATTCGATTCAAGTCCCGGAGGGACGACCGTGTCCCCACCCCCCACTCTTTACGCGGCCACGCATTAGAATGAATCCGCGTCAAAGATTCGTCCGGCATGCATCCCCACATCCACGATCCCGCACACATCAAAGGCGTGCGCACCGTCGCCACTGTTGAGTTTGCGAAAGGAATCATCGTCGTGCTCGCCGGCCTCGGCGTCTTCTCCATGCGCCACAAAAATATCTGGGGAGTGACCGACAGCTTCCTGGAATTTCTTCACGTTAGTCCTCATCACCCCACTTCGTCGGCGTCTTCGTCGACCTCGTGCACCGGGTCAGCGACGTGCGCCTGTGGAAGATCGCCACGGTGGCCACAGTCTACGTGACCCTTCGCTTCATCGAGGCCTACGGCTTGTGGTTCGTCCGTCCCTGGGCGGAATGGCTGGCCATCGCCTCCGGCTCCATCTACATCCCCTTCGAAGTAGCCGATCTGTTGCGCCGTCCCGACTGGTTTCGTTTGCTGGTAATAGTGGTCAACGTGGGGATCGTCCTCTACATGCTGATGCTGCGCCTGGAAGCAGCCAAAAAGCGCCACGCAGCGCGGCACGCGGCAGAATCAGGATAAATCGCGTGCGTAGAGACGGGGCTTGCCCCGTCTCAGCCTGACGGAAAAACTCTGGCTCGCTTAGGCCTTCCGGGAAGGGCACGCCTTCACACGCTGCGGAAAAACTCGGGCTTCGTATCAGGGTATCGCTTTAGCGATATCATCAGTCCTTCGAAATCATGCGCCCCTTTAGGGGTTGGGCTCGAGAATCGATTTTTTCCGCAACCTCTTCAGCCGTTTTATTCATTCAGCGAGCAACTGCAATCCGCCGGCGGAACGTGCGCCTTCAGAAAATCGGCCACGCGCTTGTAGGCGTCGATCTGATTTTCAACCCGAGCGAAGCCGTGGCCTTCGTTCTCATAGACTTTGTATTCGACCACGCCGCCGCGCTTCTTGACCGCATCCACCACCTGCTGCGCTTCTTCCTTGGGGCAGCGCGGATCGTTGCCGCCCGCCAACAGATACAGCGGCGCCTTGATCTGGTCCACGAAGTTGATGGGCGAACGATCCTCGTACAGCGCCTTGTTCTTCACCAGATCGCCCATGGTCGCAAGGTCCGACTGCTGCAGCACCGGATCTTCATTCTGAATCTCGGTGAACCAGTTCACAAAAGGCACAATCGGAACGCCCGCCGCCCACACTTCGGGAGCCTTGGTGACACCCATCATCGTCATGTATCCGCCGTAGCTGCCGCCCATCAGAATGAGCTTCTTGGGATCGACGTAGCCAGTCTGTTTGATCCAGTCGGCGGCCGCGAGCACATCCTGCAAATCGCCGCCGCCCATATCGAAAAGATTCGCCTGCTGAAATTCTTTTCCGTACCCAGTCGATCCGCGATAGTTGGGCGCGATCACGATGTAGCCCTGGTTGACCATGTACTGCACGAAGCGATTGAACGTGTTCATCGTCTGCGCCGTGGGACCGCCGTGAACGTACACAATCGCGGGATGCTCGCCGTTGCGCGGCAGGTTGTAGGGCACATAGACGAACGCGGAGATCGTCCACTTACCATCTTTGCTGGGATAGTGGACAAGGTAAGGTTCGACCATGTCCTCGGCGCGTACGCCGCCCACCAGCGAGTAAGTAAGTTGATGCGATGGGTCGTGTGGCGCGGGCACTCCTGCCCGCGTGCTCTTGATCTTTGCCGCTTCATCGGAAATGGTATAGACCCACAAATCGCCGGGAGCGGTTGCGCCCGTGTGCGAGTAAAGCATCCGCGAACCGTCGCGAGTGAAGGGCGAAGGCCTGCCAGCAGCATGGTTCACTCCTTTAGGCAGGAGCAGGGCGCGCGCCTTTCCCGATGCGATGTCATACAGGTAGATATCGGTGTTGCCATCGACATTCGCGGTGTAAGTCAGAAACTTGCCATCGGGAGAAAAGCTCTCGCCAGAAACTTCCCACTTATCATTCGTGAGCCAGCGGATTTTCTTGCTCGCGATTTCAAGCAAGCCGACGTTGTCGTATCCGTCGCCGGCATTGGAGGTGATCAGAACGTTCTTGCCGTCGGGCGAAACGTCATTAGCCGAGTAAGTCTGTTCGCCATCATGCGGCGTCAGCAGCGTGCTTTGCGCGCTCGCAACCTCGACCAGAAAAACATTCGAGTCCGTCCCTTTCGATTGCTCCTGCGTGTAGACGATGAACTCACCGTCCGCCGACCAGATGGGCGCGACATTCATGCGGTCTTTGGCGGTTCCGGTGGTCAGGTGCTTCACTTCGCGCATGAGCGTATCGTAAACGTCAATCTCGAACACTGACGACGTCTTAGGCTTGACCATGTAGGCGAGATAGCGCCCATCGTGCGACCATGTCGGACTTTCCTCCGCGACTTCGCGGGTGTTAGTCAGGTTCACGACCTGTCCGGTTTTGGGCGACACCAGAAAAATATCCCATTGCTCGTCGCCGTCGTAATCGGACATATAGGCGATCCACTTGCCGTCCGGCGACCACGTAGGGCTGGTCTGGCGCTGATCGCTCACCGTAAGTTGCATCGGCCATCCACCGTCGGAAGGCACGAGCCAGAGATTATTGCGGCCGCTCAGGTTGCTGACAAAGGCGACTGTCTTCCCATCCGGCGACCAGGTCGAACCGCCCACCTGGCGCGTCGTGTAAAGCTTCTCGATCGAAAGACTCTTCTCGACGCGGGCATCGGGTTTGGAGGCGATCTGTTTCGGGTCAGTGATGGCCTGGGGTGCGGGCAGAGTCTGGGATGTTGCGAGGATGCTCATCATCATCGGTATGACCATAACAAACAGGCGAAGAATGCGCATGGCGCCTCGAAGTGAATTCGGGAGTGTGGAAAGTTTAGCAGCGTCAACAGGCTCCAGAACAATGCTACTCGACCGTCACCTGATAGTCGCGCTACATCGACGGACTTTTTCGGCCGTGTTCAACATTCGTGGCATTCGTCGGGTGCCTCGCACGCCGAAGCGCACCAGAGCCAATTGCATCCGGCACCTGGCCGATTCGATCGCCGAGTTTGCCAGAAAATGCGGATTTGTGCTCGATTGCCACGGAAACAAGGAAAGGCGCATCTAATACACACATGTTTAGATGCCCCCTTATCCGTGTTCGACCCCGGCTTGGCTCGTGTGCGAAAGGGACCCTGGTCACAGTCTTAGCCGCTGCCACTCTCGTGCTGCCGATGGCCGCTCCCGGGGCGGCTGCCGAGCTTTCTTCGGACGCTCTTCCCTTTGCCGATCTGCCCTCGGCGGGGCTCGATCGCGGATTCTTCCGGCTCTACGATCTGGATTTTGCCGGCGCCCAAAAAGAATTCGAGTCGTGGGAAAAACTGAATCCCGAGAATCCCATGGGGCCGGCGAGCGAGGCGGCTGGCATCTTGTTTTCCGAATTCAACCGGCTCGGCGTGCTGGAAGCACAGTTCTACGAGAACGACTCGATCTTCGCCGCGCGGAAGAAGTATGAAGCCGACCCGGGACAACGCGCTCGTTTCGAGCAGCAACTCGGCCGCGCTGAAGACTTGGCAAAGTCCAAGCTGAGCCGCGACGCTCGGGACCGCGACGCGCTGCTGGCGATGACGTTTGCCAGTGGCTTGCGCTCCGACTTTGCCGCGCTCATCGAAAAGCGCAATTTGGCCTCGCTTCATTACACCAAGCAGGCAACGGCCTGGGCCGGCCAACTGCTCGCGGCCGATCCCAGTTGCTACGACGCTCACCTGGCTGGCGGCGTCAGCCGTTACATCATAGGATCGATGGCCGCTCCGGTGCGTTGGGTGCTGCGTCTTGGGGGCGTTGCGGGGGATAAGGCTGGCGGCATCGCCGAACTCCAGACGACCGCAGCCCAAGGCTATCTGCTCGCCCCATTCGCGCGCATCCTGCTGGCCATCGCCTACGTCCGCGAGAAGGAGTTGCCGCGCGCGCGTGAGCTCCTGCTGGCGCTGCAACGAGACTTTCCCGACAACACTCTCTTTGGCCGGGAACTGACGCGACTCGACCAGAACGGCAGCCGCTAAGTACTTGGAGATCGAGTACGTTCATCAGAAATTCACCCCGCTGTAACCTTCCTTTAATACTCCGCCCATAAAACTGTTGCTTCACCATAAAACAAAACTGCAAACCTAAATCAAGCACGAGGAGGACTCATCGAGTGATAAGATCGCATCGCGCTGCTGTTGGCAGGTCTTGCACTGGCGCTGCCGGTCATGGGGCAGACTCAACTGAACGGAGCAGGGGCCACTTTTCCGTATCCCATGTATTCCAAGTGGTTCAGCGAATACAACAAGCTGCACCCGGATGTGCAGATCAACTACCAATCGATCGGCAGCGGCGGCGGCATTCGCCAGGTGTTGAATGGCACGGTTGATTTCGGCGCAAGCGATGGTCCGATGACCGATGAACAGCTGAAGGAGGCTAAGACGAAAATCCTGCACATCCCCACGGTGTTGGGCGCTGACGTTCCTGCGTACAACGTTCCTGGTGTGAGCGGCGAGATCAAGTTTACTCCCGAAGCTCTGGCTGGCATTTTTCTTGGGAAGATCCAGAACTGGAACGATCCGGCCATCGCCAAAGCCAACCCCGGCGTGAATTTCCCGAACCAGTCGATTATTGTCGTTCACCGTTCGGACGGCAGCGGCACCACGTACATTTTCACCGACTATCTCTCCAAGGTCAGCAAGGAGTGGGAAGCCACGGTGGGGAAGGGAACCTCGGTGAAATGGCCGGTCGGTTTAGGCGGCAAGGGCAACGAAGGCGTTGCGGGACAGATCCGGCAGTTGCAGGGATCGATCGGCTACATCGAACTGATCTATGCCGTGGAGAACAAAATCACGTACGGATCGGTCAAGAACGCCGCTGGCAATTTTGTGAAGGCTTCGCTGGATGGTGTGACCGAAGCGGCGGCCTCGTCGCCAAAAATGCCCGCCGATTTTCGCGTCTCCATCACAAACGCGCCCGGCAAGACGGCGTATCCCATTTCCAGCTTTACCTGGCTGCTGATTCCGGTGCAGGCCAAGGACCCGAAGAAAGGGAAGATCATTGCCGATTTTCTGAACTGGATGGTCACCGACGGCCAGAAGATGACGAGCCAGCTCAGTTACGCGCCGCTCCCGGCAGAACGTGGTGGAGAAAGTGAAGGCGGCGATCAAGCAGGTCCAGTAAATCGACGATGGAAGTTCTGGGCCGTTTAGCCTTCTCGGGCAGAAATGTGCTGGGAAGGCGGAAAGAAGAAGTTTGCGCACATGGGAACTTGGCGAGGAAATTGTCTTCAACTATTAGCCAACGGCGGACTAGCTGACAGTTCACCAAGCAATGACCTACGAGCTTTTTCTTCACGGCATTGTCTGTTATTCGAGACATTTATTTTTCAGGAGATGAAAACAATGAAACGAATCATGGTTGTGGTGCTGTCGATGTTGGTCGCGGGGAGCGTGATCGCGGCACAAGCCCAGCAAGGTACGGCCACTTCAACGACGACGACGACGAAGACCCCGCGAAAAAAAGTCGCCACCAAGAAAACTGGGCCGACTGTTTCAGAGCAGCTCAGTGAGATGAAGGAGGCGATCGATGCTCAGCAACGGCAGATCAAGCAGCTGAGCGATGCAGTTCAGAGCCGCGATCAAAGGATTCAGCAACTGGAACAGCGCCTTGATCAGAGCCAAACTGCGGCTGTGCAGGCGCAGACCAAGGCGGATACTGCCGTGGCTCAAAAGACCGAGCAACAGCAAACGGTGATGGCGCTGAAAAGCGATGTCACGGACTTGAAGACGAGCGCTACGAACGCCGCGCTGACCCTGCAGGAAACACAGAAAAACGTAAAAGAGTTGGAGAGTCCGCTCGCCATCCACTTACAAGGGAGTCACGCTCACTCCCGGCGGATTCCTGGCGGGTGAATCCGTGTATCGCAATCGGGCGACAGGTGGCGAGATGCGTACCGCCTTTAACAGTATTTTCATGCCTGGCAGCGGCGCGAACCGGATTTCTGAATTCTTTGGTTCCGGCCGCCAGTCGCAAATCACGTTGCGAGCTGACGGCAAGATCGGCTACATGCCAAGCTCACCGGCTATTACGAAGCTGACTTTCTTTCGGCTGGCACTACTTCAAACAATAACCAGACGCAACAGTTATACCCTGCGTCAAAGGCAGGCTTGGGGTCAGGTTGCCTTTAACAATGGCTGGTCCTTCACTGGCGGCCAAATGTGGACTTTGTTGACGGAAAACAGGAAGGGCATCGACAACCTGAGCACAGCCAGGCCGATGACCATCGACCCGAATTATAATGTGGGCTTCAGTTTTGCGCGGCAGTACGGCGTCCGCGTCGTCAAAAACCTCAACAATCGCTTCTGGCTGGCCGCGTCGTTGGAAAATCCTCAAACTACCTTCACCGCAACCAACGCTAATACAATTTCGCCTTGGGCAGTGACGGTGTGGGCGCCGGACTCTACAATCCCGGCATCACTGCTTGCACACCACCACCGTCAACAACCCCACCGCCGGCGGCAACCCCATCTCCACTCACCACTTGCACCAATGCATCCAACTATTCCTTCAACGCCATGCCTGACATTATCGTCAAGGCGGCCGCTGAACCCGGTTTCGGACACTATGAAGTCTTCGGCATCTTCAGTCGGTTCCGCGACCGGGTTTATCCCTGCGCGGAAGCGTCGCACCATCCGGCACTTGCGGTACCTACCACTTCCGCGCGGCGTCCATAACTACTCCAGGAACGGCGGTGGAGTGGGAGGCAATGCCCGCGTTTCCGTGCCAACAAGCACATGGACTTCGGCCTTCACGGCCTTTATGGGAATGGCTTAGGCCGCTACAGCGCGTCGGGTCTGCCAGACGCCACCGTGAACCCCTTTGGCACGCTGGTTCCGCTGCGGAGCTATCAGGGTCTGGCCACTCTGGAATTTCACTATCCCAAGCTCGATGTGTACCTC
>CAVRYC010000018.1:0-58438 GCA_963725245.1 uncultured Acidobacteriaceae bacterium | reverse complement strand
AGCCGCCTGCAGACGCTCTTCAAGGGCCTTCACCTTGAAGGTTCAACCCCTGGGGAAGATGCGGCCGAAGCGCGCGAAGTGCTCGCGGATGAGCGGAACCTCCGCCAACCAGCCGTCCACATCAACGCTCAGCAGTTTGGCCAGATTGGCCGCGGATGATGTCCAGCCGCGAACTCGAGGTCAGCCGGCTGGGGCAGGCGGCCGATGGGCGTATCCACCGCTTTGACCGTACCGTTGCAGCGCTCGAACGTCCACTTCAGCACGCGGCTGTTCTCACCGTAGCCCGGCCAGAGGAATCCGCGTTTCTCGTCCTGACGGAACCAGTTGACGTAGAAAATCTTGGGCAGCTTCGCGCCGGCTGGAGAGCGTTCCCATCTTGAGCTAGTGCGCGAAGTAATCACCCATGTTATAGCCGCAGAACGGCAGCATGGCCATGGGATCGCGGCGGAGTTGTCCGACCTTGCCGGTGGTTGCTGCGGTGGTTTCGCTGCTGGCGGTCGCGCCCAGGAACGTTCCGTGCTGCCAGTCGAAGGACTCTGTGACCAGCGGGACGATGCTGCCGCGGCGTCCGCCGAACAGGATGGCGTCGATCGGCACGCCCTTGGGGTCTTCCCACTCGGGCGCGATCACCGGGCACTGCCGGGCCGGAGCGGTGAAGCGCGCGTTGGGATGCGCGGCTTTCCGGCCGGAGTCCGGCGTCCACGGCCGCCGCAGCCAGTCGACCAGCTCGGCCGGCTTCTGTCGGTCATTCCTTCCCACCACACGTCGCCGTCGAGCGTCATCGCGCAGTTGGTGAAGATGGAGTTCCGGGTCACGCTGAGCATGGCGTTGGCATTCGACTTCATGCTCGTGCCCGGCGCCACGCCGAAGAAGCCGTATTCCGGATTGATGGCGTAAAGCCGGCCGTCGGCGCCGAACTTCATCCACGCGATGTCGTCGCCGATCGTCTCCACCTTCCATCCGGGAATGGTCGGGATCAGCATCGACAAGATTGGTCTTCCCGCAGGCCGAAGGAAAGGCGCCGGTGATGTACTTCACCTGGCCGGACGGGCTGATCAGCTTCAGGATCAGCATGTGCTCGGCCATCCAGCCTTCGTCGCGCGCCTGCACCGAAGCGATGCGCAGCGCGTGGCACTTCTTCGCCAGCAGCGCGTTGCCGCCGTAGCCGGAGCCGTACGACCAGATCTCGCGCGTCTCCGGGAAGTGGCAGATGTACTTGTGCTCGGGTTGCAGCGCCAGGTCGTGTCCGGCTGATCGGGACCCAGCGGAGCCCGACCGAGTGCAGCCCCGACAAACTCGCCATCCTCGCCGAGAGCCTCAAGCACCTGGCTGCCTACCCGGGCCATGATGTGCATGCTGGCGACGACGTAGGCCGAGTCGGTTATCTCCACCCCGATCTTGGCGATGGGCGAGCCGATCGGCCCCATGCTGTAGGGAACAACGTACAGCGTGCGGCCCACCATGGAGCCGGCAAACAATCCCGCCAGCTTCTGCTTCATCTTCGCCGGGTCTTCCCAGTTGTTGGTCGGGCCGGCCTCTTCCTGGTTCGTGAGCAGATAAAAGTCTGATCCTCGACGCGCGCCACATCGGCCGGGTCCGACCGGACGAGCATGCTGTTCGGCCGCTTTGCCGAATCCATCGGGATCGCGGTCCCGGCGAGGACCAGCAGCCGCAGCATCTCCTGATACTCCTCCGGCGAGCCATCGCACCAGTGAACGCGATCGGGTTTGCACATCTGCGCTACTTCTACAACCCAGCGCACTAGCTTGGTATGCCGGTGGCTGTAGGCGGCTGCCTCAACTTCTATCGTGGTAGTGGCCATGAAAAATGTCTCCCCATATAACGAACTCTCTATGTTCGCACCGGGAAGTGCGGGCGCATTGGGCAGATGATTAGCCGTGGGCTCTGGAGAGTTTCCGTTCCGTTTCGCTGCCGAGCCTGCCTTGGGCACGTTCCCTGCGATTACATTGGCCAGTGGGTCTTCGGCGTCTCCCTCGTTGGAAGAATAGAGAAAGTCTTCGATTTCATCGATTCGTTCGCTGGCGTCAAAGTAACCAATCTCAATGAGGTCTCGCGTGTACCCCCTGTGAATAGCAGGTAACTCATCAGATCGGCACTGGAAGCCGCGTCTCGTCCCAAACTGGATACAAAGTAATGGATCAGAGCGGGCATGTCTCTCTGGTGCTGCTCCGCCAGATCTGACAAGTTGACCGAAGGCGAGATGAGGAAGGTCCTGATTGGTCGAATCTTTTCATGTCCTTCAATCCCAAGCTGATTGATATGGCCATCGTTGAGCAACTGATTCAAATGTTCAAGGTGCTCGATGTCAGTTGCGAGATGGTCCAGAAACATAACGTTCAAAAGAACTCCCAACACTTGCGCTAGCGAAGGGTTTCTCTCATCCGTGGCTTCCTCTTGAATTTCTTTATCTCCGCAGCGGACGCCGATCGCGAAAACCTTCTCCGCCCCCAGGCGGATCACCGGGCTGAGCGGCTGTTGCAGGCGCAAACAACCATCGCCGAAGAAGGCGGACCCACGCGGGGTTTTGAGTTTTACCGGCTGGAAAACCATAGGAATAGCCAGGACGCACAAACGTGGTCGACCGTGATCTTCGTCGCCACCGTCACCAGTCGGATCCGCTTCCACATCGGATGGCCCTTCTTTCCCTGAATGAAGAGATAGCTTTTTCCCGAGTTGTAGTTGGTCGTGGAAATCGCCAGAGCGTAGAGGTTCCCGCGCTTGATGTTTTCCTGGATCCGGTCGCAGTCAAGGTGCTTATTGAGAAAATGGCGTAAGGGAGTGGCATCTAATAACGATCGGGCATTGCCTCCCCCCAGAATCGCTCCAAAGGAAAGATCGAGCATCCAGGTTAGGGAATTCCGCGCCTGGGACAAGAGACCACAGTGAAAGATGTCGGAAGGTTCGAGAGTCGCCCAAGCCTCTGCAATAAGCTGGTTGCCAAAGCAAAATCGCCGCAACCTGTGGCCAGAGCAGCGCCATTAATCGCTCCCGCGGAAGCGCCTCCGATGATTGGAAAAGGATTACCCTGTGTCCGGGCGCGTTTCAGTTCGCCAATGCGCTTGAGAACACCGGCTTGATAAGCGCCGCGAGCACCGCCACCCGTCATGACTAGACCGATCGCGTTTTCCATCGTCCTCCCTCGTAGGGCCCGCTTTGGGAACATCAGTTTAGTCACAGCTTCCCGTGCAGGCGCACCCAGTCAAGCTCCGCTCCTGGCTTCGTAGCGACGTCACGCAACCAAGTCGGTGGAGTGGTACGATGACCGGCATCTTCCCAACCTCCATGGTTCTGAATCTGACCTGTCACATGGCGATTCCATTGCCCGCCAATACTATTCAACCTCACCGGGCTCACTCTTGGCTGTGACCAGAAGCACAGCGTAGCGTGAAAGGAATGCGGGGATTCCGGGGGCCCGCCGACCTTCTTCCTGAATAAGGCGGCGGAAGCCTCAGGTCTGGACCACCTTTTACCACGCGAACATGGGTATCTTTCAGGCTGGGGGAAGCCGGACTGCTAGACTTTCCCGACCTTTTTAATAGATGGATATTTAAAAAGATGCGAAGACCAACAGCATCGTAAAGCGAAGCGATCTCAGCCCTATCTACGCTCACTCTGTCACCTCGTTCTCACGAAAGCTTGGGCCAGGGACGGCGAACCTCTCATGCGGTATGGCTCAAGTTAGCCGGTGCGGATGTGAAGGACGCGTAAGCTCAGATGCGGCACTCGCGCGCAAGCATAACGCTCGATACTTATCAGCAGTTCGTGCCGGAGTCACAGCGACGAGTGGTCGATCGTCTGATGACGTTCAGGATGGTGCGCTGCCTCGCTTTCGGGCTCCGAGTCAAACGACGAGCAGTATAGGCTTGAGCGTTTCCGCCAAAGTCCGTACATTGGGCTCCTCGAACATGGAGTAGGTGGCTCACCAGGGACGTCATGAATCTCCAACCCGCCGCCCGCAAAGGTCTCCCAGCCCAGAGTCGGGTTCCTGCGAGTGGCCGCCCGTCTGCTCGAATTCCGCGGCCCGCATCAGCGTGATCTTCCCGGGATAAAACTGGACGGTGTAACGCCATAAGGCTCGTTTGTGAGCCTCCTCCACCTGAGGATAGCGAAGGCCGGCTGGGCAGGCTCCGGCCCACCAGTTCGGTAACAAAGAGCATCCCACAGCTCGAGCGCTGACGAAGCAGCCGAGACCCCACCAGTATTCGACTTTTTAAGGCGGCCCTTTGCAGCAGATAAGCCGCACCCTGATTTCGAAGCTTCCGCCAATGGCGAGGATATTTGGTCTCTGGCCGGCACGTGATAGTCGCATCCCGGAACAAAGGCGTCGAACAATATGAGTAGCCCGGGCTTCTTACCCTGTGCATAGAGCTGTTGAAACATCTCAAGTGCGATGAGTCCTCCAAGGGACACACCCCGCTAAGTGATAGGGCCCTTCCGGGAACAAAGCTTGTAGTTCTTTGACGTAAATGGACGCCAGTTCTTCAATACTGGTGTCACGAATCTGCGCCTGAGATTCGAGCGGAGATTGCAGCGCGTAAAAAGGTTGGTCAGGCCCAAGGTATTTTGCCAACTGTCCATAGAAAAGCAGACTCGTCCGAGAGCGTGAACACAAAAAAGCGGAAGTCCGAGAACCATTGGGCTGAATTGGCACGAGGGCGGACCAAGTCTTGGCTTCGGCACTGGCCGGCTTTCGACTACGGGTGACGCCCGCGAGCTGGCGTGTGTCGCGTGCTTCGGAGGGCGGCAGGATCGAGATCCACTTGATGCGCGGGAATGCTGGAGGTTCCCGCCTTCCGGATCAGTCCGGCCAATTGACGGATGGTGCGCGCCTCAAACAGAGTGGAGAGGTTCAAATCCTGCCGATAGGTCTTCTTGATCTTGGCTGAACAGGCGAACGGCAGTCAACGAATGGCCGCCCAAGTCGAAGAAATCGTCGTCAAGACCAATCGTCTCCACTCCCAACAGTTCCTGCCACCACTCAGCGAGTACACTTTCAATCTCGCCCTCCGGCTTCGCCGTGCTTCTTGGCGGAGATACCGTTGCTAACGGTCTTGCCGGTTTTCCCGGAAGCTCGCCACGCACCACGATGATGCCAGGGAGCATATCGGAAGAGAGAATCCGATCGAACGCCTTGATCCCGTCCGCGCGATGACATTCCCTCAATCAGTTCCGCTGCCGTTCGCTGTAACTCGCGGGCGCCGTGCAGCCGGAGCACAGGCGCCAGGATTGCCGCGGCAGATGTCGATGCGCCGCAAGGCAAATTCTTCGATCTCCGCGAGCACGTGGCCATCGCCATCGAGGAGAGTGAAACTGAAAGTCGCGATTTCGCGTTGCGTCGTATGCTCCTGACGACAACGGATGTGACTGTAAAATCGCGAGGGCAGCGGGCGGTAAAGCGTAATCCTCTTGTAAGACAATGGCAGATAGAGGGCTTCGGACTCTTCGTAACCCTGAATGAGATAGAGCGCCGATCCCGTGGCCAGGTCAAGCAGAGCCGGATGCACCGGCCACGTCTCGATATCCGCGGAAAAGTTTTGCCCCAGTTGCAACTCCGCCAGCGCCTCACGCTCTCCGATGTGCAGACTCTGAAGATTTCGCCAGCGCGGGCCGAAGTCGAAATACCGCTCCTGGCGAGTTCGGTGCTGTTCGTCAAAATCGATGCGGCGTGAAGAACACCGCGCGCGGATTTCCGCCACATTCTGGTCCGCAGGCGTGCGCTTCTGGTTGCGCGCAATCTGTCCGGATGCGTATTCGGTCCATTCCTTGTCTTTATTTCTTTGCCAGGATCGAGAAACGGAAGCCGGAGCGTTGGCGGCGCAGACGCACCCGCACCTCCTTTGTTTCATCGGGAGCAACGGTAAGAGGCGCCAGGAAGAACACATCCTCGAAATCAATGCCCGGCCCGAACTTGTCTTGGACCAGCGCCGCTGCCGCCAGTTGCAGATACCCTGTGCCCGGAATGAGAGCGGCGCCGTTCTTGAAGCGGTGCTCGCTGAGCAACCAGTCTTTCTCGCAGCTTAACGAGGCCGAATAGACTGTCTCGGTCGTGGTCTGAACCAGTCGCCTACCCAGGATCGCGATGACCGCCGGCAATGTCCCGGCTCGCCATGCCCAAATCGGCCCACAATCCCCCAATTCACCGCCGTGACCGGTTGCCCGGTTTGGCTGAGGGCGAACGCATCCAGGAAAGCGTTTGCGGCAGCGTAATCGACCTGCCCGGCGGGAGGCGCGAGCGAACTGATGGACGAAAACAGAAGGAGGAAATCCAACTTCCTGTCGCCGAGCGCCTGCTGCAAAACCAACGTACCTTGAATCTTCGGCGCCAGCACGCGAGCAGCACTCTCGCGAGTCTTGATCTGCAGCGGCTCATCTTCGATCAAGCCCGCGGCATGGATCACGCCATGAATGTCGCCGAAGCGTTGCCGCGCAATTCCGTAGCGCCTCCGCCATCTGCTTGGAGTCGGTCACATCGGCAGAAATGGTCAGAACCTCTGCGCCCGAGAGATTCTATTTCGCGCAGCTTCGCGATTTCTGACGTGCGCGCGCGCCGTTCGCGCCATTCGGTTTGTCGAGAACAGCTTGCCATTCCGACGCCGGTGGAAGCGGCGTGCGTCCCACCAGCACCAGCCGCGCATGAACGGTGCGCGCCAGGTGTTCGGCGACGACCAGACCGATCCCTCCCAGTCCGCCGACAATCAGGTAGACTCCCTTTTCTCTTAAACGCGTGCCTGAGGTTTGGGTGCGAAGATTGGTGGACTCGAAGGTCTCCACCCAGCGCTCAGACTGCCGGTAAGCGACGCAAGAATCCGCGCTGCGCAGAGAACACTCCGCGATGATGTCGCTAGCCGCTCTTCTCAGATCCTGAATATCTCCGGTCAAGATCGATGCTGCGGCAGAACGCGCCGGGAAACTCCTTCGGGATGACCCGGACGGGCCCAAGCAGTGCCGCCCGCGCGGGTTCGACCACGTTCTCTCCCGAGACCGATTGCAGTCCGTTCGAGACGCACGCAATCTCCACTGCGCCCAGATCCTGATCGCCCCAGGCTTGCGCGAGGAACAGAAGGCTGTAGAAGCTCAAGTCCAACGTCTGATCGAGAGATCGGCCAGCGGTTGCGCCCGTGACCGGCCACAGGTGGATAATTCTTGTTGGCGGATGCTCGTGCTTGACAATTTCTTTGAGTAGTTCGTCGTAGTCGTCTCGCACGCCGGGACGAATTGCGTACGAACCGAGCGCCCCGTGCGCTTGTACTCTGTCACCGACGACAACTTCCAGTACTTCGTGGCCGGATGTCTTGAGCTGCTTTGAAATCTCGCGGCCCAGACCGGTCTCATCGAGAAACAGCAGCCAGCACGCATGATCTGCAGGAGCGGTCTTTTCGGCCGGAGACTTTTTCCAAACGCGCCGATGGAACCACTGCTCACTCTGCGCCGCTTCAGCAACTGGGAGCAGCAGCACTGGGAACAGCTCGGCCGTTCGCTCGCAAGAACTTTGCCGCCCAGGTTCGATCCAGTAGCGCTGGCGTTCGAACGGGTACGTTGGAAGAGAAACTCGGCTGCGGCTCTTCTCCGGCGTGGAGCGCATTCCAGTCAATCGACACGACCCGCGATCCAGAGCTGTCCCGCGGTGTTGAGCAGGAACACCGCATCGGAGACCTGTTCCTGCGGGTGCCGCATGGAAGCTACGACCTTGGAGCTTTTCGGCTTGCCAGGGTGCTGGCGCGTCAACGAAGCGAGCGCTTGGCCGGGGCCAACCTCCAGAAATACCCGCGCCGGATCGCGGAACAATTCGGCGAGCCCTGCGGAGAAGCGCACGGTATTTCGCAGGTGCTTTGTCCAATAGCCTGGATCGGTGGCTTCAGCAGCCGTGATCCACGTGCCGGTGACATTCGAGAGATAAGGAATCTTGGGCGCGCGCAGAGAAACTTTGGCGAGATGAGCGCGGAAGGACTCGAGCATGGGGTCCATCATCGCGGAATGAAATGCATGCGACGTGTGCAGCAGGCGGCAAGGAACGGCTCGTTTCTCCAACTCCCCCGCGAATTTCTGAATGGCATCGGTGGGGCCCGAGACCACGCACTGCTCCGGCCCGTTGATCGCGGCGAGTGCCAGTTCTGTTGGAAGCGAGAGCGTGTCGGCAGCCGCGGCAACCGACAGCATCGAACCGGACGGCATCTCTCCCATCAAACGGCCGCGAATGGCGCTCAAGTGAAGCCCGTCTTCAAGCGAGAACACACCCGCCAGACAAGCAGCCACGTACTCTCCGATGCTGTGGCCGATCATCGCAGAAGGCGCGATTCCGTGCGCCATCCACCATTGCGCCAGCGCATATTCGATGCTGAACAACGCGGGCTGCGTAAAGCGGGTATGGGATAACTTCTGCGCTGCTGCTGCGGAGTCCTCCTCCGGCGGATACAACAAAGTGCGCAAGTCGAGACCGAGATCGGGAATCAGACGTTCGGCGCAATGGTCCAATTGAGCGCGGAATACAGACTCCGTCTCGTACAATTCGCGGCCCATGTTCACGTACTGCGATCCCTGACCGGAGAACATGAAGACAACGCCGGGAGCACTCGCGGCCGCTTGCCCGGTGAAAACCCGGCTGGGTTCAGGCTTTGCCAGCAGTTTCACCGCTTCTTCGGTGGTGGCAGCCACCAACCGTGCGACGGTGCACAAAGGCTTTTCGGCCCAACTGGACGGGTGTAGGCGACATCTTGCAGAGGCAATTCTGGGTGCTCCTGCAAGTGAGCGCCGAGATTCTGGCTGGCCTTTTCCAACGCGGAAGCGGTCTTCGCAGAGAGCACGAGCAACTGATAAGGCTTCTCTCGGGGCTGCGTGTTTTTCAACCGGCGGCGCTTCCTCTAAAACCACGTGCGCGTTCGTGCCGCCAATGCCGAGCGACGTCACGCCCGCGCGCCTCGGCCCACGCTCTGCTTTCCACTCCGTCAAAACGGTATTGACATAAAACGGGCTGTTCTCGAAATCAATCAGCGGATTCGGCTTGCGGAAGTGCAGGCTCGGCGGAATCTGCCGATGCCGCAGCGCCAGCATCGTTTTGATCAGACCGGCGACGCCGGCCGCCGTGTCCAGGTGGCCGATGTTGGTCTTCAGCGACCCAATGGCGCAATAGCCTTTGCCTTGCGTGCTTTCGCGAAACGCCTGCGTCAGCGCCTTGACTTCAATCGGGATCTCCGACCTTGGTTCCAGTGCCGTGCGTCTCCACATAAGAGATATCGCTTGCCGCCACGCCCGCGACGCCCAGAGCTTCGGCGATGACTTCGGACTGTCCATCGACGCTCGGCGCGAGATACCCGACTTTTCGCGCGCCGTCGTTGTTGATCGCCGATCCGAGGATGACGGCGTGAATCGGTGTCGCGATCGGCCAAGGCGTCATCGAGCCTTCTCAGCACCACAATGCCTGCGCCGCTCGAAAACACAGTGCCGCTGGAATCGGCGTCGAAGGCGCGGCAGTGTCCGTCGCGCGACAGAATCTCGCCTTCGCGATATAGGTAACCGCGCCCGTGCGGAAACTCAATCGTGACTCCGCCCGCCAGAGCCATGTCACATTCCTGATTCAGCAAGCTCTGGCACGCCAGATGCACCGCGACCAGAGAAGTCGAGCAAGCCGTCTGCACGCTGATGCTCGGCCCGTGCAGGTTCAAGTTCGTAAGACACCCGGGTCGCGAGCACATCCTTGTCATTTCCCGTTTGCCGAATCAGAAATAGCCCGGCGCTTGCGACCAGCCGCGGGTTTGTCAGTAGGTTGTGGATCATGTACGAGTTCATGCCCGAGCCGGCATAAACTCCGATCGAACCTGCGAAACTCCCCGGCGCGTGACCCGCATCCTCCAACGCTTCCCATGCACACTCGAGGAAAATGCGGTGTTGCGGATCCATGATCGACGCGTCCTTCGGGCTGAAACCGAAGAACGCCGCGTCGAACATGTCCAGATCTTCGAGCACCACGCCCGATTTCACATACTCCGGCTGGGCGAGTTCGTCGGCAGAAACTCCGGCAGCCAGCAGTTCGGCGTCGCTGAAGGGACGGATCGCTTCCACCCCGTTTTTCAGGTTCCGCCAAAACTCAGCAACATTGCGCGCGCCGGGAAAGCGTCCGGCCATGCCAACGATCGCGATTGCCGTGTTCTTCATCTTCATTGTGCTCGCTGCTGTCGCGCGGCCAACCGCCGCTCTGCTCTGCTCGAGACTCGCGGCGCGGCTTCCTCTCCATTGAGATGGTTCGCAAGCGCGGTGACCGTGGGAAACTGAAACAGGTCGACCAAGGAGAACTCGCGGCCAAGCAGTTGCTGCAACTGAATGTGTACCTCGGCCACCATCAGAGAATGCGCGCCGAGATCGAAGAAGTTCTCATTCAATCCCACGCGATCCACGCCCAGCGCGTCCTTCCACGCCTGCTGCGATCACGCGCTCCAGTTCGTTTCGCGGCGGCTCTGGCGCTGTGCCGGATTCATTCTCGAGTGCGGAAGGATTGGGAAGCGCGTTGCGGTCGATCTTGCCATTCGCCGTCAGGGGCAAGGAATCGAGACAATACGAAGCTGTGATGGCACCATGTACTCGGGAAGAGTTGCGGCCAGCGCCGCGCGCAGATCTGTAGCCTCCAATTTTGCCCCGGGCTTCGGAACGACATAGGCAACCAGGCGCTTATCTTCAGTTTGAGTTCGAGACTTGAATTCGCTGGCAACGACCACCGCCTGAGCCACTCCCGCTTGATTCTCGAGCGCCGCTTCAATCTCTCCAATTTCGATCCGGAAGCCGCGCAGCTTCACCTGAAAATCTGCCCGCCCGAGAAACTCCAGATTTCCGTCCGGCAGGAAACGCGCTATATCGCCTGTGCGATACATGCGATTTCCCGGCTCGGAACGGATCGCTAAGAAACTTTTCGGCTGTCAAATCCGGTCTCTGCCAGTACCCACGCACCACGCCATCGCCGCCGATATACAGATCGCCAGTCTCGCCCGCGGCAACCGGCTGAAGCCCAGAATCCAGCACGTAGACCTGAGTGTTCGCGATGGGTTTTCCAATCGGGATGCTGTCCGAGTCTCCGGTGATCCGGAATGTCGTGGACCAGATCGTGGTTTCGGTTGGCCCGTACATGTTGTGCATCTCGCCGCGGAATTCCTGGCGCAGTTGACGAACCAGCGACGGCGGGAGTGCTTCTCCTCCGAGAAAGAGTTTCTTCAATCGTCCCAGGGAAGCCAATCCATCAGGATCGACTGCAATCATCCGCGCCAGGGAAGGCGTCGACTGCATGTGCGTGACGCCGTAGTTCCGAATCTCGTCCGGAATCGTCTGCGTGCCCTCATCGCCGTGAATGATCACTTGAAAACCGCGCGTCAGCGTCCAGAACAGTTCAAGCACGGAAATGTCAAAGGAAATGCTGGTCACCGCCAGCCATACGCCCGGGTCGGACCCAATCGCCCGATCCATGCCGGTGAAGAAGTTGACCACGTTGCGGTGCTCGATCATCACTCCCTTGGGTTTCCCCGTCGAGCCCGAGGTGTAGATCACATATGCGAGGTTCTGCCCACTGGCCGCGGAAGAGACCGGGTGCGTACTGTTCCCAGCGATCGCATCAGCATCGCCATCGATTGAGACGACGTGTCCGGCAGTTTTCCCCAGACGCGATCTCGTGCGCTCCGTCGCGAGGATGACCGGAGCTTCGGAGTCTTCGATCATCAGTGCGATGCGCTGCACGGGGTAGCTGGGATCCATCGGAACGTAAGCCCCGCCCGCCTTCAGGATCGCCAGAAGCCCGACCATCATTTCGACGGATCGTTCGACGGCGATGCCAACCAAGCTCTCTGGTCGAACGCCGAGCTGCTGAAGATGACGCGCCAGTTGATTGGAGCGCTGGTCGAGTTCGCGATAGGTCAGGCCTCGCCCTGCCGAAACAACCGCGACCGCGTCCGGCGTGCGCGCAACCTGCTGCTCAAACAGCTGCGCGATCGTGTTCTCACGCGGGTAATCGACCTCGGTTTTGTTGCAATCAGTTGTTTCTGCGGGCAACAATTCGGTTCTCCAGAAAAAGAAATTCAATGCCCGTGCCGAGGAAAGTCTCAATGGCTTCCTCCGGCGTATTCACGATGGGCTGCCCTTTCACATTGAAGCTGGTGTTGAGCACCATTTCTCGGCCCGTGGTTCGGCCGACCGCCCCAAGCAGACGATGGAAATCAGGATTATCTTTTCCCGAAACTGTCTGCAGGCGCGCCGAACCGTTCACGTGAGTGATGGCCGGCAATGATGCCCGGTGCTCCGGGCGCACGTCGACCACCGTGATCATGTACGGCATTTGCGTTCCCGGTGCGATGTTGAACCAGCGATGCGCCTGCTCCTCTGAGCAGGCCGGCGCGAACGGACGAAACGCTTCCCGCATCTTGACCATCGCGTTGATGCGGTCGCGCATGGCGGGATGCCCGGGATCGGCAAGAATGCTGCGATTCCCCAGCGCCCGCGGACCATACTCCATGCGGCCGCGATACCAGGCGATCACTCGTCCTTCGGCGATCAGCTTGGCCGCTTCGCTGCAGGTCTGATCGAGAGACGCAAAAGGCGTCACCGTAATCCGGCTGGCGTACTTCTCAAGCGCCTTCTCAATACACGGAAACGGGTATGCAGGTCCCAGCAGCGGAACCGGCATGCGCTCATTGTGAACTTCTTCGGAGAGTGACGCGCGGTACAGGGCAGCACCCAGCGCGGTACCGTCGTCTCCGGCCGCGGGCTGTATATAGACTTCATCGAAGATGCCGGAGTCGATGAGTTTGCCATTGGCCGTGCAATTGAGCGCGACTCCGCCGGCCAGAGCAATGCGCCGCATGCCTGTCTGCTTTCCGAAGTGTCCGCAAACATGCAGCACAACTCGATCCAAGCACTCCTGCAGGGCCGCCGCCACATCTTTATGTTCCTGAGTGATCTCCGCGTCGGGCGCTCGTCGTGCCACGAGGTGCTCGTCCAGGTAGGCGCGGGTCGCCAGGTAATTCTCGCGTTCCTCTCGCGAACGGTTGAGCCGGAGAATCGGAATTCGAATCGAACCATCGGGACGCAGTTCTACGGTTTTCTCAAAGAAAGCGCGGAAGCGCTCCGGGTCGCCATAGGGCGCCAGCCCCATGATCTTGTATTCATCGGAGTTGAAATCGAAGCCCAGGTGCAGCGTAACCAGGGAATAAAGGATACCGATGGAATCGTTGGCCGGTATCTCGCGCAGCTTTTTGAACTCGCCGCCGCGAAACTGGAACACAGTGAGGCTTTGCACCTCTCCCATCGCGTCGTTCACCACCACCAGGCACTCGTTCCACCCTGACGTAAATGCGGCGCTGGCGGCGTGCGCGAGATGATGACCTACCGGCTGAATCTTCTCGGCAGGAAAATCGGGGAAGCGGCGGTGCACTTGCCGGACCAGTGCTTCCTTCGAGAACACCCTCTGGTAGAGCCTGGAGGAATCTGGATCGAGCGAGTAAAGTTGCTGGAAAGGCAAATAATCAAAACCGTGGGCGATCTCGGCCACATCTTCGATGCCGAGACCCGCCTCGCGAAGACAAAACTGAATGGCGTCGATCGGGAAATCGCCGGTGTGCTTCTTGCGGCTGAAGCGTTCCTGCGCCGCAGCGGCGATGAGTTTCCCGTCAACTACGAGAGCCGCGGCAGAATCGTAACCCTGGGAGATGCGGTATTCCCTCGGGTCCAATCCCGGCCAATGCTCCTGCTTGAAAGGAGCAGATGCTTCTAAGCCGCTGATTCCTAAGAAATTCACGTATCCATCCCGCAAGACTAAGGCGGCAACCTCTGCTCTTGCCCCATCTTACTGCAGGTAGACAAGCCAGCAGAAGTTGCTAAGGCGCACTATAGTAACCAAGGGGGGAGTAAAGTTGTTGGTGCACACTCCGTGCCAATCGTAGCCACTATTCCAAGAGCGTTAGCACCAATAACTGCAATGATGTGCAAAACTTTGCAGCACAGCTAAGCAGGCTTTCCCATCTATTCTATCCCGGCGAGGTCCTGAAGGATATGGGCACGCCAAGACCGGCCTTTGTTGGTAACCGATATGAAGTGCGCACCTGGCGAGGTTCATGTTTGGCGGATAGAGCTCGACTGTGCTGCAATAAGTGCCGCCGCACTAAGGGCCACTCTATCGATGGAAGAAGAAGAGAGAGCGGCCCGCTTTCGATCGCTTAAGTTGCGCGAGCGGTGGACGGTTGCGCGCGGGGCGCTCCGGTGCATTCTGGCACAATATGCTCGGTGTGAGCCCGACGTTTTGGTGTTTCGGGCAGGGCCACAGGGGAAGCCGGCTTTGGCGTGGCCGGTGGAGGACATTCCCTTCAATCTCTCGCATACCGGCGGCTTGGCGCTGGTGGCGGTCGCCGGGAACGGCCGCGTGGGCGTGGATGCGGAAATTGTGCGGCCGGAGATTGAGGTTGCGGATCTGAGTCGTCGTTTTTTTGCACCCGCTGAGGCTGCCGAGATTCTGGCGCTGTCCGCTGACGTGCGGCTGGCGGCGTTTTTTACCTGCTGGACCCGCAAAGAGGCCTTCGTTAAGGCGCTCGGCGGCGGCTTGTCGGTGCCGCTGGACCGCTTCCAAGTAAGTGTCCGGAGCGAACAGCCAGCAAGACTGCTTTGGCTTGAGGGGGGAGAATCCGATCAATGGAGCTTGCTGGATGTTAGCGAGCCGGGGGTCGCTGCCGCGCTTGTGGTAGAAGGCCCCGCCCCGGTGCTGCGGCGAATGAACTTTGTTCCGCCATCATAAGTTGGGGGAAACTTATTCGGCTGCTAGCGGGATTGAGCTCGCGCTCGCACTGACCCAGGCGCAAATAAACAGCTCAGGTCACTCTGGCATCTCCTCTGCAGTCCGACGCGCCGCCGGAGGTTAGCAAAGCGCGGGTCGGAGCGAAGGTTGTCCAGACGCGAGTCCGTTGGCAGATACTCGGCCAGATAGTAGGACCGATCTTTGTAGGCCCGATCGAGCCAAGCGAATGCCTGATCCTTTTCTCCCAAGCCTGCATAGATGACTGCGACGTTGTAGGGCGCGATCCAGGTGTGCGCCGATAAGTCTTTCAAGCGATCCAGTATCTTTTGCGCTTCGGTCCGGTTCCCCGACAGCGCGTAGGCATGTCCAAGACTTGACCAAGTCTCACTGTTGTCCTTCTCCAGTTCGACCGCGCGCTGAAACTCGGCAATCGCTTCCGGAAGCCTTCCTTTTTGTTCATAAGCCCGGCCCAGGAAACAAGCATCAAACCAGAAAGTCGGGTCGAGATCCTGGGCGCTACGCAATTGCTCAATCGCCGGGTCCCACTGTCGTAGGAAGAGGGAAACCGATCCGACAAAGAAGTTCGCTAACGAAGAGACTTGATCGGCTTGCTGGGATCGCTGAGCTTCCGCGAGTGCCTCTTCTTTGCGCCCCATTGACGCCAGGAACCAAGCGTAGTACCCGTGAGCCTCCGAGTTGTTGGGACTCAGTTCAATGGCTCGTTTGAACTCGCTTTCGGCGGCGGCCCAATTCCACTCGTACCACTGGGTTTCTACAGCCAGTGAAAGGTGAGCGCCGACGTCCGAGTCGTCGATTGCCAACGCCTTCTCCGCAGCAGCCCTGGTTTTGGGCCCGGCTTCGTTGGGAGGCATATACCAATCGTCCTGGTTAATGTAGTTGTATGCCAAACCGCTGTAGGCCAGCGCATAGTTTGGATCGACGGCGATGGCCTGATTGAAGTAGTCGATGCCCTTGCCAAACCCGTCTTTGGTGAGTTTGTTCGTGTAGTACTTGCCCTTGAGAAAAAGTTGATAGGCTTCGGGATTGTCGGTTGAACCTTTCGTCAGCTTTTGCTGGTCCTCCGCGGAAAGTTGCGAGCGCAGGCGCTGAGAGACTTCCCTGGCAATGTCACTCTGTACCGCCAGCAGATCGGCGAGCTTGCGGTGGTACTGCTCGCCCCATAGTTGTTTGCCGTTACGAACGTCGTCGAGTTCGACGTCAATGGTAAGGTCGTCGCCGCGCTGAGCGACGCGGCCCGTGAGCACGGACTGGACGTGAAGTTCGTCGCCAACCTTTTGGACATCCATCGCCTTACCTTTGTAATGGGAAGCGACACTGTGCGGAATCACCCTCAGACTCGGCAACCGCGCCAGGCTGTTGTTGATGCTTTCGGTGACTCCATCGGAAATGTAGTCTGCATCGGGATCATTGCTCCGATTCTCAAGCGGTAGAACGGCGACGGAATCAATCTCGCTTGTCTTGGACCTTTTCAGATAAATGCCGACTCCAGCGGACGCGATCACCAGCAGACTGACCGCAATCGCCAAAGCGATTGTGTGCCGTTTGATTCCGGAGATGCCGCGTGTAGACAAGGATCCTTCTTCGGCGCGAGACGTGCCCGAGTCGGATGCAGAAGAACGCCCGGGCGCTCCCGCTCCTTTCTCGGGGGCAATCTCCAGGCCCGCCTTGCGCAAACCGTCAATCAGTTGTTCCACGTACTCGGGATCAAACCATTTCTCGTAATGCTTGCGCATCTTCGCGGCGATGTCGGGCCGCAATTTGAGCAGGTCCTGCAGGGCTTTTCCGGCCGCATCCCGTTCTCCGAGCTGCCCGAAGGCGGCTGCCAGCATCACGTGCGCACCGAAGTGGCCCGGCAGACTGACCTTGAGAGCGAAACCCAGTGCGCCACGGTAGTCCCCCTGGCGGTACGAGTTGTAGAAGTCGGCAAACCAGTACCATCCGGGATGATTGGGATTGAGCTGTTTGGCGCGCCCCGCCAGCGCCAAGCCGCGCTCCCAGTCGCCCGCGTAGATCAGCAGCGCACCTAACATAGCCATGGAGTTGCCATCCATGGGGTTAAGAGCGACGGACCGCTCCGCCGCATTCCGGAAGCTTTGGAATTCCTTTTGGAAGAAGAACGCGTGGGCCAGGCTGAAATAGGCCAAATGATTGGATGGCGCGGCCTCGACGGCACGCTGGGCGGCGGTTAGCCCGCTGGTCAGGGAATCAGTCTGCAGGCTGAATCCTTGCCCGTACTCCTGGACGCACAGTAGCGCCAGCATAGCCCAGGCATCGGCATAAGACGGCGCCTTCCGCACCGCCAATTCCAGGCCAGAACGCGCCGCGGCCAGATCTTCGGGGGTGATCCGTTCCAAGTAGCCGAAGCTGCGCAGCACGGCCTCGTAGGGGCTCAACTGCTCGGGAGCGAGGCTGCGCACAGCCTCAATCATGCTCCGGGGCAGAACCCCGTTCATATCGGCAACCGTCGAAACAATCCGCGGAACCAAGTCATCCTGGAGCGCGAAAATGTCCTCCGGGATGAAGGCGCGTTCATAGTTCTCGGCCCAAAGATGAGCGCCGGAGACTGCGTCGACGAGCTGCACCGCGAGGCGCAGCTTGGTTCCGGCCTGGCGAAGGCTTCCTTCCATGACGTAGCGAGCGCCCAGTTCTTTGCCGGCAGCGCGGACGTCAACTGCATCGTGGGCGTAGCGCGCGGTCGAACTCCGCGCGATCACCCGAAGGTAGGAGAATCGCGACAGGCCGGTAACGGTGTCCTCGGTCAGTCCCTCGGCCAGAGCCGTGAGATCGGCGTTGCCGCCGCTGTATTTGAAGGGCAGCACCGCGACCCAGAAACCTTCCTCGGCGCGGGCCACGCCCGAGTCAGCGGTGGGCACGGCACGCGATGTCGGGGTCGTTGCCGGGGCCACCTTCGGTGCTGTCTGCCGCGCCAGATCGCGAAACTCGTTGCTGACGTCGCGCGCCGTCTGCACGCGGTGCCGCGGATCCTTCTCCAGACAGCGCCGGATGATGCGCGCCAGATCGATGGGCAGATCGGGGCGCAGGTCTGTGACCGGCGGTGGGATATCGCGCAGAATCGCGGAGACCAACTCGGCCGAAGAAGTTCCCTCGAAGGGACGCCGTCCCGTCGCCATCTCGTGCAGCATGACGCCCAGAGAGAAAATGTCGGTGCGATGGTCGAGGGGGCGGCCCGCTGTCTGTTCGGGAGACATGTAGGCTGGCGTCCCCATCACCACGCCCAGTCGCGTTTGGGTAGCTGAGGTCATCGTGGCGTCGCCAACGTTGGCCGTGCGAACATCTTTCGCTAGTCCAAAGTCCAGCACTTTGACGCGGCCTTCGTTCGTGACCATGACATTGGCGGGCTTCAAGTCGCGATGCACGATGCCTTTTTCATGCGCGGCCGCAAGCGCGTCGCCGAGCGCACTGGCAATCTCAACGATCTGCTCGACGGGCAGCCCGCCAGCGGGGATCAAGTGGTCGAGCGGCCGCCCTTCGACGAGCTGCATCGTCAGGAAGTGAACGCCGTCGGATTCCTCCACCGAGTGGATGGTGACGATGTTCGGATGGTCGAGTTGGGCGAGGGTTTTGGCCTCACGGCGAAAGCGCGCGAGGCGCTCGGGATCGTGCCCCATTTCGGCGGGCAACACCTTGAGTGCTACATCGCGGCCGAGTTTCGTATCGGTGGCGCGATACACCTCACCCATGCCACCCGCGCCTAACGGCGATTGGATTTCATAGGGGCCGAGTTTTGTCCCAGGAGCGAGGGCCATGAGTGGCAGCGATTATAAGTCTTTGCCTCGAAGTATGGTCTGGCGCGCGGCTTCGAACGATCGAACCGCAATCTACCGCAGAGACGCGGAGTGCGCCGAGTTTTTAAGTTTCCCCACTAAGTTGCAAGACGGGCCGCGGCTTGGGCTGCGGCTGGCACCTCGGAAATCCTGGTATTTTGGAACGCGACGATTTGCCACTTGTCCTGCTCCTTTACCGCGATCAACGTTGGGCGGGTTTCTATTTCGCGCGCCTCGGTGGCTTCCTTGAACTTCACATGCGCCCGGGCAAATACCACCGCGACATCGGGGCGCAGAAAGCGGATGCTCCGTAGCGCGAAACTAGCATGGCTGCCTCTGTAGATCGTCTCGAAGATGTGCCGGTGCGCCGCCTCTATGGTAGCCCGCCCGTCCAACTGTCCCCCAAAAATTTGAATAAAGTTGGCATCCTCGGCAAACGCCGCCGCAAAGCTGACGCTGTCGTAACGATTCCAGGCGGTTTCGAGTTGTTGCAGGATTCGCTTGATGACTTCCTCATCTGCTGCCATGAATGTCCTCCTGAAGGAGTGGGCATTCTATCAATCCAGGCAACGAAATACCAAGCAGATGCCAGGCTTCAGGGGGCAATGAGTGTAATCGGAGTGGCTGTTGAAAAACTCGCTTTTCGTCCCCAACAGCCAAAATTAGGGGGATAGAAAATGTCTAGGCGACCCGAGAAAATCGATTGTAGGGATTCCTGACGCAATTTCATTTTTGCGAATTTCGTGGAAAAGAGTTTTTCAACAGCCACGAGATGTTACGCCAATCTGCCCAGAGCCGCTGCGCTACACTGTCATCCCCTCGGGAAAAAACCGTGAAACGAAGACGAGAAGAAACGTTATCCGCGTAGAGTGTGGGGTTTCTGCGCTCGTTCACGCAACTCCCGGCGCGACTGCCTCTCGTTTTGCTGGCAGAAGCGCTAACAGGACAACTCCGATAACAAGGTTTACGATCACATCGGCAAAGTTCCGGTGGACGCCGTGAATCCACGCTTCCACGGTTTGAATAGCCATCACAGAGCCATGGGAGATGTTCCACCAAGCTACCAGAGCAATCATCGACCGATGCTCAGACGGTCTCCTTGCGGCTATGAGTAGAAAGACCCCGACCGGAATAAAAAAGCTCAGAAACATCGGTCCGCACTCGCACTTCCCCTCCAAAAGCCAGCTGGAATGCCACAGGTCCATAAATAGAAAATAAATTTGGGGCAGATTCAACAGCCCCACGATCACCAGAACGATCTGTGTCAGGCGTTCTCTTTTCACATTGACCTCATTTGAGCGACCAGTTACGACGTGCGGACAGTCTCAACCCCTGACCAAGTCCACGCCTGCCAGATGATGACCGAGGTGCATACAGTTTCGATCGTCGCGAAGAACAAGTACTCAGGAAGAGCGGGCGGCCGGCCCATCCGGCCAGAGGCGGAACGAAGGTCAGGAAACCGTTTATAAGGGTCTCAATTGCAGCCGCGATGATATTCGCCAGCCGGTTCGCTCTAAACGGAAGTAGCCGAGACGCCACAATCATGGCCATGGGTATTTCCATCAAGACCGCTGAACCCGCCAGAGCCCATGGTGGGAGATGTGGTTATGGCGCCGGCTACATTTAGCGAGCCAACAATATCCCACAGGGCAAGCACGTCCGCATACAGGTAGTTCAAAAATGCGAAGATCCACAATAGAGACAACCGCTCCTTTGTGTCATGCATGTCAACCTCCTGCGGAATCGTATACGGTCCCGCGGCAGAATAAGTTTCAGATTTTTCGCAGAGTTCTCCAGTTCTCCCAAAGGGCGAGAGGGCGTTAGCGCTCATTGAGAATTGCTTGGATGCTCGATCTGCGCTTCCCGCCCGCCCCACTCGCTAGCGCGCGGGCCCCGGCCCCTAGGTCCAAATCCCGTGGTGGGGGTGTAGCCGAATTTTTCCCGAAGTGTACTACCCCTCCATTCCATTGACGCGCCATGGGCTGCTCCGTAAGATGAAGCGACCTCGAAAGGGGACGGTTCGATGATTGGCCAAACCATCTCGCACTACCGCGTCGTCGAGAAGCTGGGCGGCGGCGGCATGGGTGTGGTGTATAAGGCCGAGGACATCGAACTGGGACGCTTCGTGGCCCTGAAGTTCCTGCCCGATGAACTGTCGCGAGACGCGCAAGCACTGGAGCGCTTTCGCCGCGAGGCGCGCGCGGCGTCTGCCCTGAATCATCCGAATATTTGCACCATCTACGAAATCGCCAAACACGGGGAACAGACCTTCATTGCCATGGAGTTTCTGGACGGCGATACGCTGAAGCATGTGATTGGCGGAAAGCCGTTGGATAACGAAACTGTGCTCTCGCTGGCCATTGAGATGGCCGACGGATTGGACGCGGCGCATTCCCAGGGCATTGTCCACCGCGACATCAAGCCCGCCAACGTCTTTGTCACCAAGCGCGGCCACGCCAAGATTCTGGATTTCGGGCTAGCCAAAGAGCTGCCCACCAGTTCTTCCAGTCAGGCTGCATCGGCCAATACGATGACCGCCATGCTCGATGAACAACACCTCACCAGTCCGGGGACGACGCTTGGCACCGTTGCCTACATGTCTCCCGAGCAGGCGCGAGCCAAAGAGGTGGACGCGCGCAGCGACCTGTTCTCCTTCGGCGCGGTGCTCTACGAGATGGCAACCGGCACGCTTCCGTTTCGTGGCGGCAGTTCGGCGGAGATCTTCAAAGCGATTCTGGATGCGGCGCCAGCCCCGGCGCTGCGGCTCAATCCCGATCTGCCTGCGGAGTTGGAGCGCATTATCGGCAAAGCCCTGGAGAAAGATCGCAACCTGCGCTATCAGAGCGCGGCCGATCTGCGCACCGACCTGGCGCGTTTGAAACGGGACTCCGACTCGCGGGCGTTCGTCGAGCTCTTCTTCGTCGAGCGCTTCGATCGCCCCGAGCGCTGTATCGCCGGCCAGTTCCGCGTCCATCCCGGCTGCCGTCGAGCCCCGCCGCTGGCGCACGTACCTGGCCGCCGGCGTCGCTGTGATCGTGCTGATTGCCGCGGCGGCGGGCGCGTACTTCCTGCACGGAAAATCTCAGACGGGCAAGGTTGACTCCATTGCCGTGCTCCCCTTTGTCAATGCCACGCTGACGCCAACAATGAGTACCTCAGCGACGGCTTGACGGAAAGCCTGATCAGCAGTCTTTCGCAGCTGCCCAACCTTAAGGTGATGGCGCGCAGCACTGTGTTCCGCTACAAGGGGAAGGAGGACGATCCGCAGAAAATTGGCCAGGCGCTTCGGGTGAGCGCAGTTTTGATGGGCCGCATCATGCAGCACGGCGACCATGTCGCGATTGAGGCAGATCTGGTGAATACCGCCGACGGAAGCGAGCTTTGGGGCGCTCACTATGATCGCAACCAGGCCGACATCACCGAGGTCCAGAGCGACATTACGCGGGATATTTCCAGTAAGCTCCGCATCCAGCTCAGCGGAAACGAACAGCAGCGTCTGGGGCGAGCCGGGACCACAAACCCGGAAGCCTACCGCCTCTACCTGGAAGGACGCCAACTCTGGTACGGGCGCACGGATGAAGGTCTGAAGAAAAGCATCGACTTGTTTCAGCAGGCGATCGCCGCCGACCCGAATTACGCGCTAGCCTATGCGGGGCTGGCTGACACATACAACGTCGCTCCCGGCTACCAGACTGGTATCAGCTCGCGGCAAGGTAGTCTGTTGGCGGACGAAGCAACGCGGAAAGCGCTCGAACTGGACAGTTCTCTGTCCGAGGCACACGCGGCGCGCGCCATGGCCATTGCCACAGAGCTGAAATGGGGCGAAGCCGAACCGGAATTCCGGCGCGCCATCGAGTTGAACCCCAACAACGCGACCGCTCACTATTTTTATGCCATCAGCTTTCTCATGCCTGAAAACCGGATCAACCAGGCGCTGGAAGAATTTCAGACCGCTTTATCGCTTGACCCTCTTTCCTCCATTGTCGGGTCGAATTACGGCGTCCGCCTTGGTGTCGGCTCACCGCTATCCGGAAGCGCTCGCCCAGTTCCAGAAAGTGCTCGAACGGGATCCCAACTTTCTGCCGGCATATTACAAGCGGTCGCTAGCTGTACGCTGCCATGGGCCGCTTCGCCGAGGCAGTAAGCGACATAGAGAAGAATCTCCGCAAACCGATTTCCGTGAGTTTGGACGCGAAAGGCTATTGCGAGGCTGCCCAGGGTCTTGGGACCTCAGTCCGATCGAGCGCCATGGCAGTGGCATTTGCGGTCAAAGGAGACCACGACCAAGCATTCGAGTATCTGGAGAAGGCCTATTCCGACGGAGACAGCGAACTGCTGATCGTCATTCGTTATCCCGCCCTGGACCCGATTCGTTCCGACCCGCGCTACGCCGATCTCATGCGCCGGCTCGGACTACCCGAGTAGAGACTCCCGACCCCGCTACTGCGTGAATGGCCGAATTAGGTAGATTTTACACTACAGCGGTCAATGCGATTGACTGACCCTGTACTGAATTGACCAGACTCCCCACCTGAATCAAGAGACCATATATAGCGTAACTAACTGTTTAGCATGGGGTTTGTGCGGCTGGACATTTGGAACGAGGATTGCACTTAATCGTCACGAAATGACAAAAGTAACGCAATTTCTACTAACTAATGACTAATAAAGAAGGAAAAGGAAGAGACCCAAGCATGGCCGAGCAGCAAAATTTCTGGACAGGGTGGCGAGAGCGTCTCACGGCCCTTCGGAACGTGCCGGCTGTTCTCAAGATCGTATGGGACTCCGGCCCGGCGGTTGTAGTGTTTGGACTAACTGCTCGACTGCTCTCATCGCTCCTGCCGGTGGCGTTGCTATGGATCACAAAGCTGATTATTGATGGCATCGTCCATGCCGCCTCGACCCATCAGCCGGTGCCGCGCCAGTTCTGGTGGCTGGTGGCAGCGGAATTTTCATTGGCTGTTCTAACCAGCATTCTCATCCGGGCGATCGACTACTCGGATTCGTTGCTGGGGGACAAGTACACCCGCTACGCCAGCATTCAAGTCATGAATCAGGCGGCTGGACTGGATCTATTGGCCTATGAGGATCCGGTTTTTTATGACCGTCTAGAGCGGGCGAGAGTGCAGGCCACGGACCGGCTGGGCATGATTCAAGCCATGGGACGGTTGGTGCAGCAGGCCATCACCACACTAACCCTGTCGGTCTCGATCATAGTGTTCTCTCCCTGGCTGATGCTCCTGCTGATCGCGGGAGTGGTTCCGGCATTCCTCGGCGAGAGCCATTTTGCCTTCCTGGGTTACGCCAAGAACTTCCGCCAGACGCCGCTGAAGCGGCAACTGGACTACTTGCGGGTCCTGGGTGGAAGCAAAGAAGCTTCGAAGGAGTTGAAGCTCTTCGGGCTGAGAGATTTCCTGCGCGAGCGGTTTACCAGTTTGTGCGACGAGATCTACAAACAGAACATCGCGTTGTCCCGACGCAAGCTGATCGCGGGCGCGTTCTTGTCGGTGATCGGCACCATGGGCTACTACTCGGCCTATGTATTCGTCATCTGGCGCACGGTCAGCGGCGATCTGAGCATTGGTACGTTGACGTTTCTCGCGGGCGCGATTCTACAGGCCAGCAGCAACATTCAACAATTTTTCTCGACCCTTGCAGGCATTGCCGACGAGGCGCTGTTCCTCACCGATTTGGTGGCCTTTTTTGGGATGCAACCGACGATCCGCTCCAAGCCTAATGCCCTGCCCGCGCCTCGACCGATGGTACGTGGATTTGAGTTTCGAAATGTCTCCTTCCACTATCCCGGAAGCACACGCCTGATTCTCAACCGCCTGAACTTTGAGTTGCGTCCAGGACAGCGTGTGGCGCTGATTGGCGAAAACGGGCAGGGCAAAACCACCTTCGTAAAGTTGATTACCCGGCTTTACGACCCTACGGAAGGACAAATCCTGCTCGATGGCATCGACCTTCGCGAGTACGACCTTGAAGATCTCCATCGTGAGATGGGCGTGATCTTTCAGGACTTCATGCGCTATGAAATGACCGCCCGCGACAATATTGCGGTTGGCCGAGTCGAGGAAATCGACAATCTGGAACTCCTGAAGACAGCAGCACGGAAGAGTATGGCGGATGGCATCGTCGGAAAACTGCCCGAACGCTACGAACAAATGCTGGGCCGGCGCTTCGATCGCGGAGTGGACCTTTCAGGTGGTGAGTGGCAGAAAGTCGCACTCGCACGAGCTTACTTGCGCGACGCGCAACTCCTGATTCTCGACGAGCCGACTGCCGCACTCGACGCGCGCAGCGAATTGGAAGTTTTTCGCCGCTTTTCCGAACTCGCCGCCGGCAAGACGGCGCTCTTTATTTCACACCGATTCTCTACCGTGCGCATGGTTGATCGCATCGTGGTACTCAACAACGGCAAGATTGTCGAGGAAGGGAATCACGCCCAACTGTCGAGCCTGGGAGGTCTTTACGCCGAAATGTTTGAGATGCAGGCCTCCAGCTATCGCTAGGAAGCACTCCAAGGCAGCATGAAGCCACCTGAGCGGGGGAATGCCTGGCCCGGGCCGGCGAGAACCTCAATGCGCAATTGGCGCGTCATCGTCGCCATTGGCATCGGCCTCGCCGTTCTCTTGACGTTCTCGCGGACTATACCCAGGATCAACGCGCAACTGATTCACGCGCAACTGGGCCCCAGACCGGAGGTGATCGTCGTCGATGCCAAGGCGGCCGGGCATCCCTTTCCCCATTTTTGGGAGCAGATGTTTGGTTCGGGGCGCGCGATACTGGCCCTGCGTGACAGCTATCGGAGTGACTTACGTGCGGTTGAGCAAATCACCGGTTTCAAATACGTGCGCTTCCACGGCATTTTCGACGATGAAGTTGGTGTCTATGACGAAGATGGCCAGGGACGCGCCGTCTATAACTTCTCTTACATTGACCAGATCTACGATGGTTTGCTCGCGAACGGAGTGCGCCCTTTTGTTGAGATCAGCTTTATGCCCAACCAGCTGGCAGCCAGAAAAATCCTTCACAGCTTCTGGTACAAACCTGATATTTCCCCGCCAAAAGATTGGGGCCACTGGGACGGCCTGATCTCGGCCTTCACGCAGCATCTAGTGGATCGCTACGGCATCGATGAGGTTGCGCAATGGTATTTCGAAGTGTGGAATGAGCCCAACCTCGACTTCTGGGCAGGGGAGCCAAAGCAGGCCAGCTACTGGCAGCTGTACGACCACACCGCGCTCGCCATCAAATCGACCAGTCCGCGATTGCGAGTTGGTGGCCCCGCGACCGCGCAAGCCGCGTGGGTTGACGCCTTCATCCGCCATTGCGCGGAGAAAAATATCCCGGTAGACTTCGCCTCAACCCATGTCTATGGCAATGATCTCGCGCAAGATGTTTTCGGCTCGCCAGCGGACATTTCTCGCGACCAGATGGTCTGCCGCGCGGTCAAGAAAGTTCACAACCAGATCACCACCTCGAGCATGCCGAATCTACCGCTGATCTGGAGCGAGTTCAACGCCAGCTACAAGACCGAACCTGAGGTTACAGATTCCATCTACATGGGTCCCTGGCTAGCCGACACGATACGCCAATGCGACGGCTTGGTGGATATCATGTCTTACTGGACGTTTTCGGATGTGTTCGAAGAGCAGGGCGTGGTGAAAACGCCGTTCTATGGCGGCTATGGACTGGTTGCGGAGGATGGCATTCCCAAGCCGGCCTTCAACGCCTTCAAACTGCTGCACCGGCTCGGAGATGAGCGGATCCAGCTCGATTCTGATTTCGCGCTGCTCACGCGCAGGCAGGACGGCACCTTAGTGCTCGCGCTCTGGAACTACGCTTCGCCAGAGCAAACCGGTTCTCCAAGAACGGTCACTGTGCAACTGAAAGGCACCAATGCGAGGCAAGCCTTGATCGCCCGCGTGGACCGCGATCATGGAGATTTTCACTCCGCCTACGAAAAGATGGGCGCTCCGCGTTATCCCACCCAGGCGCAGATCCAGGAACTGCGTAAGGCTGCAGAACTTCCAACGCCGGAAGCCCGTCACAATACAGAATGGCGAGCTGACCTTGACTCTGCCTGCGCATGGCATGGCACTGGTTGAGTTGCAGTAGCCGGAACTACTTTGTCAGGCGGGCTTCTCTTACCTTATCCTTATCTGGCGGCTGGTACTTCTTGAAGCCAGCGCGAGCCATGCCGCGCTGCGCCTCCGGGTTTTTCATGAAGGTATTCCAAACGAAACCCGTACGGACATTTTCCGCCATGAGCATGGTGATTCCCACGTCAATCCCAACGACGTCACTGGTCATACCAATTCTTGAGCGGATTGAACCCATTTACAAATCCATACTGGCTCCATGCCCCTCCATAATGATCCTTGATGTTGCGGAGGACGCGCATTACGGGCTGCGGCAAGAAATGGCAGGGAACCTGCCGACGCACTGGGGACAACCGTTCCATCAATCGGCCCCATCGCGGGCGGACCTCCCCAAATCACGTAGCCCTTGTCCGAATCGGAAGCCGTAATGCCCCAGAGATCATCGCTGTAATCGGGAAACTGCTTGGCGAGATCTATGCAGAATCGGCGGTGGGCGTCCGTAGCCAATCTCGAGTTCTGGAAATAGTCGGCGTATTTGTCGCGTTTATCGCGGAAATCAAACCAGGCCTGGGAGTACTGATGCACAAACAAAGGGGCGAACGAACCGATATAGCGAATGCCATCATATTCAAAGATGGTCCGCTTCCAGGCGTCCCAGGCTGGCTACGGGCAAGGGATGGGAAAGCGATCCCAATCCCAGGAGATACATCATCATCATCTCGCTGTAGTAATCCCAACGATAGGGGAGAAAGCCGATTTCGGGCGTCCACCCATGCGGCAAGAGCGAAGTGTCCTCCGACAACCAGGTCCAATCGACCCGGTTGAAAATCTCGTAGGCCAAGAAACTGATTTCGGAATGCTCCTGGAAATGTTGCTGGCAGGTGAGGACTCCGCATAGCAGAATGGCCGTGTCGACCGAAGAGACTTCGGAATCCCACATTCTTCGCCGGTGTTGAAGTCGGCGAAGTGGTAGAAGAATCCTCGATGAGTGGGCATCTTCTTCGCAAGAAAGCGCAGAGTGACGAAAGCTCGCTCCCGCGCTTCGGCAAACGAAACGAATCCGCGTTTTTCTCCGATACAAAGAGCAGTCAGCCCGAACCCCGTTGCCGCAATACTCGCGACCGCGGTGGTGTCATTGGCCCGCACATTGCATCGATCCTTTATCAACCCAGTTTGCGGGCTGGCTTGTTCCCAAAAGTACCTGAAAGTTTAGCCTTCTCCAGTTCCTCCAGGAACTGATCGTCTGCCGGCGAAAGAGAGCTTGGGGCCGGGGCAGGCTGTGGACGACTGCGCTGCTCTTCTCGGCCACCGCCAGCGGGAGAAAACAACTGTGTGGCATATCGCACAATCCCCACAGGCCCACGCCCGCGATCCGCAACAGCAGGTCTCGTCGCGAAAGGCGGTTCGTGCACCAAGGCCGTCTTTTCATGTTCTCGCCCATCCGTTTAATTTTAGATGTTCCGCATTCGGGTGTGAAATGCGAACTCTGAAGAAAATCGATGGTCTTGCCGGCTGACCCAGCAGAACCCTGCATATAGCATAGCGCGTCGTTAGAATGCTATGACATGTTAGCCAGAGGATAACGCATCATAGAGTGCCGGAGACCTGAGTACCGGAAACATGAGTGCCAGAAAAAGACTGCGATCTGGGCAATTCCAGCTCTCGTGATTTTGGCAACGGTATTGACCATTGTCCTCGTGCACCGGCGGCAGCCGATCATTCTGAAGGGCGCGGTCTTGAGACTGGACAGCGACCCAAACAAACAGTTGCCCATCGCCGACGTTGAAATCACCGCGATCAATGATTTAGGGAGCGGGAACTCCAAGTCTGATGCTTCAGGTTTCTTCAGGATCACTCTGCCCAAGGGACTCACGGCGGCGACAACCACTCACGCTGCAATTCGGTCACAAGGATTATCACCCGCTGGAATGGGACGACATTGTTAGCGACAAGATTTACATCGCTCGCATGGCGCCCATCCGGCAGGAAACGAAGACGGAACCTCATCATCCGCGGTTGCGGTCTCCAATGCCCGGGTAAGGTATTCGGTGAAGGCTACAACCGAGGCGGATGTGGGAAGCGCAGTGAAGACGTTTCGAGGTCGCCAACGCGGGGAACCAACCCTGCCACAATCGGCCTCCGTGTTCGCCCGACGGCAAGTGGAAGGCCGCGATCGGCTCCATGTCGCTCGACGCTGGGGAAAGGAATGAGTTCCGAAACGCAAGAGTCTCTTGCATCGCAGGCCCCTGCCCTTTCGCTCAGATCGAGCTTGAAGATCTTTCCGGGGACGGACGCTACTTTAACGTGTCGGTTCGCAATTGGTCGGACACAGCCACTTTCTTGTTGGAGGCCGAGGTGGTTCACCCCATGGTCAGCGACATAGTGCGGGATTCTTATCCGGTGATTTTTGGGCGAGCCTTGAATTTCAGCCTGCCGCCGGCGGCGGAGGGTCCGAGCATCGAAGCGGAACTCGATGGTGAAGCCATTGTCTTTCCCCTGGGTCCAAATCTTTTCTTGCGATGGGCGGATTGTCACGTCGCAGTGGACAAGGACCAATCCGCAACCTATCGCTGCGAACTTAAGCCCGGGTACCAGTTCCGCTAAGGCGGGAACACGTGGTCGAGGCGGGCAGGAGTTGCTGATGAGCCGTTTCCCCTCTGGCCGTGTTTCGCGCCCTATCATTCGCGCCCTAATCATTCGCGCTTCATCGGTGGAGTATCATGGGCGGAAAATGAAGAACACCGCCGTGTTGCTCCTGAGCATTCCTATGCCCCTCGCCCGCAAAGGCGTGGTGGCGGAAATCTCCCAGTTCCTGATTGCGCACAACGGCAGCGTCCTGCACAGCGACGACCACCTGGACAGTGGCCGCGACTTATTCCTATCAAGGCTAGAGTGGGATCTGGACGGGTTCGATATTCCAATCTCCGATTTCGAGCGCTACTTCAAGCCCATAGCCGAACGTTTCCAGATCAACTACCACTTGGCCTTGACCGACTACCGCCCCAAGATAGCCATCCTGGTTTCCGCCTATCAGCACTGTCTTGCCGACCTGCTGTACCGGCACAGCACTGGCGAACTGGCGTGCGACATCGTCAGGATTATCAGCAATCACCCGACCGCCAAGCCGCTGGCCGACTTTCATCACGTCCCCTTCCATCTGCTGACCAACCCCAAAGACAAGCGCGAGTCCGAGCGGGAGATGCTTGAACTGCTCGGGCAGGACGTGGACCTGATCGTGCTCGCGCGCTACATGCAGATCCTGGGACCGGATTTCGTCGCTCAATACCTGTTGCGTCTGATCAATATCCACCATTCTTTTCTTCCTGCTTTCGTTGGGGCAAAACCCTATCATCAAGCCTTCGAGCGCGGCGTGAAGCTGATCGGCGTCACCAGCCATTACGTCACCGCCACTCTGGACGAAGGACCGATCATCGAGCAAGACGTGGTGCGCGTTTCCCATCGCGACACGGTCGAGGACATGGTGGGCAAAGGCCGCGACTTGGAGAAGGTCGTGCTCTCGCGCGCCGTGCGCTGGCATCTGGAAAACCGCATTCTCGTCTACCAGAACAAGACAGTCGTGTTCGTTTAGAAACGCGTGTTGCCAGTCGCTTCGCCGGACGTTCTCAATGGCCTCAATGGCGGATTAGCGCTCACCGGCAATTTTGTCAGGCGTGGTTGCGGAGTGTTCTCCCTCAACCGCAGAGAACGCGATGGGCGAGGACGCGAGCGCAAGCGCGGGCACCAGCGAGGGCGCCTCGATCGCCGGCAGAGGTTCGTCTTTGCTCATCGACGGGAACTTGCCGTAGGTCATGCCGCGCCACAACCACTCCATGGGGCCAAAGCGATATCGGTTCAACCACCAATTACTGAACACAATCTGCGCCCAATAAAGAATGACCGTGGGCACCAACCCGATTGCTGGTCCGATGCGCCCATAGAGACCGGTTGTGTAGTGGTAGAAGAACAAGGTGCACACCACGGACTGCATCAAGTAGTCGGTCAATGCCATGCGCCCCACCGCGGCAAATGGGAGCAGGCGGCGTCGCCAATCCTCGTGCATGAAGAGAAGCGCCAGGCCCGAAACATAACCTGCGCTCAAGATATGGGATCCAGGCAGAAAGAGAACTCCAGCAGACCAATTCCACAGGGAAACCTTGTCGGGAGGAATCACTGCTCTCACCGACGCCCCGTAAATATTGATGGTTAGGCCTATCGGGAGGCACCACGCGCACACCCGCTTCAACACCGGACGGTATTCCTCGAGCTGTTGTACGATGCCGGATCGCCACACCCACATGCCGAGTAGAAACAGCGCCGTCGCATAGATCGCGAACAACTCGAAGGGCAGCTGTTGCTTCCATTCCACCCAGTTCTGCGCCATGATCTGCCGCACCGTCCCGTGCGCGTAGATACTAATGATCCCGTACATCTTCTTCAAATCCGTCGGCTTGGGGACCATCCAAGGTCGACGGAAGCGGCTGAAGTAGATGGCCAGGAAAATCGAGCTGACTACGATGGGCAGCGAGAACAAACCTCCGGCCCACCATAGCAAGGTCTTCTGTTGGCGTTTGCGGAAGAGCAACAAAATTGCTCCCGACAACGCATAGGTCAGCAGGATGTCTCCCGCCCAGATCAGCAGCCCGTGGATTAGTCCGAATAGCGCCAGCGCTAGAAGTCGCCGGGGATAGAAGCCCAGGAAGCGCACGCCGCGCGCTTCCGCCCGGCTCATCTGCATGGCAAAGCCCATCCCGAAAAGAAATGAAAAAATCGAGATGAATTTCCCCTGGATCAGGGCATCGATGAAGAACTGGGCCGCGACGTCGGCACGGCTGTGAAAGAGGGCCCCGATGTTCCCGTAAACATCGAGGGGCGCGAAGAAAGCGCGCATGTTCGCGGCCAGAATTCCGAACAGCGCCATGCCTCGCAAAACATCGATAAAAAGGATGCGTTCCGAAAGGCTGACCGGGCCCACCCGCTGCGCTTCTAACTGCATGCGCCACCCCCGCTGGTAATAATGCCATGAGCAACCGGAACGAAGTCAAATGCAAATTAACTTTGTGGTCTATTGTTATGTTGAGAACCGAGTAATTGTGGCCATCGCGCCACGCTCCGCAAAGCGTAGGATCAAGGCCTGAAACTCACTATGAACACCGGTTGCATCGGCAATGTCCGACTGCGGCATCTTAGTCCCCTCCTCCTTTCTTCATTTGGTACATGTGAAGGACATGCGCTTTCATTTTTTCCAGAGGATAATTCTTGGGTTCCATAACATATTCGGCGACTATACCTGTAGTAAGCGAGCGAAAGTAGATCACTTCCGCCTCCGGATCACTGACCCCGAGCTCGGAGAAGATTGCTCGATGAACTTCGAGGATCTTTGCCCATTGGCTCCGAATCTTCTCTGACGTGTTCCCGATGCGTCGAATCGCTTCAGGAGCGTCGGGCTGCAGAAAGACCGTCAGGTAGAATTTATAAAGCATGGTGTCTTTCTTCACCTCGGCGAACAGGCGATCCAGGATGGTAGCGAGCTGGTTGAGAGCCCCGGATATTTCGCCGATCCCTTGGATTAACCCTTCGGCTTGGTTGAAGCGTCGCTCCATGACCGCCGCCAGCAAGTGTTCCTTGCTCCTGAAGTAGTTGTAAGCAAGGCCCTTTGAAACCTCCGCTTGTTTTGCGATCTCTTCCATCGAGGCGCGGTGGAAACCTTTTTGCTTAAAAACGTCCAGGGCTGCCGAGATAATTTTCTCGGAGGCGTTTAGTCGCATTTCTGCCCATTGCCGTTGCGTCCGCGGTGACATCCGTAGGTCCCGTGTCCAGCAGCCAAAATTATCAATGACTGACTGAATAGTCAACAATAAAAATTACCCTGTTTGCATTTTCCGCGCGTCAGTAGTATAGTGTTCGTCGTCGGCGGAAATAAAACCAGTCGAAGTGCTGAGTGAATTCAAATCGGACAAACCTCTGCACAGTTTTTCACTCCCCCGTTTCCAGCCCTCAGTAAGTGCTTGCAGCAGTAAACACAAACTGATACGCCTATTGGCCCCGCAATTGCACTTCTAGACACGTCCTCCCCTCTAGGACACTTGCCGAGAACTCGGCTATTCGAGTTCGAATTTTGCTTTGGAGGACCTCCCATGTCGCGCCGCCACTATATCTTGTCACTGGTAGTAGCCCTATTCTTGTCCACGCTCGCCGTGGCCAATTCCATCCCGGTCAATCTGACGCTACTTCACTCCGGCACCAGCGTCCGCGTCGGTGCCTTCACTGCTCCCGGCCATTTCTCGATTAACGGTTTGAAGGCCGCGCCCATGAGCTTTGACGCGATCAGCAGCCACCCGTCGCGTGACTGGAATGCTCACTTCAGCGGGCTGCCTTCTGGAAAAGTTATCCTCGGCAATGGCACGGCTAACAGAACCGGGCGCATCGCTTTCCCGGGTCAGGGATATCAACCGACTTGTTGCAAAGCCCAGAACTGGGTAGGTGGGGATCAAGGGATTGGAGGGCATGGAGCTGTCTGCCCCGGAACCGGGTAGCCTGATTCTGCTCTCGACGGGCCTGCTCGGGATCGCAGGAATAGTGCGGCGCAAACTGCTGCGCGGCTAACGCGCGATCGGCTGTCGGCGTCCTCACAAGTAAAGTTTTCTCGTACTCCTTTGCTCGCCGCCATCAAATCCGATGGCGGCTTTTTTCTTCCCTCTCATCGAGTCCTCGCTGGCTAGAGCCCTGTAACTTCCGTCCCCTCGCCCGAAGCAATCCGCACATCGCGGCGAAAATGTCGCCCGCGCGCAAGCTGAAACCCACCGTATAGAAATGCCATCCATCTCGACAGTAAACCTCGTGTCACGCTAGACACGCCCGCGTTCATGCGCACACGCAATCCCGCCCCACGTTCGATCTTAACTTTTTTATTTTCAATCGATTAACTGCTGGCTCCCCATTTGCTTTTTATCTTGGCAGCGAAACAGGAGCGATGCGATGAAACTGGGGACCGGCAAAGCGAATCGGCAGAAAAAAGCAACCTGGGTGCCCGACGCAGTTCTCGGAGCAGTGCTCGGAGCAGTACTCGCAATGACCACCGTGAGCGCGGCCTTGCAGACGCCGGTCTCCCGCCCCGCCACGTGTCCAGGCTCCTGAGTTCACCAAAGGCGCGCTCGCCCGAACCACCGTGCACTGGGTTCTGGTCAGCATTCCCGACCGCAAGCTGGCGCTGTTTGAAAACGGACGGGTCGTCCGCCTCTATCGCGTCGCGGTCGGCAAGACTTCGACCCCGAGTCCAGCTGGCGAATTCAAGATCGTCAACCGCGTCACCAACCCGACGTACTACCACAAGGGCCAGGTCATCGGCGCCGGCAAGGGCAACCCGGTGGGCACGCGCTGGATGGGACTGAGCGCGAAGGGCTACGGGATCCACGGCACCAACCAGCCGAACTCGATCGGCAAAGCGGCATCGACGGGATGCATTCGCATGGGCAAGCAGGATCTCGAGGAACTCTTCGCCATCGTCGACGTAGGCGACACGGTCCAGATTCGGGCGGAACGCGACGAGCAAATCGCGGCAGTCTTTGGATCGGAACGGGATCGGGAACGGGAACGGGATCTGAAGCCGGAACCGAGACCGAGACGATCGCGCAGGTCGAGACCGAAAAGAGCCCGGGCAACGGCCAATAGGCGCCACATTTCTTGTAGAGACGAGGCTTGCCTCGTCTCCGGGCGGTTAACTCTTACGGAGGCAAGTCATGGAAACGATGCTGCAAGGTCTGGTAATCATCGGCGGTCTGACGTTCTCGCTCGCCGCGTCTCTGCTGATCGAAGAACTCATCTTCGGACGAATCGTCCGCGTCGCGTTCGCGCGCCGTCCAGAAAATCCTAAAGATTTTTCAGAACACGAGCCAAAGAATTGAAAGGAGCACTACCATGCTGTTACTGAAGTATTTGCTGTTGAGCGCGGGAATCGCGATGTTCGTGATCGCCGCTGGAATTCTCACCTACGACGCTTACCTGCTAATCGCCTGGCAGCGCAGACGTTCACACTTGGATTCCGCAGGCAGGCGCGCCCGGACTTAGTCCTAGTCCAATGTCCGCTGGCGCACCTCGGTTGCGCTGGTGATGCTGGCCTGGGCTCCGCTCTTGATCTCGGCGGGCATCGTGATCGTCCCCAGCGGAATGGCCGGCGTGCGCGTGAGCCAGACCAAAGGCACGCTGGCCGGAACTCTGTATCCGGGCGTGCACTTCGTGATGCCGCTGGTCGAGCGCGTCGAACTGTTCAACACGCGCGACCAGTTGTTCACCACCGGCATCAGCGAAGATTCGCTCGCCAAAGGCGCGGCGAAAGGCGAAGCATTGCATGTGCAAGCCCCGCACGCCCAAGCCCTGCACGTCCAGGCAAAAGAAGGACTCACCCTGGGCCTCGCCATCACCGTCCGTTACCAGATTGACCCCAAGCGCCTCGACTACATCGAAGCCAACCTGCCGCAACCGCTGGAAAAAGAAATCGTGCCGCCCGTGGTTGCCACCGCATGGCGCGAACTGGTGCCGGGCTACACGGTGCGCGAAGTTTTCTCCGCCAAGCGCGAAGAAGTTCGCCAGCGCTCCGCCGAAATGATTCGCAAACGGCTGGCCGCCGACGGCATCGTGGTGAAAGAAGTCATGCTGCGTGACATCGAACTTCCGCGAGGAATACGCCAAGGGCCTCGAGTCGCTGCTGCTGAAAGAACAAGAGAACGACCGCATGGGCGTCGAGACCGAGATCCACCAGAAGCAAGTGAAAATCGCCGAAGCCGACGCCGAAGCCACCAAGGTTCAAGAAGTGAAACAGGCTGAAGGACAAGCCGCCGTGCGCGTGCTGCAAGCCAAGGGCGAGTCCGATGCCATGCAATACACGCTCCCGCTGAAACAGAAACAGATTGAGCAATCGAAGCTCGAAGCCGAAGCGCGCAAGGAAGCAACGGTCAAGAATGCCGAGGCTGCCGGCGAGGCCAAGCTCATCGACAGCAAAGCGGAGATGGAACGCCGCAAACTTCTGGCGCAGGCCGAGGCCGAACGCATCCGCTTAACCGCCTCTGCCGACGCCGAGCGCATGACCAGCGAGAGCGCGATCCTGAAGCAGAATCCGCTGCTGATCAACAAAATCGTAGCCGAGCGCCTCTCCGACAAATTGCAGATCATGATGGTCCCGGCGGACGGCAAGTTTTTCTTCACCAACGATGTGCTGCGCGGTATGGGCGCTCCGAACCACGTGAGCCAGGCGGAAGACGTGGAACCCTCCGATAGAAGACCGCAACAATAGCCGAAGGGCAACAGTTCTCAGTTCCCAGTTCCCAGTTCTCAGTTCTCGGTAAACCGCGCCAAAGATTCTACTGAGAACTGAGAACCGGGAACTGAGAACTTTCTTATGAACAAGCCACGATCAACCACGCGCTATAATCAGCGCATTCCACACATGGAAGCGCGAGAGTCCACTCGAACGCCCAGCGGTCTGCGGCTAGCCTGGCTGACGTCGTTCCTGCTCGCGACGGTTTTTCTTCCATCTTCTTTATGCGCTTCGGGCCTGGGAGACACCGCCCGCCAACTGGCCCACAAGATCGCCGCCGCCGCCGGGCCCGGCGCTTTCGCACTCGAAGTCACCAATCGTTCGTCGCTCGACGACAAATCCGTGCGCGAGGTGCGCAGCGCGCTCGAAGCCGAGTTGCACGTCGAAGGCGTGCACGCCACCAAAGCCGAGCAAGCGATGGGAACCGTCGAGGTCGTTCTCTCCGAGAGCCTGCGCGAATACGTTTGGACGGCCGAGATTGTGATCGGGTCCGACGAGAAGAAGGTCGCCATGGTCTCGTTGCCGCGGCCGCCAACCGGAACGCCGTTCGCCGCCGCGATGCCGATCGTTCTGAAAGCAACTCTTCTGTTCGCGCAAGAACAGCCTATGCTCGATGTCTCCCTCGTCGAAATGCCGGGAGGATCTCGCCTGATCGTGCTCGATGACGGCATGGTCGCGATCTATCGTCATCAGGGAGCGAATCCGGCCGGAGTCGAATCCGGCAAGAGCGTGGGAATTCGAAACTTCGTCGCCCATCGCTCACTCGCGCGCTTTTCCCCGCGATGTGCGCGGACGCCTGCTCTTGCGCCGCGATCACCTGTTCGACGCTTACCTGCCCGGAACGTTCTGCCGGTCGAACTCCAGCGCGCCGCTCCTCATCTGCAACGATACTGACGATCCCTGGCCCCTGACGCCGGACGACGGCAGCGTGCGCGCCTTCTATGCGGCCTCGCGCAATTTCTTCACCGGAGCGCTCTCTCCCGGCATCGGAAAAGTCTCCAACGTTCCTTCGTTCTATTCGGCGGCCGCGCTTCCGCGATCGAGTTACACGCTATGGGTGCTCGCCGCGGTGGATGGATCGTTGCATCTAGTGGATGGGATGACGGACCAGGTAATCCGCGGCGGAAAATGGGGCAGCGATCTGGCCGCGGTTCACTCCACGTGCGGCACGGGCACGCAGTTGCTGGTCTCGGAGAGCTGAGAACCTGGCGTCACGGAGATACAGAGCGCGACGGCCTGCGCGCGTTCGAGATTCCCGATCGCGATCCAGTTGGCGTCAGTTCAGCGGTAGAGTTCGATGGGCGAATCGTAGCGCTGTGGCCGGAAAGCAGCGGCAATGGCGCAACGGCAATCGTAAGACGAAAAGACACAGGATGGTATGAGGCGTATCGAGTATCGATTTCGTGCAGCAACTAGCCCCGAATCAGCTGGCGCTAGTGTGGGGACGGGCGTCCCTCGCCCGTCCAAGCCGAGCAAAGCTCGGCAGTTGCCAGCGGTCACGGCAACTTTGGATCTCCCATTGCCTATGGGGCGCGGCCCTGATCATCTCACTAATCGCGGCAACGACCGCATCAGCGGCAACCCGTCCGCACTACGGCGGAACTCTGCGCGTAATGTTGCAATCGGCGCCGGAAACACTCGACCTTCCCGCCAACGCCACGCCCGCCGACTACTGGGACGCCGCGCGCACCCTCTCGCTGATCGGCGACACTCTCGTAAAGCTGGATGCCCAAGCCCGCCCGCAGCCCGCGCTGGCCGTGGCATGGCAGAGTGACCCGACCTCGCGGCATTGGCAATTCACGCTGCGGCGCGGAGTGAAGTTCCACGACGGCAGCGCGGCCTCGCCCGCAGCCATCGCGCAGATTCTGGGCGCAATCCACTCCGGCTGGATTGTGCGTGCATCGGTGGATTCCGTATCGATCGAGAGCGAGACGCCCATGCCTTCGCTGCTCGCCGAACTCGCGCTGCCGCGCAATCTCTTGCTCAAGCGCAATACAAATCGCCTTCCCATCGGCACCGGCCCGTTCCTCGTCGCCGAGTGGCAGCCGGGAAACTGCTCAAGCTCGCCGCCAATGAAGATAGCTGGGCGGGGCGTCCTTTTGTGGATGCGGTCGAGATCGAATTCGGCAAATCGCTGCACGACCAGGCCATCGCGCTCGAACTGGACAAGGCCGACGTGATCGAGGCAGCGCCGCAAGCAGCCAACGGATCGCTGCGGCACAGCACATCGTCTTCATTGTCGCTGCCCGTAGAGTTGCTGGCGCTGGTTTTCTCCGCGAACTCAAAGGCACAGGACCCTCGCCTGCGAGAAGCGTTGGCGCTCGCCATTGATCGCAAGCCTATCCAGTCCGTGCTGTTGAAAGGCGCGGGAGAACCCGCCGCCAGCATTCTTCCCAACTGGATGACGGGCTACAGCGCAGTCTTTTCCGCACAACCGAACCCGCAACGCGCCCGAACGCTGCTCGCGGGCTCGCGGCTACCCACGCTCAATCTAAGCTACGATCCCAGGGACCCGCAATCCCAACTGATCGCCGAGCGCATTGCGCTCAACGCGCGCGAAGTTGGCATCACCGTGCAAGTATCGTTGTCGGGAGCAGAGGACATCCGCCTGATGCGCGTAGCGCTGCCGAGTCCCGATCCAGCCACGTCGCTCGGCGAAGCGGCGCGGCAACTGGGATTGCCGCAGCCCGCACTCCCCGCGACGCCTGGCAGCAACTCTTTGGACGATCTGTATCAAGCCGAGCGCGGTTTGCTCGCGGGATACGCCGTTATCCCGCTTTTTCATTTGCCGGTGGCGAGTGCGGCGAGCGCACGCGTGCGTGACTGGGAACCGGGACGACCGGGCGATTGGAGCGAGTCGGGGCTTTCGCTGGCTGATGTTTGGCTGGCTAGTGCTTGGATGTCTGATGCTCGACTGGCTGATTCGCGGCCCGAGGCAGGGTCGCGATGAGCTTTCGCCAGAAACTTCTTCTGTTGTTTGCGGCAACGGTCCTGCTCTGCGTCGCGGTCATATCGGCGTCGGTGTACAGCACTATCCGGCGCGGGTTCGAGCAGGCGGATCAGGACCGCGCGAATGCGGTCGCCGCCCAGTTTCGATCGGAGTTCCAGCGGCGAGGGCTGGAGGTTGCGCGCAAGGTCGAATCGGTGGCAGCCAGCGAAACCGTGCAGCATATCGCTCTCGAGATGAACCGCGGCGCCACTGACTCAGGCGAGTACGTAGGCCAAGCGCGCACCCTCGCGGGGCAGCAGCACCTCGATTTTCTCGAACTGGTTGACTATCGCGGCGCCATCCTCTCCTCCGCGCAGTGGCAGGCGAAGTTCGGATATCCCGAAGCGGCGATTTCCCAGGCTGCGCCCGCCCAAGCCACGACTCCCGCGCCCGCTGTCCCAGCTGGAGCGTTTCTGAAACGCGAAGAGCTGCCGGATGGCGCAACCCTCGGCCTGTTTGCCGTGCGGGTGGCCCGCGTCGGAGAACAACCTCTGTACGTGATTGGCGGCGAGCGGCTCGATCAGGGCTTCCTCTCGACGCTCGACATCCCCACCGGGACACGTGTACTGCTCTATCAAAACCTGGACGCAAAATGGAATCCAAAATCTCTGCTCGATTTGAACGGGCCGGCCGCGGGTGTAGACCAGATCGCTCCGCTGGTCGCACAGGTTCGCGACACACTGCAGGAATCTCAGCGCGTGATCCATTGGACTTCCGATTCCGCTGACGCCGAAGTTTTTCATGCCATCCCACTGACCGGACCCATCTTCAGTGCGACGAATCAGAGCTTCGCTGAATCAGCCCCCGGCCAATCAGCAACTGATGGGCGTTCTGCTCGTCGGCAGTTCGCGGCGTCCGCTGATCGAATTGCAAAGGCAGATCGTCTCCACCGCCATGCTGGTCGGCGGTGCAGGAATTTTCGTGGCGGTGCTGGCCAGCCTGTGGTTCGCAGCCCGCGTCACACGCCCGGTCGTGTCGCTGGCTGAGGCTGCGCGCCGGGTCGCCGCTGGCGATCTCGGCGCCAAGGTCGAGGTGGAATCGAGCGACGAACTGGGCGAACTGGCGGCGTCGTTCAACCGCATGACGGAAGATCTCGTGCAGCAAAAAGACCGGACTCTGCAGGCCGAGCGCGTGGCCGCATGGCGCGAACTGGCGCGGCGCTTGGCGCACGAATTGAAGAATCCTCTTTTTCCCTTGCAGGTCACGGTCGAGAATCTGATGCGCGCGAAACAGAAATCCCCCGAGATGTTTGAGGAAGTTTTTCACGAGGGGACCGCGACCCTGCTGGCGGAAATCGACAATCTGAAAACCATCATCGGCCGCTTCAGCGAATTCTCCAAGATGCCGCAGCCCCAGCGCCGGCCAACCCAGGTGAACGATGTGGTGCACTCGGTGCTGCGCATCTTTCATGCGCAATTGCGAGATAACGACAAAGAGAAGAATCGGATCGTGGTGCGCACCGAACTCGCCAAGGCGTTACCCGAAATTTCAGCCGACCCCGATCTGCTGCATCGTGCGCTGCAAAACCTGGTGCTCAACGCGATCGACGCCATGCCGCAAGGCGGAGAGTTGGCGATTCGCACCGGAAGCCTGGGCGATCGGATTGAACTTTCGGTCTCCGACACCGGCTCCGGCCTGACCCAGGAAGAATGTGGGCGCCTGTTCACTCCTTATTACACGACCAAGCAGCATGGCACGGGGCTCGGGCTGGCGATTGTGCAATCGGTGGTAAGCGATCACGGCGGCAAAATTTCCGTCGAGAGCACGAAGGAAAAAGGCACGACGTTTCGCATCGAATTGCCGTGCGATTTCTCGGCGTACTCGGCGTCTCTGCGGTAGATTTGGGTTTGCATTTCAGTTGAGGTCAATAACCGTGGCGCAAAAAGCGCACCTGCTGATCGTAGATGACGAGGCCAACACGCTGGCCTCGCTGTCGCGGGCGTTTCGTCTGGAGGGTCATGAAGCCACCGTCTGCGACAACGCAAACAAGGCTCTGGAGCTGGCCAAATCGCAATCCTTCGACTTGATACTCTCCGACGTCGTGATGCCCGGCAAAGACGGCCTGACGCTTCTCGAAGAACTCAAGGCGCAAGGCGTGTCCGGCTCCCGTCGTCATGATGTCAGGCCAGGCGCACATCGAGATGGCCGTGCGCGCCACGCGCCTCGGCGCACTCGACTTTCTGGAAAAACCGATCTCCACCGAGAAACTGCTGCTCACCGTGGAGAACGCGCTGAAGCTCGGCCGCCTTGAGCGCGAGAATCGCGACCTGGAGCGCCGCCTCGGCAAACACGAGATTGTATGGAAAGGCGAGACCATGCGCCGCGTGATGGCGCAAGTGGAACGCGTGGCCGCCAGCGAAACCCGCGTCTGCATTCTCGGCGAGACCGGCACGGGAAAAGAACTCGTGGCGCGGACGCTGCACGAGCGCAGTCCGCGGGCCAGCGCCCCGTTCGTCACGCTGAACTGCGCCGCGGTTCCGGCGGAGCTGATCGAATCCGAATTATTCGGCCACGAAAAAGGATCGTTCACCGGCGCCGCCGGCCGCCATCTCGGCAAGTTCGAACAAGCCCAGCACGGCACCATTTTCCTCGACGAAATCGGCGACATGCCGCTCACCATGCAAGCCAAGCTGCTGCGCGTGCTCGAAGAAGGAGAGGTTGAGCGCATCGGCGGCGAGCGCGCCATCACCGTGGATGTCCGAGTCGTCGTCGCCACGCATCGCGATCTCGAAGCGCAGGTGCGCGACGGAAAATTCCGGCAGGATTTATTTCACCGCGTGTTCGTCTTCCCCCTGCGCCTGCCCCCGTTGCGCGAACGCCGCGAAGACATCCCGGTGCTGATCGAGCACTTTGCTGCTCAGGTGAGCGCCACCAACGGATGGAAGCCCATGCGCTTCACCGAAGACGCGATGGCCGCGCTCCAAGAGCATCCGTGGCCGGGCAATGTCCGCGAGCTCAGAAACGCAGTCGAGCGGCTGATGCTGCTCGCAACTTCCGATGAAGTCACCGGCGAAACCGTGGCGCTGGCGCTGCCCGTTTCCGCTCTCGCGCCGGATTCTGCATCCGCCGGTACCGGCCCGCTAGCCGACCGCGTGCGCGCCTTCGAGAAGCAAACCATCCTGGCGGAGTTGAAGCGCAATCACCACCAGATCTCGAACACGGCGCGTGCGCTGGGACTGGAGCGATCGCATCTTTACAAGAAGGCCGAGCAGGTGGGGATTGATCTGAAAGCGGCGAAGAGCGAAGGCAGCCCCGGATAGGATATTCCGAAAAGCGCGGGAAGTGGCGCGCCTCCGGTGATTTCGTCTCCACGAACGATGTGGGCCAACCGGGATGTGGGCCAGCCGGCGGGTAAGAATTCAGAAATTTGTGGGGGTACCCCCCCTCCCCCCTAAAATGAGTTAAGTCGATGATAGTAAGGTAGTTACATGTAAGGTGTTACAAAGATGGGACTTAGCGCTTGATTTTTCCGTTTGGCGTGCACTTGCGGGGGTGCTGACCGGGGCCGTTTGTTGTCAAATAGCACGTGAAAAGTTTGAGGCCGGAAATGCGTTCGTCTCTGGAGACGGGCGCAGTTCTCGATGGTGCACTGTCGAGGTATCTTCGCACCGATTGGGGTGCAAATCTGTGACGAGCGTACGAGAATTTTGTGATGAAAAATGGGGGGAGGAACGCAGTGGTTCTTGGCAGTGTGGAATTCCGCCCTTCGCGAGGCGCACCTGATATGCCCTCCTGAGTACAGTGGGGCCCAGGTTAGCGCCCAGAAAACGGGCGTGAACCTGGGGCACCGGGCCTTCAGGTCACGCCACAACAGCGCTTCAACTTAAGGCCACTTCCGCAAGGGCACGGTTTGTTTCGCTCTGGGCCCTTCATTTTAATCGGAGACTTGCCGACCGTTCTCTCGGTAACCCATTGCGGAAGCTGAATAATTTCCTCGCGTCCCGTACTGTGCCCGATCTTCACTCGGTTTCCTTGTCGTACCATGCTTGTGAGGACGGGCCCGTCGCTGGGCTCCGCGACTTCCATTCCCTGTTCCCGATACCACTTCCTGTCGAAAATGCCCGAGAAATCGTCCGTTACAAATGTGTGGTCCTGGAAATCCAAGTTCCCGAATTTCAGGAAGTACCCAGCGTAATTCAATTCATCACCTGTTCGAACGCGCCCGTGCAACACTTGGCGTCCCTCCAAGTATTGAACAAATTGCTGGGAGTCAAAATGCTTACAAATTGTTTCGAAGTCTAACAGGCCAAGCGCTAGAGGAAACGGCTCGCCATTCTCTTTCTTCAGTTCATAGGACAGATCCGTGCCAAACGGACCGCGCGGTGTAGTGGTCACGCAGACTATGAAAATCTTCTTGATGTCCGCCCTTTTGACTGAAAACTCAGGCCTCCATTTTGCACCAAGGAAGGTAGCCTCGTCGTTCTCCAGAATACGACGCTTAACCTCGTTCGCCTGGTCGTACCCGTACTGAACGGAGTTTTCGAAATCGTTCTCGAACTTGATAAGATCGTCGGTCGCTCCCCTAAATGCCCTCAGTCTGCTGTTCTTGCACTCAATGAGTATGAGCGTATCCCCGTCGCGGATGAAGAGGTCCTTTTCAAGGCTCCCCTTCTGAAGATAGTAGTTAGAGTAGATGGCCGCCTTGGGAAAGACCTTCCGAGCACTTTCCTCGACGAGGCTCTCCGTCGCCCCGCCCCGGTTTTTCAAATAGCGGTCCCGTAATTTAGCGTTGTCTAATATCTCGCGTTCAAAAGTCTTCGCCAAAATCCGGTGCGCACTTGACGGGTCCAGGAAATACAGGTTCTCGTTTGGAAGAACCACAAATATCTTGTAATCCAACGGATTTTCTTGATGAGGAAATACGAACTCAGCCGCGACTTCTCCTGGCTTAATGCCAAGTTTGTGGAGCAGAGCATCCACGCTGGTTTTGGAAATGCTTTGCTGTACTTCGGCTTTTGACAGAACATGAAGGGTATCGCTGTCGCGACCATTCCGTTCGAGACGTTCAGCGATTTGGAGCTGTTTTCCCCTGTCTCCTTCTACATCGAGCACTCCATCAGCAAACGATCCCTGAACGCTTTTCAGGTCCTCGAAGATTGAGACCATATCCCCAACCCAGCTGTTCAACCGTGCTTCGAGTACGCGGATCAAATCGTTGACCCACCGGAGTATTTCTTCGAAGCGCGACCCGAAGGTTGGCAGGAAGTAGGAGTCGTTGAAGGGTTGAAAGCGAGCCAACGCCCAGCTCTTAGTCTGCTCGGGGAAGGAAAGTGCGTCAGGCTCCCTAACCTTTAGCGCGAGCCCGAGCCTAGTCAGGTATTCCTTTTCGTCCCCAGGAGAGCGGCCGGGCTCGTATAGGGCCCCGAACGAGTACAGGTCGAATATCTTTTCAACAAGTTCGTTAATCTGTTTGAATTCCGGCTCGCTAGCAGCGGAATCCGCATCCTCTGAAAATTCGCTAGAGAGTCGCAGCGCCCATATGTAGCGCCACTTCGCCCAGAAACCGTCAGGGAACTTGGTCTTGTCAAACTGCGAAAGATGGTGTTGGAGTTGGTAGTGATTAAACACTGCGACGGTCGGCAGCGCCGCGAGCCCCTGACGCAGCTCATCTATTAAAGGCAGAGTTGCTGTCTCGATTTTCTCCCTAAACTGCACTGAACGATCGTCCGGCGATGCCGGTCACCTTTAAGCTATTTTAGGCCAAAACGGAAAAGGCAGGTGCAGGTGCCCCAGGTTTGCGTCGGTTCTTTGGACGCTAACCCTTCGACAAGCTCAGGGCAGGCTCTGGGTGGAGAAACACTCGGGCCGGTCCGTCGCAGGTTTTTGCCCCCCGATCTCTCGCTGTCCATTCCGATTCGATCTCGACGATTCGGATTTCTCGTAAAGAATGGTGGCGAAAGCTGGTAGTGGTGCAATTTGAAAATTGCCATCCCTCAGCGGCTAAAGCCGCAATGAAAATACAATGCTTACGGCGCGGCTGAAGCCGTGCCCTTTCAAAACCGATTCAAGCTGCACCACTACCCGAAAGGCTGCTTCACTTCCACTCTCCCACTCTCCCGGTTCTGCTCTGGACGCGGCTTTGGATAAGGGAGTAGGGGTCCTTCGACTCCGCGCGGACTTCACTTCGTTAAGTCCGTGCTGCGCTCAGGATGACAATTCTAATGTGAGTCGAGATGGTGGTGCGTCCCGCACGTTGCGGTCGTAGTAACGTTCCGTTTGCAATTTCTGCCCCCCACAGATGACAATCGCATCGTGCCCAGCACTAGCTTTTATCAGGAACCGCAAGCTGTCAGCCCCTTCCGTCCGGGCGCGCTCGTGATCGCGACCTTGGCCAACCCTCGCGAAAAATTCTGGGGCGCGATTCTCCATCTTTCGGCCGAAGGCCTTAGCCTGCGCGGTGTCGATGTCGCGTCCTTCGAGGATCTGGCCTCGCAGATCAAAAGCGGCGAACCCTTCACCTCCGGCGTCGTCTTTTTCCCCATGCACCGTGTGGAGCGAATGGAACTGGATCTTCCCGAGGGCAACATCCTCTCGCTCGCCCAGCGCTTCGCGCAGAAGACCGGACAGGATCCCGCCCCGCTTCTGGTGAGCGAGTTTCTCGGCAGCGCGCTAGGAGAACCCGCCCACGGAGAAAAAGAGCGGTGAACTACCGGCAGATCCTGACCGCGCCCAACCAGCTCACGCTGCTGCGTATGATTTTCCTGCCCTTCATCGTCATCAATCTGGTCAAGCACGATTTCAAATGGGCGCTGGCGCTGTTCATTCTCGCCGGAATGAGCGACGGCCTCGATGGCCTGCTGGCCCGCACCCTGCATCAGCAAACCCTGCTCGGCCAGTATCTCGACCCCATCGCCGACAAGCTGCTGATGAGCGGAATGTTTCTTGTGCTCTCGATCGAACGGCTGATTCCCTGGAAATATACGGTCGTGGTGTTCAGCCGCGACGTCTCCATCTTGCTGATCAGCGGCGTGCTGTTCATGATTGCCGGCCTGCGCGATTTTCGCCCCAGCATCTTCGGCAAAGCCAACACCTTCGCCCAAGTGGCCGCGATTTTCTTCGTGCTGCTGCTGCTCATCGAGCCCGTACGCTGGGTGTGGATCGCGCGCACCACCTTTCTGCGCGCCACCTTTATCTTCACCATCGTCTCCGCCGTGCACTATGCATTTCTGGTGCAGCACCGGCTGCATGCGCACGCGCCGCCCCCCGCAATCTAGCAACTCTAGTCCCCAGGGATGCAATGCGGCTCGGCCCGGCTGGTTCGCAGCGGCCGCTAGGCTGCGTCGGCATAGTTGGACCAGCGCCTTGTTCGGCAAGGGAGCGGACTCTACAGTTGCGGCGGCCCACTTATTCTTCAACTTGAGGAAGGGTTCTTCAAAATAACGGCGCGACAGAAACGCAATGAGAGTTGCAGCCCCCGCGCCGACAAGGAAGCGTATATATGAGCGTCATGAGAGCGTCACCCTGAACGCTCGAACCAGCGTGAGACGCATCGCAACGGGCGCTACGAAATGGCCGGTCACTTCAAATACAAGAGTGTGGATAAGGTACAGGCCGTAACTGATCTCTCCGAAAAACTGCAGCACAGGACGCCGTACAATCTGCGCCCAGCGGCTCGCCCCCAGCAAAAGCGCAGTGCCCAACGTTCCCGTAAACAGCACATTGAACAGCGTCCAGCGCAGTGATGCACCCAAGAGAGTGGTTGGAGGGACGGGCGAGAGAGTGCCAAACCGCGCCCCCAGGGCTATGAGCAAGAGCGATGCTGTAATGCAAAGAGCAGAAAACCATTTCATGGACCGCCGGTCTGTGAGCAGGGTCCGGCTCGAGATCGCTAATAGTGAACCGCTCGCCAGCCCGTCGGCCACCATCCACGTGTACCAGACCTCCGCCGGGTGTCCGTATTCAAACGCGATGGCCCTGAAAAGAGGGCAGCCGAGAAAGACCGCGAGGGCACAGAACGCCAGCGCTCGCCGGGAAAGGTTGCGCACCGCCGCGGGCCAAAGCAAGTAAAACTGCTCTTCCACTGCCAACGACCACAAGGGCCCGTATTGCATGGCTACACCGAAGAAGTTGGTCACATTCGACAAGTAAATGAGGCTCAACCCGACAAAGCTCCACGAGATTCGACGTTCCACAACACCAATCCGCGGCAGCAGCAACAGAAGCAGCAGAAGCAGCAAGTAGGCGGGCAGAATTCGCAGAGCTCGTCGAACGTAAAAACTCTTGTAGTACCGCGGCGTTCCCTTGCTGTCCAAGAGTATGCCCGTGATCAGAAAGCCCGAGAGTACAAAGAAAAGGTTCACTCCCAACCAGCCCAAGCGAGTAGCAGCGAAAAAGGCGCGCACGATCCCTGGCAAGCCCGTGGTATCGCATTGCGAAAACCCGTGGTAAAAAACAACTGCGAGAATCGCAACGCCGCGGAGAGTGTCCAATTCGGGCATTTTGCGGCGGAGCAACTGGTTTGGGGCATCGCCCTTCAATGAGGAGTCACCGTCCCGAAATCTAGTAGGCAGAGACGGTATTGTCAATCGCAAGCGAAGCAGTGAGCCGGCCGGTTAACGCCCAACTCGAACGCACTAGCGTGGAAAACTTTGAATCGCACCCGGTCGTAACTATGAGCGCACCCCATTTGACCCCTTTTCTAGCGGCACCCTAGAATGAAAAGTTCGTACTGCTGCTCGCGAACTTCATCCCATGGCACTGCGTCTCTATAACACTCTTTCCGGGAAGATCGAGGATTTCCATCCGCTCGACGATAACCGCGTCCGCATGTATGCCTGCGGACCGACCGTCTATGACTACGGCCACATCGGCAATTTCCGCACATTCATCGCCGTCGATCTTCTCTATCGCTTTCTGCGCCAGAGCGGATACGACGTCCGCTACGTCATGAACATCACCGACGTGGACGACAAGATCATTCGCAACTCCGCGCGTGACGGCGTCAACGTGCAGCAATACACCGCGAAATTTGCCCAGGCCTTCTTGGAGGATTCGGCCACGTTGAACATTGAGCGGCCGATTCTGGTGCGCGCAACCGAACACATCCAGGCCATGGCCGACTTCATTGCCGAACTGGCGAAGAAGGGCTTCGCTTATCGAACGGACGACGGTTCTTACTATTTCCGCATCGCGAAATTCCCCGAGTACGGCAAGCTTTCGAAAAAAGATTTTGCCGGCATGACCGACGGCGCGCGCGTCGACGTGGACGAATACGAAAAGGACAGCGCCCGCGATTTCGCCCTCTGGAAGGCCGCGAAGCCGGGCGAAGCTTCGTGGGAAACCTCGATCGGGCGCGGGCGTCCGGGCTGGCACATCGAGTGCTCGGTGATGTCGATGGAGCAGTTCGGGCCGAGTTTTGACCTGCATGCTGGCGGCGAAGATCTGATTTTTCCGCATCACGAAAACGAAATCGCGCAGTCGGAGGCGCTCACCGGAAAGCAGTTTGCGCGCTTTTGGTTTCATGTGCGTTTTCTGCTGGTAGAGGGCCAGAAGATGTCGAAGAGTCTCGGAAATTTTTTCACCGTCCGGGACCTCGTGCTGCGCGGGCACAAGCCATCGTCGATCCGCTGGCTGCTGACGCAGGTTCCCTATCGCAATCAGCTGAACTTCACTTTCGACGGCTTGAAGTCGGCGGCAAGTTCGGTGGAGAAATTGCGCAACTTCCGCTTGCGCCTGACGAGCACGCAGTTCCCCGCCGGGGCGACCCCGCCGATGGCGCAACTGGCCGACGAAACCATCGCGCGAATGAAGAGCGCTCTCGACGACGATTTGAACACCGCCGAGGCGCAAGCCGCCATGTTCGACATGTTACGCAAAACCAACACCGCGCTCGATGCCGCGGAAGCTGGCCAGAACGAGGTCCGGCAGGACGACGTGAAGCCGCTGCTCTGTGCGCTCGAAAAGTTCGACGAAATATTCGGCGTGCTGAAAGATGACGATCAGCCTAAGATGAAAGCCATCCTCGACTGGGCCCGCGCCGAAGGGCGCGAAAAGGAAATCAGCCCCGAATTGCTGGACATCGCCGGCTCCGCACAACTCGCCGACGAACAAGTCAATCGAAAGCTAGCCGAAATGGAAGCCGCGAGAAAAGCGCGAAACTTCAAAACCTCCGATGCACTGCGCGCCGAACTGACCGCCGCCGGCATCATCGTGGAGAATACAAAAGACGGCGTACGCTGGAGAAGAAAGTAGAGCGGCATCTTGCAACTTTCGCAATTATTGTCATCTAGCGTAATTTCGAAGAGACCGAAGCGTGACGCGGATGCGGAGTCTCGACGGTCTTCAAGATTACCAAATTACAAAATTGCCAAATCACAAATGCTCTCCCTTGACGACTATCTTCGCGAAGCCGAAGTCGCCCACGGCCATCTCTGCGCCGGGCAGGTGCTGGGCGTGCGCCTGGCCATGTTGGGGCTCGAGAAGCTGGGCATCGAAGACCCGCGCGGCAATAAAGAAGATCGCAAACGTCTGGTCACGTTCGTCGAAATCGACCGCTGCGCCACCGACGCCATAGCCGTGGTCACCGGATGCCGTCTCGGCAAGCGCGCCCTGAAATTTCGCGACTGGGGAAAGATGGCCGCGACCTTCGTCGACCTGGGCACCCGAGCCCGCCCAAGCGAAGCTTGACGGGCACCCAGCCATCCGCATCGCCGCCAAAGAATCGTCCAAGGCGCTGGCGCGCGCCATGCATCCCGAAATCGAAAGCAAGAACCAGCAGCAGATGCTGGCCTATCGCGAGATGGCGGAAGACGACTTATTCACCAAGCAGTGGGTAAAGGTCGAACTCCCCGCAGAAGAATTCCCTGGATACAAAGGCGAGCGCATCGTCTGCGCCGAGTGCGGCGAAGGCATCAACTTCCGCCGCGAAGTTCTGCGCGACGGGCGGGTGCTTTGCCGCGCCTGCGCGGGCGAACGATATTACGCAGCTGCTGTAAGTTAAGCGGATCGGCACATCGCCGCAGCAATATCTGTGGGCTGTTGATCTCCTTACAGAAAACGGTCTTTGAGAATTTGTTCTACGTTTCGATGGCCGTGAAGAATGGAGACAACCTGCAAGGGCTTCGTCTCCGGCCGGTAGACGATGAGGTACGAATAAACCGGGAAGAACTTCACCGCCTCGTCCGTCAAGTTCTTGCTCCAATGTCCGGCGCCCGGCGTTCGTTGCCAGGAAAACAATTCTCTCGCGGATGACAGATTCAACGCGGTCGGCGACTGCAACGCTGGTTTGCTTCTTGATGTAGCGCCAGATTTGGACAAGATCGAGCGCGGCCTCCGGTGCGAGGACGTAGCGCACGCTCATTCAGGCTTGGACTTCAATTCCGCCAGGTAGGCGTCGAGCCGATCCTCGGGAATTCCCTCGCCCCGGTCGAGTTGCTCGATCCCGCGCCGGATTTTCGCGTTGTTCGCCTCGCGGTTTTCCACAGCCAGCGATCCTGTTCCTCCTGGTCTCCAGCAAGCGGAGCAAGACTTCCTCGACGCTGCCGGAACCGGTCGCCTGTATCTGTCTCTGGATTCTGGCCTCAAGGGCCCGGTCGCGGATTTCGATATTCATCCCGGCTCCTGTCTGCCGCTTTCTCGGCTTTCCTGTATCCTAGCCGAGGGCCCGAATGTCAACGGCGAAAGAGCATGATCAAAAGAATCCCGACGGATCAGGGTCGATCCGGCATGCTGATGGAGTCTGGGACCGATCGGTTAAACACGAGCCAACGCGCAGATGATATGACAGGTATTGGGCGGCGTCTACGAGCTGTTGATAAGCGGGCTTCCGATGAACGCATCGAGGATCATCTCTGGCGATTGTCACCGAACGCATGGAATTATGCCAAGAAAGCTGACATGCGATACCGTAAAAGCCTCCGACAGATCCCTACCTCACGTAGCCGCTGTCTACGTGGCCTTTCGCTGCTCATACGCATGCGCGACTCGCAGCAGCGTCGCCTCGTCAAAGTGCCGCGCAAACAACTGCAACCCAATCGGCAGCTTCTCGTGATTCTCGCCGCACGGAACTGAAATTCCAGGAATGCCCGCCAGGTTCGCAGTTACGGTGTAGATATCGGCGAGATACATGGCCAGCGGATCATTCACCTTCTCGCCCAACCGGAAAGCAGGTGTCGGGCAGGTCGGCGCGGCGATCACATCCACTTTCTTGAAGGCCTCGTCGAAGTCGCGCGTCAGCAGCGTGCGCACTTTCTGCGCCTTCAGATAGTACGCGTCATAGTAACCAGCGCTCAGCGCATAAGTGCCGAGCATGATGCGGCGCTTGACTTCCATGCCGAATCCGCCGTCGCGGGTCAGCCGGTACATCTCAGAAAGATTGCCCGCCTTGGCCCGGAAGCCGTAGCGCACCCCGTCAAAGCGCGCCAGATTCGCCGACGCTTCCGCCGTGGCCACGATGTAATACGTGGGAATCGCATACTCGGTGTGCGGCAAACTCACCGGCACAACCTCGCATCCGAACTCGGCCAGCTTCTGAATCGCAGCCTCAACCGCCGCGCCGCACCTCGGGATCGAGCCCCGAGCCAAAATATTCTTTGGCCACGCCGACTCTCAAACCCTTCACCGGCTTCTCGAGTTCCGCCACATAGTCGGGCACGGGCACCTCGGCGGAAGTCGAATCCATGGGATCGCGGCCCGCAATTGTGCGCAGCACCAGCGCGACTTCCTTCACCGTTTTCGCAAACGGGCCGATGTGATCGAGCGACGAAGCAAAAGCAATCAGCCCGTAGCGCGACACCCGTCCATAGGTCGGCTTCAAACCGACCACGCCGCAAAACGACGCGGGCTGGCGAATCGATCCGCCGGTATCGGAGCCGAGCGTCGCCACGGCCATCTCCGCCGCAACCGCCGCCGCCGATCCACCCGACGATCCGCCCGGCACGCGGCTCTTGTCGCGCGGATTGTGCACGGCGTGATAGGCCGAGTTCTCGGTGGACGAGCCCATGGCAAACTCATCGCAGTTGAGCTTGCCCAGAATCACCGCGCCCGCCGCTTCCAGGCGAGCGACCGCCGTGCAGTCATACGGCGGAATAAAATTCTCGAGAATTTTCGAACCGGCGGTGGTGCGCACGCCGTTCGTCACCATGACGTCTTTGATCGCAACCGGAACTCCCGCCGAGCGGCGGCAAAGGCTTGCCCGCCGCGGCCATCGCGTCGATGCGCTCGGCCTGCGCCAGCGCGCGCTCTTCGCAAAGAGTCAGAAACGCGCCAATCTCGGGATCTTCCTTCCGGATGCGCGTGTAGAAATCGTGAGCCAGAGCGGTCGCGGTCGTCTGCCGCTCGGCGATCGCGCTCCGGACGCCGTCAATCGTCGAGGTCGTCATCTATCTCTCATCTCTCGATCACCTTCGGAACCTCGAAAAACGTCCCGTCCGTGTCCGGAGCATTTTTCACGGCGACATCGTGCGGCAGCGATTTCCGCAGGCCGTCCTTCACGTCCTCGCGGATGGCGTACGCGAAGCGGTCGCTTCCCTGCCGCGACTCGTCCACGCCGTAGCGGTCCGAGACCTGGGCCATGGGCGCGACTTTGTCGGTCTCCAGTTCGCTGAGCCGCTCGATATATTCAAGAATGGAATTCAAATCGCGCAGCATGCGAGCGCGCTCTTCCTCGGTCAACTCGAGGTTGGCCAGATCGGCCACGTAGGCGACGTCTTTGTCGGTAACTTTCATAGAGTCTGCAGAGCAAGCCCCTCACAAGTTTGTCATTCCGATGCGGAGCGAGGAGTACTGCATTCGCTGCAAATGCAGATCCCTCGCTTCGGCTCCGCTCAGTCGGATGACAAGAACTCTGAAGCCTACGCCTTCACCACGAATTCAATCCGCTTGACCGAAGTCGCGGAATACTTGTTGATCAAGGCCACATAACGCGGCGCCAGGTTGGCGAGTTCCCGACGCCATCCCGCGTCGGCAACTTCCACTCGCAGAACACCGTCGGAAAAACTCAGCGCCCGAGTCCGCTCGGCCACCGCGCTGCCACACGCGACAGGCCAGGCCAGCAACGCGCTCTCGCCCGCCGGCGCGCGATGAAGAGCTTTGGCGATGATGGTTTCGAGGCCGGCGGAAGCACGGTTCAAGGCATGACTCCAGAGTCGCGAACGCGATCAGAACAGCAATCAGAACGGCAATCGGAAGGAACAATTGTAGCATCGGAAAATGTTGCGTCTCTCTCACCGGCCAGGCTTACGAGGCCGCAGCCGCCACAGCCTTGGCGCGCTTCTTGGCGAGCTTGCGCAGGTGCGTCGCCGAATACAGACTTCCCCGGCAGCGCGCCGCCCCGCATAAACACGGCGCGTCATCCTCGCCATCGTAGAGGTTGTAGTCGTAGGTCAATTCTTCTCCGGCCGCAATATCGCGCAGCGCGATGATCCACATCTTGCCGCGAATCTGATCGGTCTCGCAGTTCGGTTTGCAGGAATGATTGACGAAGGCGGCCACGCCGTAGCCGTCAATGATGCGCTTGCCACCGTCCAGGCCGAATAAATACGTGTTCTGAAAGTCGTCGTAAAGATCGTCGGCCTGTTCGTAGGTGAGGTGCTCGCCCACGTATTCCACGATCAGCGTCCCTTTGCGAATCGGCCGCGTGGTGTAGCAACCGTAGGAGTGAATGCGAGACTGGCGAAGGATGAGCGTCATAGAGCGTTGGTCGATTTTATCTGGAATCGCTTGTCTTTGGCGCCGGATAAGCTTCGAGCTGCGAGCCACGAACTGCGGGGCATCGGGTCGAGCTCGAAGCTCGCAGCCCAGCTGCCTGCTATCATTCTCAGGAGTAATACGAATCCGATCAGTGGGGAGGCGAGCGACCATGGCGCATCAGCATCCACGCGCGCTTTCTGAAGATTGTCAACGACGCCAAGCAGCGCGTCCGCGAAACCAACGTTGACGAAGTCAAGGCGCGGCTCGATCGCGGCGACAAATTCGTTCTCGTCGACGTCCGCGAAGACCGCGAATTCGACGCCGACCACCTGCCCGGAGCCGTCCACCTGGGCAAGGGCATCATCGAGCGCGACATCGAGGGCAAGTATCCCGACTTGCAGACTGAACTCGTGCTCTACTGCGGCGGCGGCTTCCGCTCCGCGCTGGCCGCCGATAACCTGCAAAAAATGGGATACACCAATGTCATTTCCATGGATGGCGGAATTCGCGATTGGCGCGAAAAGGGCTTTCCGCTGGAGAAGTCGAAGTAAATGACGGGTCGCAAGCGGCGCCCCACGCGCCTCCGGCGTATGTTCATTCCTGAAAAAATTGAACCTCCGAGCGTCCCGCGGTTTGCATACCACCCGCTTCTCTGAAAAAATACACTAAATAGGTACTGTGGGGTTTTCTGCGATGTCTCAAATCGGAAGCTTTGCGCTGCTGCTGGCGCTCGGCCTGAGTGCGTATTGTTTCCTGGCAGGCTTCTTGGCATTGTTCAGCCAGGATGCCGCTTCGGCTCGTCTCGGCGAGACCGCCCGCCGCGCCGGAATCGCCACTTTCGCCGCGGTGCTGCTGGCTGGCATCGTTCTCGTGCTGGCCGCGTTCAACGACGACTTCTCCATCGCCTACATCTTCCATCACAGCAACCGCGACTTGCCCGCCGCCTATAAGTTCGCCGTGCTGTGGTCCGGTCAGGAAGGCTCGCTGCTGTTCTGGTCGCTGCTGCTGGCCGGCTACGGATTCGTTCTCCGCTTGCGCTACAAGACCGATCAGCGGCTGTTCGCGTACGCTTCGGTGATCATCGCCTCGGTGCAGGTTTTCTTTCTGCTGATTCTGAATTTTGCGGCGCACCCGTTCGCCATCATGCAGGGCTCGCTCCCCGCGGATGGCACCGGGCTGAATCCTCTGCTGCAGTATCCCGAGATGGTCATCCATCCGCCGATGCTCTACCTGGGATACGTCGGCTTCACCGTTCCCTTCGCCTTCGCGCTGGGCGCGCTCATCATGAAGTATCCCGGCGAAAAATGGATTCAGATCACCCGCCGCTGGACCATGGTGACCTGGTGCTTCCTCACCATCGGCGTTTTTCTCGGCGCGCACTGGGCTTACGCGGTGCTCGGATGGGGCGGCTACTGGGGATGGGACCCGGTGGAAAATGCCTCGCTCATGCCCTGGCTCACCGGCACCGCGTTTCTGCATTCCGTCATGATGCAGGAAAAACGCGGCATGTTGAAAGTCTGGAACATGTCGCTCATCTTCGCGACCTTCCTGCTCTCGATGCTCGGGACGTTCCTCACGCGTTCGGGTGTGATCAGTTCGGTGCACGCCTTCGCGCAGTCCTCGATCGGCACCTGGTTCCTGGTCTTCATCGGATTGACCCTGGCGGTCTGCACCTTTTTCCTGATCGCGAACCGGTCGCACCTCAAGAGCGAGCACAAGCTGGAATCGCTGGTTTCGCGCGAATCCAGTTTCCTGTTCAACAATCTCCTCTTGCTGGTCGTCTGCTTCACCATACTGTGGGGCACGTTTTTCCCCATCCTGTCGGAATTCGTTCAAGGACACAAAGTCACGGTCGGGCCGCCGTTTTTCAATCGCGTCGCGGTCCCGGTTGCCTTGCTGCTCCTGCTGCTCACCGCGGTCGGACCGCTGCTGGCCTGGCGTAAGACTTCCGTCGAAAGCCTCAAGCGGAATTTCCTGTTCCCCGCGATTGGCTCGCTCGCCATCGGCGGCATGATGATCTTGTTCGGCGTCCGTCCCTGGGAAGATCCTTCTTATTTCTACGCCACCATGGCCGCCGTTCTCTCGGCGCTGGTGATCTTTACCGTCATTTCCGAGTTCCTCCGCGGAGGCCGCGTCATCGCCGGCAAGAGCCAGCAGAATTTGTTCGCCGCCATGGTTCACCTGTACCACCGAAATACGCGCCGCTACGGCGGCTACATCGTCCACTTCGGCGTGGCGCTGGTCGTCATTGGGATCCTCGGCACGCCTTTCAATAAAGAAGTTGAAAAAGAAATGGGCTTCGGCGACAAAATCAACATCGGCCCCTACACTCTGGTCTGCCAGTCCTACACGCAGGACGACAATCCCAACTACGCCAACGAGTGGGCGATCATCAACGTGTTCCGCGGCGGCAAGCAGATTACGACCATGTATCCCGAGCGCCGCTTCTATAAAGCCAGCCAACAGCCGCAGACGCTGCCGCGCATTTACCCCAGCTTCCGCGAAGATTTCTTTCTGGTGACCGACGTCTATCTCGTCTATGAAGGCAAGAACGAGACCACCGGACGGCCCATCATTAAAGCGCACTTGAATCCGCTGGTGCCCTGGATTTGGATCGGCCTGATCATCATGGTCTTCGGCACCATCGTCGCCCTCGTGCCGAATGCCGCCGCCGTCCAGGTGGCCGCAACCGTGCCGGTTCGCGCTCCGGCGCAGGTGGGAGCAGGTGACTGAGATGAAATCCTCCGACTTCGGAAGGGCGCGGATTCTGACTGTGTGGATCTGTAGTGGGGGCACGCGGACTTCAGCGCCGTCCATGCCTGAGCGACAGCGTAAGGCAGCCTGCCGTTTGCCGCAAGCTCGGAGATCCGTCCGCCGCTGGCTTGCAGGCCGCTCATCCTCACCGCTCGCGGTGCTTCTTCTTCATGGGCGCCGGCGACGATTCCGCGCGCTTCAAAGACCTGGGCCATCGCATGATGTGCACCTGCGGATGCGGCCAGGTGTTGCTGGAATGCAATCACGTCGGCTGCCAGTCCTCCGACAAGATGCGCAACGAACTGCAGGCCGCGCTCGACAAAGGCGGCAGTAATAATGACGACCTCATCCTGCAAGGCTTCGTGCAGGAATACGGACCGACCGTGATCGCCGCGCCCACCGCCACCGGCTTCAATCGCGTGGCCTGGATCATGCCCTTCGTCGCGTTGGCGCTCGGCATCGCTTTCGTCGTTTATGTCGTGCGCTCGTGGAAGAATCGTCCCGAACCGGCCCTAGCCGACGGCATCACCATCCCGCGCGGCAGCGAACTCGACGAGTTCCGCCGGAAGGCCCGCAAGGAGACCGACTTATGACGATCAAGTGTGGCATTGTGGCAAGTGTGGCGCGGACACTCCTGTCCGCGAAAAGCCGCGAGTCGGGATAAAGGACCCGTTCGGGCCGTAAGGAGACCGCTGCCCGATGACCCTTTTTCGTCTGCGCCGTCTTTACGCTCGCCTGTCTCTACTACGTTTTCTTCTTCCCCGGCGAAGTCTACGCCGGAGAAGAAAAAACGCGCCTCGGCTATCTCCGCGAGCGCAAGGAAGCGGTCTACGAGAACCTGCGCGATCTGAATTTCGAATACAAGGCCGGCAAGGTGCCGGACGCGGACTATCAATCCATGCGCGCCTCGCTCGAAGAGGAAGCGGCCGCGATCATGGCGGAGATCGCGCGGCTGGAGCAGGCTGCGGGGCAGGTGGTGTAGGTTGCGTATCGCATGGACCTGCGACAAGTGACAATGTACACTTTACAGTGTATCCTTAATGATCAGGAGTTTTAAGCATCGCGGCCTCAAACGGCTTTACGAGCGGGACGATCGCAGCGGAATACGGCCCGACCTTAGGATACGGTTCAAGAAATCCTGACTCTTCTTGATGACGCCATGACCGCGCAGAGCTTAATCTTCCCGGTTATCGCCTTCATCCTCTCAAAGGCGGCTTGAAGGGTTTCTGGTCTGTAACCGTACGGGCGAACTGGCGCATCGTTTTTCGGTTCGAGGGTGCCGATGCATTTGACGTTGAACTGATCGACTACCACTGAGGCAAAAAGTAAGGAGACGCCATGCCGATGAAGAATCCCGCACACCCGGGACGTATTGTGGGAAGCGCTGTCTTGAGCCTTTGGGCCTGTCCGTCACCGAGGGAGCGGAGGTTCTTGGCGTCAGCCGGCAAACGCTCAACAACGTCATTCACGGCAAGTCGGGCATCAGCCCCGAGATGGCTATCCGCCTCTCGAAGGCCTTTGGCAGCACGCCCGAAACCTGGCTACGGATGCAGCTTGCCTACGATCTCGCGCAGGCCCGCAAGGACGAGAGCAAAATCAAAGTCCGCCGCCAGCACGTGCTCCAGGAGCTCCACGCACAGTGAGGCGGCCAGTTCCGAGAAACGACCATGGGTTACGCAGTAAAGGACTTTGTAAGGAACGTCACCGTTGCGGGCATCACGATTGCGATCACGTTCGTCGGTGCTACTCTTGTCTTCGCCAATTCTTCCTACCATACGGACTGGCGTGAAGGAGCGTGGGGAGTGGCAGCCGCGTCATCGTGGCTTGAACTATTGTGGATAATCGTTGCCAGCATTCTTGTCGTCGCACGATGGAGGTTGACGACACTAGTTTTCCGAATAGTCTTCGTGCTCAACGCGGGGATAGCCGTCTTTCTGATCAAGGATTTCGTGGGAATTCGCTGACTTTTGTATGTGGTTCGGTGGGTTCCATTGCTAAGGAGCGTTTTGACCAAACTTACAAAGTCCGCCCTACTAGCCGCCATACTCTCGCTGGCCCTAGCCTCCT
>CAVRYC010000017.1:0-211088 GCA_963725245.1 uncultured Acidobacteriaceae bacterium | reverse complement strand
TCGAAGAACTCACTACAACGGTGGTTAGAAGGTGACCTTCAAAGACATATATAGGTTTCGGCTACGCTGAAAATACAGAGGCTGGCCATACAGGCTATTGAGGACCAGGTGATTCCCAGAAGGAGTTCCCTGCGGCGCTTGGTTGAGCAGCGCCGTCCAGTTGTACGGGTGTTCTACCGCCGTATAAAAGGCGGCGCTGTTAAGGAGAAAGCACGACCCGCCACACGCGGCAGTACTCGGCCCTATCCATTGCGGGTAGAAGCTCGAATCCATGCTCTCCCAGTATGCGACGGTGGCATGCTGATTAAGCGCGTTGGGAACCGTCATCGAGAAGCTGAGTTCCTTGTTCTCCCTGAACTTGTAGTGTTGTGTCAACTGCAGGTCAGATTGCGTGAACCAGGGTGTGCGCCGTGCGTAGGGAGCGCCGACGTTGATTGTGCCATCTGGGGACTGCGAGGCATTCACAAAATTCCCCCAGCCCACCGGATATTGATTGAATGCACCCCCCTCCGCGTTCGGCGCCCCATAGTTGGTTGGCAGGGGCGAGGACAGTCCTACATCCAGGAAGGTGCTTACGGGCGATCCCTGGTACACATACTGGAAGATACCAAAGTCCGTGGCGAACTTGCGCAGCCACGGCAGCGTGTAGTAGCCGTAGCCCTTAAAGACGCTCGGCCGGTCGGTCGAAAGTGGTCCGTTGTCGGGAGTGCCGTTAGCGCTGTACGACATGTAGGGCTCGTCGAACGCGCGGCTGTTATTCGGCGCGTTCCGGCCGCCGCCGCCGTCCGAGATGTCGCTGTTGGTCAAGCCGCTGTAGTTGCCGCGGAATTTGCTGTAGGTATAGGAGAACATGCCCGCCCAGTGCTGGCTGGTTGACTTGGTCAACCGAAATTCCACACTGTCATACTTGCGCGACGCCGGCTGTTGGTTCGGCGGGCAAGCGTAGGTCACACCGCATCCGCTGCCGGTCCCCCCGGACAGGAACCTATAGAAACCGTCGAACGTCTCGTTGACTCCCTTTCCAGGGTTGACGATCACAAAGGTCTCGCCAATATTTGGGTTATAAAGAGAGGAGTCTTCAATGGCATCGTCGAGACGGCGGCGGTCCCAGCGGGCTTCGAAGGCCACGTTTCTGGCAAGCTGATGGTCGACGCCAAAAACGCTCTCGTGTTGCGTGTAAGGCTTCAGGTTCGGTGCAACTCCCTCTTCTGTGGTGGTGCACGTCGAACACGTGGTGGGCCATTCGCGGAAGTTAACGTTTTGTATGAAGGTAAGCCCCGCAGGCGCTCCTCCTGAGCCGAAGTTTCCCGGGATCGATGAATCGCTGCCCGAGCAGTAATGGTTAGAGCTGTCGTAGAGGGGAACGATGGAGGATAGATTCTGGGTGTCCAGAGCATAGTAGCAATTGTTCCAGAACTGGCCGCCGAACGAGCTGATGGCCAAATTCAGCTTCATAATGTCATAGAACCTACCGTAGCTGCCGAATACCTTCCACTGGCCGTTTCGAAACACATCCCAGGCAGCTCCTATTCGGGGAGCGACCTTGCTACCCCAACCGAACGAGATGGGTTTGCCAATCCCGCCTGCCGGCTGATTTTCGCCAGGCAGGTATTCGTGTTCAAAACGAATCCCAGCGTTGATCGTGACACCGTGGCCAATCGTCCAGGCATCCTGAACAAAAAAGGCATGGTTCATGCTGGTTGCGGTGCCGTTGGAGCCGTAGTCTTGAAGGTAGACGTAGCCATATTGCCCGGCGCAGCCCCCGTAGAGCGTTATGAAGGATGGGCAAGTGAGCGACCAGTTTGCAGTGTCCTGGGGTATGTACTGTCCAGCGCCGGGATACACGAACACAGCCGGCTCGTTGTAGCGCTGGTTAATTTGATTGGTAAGCCGCATGAGCTGGTAGCCGAACTTGAAATTGTGCGTGCCCTTCCATCCGCTCTTGAACCAGGCAACGTCCCCGTCGATCTGGTTGCGACGCATGACATTGAAAATCGTGTTGTTGATATTGTTGGCGGCGGTGGCAAAGCCGCTCGTCTGGGACAGCTGGGAGGTGGCCGGTATCGGAACGCCGGTGTTATCGAGCGCTCCTACACCGCTGACGCCGAAGTCATCAAAAGCACCGCCAGTTGGAAAGCCGAAGTCATGATAGTTCTGGAACGTGTACCCCCAACGGAAAGTTCCTACCAAGTGGGGTGTGATGGTGTAATCCAGCCCAGTGTTAGTGGTTACATTAGGTGCAGCGTATCCGAGTTCGTGCCCGAATACGGAAAGAGGACTCGTGGAACCGGCGTTGTATAGCCCGGTAGTGGAGTCAGCGGGAGGCAAACCCTGGCCGCTCTCCCGCTGAAACTGGTAGAGCCAGGAACCGAACACGCGAATCTTCTGGCTCGCGGCCCAATCAATTCGAGCGTTCGTGTAGTAGGTCTGCTGGTTGCGGCTGAACGGCGTCAGACCCGTCTCCGGTGGAAGGCCCGAAGCGACCGAGCCGGGAAAAGCCCAATTCACGGTGCGTTCGATCTGTCTGAACTCGGGATTGAACGACGCGAAGAACCACAGCTTATCCTTTATGAATGGACCGCCGATTGTGAAACCGGGGAAAAGATCCGACAGCCTATCCCTCTTAGGCTGGTATACTTGGTTAGTAGCATCGAGAGTGGGAGTGGCCGGACCGGTAAACTGTGGGTCGTACCTTAGATACTGGTTTGGCGAACCGTCCCACCCGCCCCTCTCAGCCTGGGCAAAGACCGATCCGTGGTAACTGTTGCCGCCTTTCTCCATGACCACGTTGATCACGCCACCCATTGCTCCGCCATATTCGGCTTCAATGCCCGAACTCTTCACCTGCATTTCCTGGATGAAAGCAAAGGGCACATTGGTATGGGAGAAGCCGCCGATGGCGTCCGCCGTCTCCTGCCCTTCCACCAGGTAAGCGTTTTCGGAATCGGCGCCGCCGCCAATAGAGAAACCAAAAGCACCCCCGTTGCTGCTGCTACCCGGAGATTGCCCGCCGGTCCCGGTGCCTAGGGCGGCGTTAGGTCCTACCTGGCCCCCCGCCAGAGGTTCGTTGCGCGCCCCGGGAGCAAACTGAATCGCGGACTGGAAGGAATACCCGTGGGGAACCTCCTGAATGACATCTGCAGTGACGTTCGTCACGGTGCGGGTGGTGGTCACGTCGATTACGGGAGCAACCCCACTCACCTCGACCACCGTTGAGCTAGCGCCCACTTCGAGCTTGACGTCGATCGTGGGAAGGTGGCCGACTTCGATGATCAAACCCTCGCGTTTCAGGGTTGTGAAACCCTTCGCAGTAATCGTGAGCGTATACGAACCCGGGGGCAGGTTGGCGAAACGGTAGTAGCCGGCACCGTCGCTGTCCGCTTCTTTCTTGCCGACCAGCGACGAACCCGTCAACTCCACGTGCGCACCCGATACCACCGCACTGGTTGGGTCCCTCACCGTACCCTGCAAGCCGCCCGTAGTTTCTTGGGCGAACGCGAACGCCGCCAGCAGCGCCAGCACGAACAGAAGGGACAAACTCCGAAACAGAACGCGAGCCTTAGCCATAATCTCTCTCCTCTAGGAAACAGAAGCCGTGACCATTCACAGCAATTTACAATCCAAGACAGCTTCATTTAACATTATGTCCTGTATTGCATTGTAAACACGATACTTACAAAGCAGATGAGGAACCGGCTTGAGGCTCTAAAGTGAGGCCAATCTATGGTTTTTGGTAGGGGTAAACTTCAGAATTGTGTATCCGCGTTATGTATCTGCGGCCTTAAAACGTCCCTTTCCGCGTGTAGTACCCCGCGCGGTAGTGCGGCTGATAGGGACCGCCTGGGGGCGGATTCGCCAGATCCACCCGCAGTTGGCGGAATTCCGAATTCGAATAGCGCTGCGAGGGATAATAGGCCAGCAGATACTGCGTCCGCAGTTCGTCGCTGATCTGGCGGAAGGCGTCGTCGAGTTGCGGCAGCGAGGTGGCGTAATAATACTTCCCGCCCGTGTCCGATGAAATCTGAATCAGCGCGTGTTCGCCGCCCGTATCTCGTCCCGCGTCCGCTTCAATGGGCACGATGATGATGCTATAAATAATGGCCTCCGCCTCCTGGGCTGCGCGCAGCGCTTCCTTGTAGTTCACCTGGCTCATCGTGTCTCCGCCGTCGGTGATCACCACCATCACTTTTCTTCCCTGCCGCCGGCTCAGCGCCTGTGATCCCAGAAAAATCGCATCGTAAAGCGCCGTCGCCGAGCCGTTGCGCACCCGGTCAATGCCGGCGTCGATCTTTTTCAAATCGGATGTGAAGGGCACCATTAGGCTCACTTCTTCGCTGAACTTGTACACCGCCAGTCCGTCTTGCGGCCGTACAATCGCGTGTACAAACTTGCGCGCCGAGATGAGCTCGAGCGGCAGATCTTTTCTTGTGCTCAGGCTCGTATCCACGGCCAGCACAATCGAGAGCGGCAGCGCCGATTCCCGGCTGAAGATCGCGATCTTCTGCTCTTTGCCATCTTCTTTAAGCACAAAATTTTCTTTTTGCAGGTTGGCCACCGGAGCCCCGTGCCCGTCGGTCACCGTCACGAACACGTTAACCAGCTTTACGTCGACCTTGATCGTGGTTTCCGGCTCCTCCGCCATCAAAGCGGCGCTGATGCAAAGGTTCAAGATGCAAAGGAATAAGAGGCAAACGATCAAATGCTGCGAACCACGAGCTACGAGCCACGAGCCAACCCTGGCACCGTTTGCTCGAAGCTGGTAGCGCGCAGCTCGCAGCTTGTTTTGGATTCGCTTCATTTGAGAGTCAGTCATTTGGATGCAAGCTGCTCTACCGCTGTGTCTCAGGCCGTCGAATTTCTTCGGGAAACGCCTCACCGTCGGCCCACACCGCTCCATCTTCAAAGTATTCTTTTTTCCAGATCGGCACTGTCTTCTTGAGCGTGTCAATGATCCACCGGCAGGCCTCAAAGGCCGCGTCCCGATGCGCCGCGTCCACCACGATCAGCACGCTGGTCTCGCCAATCTCCAGCCGCCCCAGCCGGTGGATGATCGATGCGGCTCGCACCCCAAAACGCGCCCGCGCCTCCGCCGCCAGAGATTCCATCTGTTTCATGGCCATCGCTTCATAGGCTTCATAGTCCAGATAGAGCGTGCGCCGCCCACGCGTGTTGTCGCGCACGACGCCGTCGAAAATCACCGCCGCGCCATCCGCTGGCCGCTTCAAGCGCGCGACCACAGACTCCGTATCGATCCGCTCGCGGACGATCTGGACCTCGCCGCACACTCCACCAGAGACTCCGCCGTCTTCCGCCGACCCGCCGCTTACCGGTGGCAACAGCCCCACTTCATCGCCCTCTCGCAGCACCCGGTCCGTTCCCGAATATTCCTGATTCACCGAAATCGCCAGCGATGGCGCCATCGCTTCAAACCGCGGAGTCTCTCGCGCATAATAGAAGAGTAGTTCCCGCACCCGCGCCCCTTCCGGCAGATCAACCGTCTCGCCCGATCGTCCTACCACGTCCTTCAATACTCCAAAAAAAAGCACGCCGATCTTCATCAGACTTTCCCCTAGAGACGCGGCTCCCGTGTAATGTGCCCGCATCTCGAAGGCTTCATAGCTGAGTGCTGCGCCGGCCGGGGCTCAGCGGCTAAACAGGTTGCCGAAAAACTCGAGTTTCGTATCAGGGCATCGCTTTAGCGATGCCGTAAGTTTCTTTAGAATTGCTTTGAATAGCACGGCTGAAGCCCCGCCCTGCCCAAAAACCGATTAAACAGCACTCGGCACTGGCCGCCGACTACTAGGTACTGGTAGGTACTGGGCACGGCAACTGCGCGACGGTCTACGATACCACCATCGATTCGCTGCGGTCTTCGTTCCGCATTGCGGCGGTGATGAGGAGCGAACCCAGATGAAACTCAGGCTCAAGGCAAGCGTCTACCGCCCGCCCGGAGGAGTTCGGGTCGGCTGGGCAGTTTCACAAGTGCGGGAAGCCTTTGTGACCACCCCGGTGACCGTGTACGGGAAGCATGATGACCGGCATTGCAACTCGATAGGCGTTGCCTGCATCCCTGCATCTCGAAGGTGGATCATCGACAGCCGAATCTTGGAGAGGAGTGCCGTTTAGACGATTGCCGGAAGATTCGCGGAAGAACGCGAAGCGCCTACGGACTCGCCGTTCCAGTCAACGCCGGTGGCCCCGGAGGGCCGGTGAACCACCGTGAAACAACAGGCGAATCCAGAGTTGCCGCGGGCACTGGCAGCTGCCGCGCTGTGCTCGGCTTGGACGGCCGAGGGCGGCCGTCCCTATAGGAGCTTTCCTCAAAGCGCAGCCATCCGCCTTTGGATCAGCAGGAAGTATAGGGCGAGCAGAATCAGCAGGAATCCGTTCAGGCTGAGCACGACCGGCGCCGTAAACATGGGGACGAGCCATCCCGACAATAGATTCCCCATCGGCATGCCGCCGCGGAATGCGAAATTGTAGACGCTCATCACGCGCCCGCGCATTTCGTTCGTGGTAATCAGCTGCACCAGCGAATTTACCGTGGCAAAGACCGCCATCATGGATGCGCCCACCAGTACCAGGAAGGTCTGGCTCAGCAGCAGCGACTTGGAAAGGGCAAATCCGGAAATCCCAGCGCCCAGGCAGATGAGGGCGCCGAGAGCGACGAGCCCCTTTTTTTTAATATTGCCCGCGGTCGCGATGGCCAGCGAGCCGCAAATCGAACCGAGTCCCATGAGGGCGAGGAGATTACCGTAGGTTTCCGGACCACGATGGAAGATGTCTTTCACGAAGACCGGGAGGTAGGTGCGCATGGGCATGCTCAAAAAGGTCATGCAGAAAGCCAGCAAAATCAGCGCTTCCATCGAACTCTGCTTGCGGGTGAACTGAATGCCCTGCTTCAGGCTGGTGAACATCGACTCCGTGGCCTTGAGCGGCAGGAAGCGGGCGCGAATGATCGACAGCGACACGATGGGTGCGAGAAAGGAAAGCGCGTTCAGCCCGAAGCACCACTTCTCCCCCAGCTTCGCTAAGGCCTGCCCGGCGAGCGCCGGCCCGACCATGACCGCCACGTTGAACTGGATCGAATTCAAAGCGATCGCGTTCGGCATGTCTTCTCTCTCGACCAGCGTGGGAATCAGCGCCTGGTAAGCGGGACCGCCGAAGGCCTGGGCGAATCCGGAAACGAACGAAAGGCAGAGGATGTGCCAGACGTGTACCAGACCGGTCGCCACCAGAATGGTGAGCAGCCCGGCGGTAGCCATCTGCACGTACTGGGAGCCGAGCAGAATTTTCCGGCGCTCGACGCGATCGGCCACGACGCCGCCGATCAGCGAGAACAGAAAGATGGGAATACCGCCGAGAAACTGATCCAGCGCCAGCAAGAACGCGGAGTGGCTGAGCCGGTAGACCAGCCAGCCCTGCGCCACGATTTGCATCCAGGTGCCGATGCTGGAGGTGCAGGCGCCAAACCACATCAGACGGAAATCGCGATATTGAAATGCTTTAAAAACCCGGCCAATCACCGTAGCGTCTCCGAAGGCTCGGCAAAAGCCTACCATGCGGCTTCACCGTTAGACGTGCCGGGAATGGATTTAGGGGTTGCGGGGCCTGGCTTTCCCATACCTCTGCTTGTGACCTGGATCACAGGCAGGTGATCGGAGATCACAGACAGGGTCCCGCCGCAAGGCGGAAAATATAGATGGAGTTGGAAAGCCTTTGCATTGTGGGGGACTTATGAAAAGGACAGTTTCTCTGTTTGCCTTGTTGACCGCGACGTTTGTCATCCTGGCGACCCAACAAGCGTTCGTGCAGGAGAGAACGCCGGTCAAGGTGAAAAGCTCGGAGGTTGTAACAGGGGTGGTCATTGTTCACGTTGAGAAGGACGCGAAAACCCTTGAACTACAGTGCAACCAGGGAGCGGGCGGCTGCAAAGCTCTGCCCAGCGGTAGCTACCTGATGGTTGAACTTCCCAAAAACTACGGGATGTACGATTGCAAGAACGTTGAGATGTATCGGGGAGATCAAGCGAAACCAGACGCGGCCGAGCAGATTGGCAACTACTGCCTGATGCAAAAGTGAGGGTGGAGCGTCCAGGTCCGGGGTGATTCCGGTTACAAAAAGACTGCAAAAAGGGACACCGCGCGCGGTGTCCCCATACCTACCACCAACTTGACTTACTTATTCTCGTTCAGCGATCCGGCGCCAAACTCTTTTCGTTGTATCACCGGACGCGCCGCTCTGGCTGTCGCCGCTGCCGGCATTGCCGCCGCCGCTCCGTAGCGCTCGAGCAGCACCGGCACCATGGCGCCTTCCGCTTCTTTCACAAACGTGAGCTTGCTCTCGCCCAGCAGATCGACGCGGACGAAGTCTCCCAGCCTCACCTGTCCAGTGGCCACCAGGTTCGCCAACGGAAACACCAGATGCCGTTCAATCGCCCGCTTCAGGTGCCGCGCCCCATACTTCGGATCGGTGCCCTCCGCGAGCAGGAAGCTCTTCACTTGCGGGGTGCAGTTGAACACGAACTGGTTGGCGCCCGCCGCCATCAGCACCCGTTGCTGCACCATCCCCAGTTCGATTTCCAAAATCTGCTGCAGGTGGTCGGAGCGCAGCGTCTTGAACACGACGACTTTGTCGATGCGGTTCATGAACTCGGGAGCAAACTTGCGCCGCGCCGCGTCCACTGCCGAACGGCTAATCTTATCGTCGAGTGAGTTATCCACCAGCACCGCTTTCGGCGCAAAGCCCAAGCCGCCATCCACCAACCCGTTCATCTCGACGGCGCCCAGGTTCGAGGTCATGATGATGATGCAACTCGAAAGGTCCACGCGCCGGTTATCGCCCAGGGTCAGCGTCGCCTTGTCCAAAATACCGAGCAGCAACTGCCACAGCGAGTCGGAGGCCTTTTCGATTTCATCGAACAGCAGGATCGACAGCTTCAGTTTTTCCGTGTGCCACTGATTGAGCGCTTCCTGCGTCAGCAGCGGATGCGTTTCGCGGTGTCCCAGGTATCCCGGAGGCGAGCCGATCAGCTTGGCAATCTCGTGGGAGTGCTGGAACTCGGCGCAATCGATCTTGATGCAGGCCCGAGCGTCGCCGAACAGAGACTCGGCCACCGCTTCCACAACTCGTGTCTTGCCCGAACCCGTCGGCCCCAGAAACAGCAGATTGCCCACCGGACGGCCCGGAGCATTCAGCCCGGCGAGAAACATCTGATAGATTTCCGCGACCTTCTCGATCGCCTGATCCTGGCCCACAATCTTCCGGCGCAAGGCGCCCTCAAAGTCACGAGCGTCATTGCTACGGCGGTTCGGATCCAGCACGGTTGCAAGGTTCGTTCTCATCTTTTCGGGCCCCTGTTTTCTTTCCGGGAACTGCATGTTTTCTCCGAAACTGCTCGTTTTTGTCATTTGGGAGGAAGGCCGCAATCCCTTACCCGCTACCTTCCTGTGCAAGCCGTTCGCCATCCGCCAAAAGCCCCGTAATTCCCCCACTTCTCATCGTCTTAGATGCGGCTAGCCCGCTTCCCGCCAGGTAGACCTGGTTGCCCACAGCTCCTGCAAGAGCAATAGTTTGCAGTCTGCGGGAACTTTCCCGCAACAGCCTACCCACCCTGCGCCCATGTCCCCTATGTAGTAACCCGCTTGGCCGGACGTAACTGGCAGTCCAGGTTACCGCCAGCGGACAATAGAAACAGATTTCCTCTCTGGAGAATATCCTTGTCCCGACTTTCAGCGGCTAAGCCTTCGGTAGTAAGACTTTCAACGGCTAGACTCTCGATTGCGAGCCTTGCCGCCCTCCTGCTCCGAGTGGCCCTGGCCAGCTTAGGCCTTCTTTTTCCAAGGGCGTCCGCAGTGCAAAATCCGCACGCGGCGCAGTTGGTCCAGGCGAAAACCGACGCCACCAAAAAGCCCGCGTCCCCGGCCCCCGTTATCGCGGCCGTTATTGCGCCGCCCGGGGCCGATCTTTACGTCGCCCAGCGCGGAGACAGCATCACGTCAGTCGCCCGCAAATATCTGAAGCGGACGAAATACCTCACCTCAGCCGAAGTGGCCGAAGCCATCCGCGCCGCCAACCATAACCGGCAGGGGGTCTTCCTAAAATCCGGAGAGCAGATCGTAATCCCCGGAATTCTCGAATCGCCAATTGTAGAGAAATCGGTGACAGTTGCAAGAGATTTCGAAGTCCGCGCCATTTATCTGACCGGGGTGATGGCGGGCAGCGATCATGGGGAGCGCATCATCCGCCACTGGCGCGAAGTTGGCGGCAACGCGGTCGTCTTCGATATCAAGGATAGCGACGGCATCGTCAACATCGCCTTCGACCACCCCTTGGCCAGCGGACAGCGCCACTATATTTCCGACCTGCCCAAGTTGATTCATTTCCTGCATTCCGAAAATATGCACGCCATCGCGCGCATCGCCATCTTCCGCGATGAGCATCTGGTCACGAGCCACCCGGAACTAGCCGTGAAGTCCCGTAGAACCGGCCAACCCTGGCGCGAAAACGGCAAGCTCGTCTGGACCGACCCCTCAAACCCCAAGGTCCAGGACTACGATATCGCGCTCGCCAAGTTCGTAGCCCAGGCTGGAGTCGATGAAGTGCAGTTCGACTACGTGCGCTTTCCCGCCGAGGGCGACCAGAAAGATGCCGCTGTTCACCTACCAGACCGCGAAGGAACCTCTAATGAACACTGGCTGTCATCCTGAGCGGAGCGAAGGACCTATGCATTCGCCCGCGCCACCAGCGGGGTTGCGGTCAACATCTGCCACGGCTCCCAGTGCGATTTCCACGACCTGCAAAAACCCAGGCGGAATCCAGAGATGAAGCGCTCGGAAGTGATCGCCAATTTCCTCGATCGCGCGTATGCCGAGATCCATCCCACCGGCGCTCTGTTCTCGCTCGACGTCTTCGGAGTTATGGCGTGGCAGCGTCCGGTCGATCTTGCGCACACCGGGCAGGACATCGTGGCTATGGCCAAGCACTGCGATGTGCTCTCGCCCATGATCTACCCCTCGCACTTCTTCGGCATGGACGGCATCGCTCACCCTGGCGACGCGCCCGAGCATTTCATCGGCGAGTCCATGGACCGATTCAAGCTCATCACCAAAGACAGCGGCGTGGTGATTCGCCCCTGGCTGCAAGCCTTTGCCTGGCGGACGAAGACTTACTCTCCCCAGTATGTTGAAGTTCAGACCGAAGTAGCGAAACAAAAAGGCGGAATCGGCTTTCTTTTCTGGAACGCCAATAACGACTACTCGAAGCCCTACACCGCCATGCCGGAAATGGGCGCCGCCAAAAACAAAGACCGTTACTTCCGGGGCGACGAAGTTGGCTCCAAGCCCGAACCCGCCACGGCGACTCCGATTGCCTCATCCGTCGCGCCCGTCACCGCACCCAACACAAATGTAGAGACGCTTACCCCGTCTGCCAGCGACAGCAGCCGCCACCAAAAAATCTGGCGCCATTAGAGCACGTTGCGGAAAGACCGGGGGCGGATCAGGGCATCGCCTTGACGATTCGAGTTTCGTATCTATAGGGTGCATTGCAAGCCCGCCTAAAATCGGACTCCGGTTTTGACATCGGCCTTTTGGGACTTGTGGTGAAATAGAAACGTGCAACTTCGCCAGGCTTTGGATGCGGCGGTCGAATTTCTGACGGTGGCGCGAGTTCCTTCCCCGAGGATGAATGCGGAACTGCTCATCATGTTCACGCTTGATTGCGACCGGGCGTATCTCTATGCGCATCCTGAGCGGGAATTGACGGCGGAGGATCTCGCTGCGCTGTGACGAGGCTCTCGCCCGGCGTGCTACCGGCGTTCCGGCGCAGTACATTACCGGGCATCAGGAATTTTGGGGGCTGGATTTCATCGTGTCGCCGGCGGTGTTGATTCCTCGTCCGGAGACGGAGCATGTGGTGGAAGCGGTGCTGGAGCTGGCGAAGCTAGCGCAACCGGACGGGCGGAGTCGCCCGTCCCCACACGGTCTACGCATCGTCGATGTGGGTACGGGGTCGGGAGCGATTGCACTTGCTTTGGCGAAGGAGCTGCCGACGGCGGCAATCCACGCAACGGACATTTCGCCCGAAGCGCTGGACATCGCTCGCGCCAATGCGGCACGGCACGAGCTTACTATCGCGAATCGAATTTCACGAGACGGACTTGCTCGGCGGACTGCCGGCGGCGTCATTCGACATCGTGGTTTCGAATCCTCCCTACGTGGGCGAGTCGGAAGAAGATTCGGTGCAACTCGAAGTGCGCAAGTTCGAGCCGCGGGATGCGGTGTTTGCGGGGCCGACGGGGATGGAAGTGATCGAGCGGATGATTCCGCAGGCGCGCGAGGCGCTCGCTCCGGGGGGATGGCTGGTGTTTGAAATCAGCGGGACGATTGCCGATCGAGTGCGGAGTCTGCTCTTGAGTTGGGACGAGGTTGAGATCAGGAACGATTTGCAGGGGATCGCGCGGGTGGCGATGGCGAGAAAAGCAACGAGTGGCTAAGCGCGTCGAGTTGTCGAATCTCCTGTAGAGACGCGGCTTGCCGCGTCTCCGCCGCGCAGTGAGACGGGGCATGCCCCGTCTCTACTTAGAATGTTACCCGCACGCCGAGCTGGGCGGCGAATGGAATTCCAACCGTGGTGCCGGGGCCGAAGAAATCTCCCAGAGCGCCCTCGGGTATCTCGAGCTGCTTCAGGCTGGTGATGGGCACGGTTTGCGAGCAGTCTGCAACCGTGCAAATACTGGTGACATTGGTGATACCGGTGACTGGATCTGGCTGCATCTGCGGCGCGGGAACCGGCAACTGAGCTACATTGACGGCAAAATTAGCGCCGGGATTATTGCGGTTGAAGAGGTTGAAGAACTCCGCGAACGGATTTATCTGCCAGCGCTCGCCGATCTTGAACGGGCGCGTGACGCGCAGGTCCACCTGGATGTAAGGCGTGCCGCGGAATTCATCGAGGCTGGTGGGCTGTCCATTGACATAAATGCGGTCGGTATTGTCCAGGTTAGTGATGGTGATGGGACGGGCGCTCTCGAATTGGGCGACGCTGCTCACTTCGAAGCCGCCGGGGACATGCACCGTACCGGCGAGCACAAAGCGATGACGAACGTCTTCGCCGGACGGGCCATAATCGCCGGGCCGGAAAGCGTTCAGTGGATCACATACGCCATTCACGTAGTCAAAGAGTTCGCCGAGCAGGCATCCCCAGGTCTGAGCCTTGGAGAGCGTGTAGTTCGCAACCAGGTTGAAGCGCCGCATATTGCCCTGCAAGTGCAACATCAGGGCGTTGTAACTGGAGCGGTTGTCGGACCGGAAGACAGTGGCCGTGGGATATGGATAGGCGCGATAGCCGTGGTCGCCCTGCTCATGGATGTAGTCGGCGCTAACCATCCAGTGTTCGTCAAAGGCGTGCTGTACTCCGCCTGTAATGTGGATGGCATAAGGCGTTTTGTAATTGGGATCGATGAGCGAAGGAGGCGCTACGGAATTCGGGTTCACCGCTTGAAACGCGGCGGCCCAGCCGTTTTGCGCGAGGTCGTTATAGTACATGCCGAAGCCGGCGCGAATCACGGTTTTCTCGCTGTCGCCGGGAGAGTACGCGATCCCGAGGCGGGGACCGAATTGCTTGCGGTCATCGTGAGGAACCGCTTCGGGGTATCCCAACGATGCCAGCAGCGGAAAGGAAGTATTGGCGGCCTGGCTTTTTCCGGAAGCCGTGAAGAGCCCGAAAGTTGTCTGATAGCGCAGGCCGTAGTTGACCGTGAGGTGGTGTGAAACGCGCCAGGAGTCCTCGGCGTAGAGCCCGAGACGCTGAACGTTCTGCGAAAAGCTGCCGTCGCCCGCGGGTGTATATGTGCAAGTGATGCCGGTGGTAGCTGGAGGGACCGGAGGAGGCGGCCCGGGATTGCACTGCGCGCTTGGAGGAACGTAATAAAACTGTGAAGGATTCGCGACGTAATAATCGGGATTGGACGGGTAGGTGGTGAACTGCTCCGCCGTCGCCGCAAACGCGCCGCTGAGCACCGGTTCGTGAATGAAGTCGACTCCGAACTTGAGCGCATGACTGCCCGCGACGTGGCTCAGGTCGTAGCGGAACTGATATTTTTCCTGATTGCGCAGGTCGGGGAAAAGAGTGATGGGAGTGGCGAACTGGTTGTCGCCGAACGTTTCGAAGCCGGAGACGGTCAGCGCCGTTACGCTGAAAGGAAATTGCAGGGCAAAACCGAGATCGCGAGTTGCGCGTCTGGGTGAGATGCAACAGGCTGGCGTCGAGGACCAAAGTGCCGAGCCATGTCGGACTGAAAGTATAAGTATTGCTGAGCGCCGTGTTCCAGTAATTGTTGTGCGTGATCAATCCGGTGGAGGGCAGGGTTGCCTGCTGCACCAGGGCATTGTGCGTCAGGTAGCTGTCTTCCGATGTGCGCAGGAACCATTGCGACTTCGAAGATTCGGCCCAGTCAAAACGCACCGAGCCGATGTAGTCGCGGAAAGGGATGGGGACAGTGGCGGGCACGGCGATGGAAGGAATGCCAGCAATAAGACCTTCCGAAGCCAACTGCGCGAGCGCGTTAAATTGCGTAATGCTGGCTGGGCTGTAGGCGATGCTGGCATTTTCATGCACGTGCTCGAATGAGGTGAAGAACCACACTTTGTTTTTTGCGATGCGGACCGCCGAGAGTGGCGACATAGTTCTGGCGGGAGAATGGCTGCTTGGGATTGTGCTCGCAAACCCCGTCGGTGCACGATTCCGCCGGATTCTCAATCGGGAAGCGGGCGTTGAGCTGGGCCGCACGTTCGTAGAAAGCCCCGTCGCCGTGCCAATCGTTGGTGCCGTGCTTGGTGGTGATGACGACGGACCCGGCCGTGGTCCAGCCGGTGTCGGCGTCTTCATTCGAGGTACGGACGGCAAATTCCTGAATGGCATCGGGCGAGAAGTTTTGCAGGAAGCCGCCGATCCAGTCGTCGGAGTTGTCGGCGCCGTCGACCGAGAGTTCGTTGTTCAAGCCGGAGCTTCCTCCGGTGGAGACGGCGGTGATGCGCGCTTTCGTGGGATCGGAAGGCTCGACCGGTTCGGTTCCGGGCACGAGGTAAGCGATGTTCGCGAAACTGCGTGCCGGGAGCGGAAGAGATTCGAGGTCGCGAGCGCCGACCACGCCCTGATGCACAGCGCTCGCCGTGTCAATCGACTGAGTCGTGATCGAGGAAGCAGTCCCTTGCACGTTCAAAGTCTCGCGACCGCTTTCCGGTTTGAGCGTGACGGCGATATCGCGCACCACACTGACTTCGACATCTACATCGGCGGTAGCGTCGGCAAAACCTTTGGCGGTTACGGTGACACGATAAGAGCCGGGCAGCAGGCCCTCAATGCGGAATTCTCCCCGGTCATTTGCCATCGCCTCGCGGGTGATGGAAGACCCGGTAGATTGCACGACGACCCGAGCCCCCGCCACTCGCGCCGCGCTTGCGTCTTGAACCTCTCCGCGAAGCGCGCCGTTCGGATTCTGCGCGCGCAGGAGCGAAGGAACGGAGGCGAGGATCAGGAGACAAACGGCGCAGATCAGCGAACTCGATCTGCGTGTTTCGGAGCGCGAAAACCAAGAGAGCATGAACCAGGCGAGCATGAAAGAACCATCCAGTGAACAAGACGTCGCCGCGGTTCAACATTGTTAAGAGAAGACGGCCTCCGCGGCGAAGCAGACTCGTTCACCGAGAGTAGCGGGACGCGCCAGTTACTACCAGCGATAGTGGGATCGAAAGCGTGGCGAGAGGACCAAACACTCTGCGCAGCACGAATGGCAGCCCCTGAAAGGGCTCTCGGCGTCAAAGGGCTGTCGGCATCGCGGAAGCAACGCCCTGATACGAAGCCGGAGTTTCCCGCAGCCTGTTAGCGGACAAGCCATTCTGTGACGTCATGCGTCAGCGCGAGAGCGGGACCGTAGGTGGCGAAGACGCACGACAGAAGCACAAGGGCGGGAGGAATGGCGTGCCACGGGCGGATTCGCATGGGTTGAGCTTTGCCGGCTTCATTCCAGGCAAGCAGGCGCGCGACGCGCGCGCTGATGGAACCGGTGACGAAACCCACGGTGCAGATCGGAGCGGCTTCGACGGGAACCAGGCGGGAAAGCTTGACCAGGGCCGCGGCTAGGTCGACGGCGTCGTCCAGATTCGAAACGGCCGCATCATCGGCGGCCATTTCTGCCGCTTGGGACCAGGCACTTTCCAGCGTGGCCATGCCGGGGAACGGACAAAAATGGAAGACGAGCTTCTTTAAGTTGTCGCGAGACCGCATGTGCGCAATTTCATGCTTGACTGCGATGTGCAGTTCGTCATGGCTCAGAAGCGCAACCGTGGATTCTGAAACCAGCACTCTAGGATTCCGGACACCGACCAGCGTGAGTGGCGGAGCTTCGCGTCTGGAGCGGAACGTCACCGTCTGGGCTTCGTTCATGGCTGCGGCATTCACATTCAGAGGATGCGCGCCTTCCAGCCAGCGCGCCACCACGCGAGAAGTTCTGGTCTGGGCGGTGATCACCCGGAAGCAGCCGCAGGCAATCAGCAAGAGAGCGCAAACGCCGAACGCGAGCGGCATCGCGCCGATGCCCTCATCAATATTCATCGAACGAGGTTCCAGCAACTGAAACGACGGCACGACGAAAGCGAATGTAATGACAACGGAAGCCACTAGCGGGAGAATACGCAACGCGAAGAGCAAACCGGCCAGGGTCTCTTCCGTCACATGCAGCAACTTCAGCGGGCGCCATGCCACGGCCACCAGCGCGGAGAACAGACAGTAGGACAGAACGAAGAACGCAAGCGAGACGGCGATTCCGCGCAGCGCAAACATCAGCGTTGCTCCCGGCTCTTGGTTTTGCGACTCTGGAGTTCGCGGCGTTTGCGCTCAACCAGGAGTTGCAGCTCATCCAGCAGTTGCGCGTCATGCGCGCTGAGCGCCTCCACCAAATACGAGAGAGGCAGCGCCGAAGCGTCGCCCGATCCCAGCAATTGCCGGATGCTCTCCAGCGCTGTGGCCCGTTGCAGTTCTTCGGGTGCGTGGCGCGGAGTGTAGCGGAACGCCCTGCCTTCGGCGACGCGGTCGAGCAAGCCCTTCTTGTAGAGACGGTCCACGGTCGTCATCACCGTGGTGTAGGCCTGATGGATCTTGCCATCCGCAAGCAGTTCGCGAACCGTGGCGCTGCCATGCGACCACAACTCCTGCAGCAACTGCTGCTCAAAAGGACCCAGGTGAGGCCTCGATCCGAAAATTGAAGACGCTTTCGTCATCAAGAAAAGTGCGACCGGCGCGAGGTCGCGCGCCCGAAAAGAATACCATTCGGAGGAAGTCCTTGCACCCATCAAAGGAAGAAAAGGGAGAGCTAATTCCCTGAAAAGCCGAGCAGGCTATCGATCGCCGCTTAGCATCTTGGTCTTACCTGCCGACTCTCTTGGCCATGAACTCTACATAGGTTGCGAAGTCGTTCGGCTTGCCCGGCGGGGCAATCTCAAATTTTTCCGTGACGGAATCCGCGCCAGCTCGAGCGTAGGTCATGCGGCATCTTGTGCCGCCGGGCGCTGCCTCGCTCAAAAACTCGATGGAATTGCCATCGGACGCCACCGTTACCGCGTAGCGGATGACGTGCCCCTCGCCGTCAAAGAAAATGGACCGCAACGACTTGTCCTGGGGATCGTGGTACACGTATATAAGATCGTCATGGCCGAAAGCAGCCCGCTCCTTCGTCGCCGGATAGTCCAGATGGGTTTTTCGGACCAGCACCGTTCCATCCAATTCAGGCCGGAAGGTGGACATACCGTTTCCCTGTCCTGGCTTCCCTCCTCCGACCCATGTCCACTCGCCAAACAGAAATTCGAAGTCCTTCCATTGGTCGGTGGATCGTGCTTGCTGGGCTTGCAGTGACAAGAACGGGACCAGTACGAGTGCAACGAGCATTGCTCGCCGGTTCATTTCGTGCCTCCTCAAAACTGCCCGGTTGCCTGAGTTTGCAATTAGCGCCGGCTATCGCGAGGCGCCCGCTGGGAGGATCTCTTCCACGTCCACCTTGGTGGGGTACTTTCCCGTATAGCAGGCGGAGCAGTAAGTGGTTTTTTCGCCGTCCGCGCAGGCTTTCTTCAGACCTTCCAGCGAGAGATAGGCGAGTGAGTCGGCGACAATGTATGTGCGTATCTCGTCGATTGACTTGTTGGCGGCGATGAGTTCTTTCTTTGACGGCGTATCCACTCCGTAGAAGCAGGGCGAGATGGTCGGCGGGCAGGAAATCCGCATGTGGACTTCCTTCGCGCCGGCGTTACGAATCATGCGGACGATCTTCTTGCTGGTGGTGCCGCGCACGATGGAGTCGTCGACCAGAATCACTCGTTTGCCCTCGATCAGGCTGCGAACGGCGTTCAGCTTCAGCTTCACGCCGAAGTCGCGGACCGACTGTTGCGGCTCGATGAAAGTACGTCCGATGTAATGGTTGCGGATGAGGCCAAGGCGAAAAGGGATGCCACTTTCGGCGGCGTATCCGATGGCCGCGGTATTGCCGGAATCGGGGACGGGAACGACGATGTCGGCGTCCACCGGAGCTTCGCGCGCGAGCTGGCGTCCCATGGCGTCGCGGCTTTGATCGACGGAGCGGCCAAACACCAGACTGTCGGGACGCGAAAAATAAACGTGCTCAAAAATGCAGCTCGACAGCGCCGGAGACGGGGAGTAAAAACGCGAGCTGACGCCTTCGGGCCCAACGATGACCAGTTCGCCGGGTTTGACGTCGCGTTCGTAGGTGGCGCCGAGCAAATCAAAAGCGCAGGTTTCGGAGGCAAAAACGATGGTGTCTTTTTTCTCGCTGGTCAGAGCCGGGATGCGGCCCATGGCCAGCGGGCGGAAGCCGCGCGGATCGCGGGCGGCGAAGATGCGGTCGCGGCTGAGCATGACCAGCGAAAAGGCGCCTTCCACGCGGCGCAGGGCGTCGGCGATGGCATCGGGCAGGGTCTGCTCGCGGGAGAGCGCAATCAGGTGAACCAGCACTTCCGTGTCGCTGTTGGTTTGGAAGATCGAGCCCTGGCCCTCCAGCTTGGCGCGAATCGCCAGCGCGTTGACCAGGTTGCCATTATGAGCAATCGCGATCGTGCCCTTATTGGACTGCACCATGATGGGCTGGGCGTTCAGCAGGGCGGAATCGCCAGCGGTCGAATATCGGGTGTGGCCGATGGCGAGAACACCGCGCAGAGAAGCCAGCACTTCATGGCCGAAGATATCGGCGACCAGTCCCATGGCCTTGTGCTGGCGCAGGCGCTCGCCGTCGGAGGTGACGATGCCCGCCGATTCCTGTCCGCGATGCTGCAGGGCGTGGAGTCCGAGATAGGCGAGCTTCTCCGCCTCGGGATGGGCGTGGATGGCGACTACGCCGCATTCATCGCGAAATTTGTCGGAAGTCAGCATTTAGCTTCAATTAACCTAGCTCACGTAGGGACGGCCGCCCTCGGCCGTCCAGCCGGGCGAAGCCCGGCTACTCACAGTTCGAGCCAAAACCTCTGGCGAGCTTTCGCTCGCCCTGGACGGCCGAGGGCGGCCGTCCCTGCGTGAGCCTGTCAGTCCGCCGCAACGCTCGGCTCCGTCCGCAACGCCCTCTCCAGCGCGCCCTCATACGCTTCGCGCAACTCGGCGACGCTCGCGGAAATCACGAGCTGCCCATCCACTGTGATCTCAACCCTGTCCGACCCCGTTTCGCCCAACACATCGGCGAAGACGCCGTACTCTTCCGCTACTTGTTGGATTCGCGGCAAGTGGATTGGGTCGCAGCTTAGTACGACCCGGCTGGCGTCTTCCGCGAACAGCAGGAACTCAAGCGCTGTTTGCGGCCTGGGCAATCTGACGCTCAGGCCGACTCCGCGCTGGCAGCGCCGACTCCACCAGCGCCACGGCTAACCCGCCATCGGCGCAGTCGTGAGCCGACTCGACCAGGCCCGCCTGAATTATGGCCACCAGAGCGCGTTGCAGCGTGGCTTCTTTCTCGAGATCCAGGTCCGGCGGATAGCCCCACACAGCTCCGAGAATCTCTTTTGCGTACTCGGACGACCCAAACTCCAACTGGGCATCGACGGCGTCGCCCGCTTCATTGGCGCGCAGCAGGATGATCTTTCTTCCGGTTTCTCGTCCCTGCGGCGCGAAGTGCATTTTCGTCGTTTTGTGGACGTCTTCGAGAAGACCCACCACTCCGATCACCGGAGTCGGATAAATTCCCTCGCCGAGAGTTTCGTTGTAGAAGCTGACATTGCCGCCGGTAATCGGCGTATCAAGTTCCTCGCAGGCTTTGGTGATGCCGTCAATCACCTGCGAAAACTGCCACATGATGTGCGGCTTTTCGGGGTTGCCGAAGTTGAGGCAGTTGGTGGCGCCAATCGGAGTCGCTCCGGCGCAAGCCACTTTGCGCGCAGCTTCGGCGACGGCGTGCATGGCGCCCAGACGAGGATCGAGATAGCACCAGCGGCCGTTGCCGTCGAGCGCCATGGCCAGTCCACGCTTGGAGCCCTTGATGCGGATGACGCCAGCATCGCCCGCTCCGGGCGCTTCGACCGTGTTGGTCTGCACCATGTGGTCATACTGCTGCCAGACCCAGCGCTTCGAACAAATGTTGGGGCTCGCGAGCAAACGCTTGAGCTGGGCCGAGAAGTCTCCGCTTTCGGAGAGGCGGATATGCTCCGGCATTTCCCGCTCGACCGGCGGCTCCCAGCGCGCCAGCGGACGCTTGTACACCGGCGCGTCATCGGTGAGGGCGGCGTTCGGAATTTCGGCGACGACCTCGCCGTGTTCGAGCACGCGCATCTTCGCGTCGGAGGTGACCCGGCCGATTTCCACCGCATCCAGTCCCCACTTCTGGAAGATGCGGAAGACTTCTTGTTCGCGGCCTCTCTGCGCGACCAGCAACATGCGCTCTTGCGACTCGCTGAGCATGATCTCGTACGGGGTCATGCCGGTTTCGCGTTGCGGGACGCGGTCGAGTTCGATTTCGATTCCGGTGCCGCCACGCGCGCCCATCTCGCAGGTCGAGCAGGTCAGCCCGGCGGCGCCCATATCTTGAATGCCGACGATGGCGCCGGTTTGCATGGCTTCCAGGCAGGCTTCGAGCAGCAGTTTCTCGAGGAATGGATCTCCGACTTGAACGTTGGGCCGCTTCGCTTCCGAGCCTTCGCTGAACTCCTCGCTCGCCATGGTGGCGCCGTGGATGCCGTCGCGTCCGGTCTTGGAGCCTACATAAATTACGGGATTTCCTTCGCCCGATGCGCGTCCGTAAAAGATCTGGTCGCGGCGAACCAGGCCGAGAGCGAACGCGTTCACCAGCGGATTGCCGGAGTAGCAGGGCTCGAACTTCACCTCGCCGCCAAGGTTGGGGACGCCGAAACAGTTGCCGTAAGAAGCGACGCCGGAGACCACGCCTTCCATGACGGAATGGTTCTTGTGAATTTCCGCCTGGGTAGGCGAGCTTGTGTGGTAGCGGGGCTCTGCCCCGCTTGGACGGGGCGAAGCCCCGTCGCCACACGAGCTTTCTCCAGCCTCTCCCAAGATCGGCCCGAAGCGCAGCGAGTCCATCACCGCAACCGGCCGCGCGCCCATGGTGAAAATGTCGCGCAGAATTCCGCCAACGCCCGTGGCCGCTCCCTGAAACGGTTCGATAAACGACGGATGATTGTGCGACTCGATTTTAAAAGCGCAAGCCCAGCCGTCGCCAATGTCGACGATGCCGGCATTTTCACCCGGTCCCTGCACCACCAGCTTGCTGCGCGTGGGCAAACGCTTCAGGTGAACGCGCGACGATTTATAGGAGCAGTGCTCGCTCCACATCACGCTGAAGATGCCGAGTTCGGTGCGCGTGGGCTCGCGTCCGCCGAGCAAGTGCTTGATTTTTTCGAATTCTTCCGGAGTGAGGCCGTGCTCCCGGATCATCTCCGGCGTAATGGCAGCGATCGCAGAGGTGGTCATCGTGGGAAGTTCTATTGTCGCATCTCAAGCGAGTTTTTCGCATGTGGATTCGTCCAAGGTTCGATGAAAAAAAGCGATGGAGCGGACACTCTTGTCCGCTGCATTTGACGTTGAGTCTCCCGATTGAAGAATCGGGATCAACTCCAGAACCAGATCAACCCCAAGATCAAAGGCGGCGGACAAGAGTGTCCGCCCCACACAGCCGTCTATACTGTCGCTGATGAAGTCCGTCATCGTTGGCACGGCCGGACATATCGATCACGGGAAGACGGCGCTGGTGAAAGCGCTGACCGGCATCGATGCCGACCGTCTTGAAGAAGAAAAGCGGCGCGGCATCACCATTGACATTGGGTTTGCCCACTTCGAACTTCCCGCGCCCGATGGCAGCCGGATTCAGCTGGGGTTCGTCGATGTCCCGGGCCACGAGCGCTTTGTGCGCAACATGCTGGCCGGCGTGGGCGGCATCGACCTGGTGCTGCTGGTCATCGCCGCCGATGAAGGGATCAAGCCGCAGACTCGCGAACACTTCGATATCTGCCGCCTGCTTGCGATCCGCCGCGGCATCACCGTGCTCACGAAATCCGATGCGGTGGATGCGGAGACGCTCGAAGTGGTGCGACTGGAAGTGGAAAATTTTGTGCGCGGATCATTTCTCGATCCAGCGCAATCGCCGATAGTCGCTGTGAGTTCGTTGACGGGCGCAGGTCTGGACGAGTTGAAATCCGCGCTCGCCCAGGTCGCCTCCGAAGTTGCGGCGAAAAACTCGGCGGCGCTGGCTCGGCTTCCCATCGATCGCGTCTTCACCATGAAAGGCTTCGGCACGGTCGTGACTGGCACTCTGGTTGCCGGGACGATCCGCAAGGAAGAAGAACTGGAAGTGTTTCCCGTCGGCAAGCCGTGCGAGTCCGAGTTCGAGGCGTGCAGGTGCATGGCTCGCCGACCGAAGCCGCAGTCGCAGGGCAGCGCACCGCACTGAATCTTAATCTTGCAGGACTCTCCACCGACGCCCTGGCGCGCGGAATGACGCTCGCGACCGCCGACACTTTTCATTCCACCTCGCGAGTCGATGCGCTTCTCTCCCTTCTTCCCTCAGCAAAGCCGCTGAAAGACGGCGCCCGTGTGCACTTTCACGCATACACGACGGAAATGATTGCGGAAGCGCGGCTGTATGGAGCGCAACAGCTCAAACCCGGCGATGAGCAATACGTGCAACTCCGATTGTCTGAGCCTGCCCTGCTCTTACCGGGAGACCGTTTCATCGTGCGCCAGTTTTCGCCCGTAGTGACGATCGGAGGCGGCTTGGGTGCTGGACGCTTCGCCCTTGGCTCGAAAACAGCCTCAGTATGAGATCTGCTGCGTTTCTGACAAAGATGATGGCAGGTTCTCCGGAAGAGATGCTGGCCGCGCGCGTCCGACGACGAGGAACCCTCGGGCTGTCGCTGGATGATGTCCCCGGAGAAATGAACATCCGGCGGGAAGAAGCAGCGAAACTGAGCGGCAAAAGCCGGATTGGTGTGGTGCAATCAGGTGCTGGTTGCGCCCGCGGCATTCGCGGAAGCGAAGACAGATGCACTTCAGGCCCTCAAGAAATTTCACGATGCGAATCCTCTTGTGGCCGGGATGAGCAAGGAAGAGCTGCGCGATCGGGTCAACCTGGGTCCCGAAGTGTTCTACAGCGTGCTGGAAAAATTGGCGGAAGAAAAGAAACTGGAAGTCGCGGGCGAACTCGTCCACCTGCCCGGCCGCGGCGTGGTCATGAAGGACGAAGAAGCCGAATCCAAGAAGATCATCGAGCAGGCATTTGCTTCGGCAGGATTAAAGGTTCCGTCGCTGAAAGAAGTGTTGGCGGGTTTGAAGGTAGATAAAATCCGCGCCCAGAAAATTGTCACTCTGCTTTTGCGCGACAAAGTTCTGATCAAGATCTCAGAGGAGCTTGTCTTCCACCAGAGCGCGCTCCTGGATCTGCGCCGCAAGATCGCCGCGCTCAAAACTACCGCGCCGAAAATCGATGTCGCCCGCTTCAAAGATATGACAGGAGTCAGCCGCAAGTACGCGATTCCGCTGCTCGAATATCTGGATCGCGAGCGGGTAACGCGGCGCGTGGGAGATGAGCGGGTGATCCTCTGATTGTGTGGTGACGGGGCTTTGCCCCGTCCCGTCGCGAGCGCGGCTCGATTGTGCCGGGACTACGTCCGGACGGGGCAGAGCCCCGTCACCACACACTCCTAGATCTTTTCTTCCGGGAATTCCACTTCCAACGCCAGCGGGCCGGTGACGCGGTTGGTCAGGTTCGCCAATCCAATCAGCATATGCAGGTCGACAATCTGCTCTTCGGAGAAATGCTTCTTGAGTTCCGCGAAGTCGGCGTCGCTGGCGCCGTCGGGAGTGCGCGTTAGTTTTTCGGCATAGCGGAGCGCGGCTTGCTCGGGCGCGCCAAATCCTGAGTAGTTGCCTTCCTTCAGAGCTTTCATCTGCTCCGGCGTGAGTCCGGCGCGTTTGCCGCTCTGGATGTGGTGCTGCGTGCAGTAATGGCATCGGTTGATCAGTGAGACGCGCAGATACACGGCCTCGTACAGCTTGCGGTCGAGCGAACGTCCCACGCTGGCATAGAATCCGAGAAAGTTGCCGAGCATGGCGGGACGGTGCGCGAGCGCTTTCTGGATGCTGCCGGGCTTGCCTTTCAGCTTGCCATCGTAGATTTCCTTAACTTCCGGGCTGGCTTGAGCGGGTTCAATCAGACTAATCCGGGCCATGTGTCCTCCTCCAAATGCCCCTCTATAATAGATTTTAGAGAAATCTTCTCACTCACTCCCCATGTTAACAATTCGTGCAGCCACTGTCGCCGACGCCGCCCTGCTCAGAAGACTGATCTGGGAACTTGCCGAGTTTGAGAAAGCGCCGGACCAAGTCCGGAACACGGAGGCCGACATCGCACGCGACGGCTTCGGTGCGAATCCTCAGTTTCGCGCTTTAATCGCCGAATGGCAGGGACAGCCCGCGGGCTTTGCCCTCACCTTTAACTACTATTCGACATGGCGAGGCGCGGGATTGTATCTGGAGGATCTTTTTGTCCGTCCCGATTTTCGCGGGCGCGGAATTGGCACAGCGCTATTCGCCCGCGTTGCCCGTGCAGCCGAGCAGGAAAATCGCAGCTTCATTAAGTGGGCGGTGTTGGACTGGAATCAACCCGCCATCGAAATGTATGAGGCGCTGGGCGCCGAGTTTCTGGACGAGTGGCGAAGTGCTCTTCTGGAGGGAGACGGTCTGCGGAAATTGGCGGAGAAAGATTCGGCGAAGAAAGACTTGGCAGAAGAAAGAGTCTTGATGCGAGTACGCATCATCGGAGCTGGCCTGGCGGGATCGGAAGCGGCGTGGCAGTGTGCGCGGCGTGGCGTCGCCGTCGAATTATTCGAAATGCGGCCGGTGCGCACGACTCCTGCCCACCAGACGGACGACTTCGCGGAACTGGTCTGCTCCAATTCTCTGAAATCAGACAGCGAGAACACTGCGCCCTGGCTGCTGAAGGAAGAGATGCGGCGCGCGGGTTCTCTGCTGCTCGAGATCGCGCGGGAAACCGCGGTGCCCGCCGGGCACGCTCTGGCTGTGGACCGCGCCGAGTTTTCGCGAAAAGTGACGCAGGCGATTTCCCGCGAACCGCTCATCACGATTCGCCGCGAAGAAGTCACGCAGATCGAAGCCGGCCAGCTCACAGATTATTGCAACCGGCCCGCTGACGTCGGACGCGCTCTCGCAGGAAATTGTGCGGTTGAGTTCTTCTGCCGCCCCTAAAGGGGCATCCGATTTCGAAGACGCTACGGCATCGCGATGCCCTGATACGAATCTCTCTTCTGCCGCAGACTCTTCGCGGGCGGGGAGCCCGCGCCACACAACCTTTATTTTTACGATTCCATCAGCCCCATTGTCGAGGCCGATTCCATCGATATGAGCAAGGTGTACCTGGCGGCTCGCTACGACAAAGGATCGGCCGACTACATCAATTGTCCAATGTCGAAAGACGAGTACGACCGTTTCTACGACGCGCTGCTCGCGGCGCAATCGGTGGAGCAGAAAGACTGGGAAGGCCTGAACTACTTCGAAAGCTGCCTGCCCATCGAAGAGATCGCCCGGCGCGGACGCGACACGCTGCGTTTCGGGCCGATGAAGCCGGTCGGACTCAAGGACCCTCGCACCGGCAGGATGCCTTATGCGGTCGTGCAATTGCGGCAGGAAAATCTGCGCGCCGATTCTTACAATCTTGTCGGATTCCAGAATCACCTGAAATTTGGCGAGCAGGCGCGCGTGCTGAGCTTGATCCCCGGACTGGAAGGCGCGCGCTTTCTGCGCTACGGACAGATTCACCGCAACACCTACATCAACGCGCCGGCGCTGCTGAACCCGACGTTACAGATGAAGGCGCATCCCCAGGTGCTGTTCGCGGGACAAATCTGCGGCGTCGAAGGCTACGTCGAATCGATTGCGACCGGCCTGATGGCGGGACTGAATGCGGCCGCGCTTGCAACCGGCGGCGAACCGGCGCCTCCGCCACGAGCGACGGCGTTTGGCTCGCTTGTCCACTACATCACGCAGGCGGAGAGCAAGAACTTTCAGCCGGCGAATATCACCTTCGACCTCTTGCCTGCGCTCGAAACTCGCGTTCGCGACCGCAAGGAACGCCACCGCCAGCAGTGTGAACGGGCATTGCGCGAGTTCGACGGATGGTACAGCGGGTGCATCGGGCAAACTGCAGATCCCGCGCTGCGTACGGGATGACAATTACGGGCTCTTAGCTGTTAGCTGTTAGCTCTTAGCTATAGCCAAAAGCCAAAAGCTAAAAGCCAAGAGCCGCTCTACAACTTCTCGATTGTTTTTTCGGTAGATTGGCTTTAGGGTGCAGATGTCAGAGTGAGGTCCGTCTCGTGCCGGTTTCTGCCGTCGATTGCGTACAGCCCGCGCTGCAGCACGCGCGGGAACAACTCTTCACTCGTTTCCGCTTCGGGCAATGGTCTCGCCTGGCGCTGGTTGGAATTCTGGCGGCGGAACTGCATGTCGGCGGATGCAATTTCGGAAACTTCGGGGGCAATTGGCCTCGCATCCCGCACAAGAATCAGAACGAGTTTCTGCAGTCGCGCGTGCCCAATTGGCTGCTCCCCCTCAATCACGCGCACATTTCCGAGCACATTGCGCAGTTCATCGGATTGATCGTGGTGGGAATTTTCGCTGCCGTTGTGTTGGGGTTCGTCTTTCTGTACATCAACAGCGTGTTCCGGTTCATCCTGTTCGATTCGGTTCTGCGGCGGGAATGTTCGATCGGTGAGGGATGGGGAAAATGGCGTCGCGCCGGCGGCCGATTCTTCCTGTGGCAGATTGTGTTCCAGATTGCAGCCTGGTTGTTTCTGCTGGTTCTGGTGGGCGTGCCCCTGGCCCTGGCTCTGGCTGCGGGCTGGACGACGGACCTGCGGCAACACATCGGGCGGTTGATTGTCGGAGTGATTCTGCTCGTGGGCCTGTTCGGAGTGTTCGTGCTGGCCGCGGCAGTGGTTCAGGTGCTGGCGAAAGATTTTCTGGTGCCGATTATGGCTCTCGAGGATCTCGATTTTGCCGACGGCTGGCACCGTTTACTGGCGATGATCCGGCCCGAGAAGGGACGATACGCCGTTTACCTGCTGCTCAAGCTGGTGCTTTCCATTGCGGCGGCGATCCTGTTCGGCATCATCGCGATCATCCCGGCGCTGTTCGTCGTGCTCCCGGCTGTAGTTGCCGTGCTGGCGGGCAGAGCCGCGGGGATGGGATGGAGCGTGACGACTATCAGTCTGGCGATAATCTTCGGAACCTTGTTGCTGCTCCTCCTGATTTACCTGATCGCTCTGGTGAGCGTGCCGGCCACTGTCTTCTTCCCTGCGTACGCGCTCCATTTTCTTGCCGCTCGATATCCGAATCTCGACGCGCTGCTGCATCCGGCGCCTGCGCCTCCCGCTCCGGAGTTGCCTCCAGTTCCGGAGTCACCGCCGCCGTTCGAAGCGCCTCCGTTGCCGCCGTCGGCGGAGCCCATCGGCTAGCAGGTCTCGCCGCTTCCGCAAGTCGCAGATCTCTATTGTCACCCTGAGCGCAGCGAAGGACCTGTGCACTTGCAGCGCCCGGGAACTCCCCTCAACGTGCAGGTGTCCAATGATTCAGACACGCGCGTGCCGGAGAGGAAAAATTCCTATGGCATTCTCAACGGCAGGCGGTGGTCCGTTTTCTACAGGTCCAAAAATGAACGTCACTCCTTTGATTGACGTTCTGCTGGTGCTCATCATCGTTTTCATGTTGGTGGTGGTCGAGGAGCAGACGACCGGTTTGCGGGCAGAGCTTCCGCAACAGCCCAATCCGAAGGATCACTCGATCCCGCCGCCCAATCGGACAATCGTGATTCAGATTCGTCATGCGAAGCCGGGAGCGGAGCATTCTCAGGCAGAACACGCTCAGGCAGAACACCCGCAGGTGATCGTGAATGAAGAAGCGGTGGAATGGGATCGCTTGCGCGAACGGCTGCGAGATATTTTCGCCATTCGCGTGGAGCGGATCGCCTACGTCGAAGCCGATGACGACATTGATTTCCAGGACGTCGCGGACGTGATTGCCATTGCCCGGATCGCCGGCGTCGACCGCGTGGGTCTGCTGACGGAGGATGGGAAGCATGTGCCGATGATGGGGTAGGGTGGTTCCTGACTCTCCTGTGTGGGGACGGGCTTGCCCGTCCAAGCGGGACACAGCCCCGCTTCCACACTAGTCTCGCGCCCGATTCTTGATCCAGATGGGCGAACCCATGAAGCCGAACGCAGCGCGAATCTGGTTTTCAAGAAAGCGCTGATAGGAAAAGTGCAGCTTCACGGCGCGGTCGGTGAAGAGCACGAACGTCGGCGGCGCCACTCCCGCCTGCGTCATGTAGTAGATTTTCACGCGCTTGCTCACGGGAACTGAGGCGCGGTCGAAGTCAACCGTCCGGAGGAAGCGGTTCATCTCGCCGGTGGTGATGCGCTTGCGCCGCTCGGCAGCCACCTTCTCGATCAGCGGAAGAATTTTTTCCGTTCCCTTGCCGGTGTGCGCGGAAAGAAAGAGCACCGGAGCGTAGGCCAGGAATTTGAGTCCGTAGCGCAGGCGTTCTTCGTAGAGAGCGCGGTCGTGGGGGCGCTTGGCGTCCTGGATGCGGGCCGTCTTCGACTGGCTGACGGCGCGCTTCTCGCCGCTGGCCACCAGATCCCACTTGTTGACGAGAATAATCACCGAGCGTCCGCTCTCATGGGCATAGCCTGCGATGTTGGCGTCGAGCCCGCTGGCGCCTTCGGTGGCGTCGACCATGAAGAGCACGATGTCGGCGTCTTCGATATTCTTGCGCGCCATGACCACCGAAAGCTTCTCCGCCATCAGCTTCGTCTTGCCTTTGCGGCGAATGCCGGCCGTATCAATGAAGCGAATCTTGCGGCCTTTGTACTTGATGACTTGGTCGATGGAATCGCGCGTAGTACCCGCAACGGGCGAGACGATGGCCCGCGATGTTCCCGTGAGTTGATTCAGCAGCGTGGATTTTCCGACGTTCGGGTGCCCGATGATCGCGACCTTGATTTCATGCGGCTCCTCGGGAGTTGGTGTGCCTTCCTCTGCGCTCTCCCCGGTAACCTCAGTGTCCTCTGCGTTTGGCTTTTCGACGGCAGGCAGCACGAGAAGGATGGCGTCGAGCAAATCGTCGATGCCCCGTCCATGCTCAGACGAAACCGGAAACACGTTCCGCATTCCAAGCGAATGAAATTCACCGAGCAACGAATCCTGCTTGTCGGTGTCCATCTTGTTGACGGCGAGGAAGAGCGGCTTGCCGGTGCGCGCCAGGAGTCGCGCCAACTCGCGATCGGGCCCCGCGATCTCGGTGCGAGCATCGACGACCATGACGATGGCCGCCGCTTCTTCAAACGCGACCTTGGCCTGACGGAAGATTTCCGACGGTATGAAGTCCTTGTCTTCGGGGACGATGCCGCCGGTATCCACCACCCGGAACTCGTACCCGCGCCATTCGGCCTCGCCATAGAGGCGGTCGCGAGTGATGCCGGGCTCGTCTCCGACGATGGCGCGCCGCGATCCGGTCAGCCGGTTGAAGAGCGTCGACTTGCCGACGTTGGGGCGGCCGACGATGGCAACGAGTGGGAGGGTTTGCTTTTTCTTGCTCAAAGTGATTGAGCTGCGAGCCACGAGCTGCGAGTTGCGAGCAAACAGTTCGCTCGCAGCTCGCGGCTCTAAAGCTATTATAGAGACTCCGTGCCTTCCTCATCCCATCCCGTGCCTCATCCCGTGATCTCCGGCTGCGGGATTCTCGCTGTACCAGTTCTTCGCGCCGGGGGGCTTGCTCTCGAAGACACACCCCGCCTACGAATTTCGGCGCGGGCAGTTGCAGATGGCGCAGGCAGTGGAAGAGGCGCTCGAAGAAAAGCGGCATCTGATCGTCGAGGCCGGCACGGGCACCGGCAAAACGCTGGCTTATCTCTTGCCGGTGATCCGCTCGGGCAAACGCGTCATCATCTCCACCGGCACGAAGAACCTGCAGGAGCAGCTCTTCCACAAGGATGTCCCTTTTCTGGAGCAGGCGCTTTTCCCCGGCGGCAAGGGCAAGCTGAACGTCTGTTACATGAAGGGCCGCAACAATTATTTGTGCCGCAAGAAGCTTTACGACCTCACCAGAAATCCTGTGCTGAGCGGGTTGGAGGAGATCGATCATTTCTCCGAAATTTCACGCTGGGAAAAGCTCACGCCCAATGGCGACCGCGCGGAATTGGCAGCCGTGCCGGAGACGAGCGCGCTGTGGCACAAGCTGGACGCGCGTTCGGACGCTTGCACCGGGCAAAAGTGCAGCGAGTTTGACCGCTGCTTTATCACCGAAATGCGGCGCCGGGCGGCGGAGAGCGATATCGTGATCGTCAATCATCATCTTTTTTTCGCGGACTTGACGATCAAGCAGCAATCCGAATACGCGCCCGATGCGGGGATTCTGCCGGAAGCCGGCGCGGTGATTTTCGACGAGGCGCACGAGTTGGAAGACGTGGCGAGCAGCTACTTTGGAGTAACTGTCAGCAACGCGCGTATCGACGAACTGGCGCGCGATGTCGAGCAGGCACTCACCCGCAATCGCATGTTTTCCGCCGGACTTTCGGGAGCGATCGGCAGCCTGCGCGATCACGCCGCGCTGTTTTTTTCGCTGCTGCCCACGGGCAACGGGCGGTTTGCCTTCGAGAACCGGCGCGATTTTCTGGAAGAAAACGGCGAAGAATACGATGCGTTGCGGAATTCGCTGCAGCGCCTCGACTCCGAATTGCAGCAGATGCCCGAGAAGCCCGAGGAAGTATTTGCCTTCTCCCGGCGCGCCGGAGAGTTGCACGTTCAACTCCGGTTCGTGATGGAAGAGGAGAATCCGAACACGGTCTTTTGGATTGAGCGGCGCGGCACGCGCGGAGCCGGTGGCAGAGGCAGAGACCATGACCGGCATACGGTTTTTCTGCAAGCCACTCCGATCGACGTAGCGCCGATTCTGAAAATGTCGTTGTTCGATAAACTCGATTGCGCGGTGCTGACTTCGGCCACATTAGCCGTCGGCGGGGGCTTCGATTACATGCGCCAGCGGCTGGGGCTCGAACACACGCGAGAGTTGCTGCTGCCGTCGCACTTCGATTACGAGAGTCAGGCGCTGCTGTATGTGCCTCCCGATCTTCCCGATCCGCGCACGCCGGAATTTGCGGCGCTGGCGGCGGATCGTATTCGGCAACTGCTGGAGATCACGCGGGGCCGGGCGTTCGTGCTCTTCACCAGTTATGCGCAGATGAAGGATGTTTATGAGCGCCTGTGTTCCCAGCTTCCGTTTCGCCTGTTCCTGCAGGGAGAGGCGCCAAAGAACGCGCTGCTGGAAGAATTCCGGCTGACTTCCAATGCGGTGCTCTTCGGCACATCATCATTCTGGCAAGGAGTGGACGTGCAAGGCGAACAGTTGAGTTGCGTCATTATCGATCGCTTGCCGTTTGCCGTGCCGAGCGATCCGGTGGTTGCCGCGCGGGTGAAGGCCATCGATGCTGGCGGCGGCAACGCTTTCTTCGAATACCAGGTGCCGAGCGCCGTCATTACGCTGAAGCAGGGATTTGGAAGATTGATTCGATCGCTGCACGATCGCGGATTGCTGGCTCTGCTCGACAATCGGATTTTGAAGAAGGCGTACGGGCGGGTGTTTGTGGAGAGCCTTCCGCCTTACAGCAGAACAACAGACTTGAGGAAAGTAGAGGAGTTCTTCGGAGCCGATTCTTGAGGCTTTTGTGTGGTGGCGGGGCTTTGCCCCGCCGGACGGGGCGGAGCCCCGTCACCACACGGGCTGGCGAAGCAGGACCTCCTGGACTCATAGGACTGGTACCTCGCCTCGCCAGAGCCAGCGATAGTCTACTTCCCGGCCACCAATCCAGCTCGCACCGGATTCTGGCAAATGTAATTCACTTTCTCGCTTAAGCTCTCATTTGAGCGCAGAACATGATCGAAAGACTCTTCCTGCCAAACCGGACCGCGCCGGTCGAGCAGCTGGTTGAGAAAGTGAGCGGAGCGACCCTTGATAAGCCGCATAACCTGTGGCAGGCTCACCAGCCATCCCTCAGCATTCCGCAGAGCGGTGAATAGTAAGTGCACATGCGTGGGCATCACCACCAATGCGTGCAAGTCGATGGTCGCGCCACGCTCCCGCAGGCAGCAGTCCAAGACCAGTTGCCGAGCCTCGGTGGGGAGTTCCCACCGTTTCAATGTCCCGAATGTTACGAAAACCGGACGATTGTCTTTAAGTATGTGCGGGAGGGTACGCCGGTAAGAATATTTGCGATCAAGGTACACCTCTCTTGAGTAACTCAGTGGAAGGCATGGCACAGTGATGACGCTCACTACCTGTTGGGTCGGTTATTTTTAATGGGGCCGACAGGCTTGTGTGGTGGCGGGGCTTTGCCCCGCCGGGACGGGGCGGAGCCCCGTCCCCACACAGGCAATCAAAACTATTCTGCAGCAGCTGCTTCCTTGTCGACTACTACCTTCAAGTGCGTGGTCACGTCCCTGTGCAGCTTGATGGGGATCAGTGAACTCGCCGACGATCTTGAGCGGTTCGTGCAGTTGGATCTTCCGGCGATCGATGTGGAAGCTCTTTTTTTCGAGGGCATCGGCAATGTCGCCAGCGGTGACCGATCCGAACAACTGATCGGCTTCGCCTGACTTGCGCAGGAACTTCACCTCGAGGCCGTCAAACTGCTTGGCCAGCGCTTCGGCTTCCGTCTTTTCCTTGGCGGAACGGCGGACAGCGGCGGCCTTCATCTGCTCGATGACAGTCTTATTGGCGACGGTGGCTTCAATCGCCAGTTTCTTGGGCAGCAGAAAATTCCGCCCGTAGCCCTCGGCGACTTTCACCACCTCGCCGCGGTTGCCCAGCTTGGGCACGTCTTCTTTCAGGATGACTTCCATGAATGACTCCGTTTCGCAAGTAACCTGGTCGTTAGTCGCTTGTCGTTAGTCGTTTGCAAATTCTCAAACGTCAACAAACTCTCCTAATGCCGCTGACTGCGAACGACTAACGACCAATGACCAACGACGATCTTGAACTTACTGCGCGCGTCCGGCGAACGGCAGCAGGGCGATGTTGCGCGCCTGCTTGATGGCTCGCGACAGACGGCGCTGGTGTGGCGTGCACACCCCGGTCAGGCGGCGCGGAGTGATTTTGCCGCTTTCCGCCACGAACTGCGCCAGCAAGCGCACATCTTTGTAATTGACCGCTTCGATCTTCTCGACGCAGAACTTGCAAACTTTCTTGCGCCGGAAGAACTTGCGCCCGCCTTCGCGGGGACCACCGGGACCTCCGCCGGGACGCGGACCGCGCGGACCGCTGCGCTCGGGGCGATCGCCTCCACTACGCTCCGGACGGCTTTCGCCGCCTCGATGCGCGCTTGGTGCTTTCGTTTCTTCTGCCATAGTGTTCCTGCTTTCCAAGAATTCGTTCAACGGACGGGCGAGATGCCCGGCCCTCAGGGGCTAAAGCCCGCATTTTTCCGCGCTCTTTGCGGCACGGCTGAAGCCGTGCCCTACCCAGAACCTTAGCCTAACTTAGTCCCATATCCTAACGCTAACCTGTCCTAACTTAAACCGGGGCCGAGGCCGGCGTTTCCGGCCGGCTTCCGGCGTTACCGGCGTCGCGGGAGTTACTGGAGCAGCGACGGCCGGTTGTGCGCTGGCTTTCTTTTTCGAGTCGCGGATCTTCTTGATCTTGTCGAGCCGCTTCAGTTCTTCGTCCGTGCGCACGGTGAGGAACTTGATCACCGGCTCGGTCACGCGCAGGCGGCGTTCGACTTCGTGCACGATGGCGCCGGTGGCTTCGATCATCATCAAGACAAAGATGCCATCGTTGAACTTGCCTACCCTATACGCGAGACGGCGCTTGCCCCAGACTTCGCTCTTGGCCATTCCTCCCGCCGTGGTCACCGAAGACTCGAGCGTGGAAATCAGCTTGTTCAGATCCTCGTCCACCATGTCGGGCCGGACGATGAACATCAATTCATATTTACGATTCATTCGTTATCTCCAAACTCTTAGTACAGTCGCTGGTCGTTAGTCGTTAGTCGTTCGGGATTCATCGTGCGCCGTAAGAGTTTGCCAACGACTAACGACCAACGACTAACGACTACCATTCACTCATCCGGTTCGTTCTTGCGATTGAAGCGGTTCATCGCCGCCGCCGGTCCTTCTTTCAAAATCACCTCAACCGCTTGCACTGCCGTGTCGAGGATTTCATCCACAACTTTCTCCTGCGCCTTGCGGAACGGCGTCAGCACATATTTCACGCTGTCCGCGACTTTGCGGTCGGGCGCAATTCCCAGCCGAATCCGCAAAAACTCGTCGGTACCCAAAGCGCCGAGGATGGATTCCATCCCGTTGTGCCCCGCCGAACTCCCCCGCTGCCGGATGCGAATCGCGCCCAGCGGCAAGTCGAGCTCGTCGTAAATCACAATCAGGTCCCGGCTCACATCGACCTGATGTTCCGCCACTAGTTCGCGCACCGAAAGCCCACTCAGGTTCATGTAGGTTTCCGGTTTGGCCAGGACCACCGGCTCACCGGCGATCGTTGCCCGCGCCGTCAGCGCGCGGCACTGGCGATTCCTGATTTCGATCCCGAGGTCGTTGGCGATCCGATCGATCGTCAAAAACCCGAGATTGTGCGGCGTGAACTGGTACTCGATTCCAGGATTGCCCAAACCGACGATCAGTTTCACGCGGATTCGCTTTTCGCTGTTCGGCTGTTCGCTCTTAGCTCGTAGCTAGAAGCTCGCAGCTCGCAGCTATTTTTTCTCTTTCTTCTCGGCCTTTTCGGCCTTCTCGGGCTTGGCCTTGGCCTTGGCATCGGCCTCGACCTCGCCTTCACCCTCGACTTCCTGCTTGCCCTTCTTAATGACTTCGGGTTCAGCCGGAGCTGCCGCCTCCTCCGCCACCACCTCGGGAGCCGCCACCACTTCTTCCTTCACCGTGGTGATGTGCGCGATCATCTGGTTCTCGTCGGTCAGGAACTTCACCTTCTCGCTGCGCGGCAGGTCTTTCACCCGCACTTCGACGCCGAACACCAGGTGGCTGATGTCCACTTCGATGGACTTCGGAATATCCGCCGGAAGACACTCCACCTCGATTCCGCGCAGCAATTGCTCGAGGATGCCGCCCTCCGTCTTCACGCCCGCTGCCTCGCCTTTGAGCACGACAGGAACCGTGACCGTGAGCCTCTGGTCCATGGCGATGCGCTGCAGGTCCACGTGGAGCAGGGTTCCCTTGATGGGTTCGAACTGCCAGTCCACGATCATGGCTTTCGAGCGATCGCTGTCGAGCGCCAGTTCAAAGATCGTGTTGTGCCCGCTCTCCGACTTCAGGATGCGCAGGATCTGCCGTGGATCGACCGCGACCGCAGCCGTATCTTTGCCCGCTCCGTATACCACGGCCGGAATCTTTCCGCCAGCGCGCACACGCCGGGCGGCGTTCTTGGTGCCTGGTTCGCGCTTGTGCGCTTCCAGAATGCTGATATCCGTTGCTGTCGCCATAATTCCGTTTCCGTCCTTCGTTGTCTCGCTGTTCGTCGTTCGCCTTTCGCGATTCGCAAACCCTCTCAGTCCAGAGGCGAACAGCCAATAGCGAACAGCGAACGACGTTCCTAAATAAAAAGTCTGCTGACCGAAGTTTCCTCGTGAATGGACTGAATCGCCCGCCCAATCAGCCCCGCGATCGAAAGCACCTTGATCCTCGGGACTTGCCTGGCCGCTTCGGCCAGCGGAATGGTGTTGGTCACGACCACCTCGACGATCGGAGAGTTCACAAGACTTTCCACCGCCGACCCTGAAAGCACCGGGTGCGAGCAACAGGCATACACGGTGCTGGCGCGGTTCTCAATCAGCGCCTGCGCCACTTTCACCAGCGTGCCCGCCGTGTCGATCAGGTCGTCAATGATCAAGCAAGTCCGGCCGTTGACGTCGCCGATCACGTGCATCACTTCCGCCACGTTCATTTCGCCGCGACGTTTATCGACGATGGCTAGCGCCGCATCCACTTTTTTCGCGAAAAAGCGTGCGCGCTCCACACCGCCTGCATCGGGTGAAACCACCGTCAGGTTCGGCAAGTGCAACTTCTTGAAGTAATCCACCAGCACCGGCGAAGCGAACAGGTGATCCACCGGAATATTAAAAAATCCCTGCAACTGCGGCGCGTGCAAGTCGACCACCAGAGCTCGATCCGCGCCCGCGGTGGTCAGCAGGTCGGCCACCAGCTTCGACGAAATCGGCACGCGCGGCTTGTCTTTGCGATCCTGGCGCGCGTAGCCGAAGTACGGGATCACGGCCGTGATGCGCCGCGCCGAAGCCCGTTTGAGCGCGTCCATCATCAACAACAGTTCCATCAGATGCATGTCCACCGGCCGGCAAGTGGGCTGCATCACGAACACGTCGGCCCCGCGCACGTTCTCCTGGATCTGCACATACGCTTCGCCGTCTTTGAAGCGCGAAACCAGAGCCTGGCCGCGGGTCAGGCCAAGAAAGCTGCAGACCTCATCGCAGAGCGCCTCGTTGGCGGTTCCGCAGAAGACCTTGAATTTGTCGTCGACCCGGGCGCGTTGCGGCTTGCGCTCGGCCTTCTCGTCCGTGATCGGCTTTTTTTCCGCGGTCGTTTTTTCGGCAGTCGTGGTTGCAACTGTAGACATAGTTCAGGTCTCAGGTCTTAGTTCTCAGGTCTCAGCGTTTCAGTTGCGAGCTACCAGTTGCCAGTTCTCTGTTGTCGCTGGCAACCGGCAACTGGCGGCTGGCAACTGCTTTTCTGGCTGGGCCGCTAGGATTCGAACCTAGACAAAGTGCTCCAAAGGCACTTGACCTACCATTAGTCGACGGCCCAAGTATGCACGATCCGAATTCGGCTGGCCCCTAAATCATACCCCAGAACCGAACCCCAGCGACCAACGACTAGCGGCTAGCGACTAACGACTAACGACCAGCGACTTTTTCCAATACTGCTCGCGCGTCAACGTACTGGTCGCCACTGCCTTCAGCCCCTGCTTCCGCAGACGGCTGGCCGCCTTCGCGGCGTCGGCTGGCGACCGGAACAGCCCGTACAGGGTTGACCCTGACCCGGAGAGCGAAGCGTATCTCGACCCCGCGCGCTCCAACGCACCTTTTATGTCACGCAATTCGGGATATTGAGGAAAGACGACCTTTTCGAAGTCGTTTTCAATCCCGGTACGGACAAGGTCGAGAAGCAAGTTCCCGGCCCGGCTCCCACCTTTTGCAGGAGCACCGGTGTTGGGTGAACCACTCAGCCACGCCGAAAGCGCGCAGCCAACCTCAAACAGTCTATCGGAGGCTCCGGCCGCGTCAATTCATGATTCCGAGCGGAAACAAGATTGGTGACGGGGCTCTGCCCGTCCCAGCTCGCGTAGGGACGGCCGCCCCCGGCCGTCCAGCCGAGCGCAGCTCGGCCGCTCTATCCCCTTGCATCAGCGCATCCCAATCCGCAAACGCTTTGGGCGTCGAGACCCCCACCTCCGGCGTCACCACCACCATCGCCACGGCAGGCAGGTCGGGAAGAGGATAAACTTCCTCGCCTCGACCCACTCCCAGCGCCGTTCCGCCGACGAGAAATAGCGGCAGGTCCGAGCCGACTTCAGCGGCAATTCGCAGGCGCGCCGCCCAGCGGATAGCTTCTTTTTAAGGGCTCGCTCCAATGCGACCATCGTTCCTACTGCGTTTGACGAGGCCGCGCCCAACCCTCCCTGGACCGGCAGGCGCTTCTCAATTTCAATGCGGACTCGGCCCTGGGCGCCGAGTTGGTCCAGCACCCGCTCGGCAACGCGGTAGCAGGTGTTCGAGGAATCCAGCGGAACCCGCGGGTCTTTATTCGTGCACAGGATCTCAATTCCGCTGCCCCGCCCGACGTTCACTCTCACCCGGATCACGTCATGGAGCGCAATCGTCTGGTACACCGTGCGCAGATCGTGATATCCGTCCGCGCGCGCGGCCCCGATGTAGAGCCCGAGATTGATCTTGGCGAAAGAACGTACCGCGATAGTCATGGAACGCGGAATTGTAGGGATTTGTGGGCGTGTGCGCGGGCGCCCCCGCCCGCGTTTCACCGCCAATGCGGCGGTTCCAGACGGTCACACCGAGTCGCCCTGTGACCGGACGATTCTTGGGTTGTGAGTGTAAGGGGATTTTTTACGATTGAAACCACGCGCCTATTTCGGCTGTCTGCTGTGACACAGAGTATCTCGAATAGCTGTGCCAATAGCGCCTGTTGCCACAAGCGGTTACCAGACTGAATCACGCTGAGCCAGAGCGAGTGAATCCCCACTGAGAGGCGGAGTACTTGATCGGCATGGGAGTCGCTCCAGTTCCGATTAGCTTATTGCCCTGTTGTGCCCAGCTCGTACCTGAGGAGTGAACACCCACGCCGGCCTGCGCATCTCCATCGGCGAACCGCCGACAGAGCAGTCTGGTTATGGCTTCATCAGCGCCGACGCCCTTGATGTACCTTGTGCGTCCATTTACCGGAGCGCCCGTGTTTCTGACGTCAGACTCAGTGGGAACCGACAGTCTTCCTCCGGCACACCTATGAATGCAGTGTTGCCATCCGCACTGAAAGGACTGTCCTTGCAAGCTTTGCCAACGGCGAGATTTCACGTCCTTGGTGTCGAGTTGGACCTGAACGCTGCGGCAATCTATGCGACCGTGGTCCGTCTTCTTGTAGCCGGTTGAATGCAGGACTGAAGAACCTTGCCCAGCGGCCTCAGTTTCATTTCTAACTAACCTACTGCCCGGCGGCGTTCCAGTAGAACGCCGGAGCGGACAATCCAGTGGCACCCCACATTTATTCGAGAGCGCCCTCCGGCAGGTTCCGTGCGGCACACGGCGACGGGCAGTGACATAATGCTCTCAGTGCCATTGTACGTTCCAATCTGGGGTCCATTGAGCGCCGATGCTCCAGTCAGAATGCGAGTAACGACGGATTGCTCTGGCGACAATCGCTCGCAATTGGCGACTCAGATTGCGAATTTCGTGGAAAAGAGTTTTTCAACAGCCACAGGCGTTAGCGCTCAAAACCCCCGGTTTGGTGTCGAAACGTCCGCGCAACCGCACCAATGAGACCCACTTTTTTCATCACATTTTCCCCGTACCGCCATCACAGACTCCCAACCCTCAACCCTGCGAGAATCCTTCGAGCGTGCAGCATCGAGAAGTGTGCCCGTCTCGCAAGACGGACCTCGAAGCCGTCAGGCGCAAGCGCTAGTAGCTCTTTGATAACTGAAGACAACTGAATTTGAGGCAGTGAGCCGGGTGCTAGCAGGGCGCCAAAACTCTGAATTTTGGTAGATTTAAGCTCCAAATCGAGCTAACTCCTTATTCCGGAAGATTTTGAAAATAAGTCCTTTGCGCTCTAGATTTTGGCGGCACAACTCCCCCTAACCCCATGATTCCAGTAGCGGGGGGTAGGGGGGTAGTGGTAAACACGGGTTAATATTTGAGTAAACAGGCCGCGTATTGCCTCCTCTTGCCACCCCCTCCGCTCACTCCTACCGAGCTTCGGTAGCTGATGGCTGAGGCGCTGATGGCTTTCTTGCTACACTTTCAACTCATGCCCGTCGTCACCTATCTCGAAGCCATCCGCCAGGGAATCTGGGAGGAGATGGAGCGCGACCCGACTGTGTTTTGCCTGGGCGAGGATATTGGCATTTACGGCGGGGCTTTCAAAGTCACCGACGGCCTCATCGACCGCTTTGGCCCCGAGCGGGTGATTGATACTCCGATTGCGGAGTCGGCCATCATGGGCGCTGCTTTCGGCGCTGCGCTTACTGGGTTGCGCCCTGTGGCTGAGTTTCAGTTCATGGACTTCATTGGGTGCGCTTTCAATCAGATCGTCAACATGGCCGCGAAGGCGCACTACCGTTGGGGAGCGCCGGCTCCGCTGGTGCTGCGCGGTCCTAGTGGCGGGAACGTGCATGGCGGGCCGTTTCATTCGCAGAATCCGGAGATGTGGTTTGTGCACGCGCCGGGGTTGAAGGTGGTCTGTCCGGCTACGGCCTACGACGCCAAGGGACTGATCAAGGCGGCGATTCGCGACAACAATCCGGTGATTTTTTTCGAGCACAAGTATCTTTACCGCAGAATCAAAGAAGACATTCCTAGCTCCGAAGATGACTACGTGGTTCCGATTGGAAAGGCGCGGGTGGCGCGCGCGGGGCATCATCTCAGCGTGATCACTTACGCGGCCATGCTGTATACCGCGCTTGAAGCGGCGGAAATTCTGAGTAAAGAAGGCATCGAAATCGAGGTCCTCGACCTGCGCACGGTCTCGCCGCTTGATCGCGCGGCGATTACGGCCTCCGTGAAGAAGACCAACAAAGTCATCATTCTTCACGAACACGCGCGCACCGGGGGACTGGCCGGAGAAATTTCCGCGATCATCAATGAAGAAGCGTTCGACGACCTCGATGGTCCGATTGTCCGGCTGACTTCGCTCGACACGCCGGTTCCTTTTTCTCCTCCGCTGGAGGAGTTTTTCCTGCCCAAAGTATCCGATCTGGTGCGCGAGGCTCGCCGGCTGCGGGCTTACTGACTTCTGCGCGCTCAACCCGCGAGGCAACTCTGCGTTCGGCTGCCGACTGGAGGCTGCGGAAAAAGTCGAAGGGCGCTAACGAGGGTGTGCGGGAGGAGTGGGTCGTCCCTGCCGGGACATAGGGAAGCTCCGATTAAGGGTCGGCAAAAGGCATTAACCACAGGGTACACAGGGGTGCACGGGGCACCCCGGGGCCTTAATCAGAAACTTCGGCGGGCCCTCCGGGGCTGGATTCTCGAGGGCGAATTGTACCGGACGCGCGGTGATGAGGATCACATCACGCGCGGTCGGTCCAAGCTAGGGTGAAATGGGGTTTTGCGTGTTCGCCGGACGCTTGACGCAAGCCACAGTACGCGCACTGGACTGGCTGGCAGCTAGAACGCTTCCGGCGGAGGACTTGCCCGCGCACCAGCGTACCGGTCGACGGGGGAAGAAGACGCTTATTTCTACCTTCGCCGGCGGGGCTACACGATCATCGCCCGCAACTACCGCTCACCGCATCATCGCGGCGAAGTCGATCTCGTCGGCTGGGAGCTGGACGTCTTGTGTTTTATCGAAGTGAAGACTCGGACGACGCGCGACGTCAAGCCCGCCGAAGCGGCTGTGGATCGCGATAAACAAAGGGAGTTATCGCTGGTCGCCCGCGACTTCCTGCGCCACATGCCCGCTTCGTGCCAGTGGCGGTTCGACGTGCTTGCCGTATACTATGAGCTTGGACATGGGCGACCCTCCTTCGAGTTGTTCCAAAATGCGTTTTCTGTATCGTACAATCGTAAGTTTGCGCGGACTCCAACTGAGAGGATTTAGTGCCTGAACTAAGAAAAGACCCCATCGTGGGCCGGTGGGTGATTATTTCCACGGATCGCGCCAAGCGGCCTAACGACTTTGTGCGCGAAGCGGTGAAGATCAAGGGCGGATTCTGCCCCTTCTGTTATGGCAATGAGAGCAAGACCCCGCCGGAGATTCTGGCGTATCGCCCAAGCAACAACAGCAACGCTCCGCAGAAAGACAGTCCGGGTTGGACCATCCGCGTGGTTCCGAACAAGTTCCCGGCACTCGGCATTGAAGGCAATTTGAACAAACAGGCCGAGGGCATGTTTGACAAAATGAATGGCATCGGCGCCCACGAAGTGGTCATCGAAACGCCCGACCACAATGCCACGCTGGCCTCGCTTCCTTCGAAAAAAATCGAAGACGTTCTATGGGCCTTTCGCGATCGTATTCTCGATCTCAAGAAAGATCGGCGCTTCAAATACATTCTGCTTTTCAAGAACCACGGGGAGGCAGCCGGCGCCTCGCTCGAGCACTCGCACTCGCAGCTGATCGCGTTGCCGATTGTGCCCATTTACGTGGTGGAGGAATTGCAGGGAGCCAAGCAGTATTACATCTACAAAGAGCGCTGCGTCTTCTGCGACGCCATTCGACAGGACATCGACAATGGCACCCGAGTCGTCGCGGAGAACGAAAGTTTTGTGACTCTCGCCCCGTATGCTCCGCGGTTTCCCTTTGAAACCTGGATTCTCCCCAAAAGCCACGAGTCAGCCTTCGAGAACTCGTCGTCGCACATGTTCGAAAATCTCGCGAGAGCGCTCAAGCTGCTGCTGATGAAAGCGGACCGCGTGCTCGATAATCCGCCGTACAACCTGGTCGTACACACGTCGCCAGCGCAGGATCCGACCAATGAGTATTACCACTGGCACATCGAATTCATGCCCAAATTGACTAAGACGGCGGGATTTGAATGGGGCACTGGTTTCTACATCAACCCCACACCGCCCGAAGAGGCGGCGAAGTTTTTGCGCGAGGCGAGCGTGGAGGATGCGGCTCCCAGTACAGTGACGGTTCGCTGATTGGGTTGCGTGGCCTGCTGCGTCAGTACCCGGGCATCGCGCCTAGTTGGACGGGCGAGGATGCCCGTCACTCCACAAGCCAATTATCCCTTGCCAATTATCCCTGGGTTCGGTCGAGAACTTCGGCGTGCCACGCCATCTGAATTGCTTCCAGCTTGGCTTCGTTCGACTTCGCGGGATCGTCCTTGAAGCCGGGGAGCGCGATCACATACTTGTGCAGGTCGGTGAAACGAACCGTGAGCGGGTCGAGCTTGGGATGGGTTTCAGAGAGCAGAATCCCGATGTCTTCAGGATCGCTCCAGGTAAGTTCTTTTGGCATGAATCAGTGCTCCTGTTTGTGGTCGCGCTTAACCGATCCGGATCGCGGTTTGGCTAAAAGCTAATAGCCAAAAGCTCAAAGGCGATTTGTTTAATGCTCTTCTGAAACGTAATTCCGGTTCCACTCCGGGATTTCCACGACTAGTTTGCCCGGTTTCTTGATCACGGTCTGGCATCCGAGGCGCGAGTTTAACTGAAGATCGGCGGCCATGTCGAGCTTGTCGGCTTCGTCGTCTTCCATCTCCGAGATCAGGTCTGCGCCTTCTTTCACCCAGATGTGGCAGGTCGTGCAGGCGCAGTTTCCTCCGCAGGCGTGATCGAGATGAATGCCGAAGTTCAACGCTACATCGAGCAGCGACTCTTCCTTGCCATGGTCTTTGTAGGGCAGCTTGCCGTGTTCGAAGGTCACTGTCTTGCCTTCGGGAAGAAAGGTGACCTCAACCGTGTTTTCGTTATTTTAGCGGGGGAGCATCCATTGTGGTGGTTCCGGTTTCCTGCGTTTTTTCTTCAGACATTTATCAACCCCAGGTTTCAAAGTTTCAAGGTTTCAAAGTTCGAAGCTTGAAACCTGCTTATTCAAACTCTGCCTTCGCCACCGGATGGCCGGCCTGTGGGCCTTCCTCGAGATCGGTGTCGCTCCCATGGCCTTTCCCTTGAGCGCGGTCGAAACGGCAGTATCCATCATTAATTCGGCCAAACGCATCGTAGCCTCGTTCAGCGCGTCAATGCCTGCGCGGATCGCATGAAAGTCATCGCCATCCTTTACCGCGGCAAGAGCTTTCTCCAGCGTCTCGATGTTGCGGCGTTCTTCGCTTGTGAGCTCTTGCCATGCCGGATTCTTCTTCGCTTTCGCGAGCGCGGTCAGGATCGTGTCTGCTTCGCGTCGCGCTTCAATGATCTGCCGCTGCCGGAAATCCTCTTCCGCGAAGTCGAACGACTCGAGCAGCATGTTCTCGACCTGTTCGTCGGTGAGGCCGTAGCTGGGCTGGACGTCGATTTCAGCCTCTTGTCCGCTGCGCTGCTCGCGCGCCGAGACGCGCAGAATGCCGTTGGCGTCGATCAGAAACCTCACTTCAATGCGCGGCATGCCGGCGGGCATGGGTGGAACGCCCTTGAGATCGAAGCGCGCCAGCGACCGGCAATCGCGTGCCAGTTCGCGTTCGCCTTGCAGCACGTGAATCGCGACGTTGGTCTGGCCATCCACCTGGGTGGTGTAGTACTGCGTTGCCGAAGCCGGTACGGTCGAGTTGCGCAGGATGATTTTGTCGGTCACGCCGCCCGCCACTTCGATTCCAAGAGACAGCGGGGTTACGTCGAGCAACAGCATCTCTTTCGTGATTTCGGAGCCGCCGCCCAGAATATTCGCCTGCACGGCCGCGCCGAGCGCAACCACTTCGTCGGGATTTAAATCCGTGTGCGGCACGCGTCTAAACAGATCCTGCACCAAACGCCGCACCTTTGGGATGCGCGTGGAGCCGCCGACCAGCACGACTTCGTCGATTTGCTCGGGCTTCACGCCTGCGTCCTTGAGTGCCTGCTTGCAGGGGCCGACGGTGCGGTCGATGATCGGTTGGATCATCTGCTCGAAATCTGCCAGCGAAATCTCGCGCTGATACTTTTTTCCGCCGGGCAAATCGACGTCGAGCTTCGCCGTGGGCTGCGACGAAAGAGCAATCTTGGCTTCAATCACGGCCTGGCGGATGCGCTGCACGGCTTCTCCGCTGCGGCGAAAGTCGCGCCGAAAATCGATTCCGAGTTCGCCGCGAATGTCGTCGAGCGCGATGGCGATCAGCAGATTGTCGATATCGTCTCCGCCGAGATGGGTGTCGCCGTTGGTGGCGATCACCTCGAATATGCCGTCATGCAGCTTGAGAATCGAAATGTCGAATGTGCCGCCGCCGAGATCGTAAACCACCACGATGCCGTGCTTCTTCTTGTCCAGGCCGTACGCGAGCGATGCTGCCGTCGGTTCGTTCACCAGCCGCAAAACATTCAGCCCGGCGATGCGGCCGGCATCTTTTGTCGCCTGCCGCTGCGCGTCATTGAAGTATGCGGGGACGGTGATGACCGCCTGGGTTACGGGCGCTCCGAAAAAACGCTCGGCATTGCGCTTCAGTTGGCGCAGCACCAGCGCCGAAATCTCGGGCGGCGTGTAGGTTCGCTCACCGATCTTGATGCGCAGAACCTCACCCTCATGAAGATCTTCCGCCAGCTGGAAGGGAAATAGTTTGAGTTCGTCCTGTATATCTTCGAGGCCGCGGCCCATCAGGCGCTTGATGGAGTAGACCGCGCGCTCCGGCGTTTCGATCAGATACCTGCGCGCGGCGTTGCCTACGATGATCTGGTTGTTCTCGTCTAGCGCCACCACCGAGGGCACGAGATTCAGCCCGTCTTCTCCGGGGATGACGACGGGAGAATCCCCCTGCATGTAGGCCACGAGCGAGTTCGTGGTGCCGAGATCGATGCCGACGATGTGGTCAGAAGACATTTTGTAATTTTGAATCGGGTAATTTGGTAATTTGAAGGCCTTCAATTGCCGCGGGTTTTGAATTACACAATTACCCGATTACCAAATTACCAAATCCTATTCCATTGCCTCATTCACGTCCCGTACCAGGTTCCGGACATAGTTTCTGCGGTTCAGCACATCCAGAATCTTATCGAGAATCTTTTGCCGGTCGGCTTCGGCTCCGTCGGTGGTTCCTTCGTCCACCAACTTGTCCCACTGGTTCCACTCGGCCTTCAGTTCGTTGAAGAGCGCGTCGTATTTTTCATCCAGAGAGAGCTTGGCCTTGCCGATTTCCTCAAGCAAGGCGGGGTCGTCTTCGCCTATCTTTTTCTGCGCGCCCAGCTCTTCCAGATGCATGTTCAGTTCGAAGACTTCCTCCAGGAGATCGGGGGGCACGACCTGCTTTTTCAGCTCGCCGGTAGCGTCGCGCCTTTTCCGTCGCCTGTTTCGATTGCTCTTCCAGTTCGACGCCTTCGAGGCGCAACAGGTATTCGGTACGCTTGATCGGATCTTTCAGCGTGCGGTAGGCGTCGTTGAGCATGGAACTTTGTTCCAGGCTAAAGGCACGTTCCTCGGGGTCCGCCTGCGCAAATAGGTCGGGATGAAGGCGGCGACTGAGCGCGTAGAATTCTTTTTCCAGTCCGGCCGTGTCCAGGTTGAGCTTGCGGGGAAATCCGAAGAAGGTGAAATAGTCCACTGGGACCGGCGGCTGCACTTTGCCGCACGAACTGCAGAAGTGCACCGCGCGCATGGTGCCGCACGACCAGCAACTGGGGGTGGCCTCTACGGCGCCGTGTCCGGGAATGATTAACGACGATTTGGATTCTATGTTTGCCATAATTTGCCATACAAAATTTAGGGCGAGCGCGCGGCCCGCCCAGTCGGATCCCTCTGGCTGCGCTCAGGACAGGCTCCGAGCCCCGTCTCCACACCATTTCTGCTACGAGAAAGAACTGCCGCAACCGCAAGACTTGGTCGAGTTCGGGTTCACGAACACGAATCCTTGCTGCATCAGGGTTTCGTGGTAATCGAGCGTCATCCCGTGCAGATAGATGAAGGACTTCGGGTCCACAAAAACCCGCACATCTCCGAACTGAAACACGCGGTCGCGCTCGCGCGGTTGCGTATCGAACCGTATGTTGTAAGTCAGGCCCGAGCATCCGCCGCCCTGCACGCCCAAACGAAGGCCGCCCTGCTCCGGCGAGACGTTTTCTTTCACCATGGCGGAGCGAATCTTCTTGAGCGCGTTGTCGGTGACCTGGATGCCTTTGGCCGGAGCCGTGGGCGCGGTTTTGCGGCTTGATTGTTCGATCGCTTCGTCTTTGACCGCTTGATCCATAAGTGATTCTAAATGCTTCGAGCTTCGGCTGCGAGCAAGCCAGCGACTGATCTGGCGGCAGACTGCAGCTCCTCGCTTCGCTCGGGATGACAATCGTAAACAGTGATCAGCGCACATCCGCCGGATCGGTTGCCGAAGCTCGCCAGCTCGCTGATTTACTGCGCTGCCCGCACTTCCACGGGTTTCGCGGATTCCTGCTTCTTTTTCCAGTCGCCGATCGCGGCTCGGATCGCATCCTCGGCCAGCACCGAGCAGTGAATTTTCACCGGCGGCAAGGCCAGTTCCTTCACGATCTCGGTGTTCTTGATGGCGAGGGCCTGGTCGACCGTCTTGCCCTTGACCCACTCGGTCGCCAGCGAAGACGACGCAATCGCCGAGCCGCAGCCGAAGGTCTTGAACTTGGCGTCTTCGATGACGTTGGTCTGCGGATTCACCTTGATCTGCAGCTTCATCACGTCGCCGCACTCGGGCGCGCCGACCAGGCCGGTGCCGACGTCGGCATCCTTCTTGTCCATGGAGCCGACGTTGCGTGGATTGTTGTAGTGGTCGATTACTTTATCGCTGTATGACATCTGCAATCTCCTTGGAAACTCTTTTCTATGCTCGCCGCTAAATTCGGTCGTCCCTACGGGACTTTGATCAGTTCTTCCACTGTTCCCAGCGCTGAAGCGCTGGGCTAAGTTCGGATGCCCCTCCGGGGCTTTACTCCAGCCTCTAGTGCAGCCGTCTAGTGCGCCGTCTTCTGCCGCCCACTTCACGCTCTTCAAGTCCACACCTTCTTTCGCCATCTCGTAGAGTGGCGACAGTTCGCGCAGACGCAGTACTGTTTCAACCACGCGGTCGGCCACGTAATCGATCTCGGCCTCGGTGTTGAAGCGCCCGATTCCGAACCGGATCGAGCTGTGCGCCAGATCGTCGCCGGTGCCGAGAGCTTTCAATACATAAGATGGCTCAAGCGTCGCGGAGGTGCATGCCGATCCGCTGGAAACCGCGATATCGTTGATGCCCATCAGCAGCGACTCGCCTTCCACGTAGGCAAAGCTGATATTCAGATTGCCGGGGAGGCGATGCTCCATGGAGCCGTTGATGTAGACCTCGTCGAGGCGGCTCATGATGCTGTCTTTCAGACGGTTGCGCAGGCCCGCCATCTTGCAGGATTCCTGCGGCATCTCTTCCTGCGCGATGGCGCAAGCCTTGCCGAGGCCGGCGATGCCGGGAACATTGAGCGTTCCCGAGCGCATGCCGCGCTCGTGGCCGCCGCCGTCGATCTGCGCCACCAACTGCACGCGCGGATTCTTGCGGCGCACGTAAAGCGCGCCCGCGCCTTTCGGCCCGTAGAGCTTGTGTCCGGTGATGGACGCGACGTCGATGTTCATCTTGTTGACGTCGATCGGAACCTTGCCGATCGCCTGCACGGCGTCGGTGTGGAAGACGACGCCGCGTTCGCGGCAGAGTTTGCCGATTTCCGCGATCGGTTGCAGGATGCCGATTTCGTTGTTGGCCGCCATGATCGTGACCAGAATCGTCTTGTCGTCCATGGCGCGCTTCAGGTCGTCGAGGTCGATCAGCCCGTCTTTCTGCACCGGCAGATAGGTCACGCGGAAGCCGAGTTTCTCCAGATGCTTGCAGGTGTCGAGCACGGCCTTGTGTTCGGTGACCTCGGTGATGATGTGGTTGCCCTTCTCGCGGTACATTTCGGCAACACCTTTGATGGCGAGGTTGTCGCTTTCGGTGGCGCCCGAGGTGAAGATGATCTCTTTCGCGGTCGCGCCGATCAGCTTGGCGATACGCTCGCGCGACAACTCGACGGCTTCTTCCGCCACCCATCCAAAGGGGTGATTGCGGCTGGCGGCGTTGCCGAACTTCTCCATGAAGTAGGGCAGCATTTCTTCGAGAACGCGCGGATCCATGGGCGTGGTCGCGTGATTATCCATGTAAATGGGCAGCTTGATCCCAGCGGGAGCCGCGTGCTGTCACGCCGTGATTGGTTGGGGTCGCCTTGTTGCCATTCGTGCTCATGATTGCTCTTCTCCTTAAACAGCCTTAGGACTGGCGCCAATTCTTTGTGCTGAACGGCCGCGAAACCTGCCCTGATACGAAACCGGTCCTTCGGCAGCCTTACGAAATCGTTACCAACTCCACCGGTCTCCTGGCCTCCGGCTTATCGACGCGGAGAACCTCCGGCTCTTCCTTCATCTGCGAAATCATGATGTTCTTCAGCACCTGCTCGATGCTTTCATTCACTTTCCGCAGCGGCTCGCGAATGGTGCAGCGATCGCTCTGACCGCATTCGCCGCGAACCGTTACGCACGACGTAATGAACAGCGGCCCGTCAATGGCCTTGATCACTTCGAAGGCGGAAATCGTCTTCGGATCCCGCGTCAGCGTGTAACCGCCGTTCATGCCATGCTGCGACCGGATCAAGCCGACCTTCGCCAGCCGTTGCAGGATCTTGGCCAGCGCTTCCTGCGGGATGCCGTAGGCCTCGGCCACATCCTTGGCACTGCATGCGCCCTGGTCGGCGTGCTCGGCCAGATGCTTCATGGCCATGAGGCCGTAGTCCGCTTTTTTGGTCAGTTTCAGCATGGGCAAATGCCGACCTTTATAGTCGGATTCAATTCCGACTGTTTCGGTCGCATTTTGATTCTAACCTCAGCGGCGACTTCGCGCAAGGCCGATCAGGCACCGGCGTGATTTTGTGATCGAACGGTAAGTTTCAGCAGGTAAACGGCTTAGGGGTTGCGGGCGACATTTCTATGCGACGAGTCGTTTGTGAAGCTCTTTTTCGAGTAATTCTGTCGTCGAACTGAGGGCCATTCCCGCACAGCTGAATTCAGCCCCGAAGGTGCATCGAGCTTAGCCAGGCTGATTCATCGCTGGTGTCAACTCGAACCGGTGGTCCAAGTCCCGAAGAAAAGTCTGTTTTCTTTCGCACATCTACCATGAGCGCTAGCTTAAGTCTTCGAACAGGAATCGATGTTCGGCAGTGCGCTAGCCGGTATATAAGTTTGCTTGTCAATCACAAACGATGGAGGGCACTCGGGGATGTTCGGTAGACTTTGAACTTCTAACTGTCAAATCTGTGTTGGATGGGCTGCCATCTTCAGCCACCAAGAGACTTTTCGAGCCATGTAAATCGTCATCCTAAATGCGGGTTAGCCGGCGAGCTGAGCAAGGCAGAAGGACCAGTCCTATTTGTCTTGAAAAATGCCATTCTTCCAATTTGCTCCCTTAAATATTCCGGTCGGAGACCTATTTCTCACGCAGGAGCATTTCTGCGTTGTCCCGTAGATAATTCTTATTTCAACTGCGCAATGCCGAAGTGTTGCGGCTGGTGCCCTGACTGGGTGGACTTGCCCGCAATGCTGCTCGCGTCGCTCATCGATAGTAACTACCTTCAGGTTTCGCACTCGTTAGTTCGTAATAACAAGCGGATGCAGCTTTGGGTAATTGAACCTCTCCGAGCGGATGAGTTAAGCGCCAAGTGCAATTGCGATATCCGCAACGAATATCACGAGTTTAAGTAGATAAGAATACCATCTCTTTACGCACCGGCCAGTCTCATATTGAATTTGGAATCAATAAACTCACAGACTATGAAGACAAACTGTCAAAATGGCGCCTTGGCGGATTGATTGATCTCCACGGTTGTGCTGTCACCTGAAGCATTTGGCTCCCGCCCTTGCTTTTGAGGCATTGACGCAGACTCATCAAAGCCCAGCAGCCGTTGTCTTTGAGCCTGTACAGAAAACAGCGATAAGGTCTTACTTTGAGCATCTATGACGGCTTTTAACTGCTCCACATAATAGTCGCTACGGAGTGCCAGCTTATCTCCAAGCGAATCCTAAGCGAAACAACTGCAGTCGCCGAAAGTCCTTATATTGCAGTCAAGCACAGACTCATATAATCGGTCTCGCCGCGATTGCCGTATGACGATCTTTCAGGTCGTGTATCTAGCATTCGCGTCATAAGTACCATTTAGCAGGATATCGACTAGCCTTCGAATGCACAGTACGTCAGAATCGCTTTTCCTCGACTAATTTGGGCGACCGGTAGCAAGGCTCCGTGCAAGCCGAATGTGAAGCCGCTATCGCAATGTTGTCCAATCGCAGGCTATCTTCTCAGATCGCAAACTCGTGCATCGTACGGCCGTTCTTCAGCCCCTTCAGCACCAGCCCGCAAATTTCGTCGGCGAAGCTTTCGTCGAGCTTGTCGTGCCGGATCAGAAAGCGCATATAGATCGGGCCGTAGAGCGAGTCGAGGATGAGGTCGAGGTCGCTGCCGGCGGGCAGTTCGCCGCGGTCGATGCCGCGTTGCAGAGTTTGATAGGCCTGCCTGCGTCTTGGCCAGAGGAATCGGTCGCGAAAGGCCTCGATCAACTCCGGGATCGGATTGCCCTCCGGCGAGCAGCGCCGCCACGACCTTGCCGCGCTTGGAGCGGAAGATGCGAATCACGCGCCTCATCTGCAGGCTCATGTCGGTGTGCACGGAGCCGGTATTCGGGAAGCGGAGTTCATCGTCGGCACTGGCGGAGAAGGCGTCGGCGACCAGGGCGGCCTTGGTCGGCCACCAACGGTAGACAGTTGTCTTGCCCACATTGGCGTCGGCGGCGATGGCTTCAATGCTCAGTTCCGCGAATCCACCGTCCTGCTTGAGGAGTTTCAGGGTGCTGCGCAGGATGGACTGACGCGATTCCTCACTGCGAGGCCGCCCGGGCGGGCGTTTCCCGTTCGCCCCGTTGCTTCCGCTCGCTCCGTTACTTCTGTTACTTCTGTTCCGGACTCCGCCGTGTGGGATATGGTTTTGAGCCATGGCTAGAGTGTAATATAATTTAAATCCGAAACGTAGTGTTTTGAATCTCAATTTGCAAGTTTGCAGGTCGGTGTGGGGCTACGGCTTCGGTGTCGTGTGGGGACGGCGGTCTGCCCCGTCCCGGCGGGGTCCTTCGGCTCCGCTCCGGGCAGGCTCCGCCCGCCAGCACGCAACTCAGGTTCCGTTTAGTATCGGATTTCAGCGTCACCAGTTTTCGTCAGTCTTATGTGGATTGTTGCATTAGCGCTTCGCCGCCCTTATACGTTCGTGGTGATGGCACTGCTCATCATCATTCTTACGCCCCTCACCATCCTGCGCACCCCGGTCGACATTTTCCCTGACATCAACATTCCCGTGGTCAGCGTGGTGTGGAACTTCGACGGCATGTCGCCGAGCGAGATGGCGGACCGGATCGTGAGCAACTCCGAGCGCGGATTCACGGTCACGGTCAACGACATCGAGCATCAGGAGTCGCAGTCGCTGAACGGAAAAGCCGTGATCAAGATCTTCTTCCGGCCTGGCGTCAACATTTCCATGGCGGTGACACAGGTGACGGCGATGTCCCAGACCATCCTGCGCGGGCTGCCTCCGGGCACGACCCCGCCGCTGGTCATTACTTATTCGGCATCCACGACGCCGATTGTGCAACTGGGCTTGAGCAGCAAGACGCTGCCGGAGCAGCAGTTGTTCGATCTGGGGAACAATTTTCTGCGCACGCAGTTGACCACGGTGCAGGGCGCGGCCACTCCGTGGCCTTACGGCGGCAAGCCGCGCCAGGTGCAGGTGGACCTCGATTCCGCCAAACTCCAGGCCTATGGTCTAGCGCCGATCGATATCGTCAATGCAGTGTCGGCGCAGAACCTGATTCTGCCGGCGGGTACGACCAAGATCGGGCCGACCGACTACAACGTGGAGATGAACGGCGCTCCGGAGACCATCGCCGAACTGAACGATCTGCCGGTGAAGACCTCGAACTCGTCCACGCTTTACCTGCGCGATGTAGCCCACGTGCGCGACGGATTTGCGGTGCAAACCAACATCGTGCGGCAGGACGGCGTGCGCGGCACGCTGATGTCGATCTATCAAGTTGGGCGGCTCTTCCACGTTGACGGTGGTCGATGGCGTGAAGGCGCTGTTGCGAGACCCGTCGAAGTATCTGCCGCGCGACCTCGCGCCCCAACTCAACATCAAGGCTCTGTTCGATCAGTCGCTTTTTGTACGCGCGTCGATTCAAGGAGTCGTGCGGGAAGGCATAATTGCCGCCTGTCTTACCGCCGTCATGATCCTGATCTTCCTGGGCGATTGGCGTCCGACGTTGATCATCGCGGTCTCGATTCCCTTGTCCATTTTCGTCTCCGTGATTCTGCTGAGCGCGCTCGGCGAGACCATCAACATCATGACGCTGGGAGGACTGGCGCTCGCCGTCGGCATCCTGGTGGACGATGCGACGGTGGAGATCGAAAACATCGAGCGCAATCTGGCCATGGGGAAGGAGATGAAGCAGGCCATCCTCGACGGCGCGCAACAGGTCGCCGTGCCCGCGTTCGTATCGACGCTGAGCATCTGCATTGTGTTTGTGCCGATGTTCTTTCTGACTGGAGTCGCGAAGTTTCTTTTCGTGCCGCTGGCGGAAGCGGTGTGCTTTGCCATGCTGGCGTCGTATCTGCTGTCGCGAACCCTGATTCCGACGATGGTGATGTTTATCATGCGCGGGCACGAGCACCGCGCCGCCGAGCCAAAAAGCTTCCTGGGAAAATCGCAGCGCGGATTCGAGCGCTGGTTTGAAAGATTCCGCGGCAGCTATCGGCAACTGCTGGAAACCACGCTCGAACACCGGAAATTGTTCTCGTTGTGCTTTGCCGCTTTCTGTTTTCTGTCGCTCGGGCTGGTGTTCTTTCTGGGGCAGGACTTTTTCCCGCAAGTGGATGCGGGGCTGATTCGGTTGCACTTCCGCGCCCGGCCCGGCCTGCGCGTGGAAGAGACGGCGCGTCTGTGCGATGAAGTGGAGCGCGTGCTGCGCAGCGAGATTCCGACGGAAGAGTTGCAGACCGTGCTGGACAATATCGGCGTTCCCTACTCGGGCATCAATCTTTCCTACTCCAGTTCGGGAGTGATTGGGACGAGCGATGCGGAGATTCTGATTTCTCTGAATCCGGAACACCATCATGCGACGGCGCAGTACGTACGCCAGTTGCGCCGCGACCTGCCGTCGCGTTTCCCGGGCGTGGAGTTCTTCTTCCAGCCCGCCGATATCGTGTCGCAAATTCTCAATTTTGGATTGCCCGCGCCGGTCGACATTCAGGTAGTGGGCGCCGACATACGTGGAAACTACGACATGGCGCAGAGAATCGCAAATCGGCTGCGCCAGATTCCCGGCACCGCCGACGTGCATGTGCAACAGATGATGAGTTTGCCCACGCTGTACCTCGACATGGACCGCACGCGCATCAATCAGGTGGGACTGAATGCCCACAATGTGGCGCAAAGCGTGCTGATCAGCTTGAGTGGAAGCTTCCAGACGGCCCCCAATTTCTGGCTGAATCGAAGGAACGGTGTGAGCTATAACATCGCCATCCAGACGCCGCAGTATCGCATGACGTCGTTGCAGGACTTGATGAACACGCCGGTGACGGGCGCGAGTTCGCAGACTGCCCCGCAAGTGCTCGGCAATCTGGCGCAGCTTACGCCGGTGGCGCGTCCCGCCGTGGTCAATCATTACAACGTGCAGCCGGTTATCGATGTGTATGCCAGCACGCAGGGGCGCGATCTGGGCGGGGTGGCGTCGGACATCATGAAGGCGCTCAAGCCATTCCAGGACCCCATTATCTGCCGCGCGGAACGCAAATTGTGGTTCGCGGGCAGGTGGAGACCATGCAGTCCTCGTTCTTCGGCCTGGGCGTTGGCCTTCTGGGGGCGATCGTGCTCGTCTACTTGCTGATCGTGGTCAACTTTCAGTCGTGGCTCGATCCCTTTATCATTATTACTGCGTTGCCGGGAGCGCTGGCGGGAATCTGCTGGTTCCTGCTGATTACGCGCACCACGCTCAGTGTTCCGTCGCTGACGGGCGCGGTCATGTGCATGGGGGTGGCGACCTCGAATTCGATTCTGCTGGTTTCGTTTTCTCGCGACCGCATGAATGCGGGAGCGCCCGCGCGGCAAGCGGCGCTCGAAGCGGGCCACACGCGCATACGGCCGGTGATTATGACGGCGCTCGCCATGATTATCGGCATGGTGCCGATGGCGCTGGGCTTGGGAGAAGGCGGTGAGCAGAACGCACCGCTGGGCCGGGCCGTGATTGGCGGCCTGCTCTTCGCAACCGTAGCCACATTATTTTTCGTGCCGAGTGTATTTACGATGATTCATGGCCGCCGCGAGGCACGGCAGCAGTCGGAGCGGAAGTAGAATGCGGTAAAAGTAGGAAGAAGAAGCAGAAGTTTTTTGGGAGACCGCAATCATGCCAATACAACCGCCGCCCGTAACGACCGAGCCGAACGAGACGGAGGCCGTGCGCCCAGATGACTATCAGCCTTCCGATGCTGGGTCCCAGTCCGGCAGGCCGGGCCAAGATTCTGATTGGCGCCGTGCTGCTCGTTCTGATCACTGCGGGCGCAGTTACGTTTCTGAACCGGAAGAGCGAAACCGACGCGCTGGCCAAAGAAACCGAAGCCGTCTCGATTCCGACCGTCGCCGTGGTGCAACCGCAAGCCGAGCCCGGAAACGATGAACTGGTGTTGCCCGGAAACCTGCAGGCTTTTATAGAGTCCCCTATTTTTGCCCGCACCAACGGCTACCTCTTACGCTGGTACAAAGACATTGGAAGCAAGGTTGAGAAGGGGGAACTGCTGGCGGCGATCGACACTCCGGAAGTCGATCAGGAGCTGTCGCAGGCGCGAGCCAGCCGCGAACAGATTAAGGCGGCGCTGGGGTTGGCGAAGATCTCCGCCGACCGTTGGGCGAATCTGCTCAAGTCCGACTCGGTTTCGCAGCAGGAAGCCGACCAGCAAGCGAGCGGCTACCAGCAGGCGCTAGCCAACCTGGCAGCGGCGGACGCGAATGTTCGCCGCCTGGAAGAACTCGAGTCTTTCAAGAACGTATACGCTCCATTTTCCGGCGTGCTTACCCGGCGCAATGTCGATCCGGGCGCGCTCATCAATTCCGGGGCGCAAGCGGCCGGCAGAGAGCTATTCGATATCGCGCGCGTCGACCCGCTGCGCGTTTACGTGAGTGTTCCGCAGGCGTATGCGCCGAACATAAAAGCGGGGATGAAGGCCAACGTTACGCTGCAGGAGTTTCCCGGCCAGAAATTCTTGGGTACGGTGGCTCGCACCGCCGAAGCCATCGATCCCGCGACGCGCACCCTGAATACGGAAGTGGATGTTCCGAACAAAGATGGCAAGCTGCTGCCCGGTTCTTTCGGCCAGGTGCATTTTGCGACCGGAACTTCTGTTCCAAGGATTACGATCCCGGTAAACGCCATGCTGTTCCGCGCCGAGGGACCGCAGGTCGCGGTCGTCGACAAGGACGGCAAGGTGCATTTGCGCCCGATCAGCATTGGGCGCGACTTCGGAGCTACGCTCGAAATTCTGGGCGGGCTCGACGTGAGCGATCAGATCATCATCAATCCGTCGGACTCGCTGGAGGAAGGGCAGAAGGTGCATGTCGCCAAGCCGAGCGCAGGAGATGCGCGCTCGTGAAGCGAGAACCTCACCACGGAGGCACGGAGAAAAGCGAGTTCATGATTTCGTCCCTTATGGACAACCGCGACCCGCAAGGAGTTGTGAAAAGGCCTCTCCGTTTCTCTGTGCCTCCGTGGTGGGTGTTGCGCTTTGCTGGCCGTGGCATTAGTAGCGGGCTTGGCGTGCACCGTGGGGCCGAGATATAAGCGGCCCACCGCGCAGGTTCCCGACACGTGGAAAGGCGAAGGGCCGTGGCAGGCGGCGGCTCCGAAGGATGCAATTCCCAAGGGCGCGTGGTGGCAGATATTTCATGACGCGGAACTCGACCGGCTGGAGCAGGAACTGCTTCAGGCAAACCAGTCGCTGGCGGCGGCGCAGGATCGACTCTCGCAAGCGCGGGCACAGGCGCGGATTGCCTCCTCGGCATACTTTCCCACGCTCAGCGCCGATCCCAGCGGCCAGCGCAAGCGTCTCTCCGGCAACCGTCCGCTCGCAGGGCGCCGCGCCTCCGCTTAGACCCGACACCGAGAACGTTTTTACCGTTCCGTTTTCCGTCGAGCTACGAGCTTGATTTATTCGGACGCGTGCGCCGCACTCTCGAAGCGGCCAATGCTTCGCTGCAGGGGAGTGCTGCCGACCTGGAAAATGTGCGCCTGGTGCTGACCGCCGAACTCGCCGCCGACTACTTCAATTTGCGCGAACTTGACCGTGAAGCTGGAGTAGTACGGCAGTCGGTTGAAATCCAGCAAAAAGGATTGGACCTGGTCAACCATCGTCACGAAGGCGGAGTCGCGAATGGACTGGAAGTCGCGCAGCAGGCGGCGTTGCTGGATTCGACTGCGACGCAGCTTCAGCTCGTGCTGCAGCAGCGGGCGCAATACGAACATGCCATCGCCGTGCTGACGGGGAAGTCCGCGTCGGCTTTCAGCGTGGCTGAAGCGCCGTTCGACGCTACCCCACCCGCGATTCCCACCGGAGTTCCATCTGAGATTCTGGAGCGCCGGCCTGACGTTGCCACCAGCGAGCGCCAGATGGCATTCGAAAATGCGCAGGTCGGCATAGCGATGACTGCGTTTTATCCGCATATCACGCTGTCGGGAAGCGGCGGATGGGAGAGCCGCGACATTGCCACACTGATGAGTGCTCCCAGCGCTTTGTGGTCGCTGGGTGGTGATGTGCTGCAGCCGATTTTCAATGGCGGCCGCAATCGCGCCAACCTGGCGTCCAGCCGCGCGGCCTATGACGAATCGGTCGCGAATTATCGCGAATCGGTGCTGGTTGCATTTCAGCAGGTGGAGGATGGGCTCTCCGGTCTGGCGCTGCTTAACCAGGCTGCGAAAACTCAGCAGGCAGCGGTCGCCGACTCGCGCCGCGCGCTCAACCTCGCCAATGACCGTTATGTCGGCGGCGTCACCACTTATCTTGATGTTATTACCGCACAATCCACGCTGCTGAGCAACGAACGCCTGGCAACGCAGCTGCTCGGTCAGCAAATGGTCACTTCGGTTTATCTGGTGAAGGCGCTGGGCGGCGCGTGGGACGCCTCAGAAATTCAGCGCGAACAGGTGAGGCCGGCGCTGGTTCAGGCGGTACAGCAGTAACTCCATCGAGCGCGCCGTCGCGACTCTGGCTGGCGCGCGTTCGTACTCAGTGACCTCGTCAGCGGCTAAGCCGATTGTGTAGCTTTGGCGCATGGCTTCCATGCAAAGCTTCCGATGACTTTCAGAGGTCCTAGGAGCAGTCGGGCTTCGAGCGGCGGTCGTATCGCGTCCGGCACAGAGCCAGTAGGAAGTCCGTCAGCTCCCGGTAAGACTCCGTTGCTCGGATCCCGCCGGGAGCTACGCCCGTGCGCCGTTCCTGTTTGCCGTAGCGCGAACGGATCTCGCGCTCCGCCATCAGCCAATCCGTGTTCTCGTCGCCGTTGACGTTGTCGTTCTCATTGCCCGCAGTCGCTCGGCGCTGCAGGTAGAGTTCATAGGCGCGGCGGCGAATCTCTTCTTCGAGATTGACAGGGAGATTGACCGGGAGATCGACCAGAACGAGGTTGGCCGGTTTGCCATTTTTCGGAACTTCGGGCGCAACCTGCACAGCGGCAGGCTGAATCGAGGCTGCGGTTTTCTTGCTGCGACTGGTGGTAGAGCTTCCTGTTGTCTTGCGAGCCATGCAGTGCTCCTTACAGATACCCAACTCCAAGAATGGTCTTACGTAACGAATAAGCGACATTCGCGTACTCCAATTAGCCGCTATCCGACTATTTGCGAAGAACGATCTGTCTAACTATATCGCGAATGCCTGTGGAATTGTGCCGCCAGGCATCGGAAAATTCGTTCCGCCGTATAAGAAAAGTTACTCTTTTGGACACGGCCAAGATTACGGTGCCGGAAAGCTGCAAAAGCACTCTGGTAACTTGTCGAAAACTTGCTGGTGCCCGCAGGATAGCTAAGGACAGCCCCAAGGGCACAACTATGTCATCGACTAGCAATCAAGGTTTCGCCGCTAAGGCCGCCAAGGCCAGCGTCAGCGACTTGGAGAGAATGGTTTCGGAATCTCCAAGTTCGGATCGAGTCTGTCTAAAGCTGGCGCAGGTCCTGCATGTGCGCCGCAGCGAAGTGGCACTGCTCAGGTTAGAGAAGGGTAGTCTGCGATTTATCTTTCCACCGGAACTGCGATCCGCGGGCGTACTGCCGCTGACCGGATCGGCGGTTGCCGCCCGGACGGCAGCGACTCGCACTCCACTTCTGTCGAATGCCTTTACGCGCGTAAAACATGTCAGCCTGTTTGAAGCGGTCAAGCTGGAGGCTGGGGAAGAAGAAGATCGAAGCCAAGAGCAAATGCCGATTCAGAAGATCATGTCCGTTCCGGTGGTGCGCTCCGGAGGAAATGTGATAGGAGTGGTACAAGTTTCGCGCAAAGGGCTGGATGCTTCGCTCGCGGGCACAGACTTCACCGGTGAAGACCTGAAACAACTGGAGCGGGCCGCGGAAATTCTCGCCCGTATGCCGTTCATGCAGGAAGGCGCGGAGATTTAAAATTTGCGCTTGGTAATTTGCAATTGGTAATTGAAACTCGATTGGCTGTTTGTGAAATTACAAATCACAAATTACCAATCCCCATTGCCTCACACTGCCTGTCCAGCGCAAAATCCGGACGCCCATGCCCACTGGAAGTTGAAGCCGCCGAGCTGGCCGGTGACGTCGACCACTTCTCCGATAAAAAAAAGACCGGGCACTTTCTTTGATTCCATGGTCTTGGCGGAAAGTTCGTTGGTATCGACGCCGCCCGCGGTGACTTCCGCTTTTCCGTAACCCTCGGTTCCTTCCGGCGTGACTTCCCACGCATGCAGTCGATGTTCGGCGTCAGCCAGGGCGCGATCGGAGTTGCCGTCTAAAGGATAGGTTTCGAGCCAGCGATCGGCGAAGCGGCGAGGCAGAACGTCTCGCAACAGCAATTTCCAACTCGATTGGTCGCGATGGCCACGCGTTCGCAGATCGGCGATGAGATTGCGGCCGGGCGCAAGGTCGAGATGAATGGGTTCCCGGCCGTCCCAGTAAGAAGAGATCTGGAGAATCGCGGGCCCACTGATTCCGCGATGAGTGAAGAGCATGTTTTCGCGGAACGCTTGTTTCGTGCGGCGGTTCGTGCTACGAGTGGAAGCAACCACTTCGGTGGAGACTCCCGCCAAATCGCACCAGCGCTTGCGGTCCCGTTCGCTAAAGGTGAGAGGGACGAGGGCGGCGCGCGGGGGCTCGATCTTCAGGCCGAATTGCCGGGCCAGATCGTAACCAAATGAGGTGGCGCCGATTTTCGCGATGGACAAGCCTCCGGTGGCGACCACCAGGCGGGGCGCGGCGAAGCTGGCGTCCTCGGACTGCACGGTGAACTGGTCATTCTTGTGCTTGTGCGGCTCGTTCTTCAGCACGCCTCACCTCGTTCTTCAGCACCTCGTTCTTCAGCACCGCACTCACTTTCGTGTCGCACCGGATTTCTACTCCGGCGTCGCGGCATTCCTGCTCGAGCATCGCAGTGATGTCGCTCGCCGCTCGATCGCAGAACAACTGGCCAAGCTTTTTCTCGTGGTATGGAATGCGGTGTTTTTCGACGAGGCGCACGAAGTCCGCCGGGGTGTAGCGGGCGAGCGCCGATTTAGCGAAATGCGGATTGGCGGAAAGGAAATTCTCCGGGCCGGTGTGCAGGTTGGTGAAATTGCAGCGGCCGCCGCCGGAGATCAGGATTTTCTTGCCGATTCGATCCGCGCGTTCGAGCACCAGAACACTGCGGCCGCGCTTGCCGGCTTCAATGGCACACATCAGGCCGGCCGCGCCGGCTCCGAGAATGATGACGTCGTATTTCCGATTCACGCAGAAATGAGCTTAGCAGGGGCGGCGAGCCAGTGGCGTTCAGGCGTTCACACCGGTGGAATGAAAATATGGTGGAGCTAGTCGGGCTCGAACCGACGACCTCATCGTTGCGAACGATGCGCTCTCCCAGCTGAGCTATAGCCCCATTTGGCGGCGAGTTTACTTTTTTGATTTTAGCAGCCGTCGCTCGATTTCGCCTATCCACAGCGTGATTTTGCAGCTGTGTCCGCCGCGCGCAGCTGGAACACTCAAAGCATCGACCGTCGGGAGATTGAGCACTCGCAGAGGTGTGTACCTGAAATCGAAGACTATAATTTAGCGGTGAGTTCTTTAAAGGTAAAACAAGTGGCGTCCGCGGACTTCCCGACACGCTGGGGACACTTCCTGATTCATGGGTTTGCGACCAAGGCGTCGGCATCGGGCGACGACACCAGGACCGAAGAGGCGGTGGCGCTGGTGATGGGCGAGGTGCACTCCGGGTCGCCGCTGGTGCGCATCCACTCGCAGTGTCTGACCGGCGACGTGTTTGGCTCGCTGCGCTGCGATTGCCGCCAGCAGCTGGAAATGGCGCTCTCGATGATCGCCCAACTGGGGGCGGGCGTCCTTATCTATGAGCAGCAGGAGGGCCGCGGCATTGGGCTGATGGCGAAACTGCAGGCCTATGCGCTCCAGGACAGCGGATTTGACACGGTGGAAGCGAACGAGCGCCTTGGTTTTAAGGCCGACCAGCGCGAGTTCCAGATGCCGGTGGCGATCCTGAAGGCGTTGGACATCAAGCGGGTGCGCTTGCTGTCGAATAATCCCGATAAAGTCGCTGCGCTCGAAAACGCCGGGATCCAAGTGACCGAGCGCGTGCCTTGCGAAGTCGCGCCCACGGAACATACCGAAGAATATTTGAGGACGAAGCAAGAGAAGCTGGGGCATTTGTTCAGCAGTCGCCGAGTTCAGCATTAGTTCACGACCGCGTGATTGCTACTGCTGCCGATCCAAGCATCCTGATTTAGCAGCGCTAGGCGTCGCCGCCCGTCCCTCCACTATATGACTCATCTTGCAGTGACGGAAAAGGATCAGAATTAAGGCGCATGCAGCAACTGCTTTAGTTCATCCTGATTCTTTACCGGCAGGCCGCGCAATGCGGCTCTCGCCAGCGCCACATAAACCTCGCGCGCTCCGGGATGCTTCTTCAGCACCGCCAGGTGTTTCGCCACCGTCTCCGCGTCTCCACGAACCAGCGGGCCGCTGAATGAGTGCGCCGGACCGAGGCGCGAATAGTTGGCCAGAGTCTGCCGGATGATGGGCAGGCTCTTGCGGCGCGCATCTTGCCGCGTGAGTCCGGCGGCGCGGGCGGCTTCTTCTAGCGTCACCAGGAACGCCAGCAGCAGCGGCGAAGTCATCGTGGCCCACGCGTGGTATGCGGCTTTGCGCTTCGCGGGTAATGAAAAACTCTCTCCTCCCAGCGCGCGGACGATTCGCCGTGCAACTCGCGCGGCCTCCTCATCGCCTTCGATGGCAAAAGGCACACCTGTCATAGAAGGATGCTCTGAAGGATGCGCGCCGGCAACGAAGGTCATCAGCGGATGCACCGATGCGACCGCGGCGCCGGCTTTGCGCAGAGGATCCAGTTCGCGGCTGGAGAGCGCTCCGCTGGAGTGCAGGGCGAAACGGGCTATAACTTTCTGCCGAAGCAGCGCGCGAGCAACCAGATGATCCGACAAAACCCAAGCCGCGCGGCGAATCTCACGATCTGGAACGCAGAGCCATAGCAAGGTGGCGTCCAGCGCGGCGGAATGCGCGGTGACGGGTTGAGCGCCCACCTTCGCGGCCAGCGCGCGAGCGCGCTGGCGCGACCGCGGCGAGTCGCGTGCGACGATCTCGGTAATTGGGAAACCGGCGTTGTGCAGCGCCACGGCCAGAAAAGTCGCCAGGCTCCCGGCGCCGACGATGGCCACGCTGAGGTTTTCGGTATCGGTTTTCCTGGTCATCTTCTTTTCGGGCATGGTTCTTTCAGACTGGTTCTTTCGTCTCACCGGCGCAGCATACCTTAATATTGTTGTCATGGCGAAATCAGCAGGAACGAAATTAAAGCAAGGGCGCGTCCTCTCTTCCCGCATCCGTTTCCAGGGCCCGGTGTTCAGCGTCACCACGGATGAAGTGGAAGAGCCTGGAGGCGTGCGCGCCCGCCGCGATGTCATACGGCATTCCGGCTCCATCGTTGTTCTGGCCGTGGATGATCAGGCCGTCGATGATCTGGCCCTCGATAACTCGGCGAAGGCGGCCCGCAAAGCCGAGCCGCGCATCCTGCTCGAACGCCAGTATCGCCACGCCGCGCAGTCCATGATGTGGGAGTTGCCCGCCGGACGCATTGACGATGGCGAAACGGCGCTCACCGCCGCCAAGCGCGAATTATTCGAAGAAACCGGCTACAGCGCCCGCCAGTGGAAGAGAATCCTGCATTTTTACGTGAGCCCCGGTTTCCTCGACGAAACCATGACCATCTACTTGGCCCGCGGTCTCCGGGCGGGCGAAGCCCAGCCCGAGCCGGACGAGAGGATCGCAATCAGATTTTTCACTTTATCGGAGGCGAAACGGATGGCGCTCAATGGCCGGATCCGCGACGCCAAGACTATCTCGGGGATCTTGTGGCTGGCTCAGACGGCGCGACCAGCGCGCCAGCCGGCTGCGAAAACTAATTGGAGACGCAAAAAGCCGACCCCGGTCGCTAAAGCGCCAGCATTTCCGCGGTTATAACGGGCACAGCGGAGGGTTTGCCAATACCGCCCTTTGAGGCGACGCGAGCTGCGCTCGGCCTGGGCGGGCGAGGGCGCCCGCCCCTACACGAGCGGCCCGAACATTCGCCACAAACATTGATGTGTGACGCTGAGCCTTGACAGCACCCCCGGTGAGCAGCACAATTCGAACACATTTTTTTGCGGGCCCTGAAATCGCGCCTTTTCGGGGCAATCCGCAAGAAAGAGGGGCGCACGTGGAACGTTTTAAAGGCACCGTCAAGTGGTTCAACAACGCCAAAGGATACGGCTTCCTCGGCCGAGACGATGGACCGGATGTATTCATTCACTACAGTTCCATCACCACCGAAGGCTACAAGAGCCTGCAGGAGGGCGACAAGGTGGAGTTTGAGATCGTACAGGGACAGAAAGGGCCGCAAGCGGCCAATGTGACCAAGGTGCCCTGATTTGAGGCCGCTTGAGTCAGGCCGGTTTTGCGGATCAAAGCTGGATGTGCGCTCGATGCCCGGGCTGGCTGTGTCCTCCGGTGCGTGCTAACTCTCTGCTGCGACCTTTCCATCGGCGTTACAGTCATTTTCGTTACAATCATTTCCTGGACCGGAAATCCCAGCAGGCTTGCGGAAGAAGTCGAATTTCGATGCCCAGCCGCGAAGGGGCGGCTGATTTCGAGGATAGCTTGCGGCATCGCTAAAGCGAAGCCCTGATACGAAAAGCGATGTGCCTGATACGAACCTGCAGTTTTTCCGCAGCCCAGATCGAGAACTTTGGATGGACAACAAAGCCATCGCCGGAATTCTCTACGAGACTGCCGATCTGCTGGAGATCGACGGGCAGGACTCGTTTCGGGTGCGCTCTTACCGCAATGCTGCGCAGGCTATTGAAGCGCTGCCGCAACAGGTGGCCGACCTGATCCAGGAGCCGAAGAAACTTCTCGAAATACAGGGCATTGGCAAGGGCATGCTGGCCAATCTGCAGATGCTTTTCAAAGATGGCCGCATCGAAGCGCACGCCGAACTCCTGAAAAAATACCGCCCCTCGATGCTCGAACTGCTCAAGATTCAGGGTCTGGGGCCGAAGACGATTGCGTTGATCTGGAGCGCCTATCAGGTCAGCGACCTCGAGGGCGTGGAGAAGCTGGCGCGGGAAGGCAAGATCCGCACGCTGCCGCGCATGGGCGAAAAGCACGAACTGAAGCTGCTCAAGGCGATTGAAGACTATCGCCGCATCGCGGGACGATTCCTGCTCGACACGGCCGAAGAACTGGCGGAAAAACTGGTGGAGCATCTGTTGACGATTCCGGGGATAGAGAAAGTCACGCCCGCCGGTTCGCTGCGCCGCGGGCGCGAAACCGTCGGCGACCTGGATATTCTCGTCACGGGCGAGGGCTGCATCGAGGCGGAATCGCGGCAGACATTGATCGAACATCTGTTGCGCTTCCCGGGACTGATGGACGTGATCGCGCAAGGAGAGAACAAGGTTAGCTTCCGGCACCGCAACGGCATGCAGGTGGACGTGCGCCTGCTGCCTCCGGAGTCTTTTGGAGCGGCCATGCAATATTTCACCGGGTCGAAAGCGCACAACGTGGCCTTGCGCCAGCGCGCGCTGAAGATGGGCTTCACGCTCAACGAATATAGCCTGGCTCGAGTGGAAGACGAGAAGCCGGTTGCGCGCAAGAGCGAAGAAGAAATCTACGCCAAGCTCAAGCTCGACTTCATTCCTCCCGAACTGCGCGAGAATCTGGGAGAGATCGAAGCCGCCGCCGGACACACGCTGCCCGTGCTGATTGAACTATCCGACATCCGCGGCGACGTGCACATGCACACGGTCGAGACCGACGGCCGCAACACCATTGAAGAGATGGCGGAGGCGGCGCGGGAACGCGGCTACGAGTACATGGCGATCACCGATCACTCGAAAAATCTCGCTTTCGCCAACGGCCTCACCGACGAACGCGCGCTGGAGCACATCGAAAGGATTCGCGCGGTCGACAAGAAGATGAAAGGCATTCGCATTTTCGCGGGGATTGAAGTGGACATTCTGGGCGATGGGTCGCTCGATCTCTCCGACTCGGTGCTCGAGCAGATGGACATCGTCATCGCCAGCGTGCACTCGCAGTTCAACCAGGATCGCGCCACCATGACCGAGCGGCTGCTGAAGGCGATCGCCAATCCCAATACCTCGCTGATCGGGCATCCCACGGGACGCCTGCTGCTGCGCCGCGATGCCTACCAGTTCGATCTTGACGCCGTGCTCAGAGCGGCGGCCAAACACAAAGTCGCGATGGAGCTGAACTCCTATCCCGACCGGCTCGATCTCAGCGACGTTCATCTGCGCCTGGCGAAAGAGCATGGCGTGAAAATTGTCATCAACACCGATTCCCACCACACCTCGCACATGGAGAAAATACGCTACGGAATTCTGCAGGCGCGGCGGGCCTGGCTCAAGAAGGAGGATGTGCTGAATACCTTGCCTGTGGCGGAATTTACCCAGGCCATGAAGCGCGGTTCGGTGAGCGGCCGGGGCAAGAAAGGGAAACAGATTACCCACATAGATGGTCGCTTGCCCAGAGATTTCTGTGCCGTTCCCTGCCGACGATAAACATCCATTAAAATCAAACAGTTAGACTGAGGTGCCGGGGCGGGGTTGGACTCCGGCTTGCTGGATCAGGGTCGGGGAGGGGTGTGCATTTTGGACGAGCGGCAACAACCTCTGGTGAGCGTCATCATTCCTGCATATCAGGCAGCGGAGCATATACGGGAAGCGCTGGATTCCGTGTTCGCGCAGACGTATTCGAACTTTGAGGTCGTGCTGGTGAATGATGGCTCGCCGGACACGGAGGCGCTGGAACAGGCGATCCGGAGCTACGGCGAGAGGCTGATCTACATCCGGCAGGAAAACCGGGGACCATCGGGGGCGCGCAACACGGCGATCCGCACGGCGCGAGGTAAGTACATCGCGTGCCTCGATAGCGACGACATCTATTTGCCCGAGCATCTGGCTCGTCTGGTTCCGCTGCTTGAGGAACGGGCGCTGGATCTGGTTTATTGCGATTCCAACTTTGTGAGGGATGGAGTGCATGACGGCCGGGCTTTTGTTGGCCGGGCTTTCTTAGGACGGGCTTTCGAGCGGCAACCGCAGAATCCACCGGTGACGTTCGAGAAGCTGTTGACGGAAGAATGCGCGGTGACGACTTCAGCCGTGGTGGCTTCGCGGCAGGCAATGATCGACGCCGGACTGTTCGACGAACGCTACCGGCGCTCGGAAGACTTCGACCTCTGGGTGCGCATGTCCTTTCGCGGGGCGAAGATGGATCTTCTGCGGCAGGTAGGGATTGAACACCGGTTGCATCCCGGTGGCCTCGCTGCCGACGGCTATTTACTTAAGCAGGCGCAGATCGAGATCTACAAGAAGGTGCTGGGGACTTTGCCGGTTTCAGCAAAGCAGAAAAGGCTGATCCAGGAACTGATTGCGCGGGTTGAGGGGCTCTGCCAAATGGATCTGGTGAAGCGCTATTTGCGGGAGGGGCGATACCCTGAAGCGCGTCTCGCGGCGGGCCAAGCGGCGGCACTGCTGCAAGACCGGAAGAGCCGGCGAGTAGCGCTGGCGGTGCAGATTGCGCCTTGGGCAGCCCGCCGTTTTCTACGGTTGCAGGAGGCGCGGTTGGCGCGAAAAGGCAAGCAGAGAGCGGGTTCTAGCGGGAACTTGCCAGTTAAGGACGGGACGGTTCAGCTATAATCTATAATCAAGAAGTTGGGAACAAAGCACGCTTGAAGTAGTAGGACGCCCCCAACCGGCGCGGTACCTGCGGATACAAGCCGCGTCTCCCCCAAAGATCTCCGGAGGTAGTCGATCAGAAGCAGCGAGAGGTTCGACCTATGATAGAAAGGCTGATCCGCGGAACGCGGCGGGTGCTGGGCTTGCACCACCCAGGACGCAATCTGGACGTTTTTCCAGACGATGTTTTTATCGTTTCTTACATAAAGTCGGGCAATACCTGGACGCGGTTTCTGATTGCCAACCTGGTGTATCCGGAAACCCCGGCGGATTTTTCCAACATCAATCGGCTGACGCCGGACCCGGAGGCGCTCTCGAAACGCGAATTAGCAAGAATGCCGCGGCCACGGGTCCTCAAGAGCCACCAGTATTTCGATCCACGCTATCCACGAATCATCTACATCGTGCGGGACCCTCGGGATGTGCTGCTGTCGGGATACTACTTTCAACGCAAGCGCCGCCAGATCGACGACCAATATCCGTTCGAAAAATATGCAGCACGGTTCATGGCAGGAGATTTCAACCCGTACGGCTCGTGGGGAGACAATGTAGCATCCTGGCTGGTAACCCGGCACAACCATCCCGGGTTCCTTTTGCTGCGTTACGAGGACATGCTGGCGAATACCGCGCAGGAATTGGCTAGGGTGGCCGTCTTCATGGGAATCGAACCAGACCCGGAGCGGATCGCAATCGCAGTACGCCGGAGCGACGCCAGCACCATGCGGAAGCTGGAGAAATCGCAGGCCCTGTTGTGGAGTTCGACGCGGGAGACGCGCCAGGACATTCCTTTTGTGCGGGCCGCCAAATCCGGAGGCTGGCGCACCGAGGTGCCCGAATCGTCCATTTTGCAACTGGAAGCGCAATGGGGACACCTGATGACTTATTTGGGATACGAGTTGCATTCTCCCGCGCAAGAGACACATTCCGGTTCGCACCCTGTAAGCGCACTACTCGGCGAGGCTTTTCGCTAGCTGAGAGCCGTTTCCGGTATGCTGATGGCGGATGATTCGCAAGATTCGCAATCTACTATGCGATGCGTTGGGGAGCGTGGGATTCGTGGGGAGCAGCGGGAATGACGGAGCCGATACGGCTGGCCATTCTGGGCTGCGGAGCCATCACCCGCAGCGAGCACATTCCGGCGGTCAGCGCACATCCTGGCGTGCGACTGGTGGCGCTCGTGGACACCGACCTGCCGCGGGCCTATGCACTGATCCGGAATCGCGGGCTGAATTGTAGGGCAGTCGCGGATTATCGCGAAGTGCTGGGAGAGGTGGATGCGGTGGTTAACGCGCTGCCCAACCATCTGCATGTGTCCAGCAATATGGATTGCCTGCGGGCGGGCAGGCATGTGCTGTGCGAGAAGCCGCTGGCAATTACAGCGGCGGAGGCGCGCTCCTGCACCGAATTTGCGGAAGAAAAGAAGCTAGTGCTCGCCGTGGGCATGAACCGGCGCTTTGCCGCGAGCCATCCCCTGCTTAAGCTGATCATCGAAGAGGGCCTGCTCGGTTCCATCCAAAACTACGACTTCCAATATGGCGGCGCGTTCGATTGGCGCAGCGCGTCGGGCTTTTATTTTGACCGCGCCAAAGCGGGCGGCGGGGCGCTGCTGGATTTCGGCGTCCACATGCTGGACAGCGTGATTGACTGGTTCGGGCCGGTAAGTGCGTTCGACTATCAGGACGACGATTGGGGCAGCGGCATCGAGGCCAATGTGTTTCTCGACCTGAAGCATGCGGGCCGCTTCGGCGAGATTCCCGGACATCTGCAGATAAGCCGCACCTTCGGGCTGAAGAACCGGCTGCTGGTGCGCGGCGCCGCTGCTAGCGCAGAGATTACCGTGCGCGATCCGGAGGTGGTGGTGATCCATCGCGTGATCGGCGGCGCTCCGGTGAGCCAGACGTTGCAGTTGGAAAAATTTTCGGGTGGCAGTCCGTACTGGCGGCAACTCGACAATTTCGTACAAAGCATCGCGAACCGCGGCAAGCCGGAGGTGGATGGCTGGCAGGCGGTCCGTGTACTGGAACTGGTTGAGAGCTGCTACGCGCATAAGCGGCGGATCGCGGAGCCCTGGGCTGAGATCGGGGCGGGGAGCGAGACCTCAAGCGGAACTGGGCACAGCGAGACTCGGACATGAACTGGCGCAGCGAGACCGTGTTGGTGACCGGCGCTACTGGATTCATCGGCGGACGCGTCTCGGAACGGATGATGCAGGCCGGCGTGAAAGTTCGCGCACTGGTACACGGAATGCACCGCGCGGCGCGGATCGCGCGCCTGCCGGTCGAACTCTGCCCGGGGGACCTGCTGGAGCGCGAATCGCTGCGGGAAGCGCTGGGTGGGGCGAAGGTTGTGATCCACTGTGGGGTGGGTCCCGCGAGCAGCATCGTGCGGGGGACGGAAAACATGTTGGCGGTGGCACATGCAGCCGGGGTGAAGCGATTCATCCATGTCAGCACGGCGGCCATCTACGGGATCACACCTCCTCCGGGATCGGAGAGCGAGGACGCTCCGCTGCGCCGGACGGGCGATGCCTACTGCGACAACAAAGCGGCGGCGGAAAAAGTGGTACTCAACTACGGCAAGCGCGGACTGCCGGTGGTGATCCTGCGGCCTTCGATCGTGTGGGGGCCCTACTCGGCGTGGTCGACGCGGTTGATGGACGATCTGCGCGAAGGGCGCGTGGCCTTCATCGAAGGCGGGCGGGGCGCCTGTAATACGACCTACGTGGACAATCTGATTGACGCCATGATCCTCGGACTGGAAAACGACGGCGCGCTGAATCAGGCTTTCTTCATCACCGATGGCGAGCGGGTGAGCTGGGGAGATTTCATACGGGCGCACATGGCGCTGATGGAACCGATGCCAGAAGTGGGGGAAATTTCGCGGGCGGAGATCGCGGCCAGCCGGGGCAAGAGTTCCGGACTGCTGCTGGGTTCGGTGAAGGCAGCGGCACGGGTGGCGCGCAGCAAGGAATTCCGCCAGATGCTGCTGCAGATTCCATTAACGGAAGCGGCGATGAAGAAGGCGTGGAACTGGGTCAGTACTCTGCCTCCGGAGAAGCGGGAACGGCTGCGGGCGCGCTTCGGCGTGCGGCGCGCGGCGGCGAAGTCCGCCAATGCAAGATTCATTCCGGACGCAGTAACGGAAGCGACGCAGAGCGCGACGGTGTTCTTCAGCATCGAGAAAGCGCGAAAGGTGCTGGGCTACGAGCCGCGGGTCCGGTTTTCCGAGGGAATGAAACTGGTCGAACAGTGGCTGCGCTATGCGGCATATCTTTAAGAGTAGAAACTGGCGAAGAGCAGGAACTGGGCGAGAGGAACTGGGCGCGAGAAACGGGAACGGACCGGAGCCGATGCGGAAGTACGAAAAAACGCAGATCCTGAAAAACGTCGGCTCAAGCTGGTCGGCGCTGGCCGTGAACGTGTTGGTCGGGATTTTTCTGTCGCCCTTCATTCTGCACCGGCTGGGCGATGCCGCCTTCGGCGTTTGGGTCTTGATTTTTTCGGTCACGGGTTACTACGGACTGTTTGATTTAGGAATCCGCTCCTCGATCATTCGCTACGTCTCCAAATACACTGCGACCGGCGAAAACGACAAGCTGGCGAGCTTCGTCAATACCAGCCTGTTTACCTACACCATCATCGGTGCTGTAAGCATGGCCCTGACCACGGTGCTCAGCTTCTACCTGGGAGGACTGTTTCGTATTCCGCCCGAGATGCACAGGCAAGCGCATATTCTTCTGCTGCTGGTCGGGGCATCGGTCAGCCTGGGATTTCCGTTGGGCGTTTTCGGCGGCATGCTGGAAGGCTTGCAACGGTTTTACATTTTGAATTGGACGAGCATCGGATCGAGCCTGCTGCGGGCGGCGCTGATCGTGCATTTCTTGCATCGCGGCTATGGACTGATCACAGTTGCACTGATTACGGTGGGGCTGCCCATCCTGTCTTCAATTCTGCGCGCCATCATCGTCTTCCGGTTCTGCCCCGTGCCGCTCGGCCTGCGTTACGTAGACAAAGAATCCTTGCGCAACATGGCCACCTATGGCGGAACGACGTTTCTTGTGATCGTGGCGGGACGGCTGCGCTTCCGCACCGACGAACTGGTACTGGGCCGAATGATGTCCGCGGTGGCAATTACATATTTTTCGATCGGCGCGCGGATCGTGGACTACGCCCAGGAATTCGTCTCGAGCCTGGCGCAGATTTTTGTCCCCATGTCGAGCCAGTCGGAGGCGAAAAACGATCTGGACCGCTTGCGGAAAGTTTATATCGCGGGAAACCGTGTGTGCGCGCTGCTGATTCTGCCCATCACGGTAATCCTGATTCTGCTGGGGAAACACGTCATACGGATCTGGGTCGGCGCCCGCTACATTCCGCACAGTTACCCGGTGTTGGTGGTGCTGATTATTCCCTTCGCGCTGATGCTCATGCAGTCGGCTTCGGGACGCGTGCTGTTCGGCATGGGAAAGCATCAATCCATGGCAAAGGTTACTCTGCTGGAAGGGATCGCCAACTTGATCTTGAGTATTGCGCTGGTTCCGCCGTTGGGAGTGGTGGGCGACGCGCTGGGCACGGCGGTTCCGCTGTGTTGCACGTTCCTCCTCTTCATGCCGCGCCATTTAGCGAAACAGATCGGCGTGCCCGTGGGCAGTTTCGTGCGCCAGGCATATTCGTTGCCTTTTCTGCTGAACTTGCCGCTGGTGGGATTGGTCTGGCTGGCAAACAGGGTCTTTACTCCCAGGAACCTGGTCCAGTTGGTGATGGAAATTGGAGCGGCGTTTCTGATTTATGGCATGGGAGTGCTCTGGGCTTATAAGACAGGCCGTGTGTTTCAGGTCACGGAGCCCGGGGCCTTCGTCCAGCCAGGGGTCCCCCAGGTTGCCACGGAACCCGTGATCTCGGTGGAATACCAGGAGGAGTCGTAGATGGGAACGGGGTGGGAACGGCGGTGAACCATATAGATTCCAGTTTGAGGATGGAATAGTGCAATATTTTTCACTCAGCTGCAGAATGACGATCCACGTAAGAGTTTCCGTTTGTAGGACTCTTTATTCCAACGGTTTACGTGCCAGATCGGATCCCCCTAAGGAAGCGGAATTGCTGGGTTTACCTGCTAACATTGACTGCACATGAATGTCGTGAGTTATGGTGCCGCCTGAAAAGCGGCGGCCCGCAACCTCAGCGGGCCAATGGAACGAAGATCGGGAGTTTGGTCCTTCGCCATTTCTGGACAAGGCACAAGTTTGAAGGACACGTACAGGAGGAATACTGCTTTGAACGCAATGACCAGTCATCTTATCGCCCCACACGGTGGAGAACTTGTTCAACTGCAAGTGCCAGCCGCGCGCGCCGCGGAATTGAAAGCGCATTCGAAGGATTGGCCATCATGGGATCTGACAGCCCGGCAGCTTTGTGATCTGGAACTGCTGATGAGCGGCGGCTTCTCGCCTCTGCGCGGATTCATGAACCGTGCCGATTACGAGGGCGTCTGCCACAACATGCGGCTCGGGAACGGCACGCTGTGGCCGATGCCGATCACGCTCGACGTGACTGAGGAATTCGCCAAGAAACTGACGGCGGGCAGCAGCAAGATTGCACTGCGCGATCCCGAAGGGGTGATGCTCGCCGTGCTCAGCGTGGAAGATGTCTGGCAGCCTGACCGCAAGGCCGAAGCGCAAGCGGTTTTCAATTCCACCAGCGCCGCGCATCCGGGCGCCGACTACGCCATCAACAAATCGAACCCGTGGTACGTGGGTGGAACGATTGAAGAATTACAGGCTCACGCACACTATGATTTCCGCTCGCTGCGCTTTACCCCTGCCGAACTGCGCGCCGAATTCAGTCGCCTGGGCTGGACCAAGGTCGTGGCATTCCAGACGCGCAATCCCATGCATCGCGCTCACGTCGAACTGACCATGCGCGCCGCCAAGCAAGTCGAGGCGAATCTGCTGATCCATCCCTCGGTCGGTATGACCAAGCCGGGCGACGTCGATTACTTCGTCCGCACCCGCTGCTACCAGTTGCTGCTCTCGAAGTACCCGCATGGCACGGTCAAGCTGTCAATGCTGCCGCTGGCCATGCGCTTGGGCGGACCGCGGGAAGCGATCTGGCACGGCTTGATTCGCAAGAACCACGGGTGCACGCATTTCATCGTCGGCCGCGATCATGCCGGCCCCGGAAAAGATACTGACGGCAAGCCCTTCTACGGTCCTTACGACGCCCAGGAACTGTTCAAGAAGCATGAAGAGGAAATGGGCGTCAAAATGGTTCCGTTCCAGATGATGGTGTATCTGCAGAACGAAGACCGTTACGTTCCGGCCGATGAAGTGCCGCAGGGCGCCAAGGTGCTCGACATCTCGGGCACGGAATTGCGCCAGCGCCTCAACGAAGGCCGCGACATCCCGCCGTGGTTCACGTATCCCGAAGTGGTGCAGGAATTGCGCCGCAGCTATCCGCCACGGCACAAGCAGGGCGTCACCATTTTCTTCACAGGGCTTTCGGGATCGGGCAAATCGACCATCGCCAACGCTCTGATCACCAAGTTTCTCGAGACGGGCGGACGTCCGGTCACGCTGCTCGATGGCGATCTGGTGCGCAAGAACCTGTCGAGCGAACTCGGATTCTCCAAGGAGCATCGCGACATTAACATCCGCCGCATCGGCTATGTCGCCTCCGAGATCACGAAGAACGGCGGCATTGCCATTTGCGCTCCGATTGCGCCCTATGAGGCGACGCGTAAAGCGGTGCGGCAGATGATTGAACCGTTCGGCGGGTTTATATTGGTGCACGCAGCCACCTCGCTCGAAGTGTGTGAACAACGCGACCGCAAGGGCCTGTACGCCAAGGCTCGCGCTGGCATCGTCAAGGAATTCACCGGCATCTCGGATCCGTACGAGGCGCCCACCGATGCCGAAGTCGTGATTGACACCGTCAAGCTGAGCCCCGAGGAAGCGGCGCAGACCATCCTTCTGCACCTCGAGCGCGAAGGCTTCGTCGGCGCCAACGGCAGTTAGAGGCAGTTCTCAGTTCTCGGTTCTCAGTTCTCAGTTCCTTAACCTGATTTGCTTTACTGGGAACTGGGGACCTACGAAAAGCGGCTAATGATCTCGATGTCAATAAAGTCGATTATTACAATGGACTTTCTGCGATAATGTCCTCTGAAAACGGCTCTCAGTGCCGGTTCTGAGCTTTCTTAGTTAGCTGACTTTTGCTTTACTGAGAACTGAGAACTGAGAACCGGGAACTGAGAACTCATCGAAAAGACGGCATGGAATTCTTGCTGCTAAAAGTGCTGATCGGCTTCATCGTTGGAACGCTGATCGGGTTGACGGGGCTGGGCGGCGGCGTATTGCTGCTGCCCATGCTCATCTTCGGCCTGCGCGTGCCCGCGATCATTGCCGTCGGTTCGGACGCGCTGTTCAACTTTTTCACCAAGATTCCCGCCAGCCTCATGCACTTGCGCAAAGGCACGGTGCGGAAAAAAGTCGTGCTGGCGATGGCGGTCGGCAGCATTCCCGGCTCCTACCTCGGCGTGACTTTTCTGGTGCACCTGCGCCACCTCTATGGCAGCGGCGTCAACGACTTCATCAAGTCCGCCGTGGGCCTGCTGCTGGTGTTGATTCCCATGCTGCTTCTGTTCCAGGGGCGGATTGAAGAACATCTGGCCAAGCGGCAGCCCACCATGAAATCGTTTGCCGGCATGAGTGTCATCGGATTAGTCGGCGGATTCCTGGTCGGCATCACTTCGGTCGGGTCGGGCAGCATCATCATGATGTTGCTTCTTTTGTTTTATTCGTTCGTGCCCAAAGTCATGGTCGGCACCGACATAGCCCATGCCGTGATTCTGACCGGCGTCGCCAGCCTGTTGCACTGGCGGGCGGGCAACGTCGATCCCCACCTGGTCGGTTCCCTGCTGATCGGCTCGATCCCCGGCGGTATGCTCGGCTCGCATCTGAGCACGCGGGTTCCGGTGCTGTGGCTGCGGCGAATCCTGTGCACGGTTTTACTGATGACGGGAGCCAGGATGTTGTGGGCTTGAGAGTCAGTTCGTGACAGTTGCCCAGTTCTCGGTTCTCAGTGAGCGGTCGGGAGACGACGGCTATCGGCTTGTTGCTCGAAACTGAGATACTGGCGAACCTATTGACGGAGCACATAATGACCTTCATACTCATTCCGCAGAAACTCTGGAACGCATTCACGCTGCGCTCGAAGCGGCGCGGGCCGTGCTCAACCGCTTCACTCCCGGCGCCATTGAAGCCGAATACAAAGTTGGACACGATCCCGTCACCGAGGCCGACCGCGCCGTTGACTCCGTTCTGCACAAGACCCTTCTCCGGGCGGGCGAAGGCTGGCTCTCAGAAGAGACCGTGGACGACTTCACTCGGCTCGACAAACAGCGGGTCTGGGTGGTCGATCCGCTCGACGGCACGCGCGAGTTTGTGCAAGGCATTCCCGAGTTCTGCGTTTCGATCGCCATGGTGGAGAATGGAATTCCCGTCGCTGGCGGCATCTGCAATCCGGCAACCGACGAACTCATTCTCGGATCGCGCGAAACCGGCGTGACCTATAACGGCAAGCCCGCACAAGCGAGCCAGCGCAAAGACCTGCGCGGCGCGCTCGTGCTCGCCAGCCGCAGCGAAGTGAAGCGCGGCGAGTGGAAGCAGTTCGAGTCCGCCGAGTTCAACATTCGTCCCATGGGATCGGTTGCCTACAAGCTCGGATTGGTCGCCGCCGGCCGCGCCGATCTTACTTTCACGCTGGTTCCAAAAAACGAGTGGGACGTTGCCGCCGGGGCGGCGCTGGTCGAAAGCGCCGGAGGCTGGGTGCTGAAGCTCGACAATTCTCCACTGCGCTGCAACCAGAAGAATCCGCTGATCTCCGGCCTACTGGCGGGGAGCCCGTTTCTCCGCGAACCGCTGCATGCCCTGCTCGACCGGCACGCGCAGACGATGGGCAGCGAAAAGCGGCCCTGACCTAAGAACATCATGGCTACGTCGCGCATTGTGTTCCTGATGTACCACGAGTTGGAGCTCGCTGGCCGCAAGTTGTGCCGGTCCGAGCCGGGCTATGTGCGCTACATTCTGCCGCTCGAAACTTTCCGCGGCCAGATGGCGTGGATGAAAAAATCCGGCTGGAGCGGCCTGAACGTGGGCGAAGCTCTTCGCTATCCTGCCCAGCCGAGTGTTTGTATCACCTTTGACGATGGCTCGGAGACCGACCTTATCGCCGCCGCGCCCGTACTCCGCGAGTTCGGCTTCAACGCAACCTTCTACCTCACCGCTGGATTCCTGGGCACGCCCGGTTATCTCCATCCCAGCCAGGTGCGCGATCTTGACGCGCAGGGTTTCCAGATCGGCTGCCATTCGATGACGCATCTTTATCTCTCCGATCTCCCCGAACCAGACCTGAAACGTGAAGTCGTGGATGCAAAGCTCCAGATCGAACAAATCGTCGGACACCCAATCGAACACTTCTCCTGTCCCGGAGGACGCTATGATCGGCGCACGCTCGAGATGGCGCGCCACGCCGGATTCCGAACCGTTGCCAACAGCCAGTTTCATGCGAACTCCTCCAGCACCAGCCCTTACGAACTCGGCCGCGTAGCCATGCTGCGTGATCTCACGATCGAGGAGTTCGGCGCCACCTGCCACGGCCGCGGGTTGTGGAAGAAGCGCCTACAGCATCAAGCCCGCCGCAGCGTGCAGCGCGTGCTCGGAAACCGCGCCTACGACCACCTGCGCGCGGTCTTGCTTGGGGAATCCCGCCAGTAGCCGAATTGTTGGTTACTTTAGTTTGCCCCCCGCCTTCAGCCTCGTTTTCCAGGCCATGCTGCCAGGCGATCTGCCTATCTTCACTCTGCGCCCAAACCGCCTGTCCCGCGCCCGTTTGTATCTAGTTCGCACCAAACGACACCGATGGACACTGGCGTAAGCGCGAATCTGTACACGCCGCGTTACAGGTTACTAAAGCGTTTTCAATGAACTTCTGATATCTGGGAGTGCATAAGCCCCCTCGATAGATTCAGCATGAGGACTCATACCGACTGGTCCCCCATTTTTTAGTCGAGGGTCGCAAATGCCTGAAAGCGGAGTTGCTTTTCGAAACCGTCATATCTCTCACCTCAAATTTTCCCGAGCGCTGGCACAGCGCCTGAGCGTTTTGATACTCCTGCTGACGGTCGCGCTGACGACCGCCGCCTTTGCCGGCAGCAATTACGATGGTCCCGCGGAACTGCCGAGAATGGTCGTTCTCAGTGCGATGGTCGCCACGCCCGCGCCGGGATCCATCATCGCCGTCAATGCTGGCGGCAATCTGCAATCGGCCTTGGATAACGCTCGTTGCGGCGACGTGATCGAACTTCAGGCGGGCGCAACCTTTACCGGCCCGTTCCTTGTGCCGGCCAAGAACTGCGACAGCAACCATTGGATCTGGTCCGCACCAGTGCTCCGGACAGCGCTTTGCCCGCAGAAGGGCAGCGCGCCACGCCCTGCTATGCCGGGGTCGCTTCTCTCGAGGGGCGCCCGCAATATAGCTGCACCAATCCCCAGCACGTGATGGCGAAAGTACAGATGCAAACGCGCGGCGATGGTCCGCTTCAGATCGCCCCCGGCGCGAACTACTACCGCTTCGTCGGTCTGGAAGTTACTCGTCCCGCCGGAACGCCGGGCCCGGCGCGGCTGATGTTTGTCAAAGGCAGCGCGGATCACCTCGTGATCGATCGCTCATGGCTGCATGGAGCGCCTCAGGATGAAACTCATGACGGGATAAACCTGAACGGCATGACCAACGTGGCAATCGTCGATTCCTACTTCAGCGATTTCCATTGCATCTCCAAGAGCGGGGCTTGCACCGATTCTCATGCGATTGCGGGAGGCACCAGCAAGACCCAGGACGGTCCCTTCAAGATCGAGGACAACTTCCTGGAAGCCGCGGGCGAGGCCGTCATGTTCGGCGGCGGAGCGGCCACCTTGACCCCCACCGACATCGAAATCCTGAACAATCATTTCTGGAAGCCGTGGCAGTGGATGAAAGGCAACCCGAACTTCATCGGCGGACCGGACGGCAATCCCTTCGTCGTCAAGAATCATCTGGAACTGAAGAATGCGGTTCGCGTGCTGGTGCAGGCGAATCTCATGGAGAACACATGGGGAGGGTTCAGCCAAACCGGGGGCGCCATTCTGCTCACCCCTAAAAACCAACACACGAAGAGCGGTGCCAACGTTTGCCCGCTGTGCCAGGTGACCGACGTCACGATCTGCTATGTACACATCTCGCATGGCGGGGCCGGAATTCAGATGGCAACCGTCCTCTCCGGGAACGCCAAGAATGGAGCGCCAGCGTTGGCTGGTACTCGCTGGAGCATCCATGACGTGGTCATCGACGACCTCAGCACCAAGTACGTGGGCGGCGGCACCGCGTTCGAGATCATGAACGGGTGGCCCAAGAACGCGCTCAACACCGTCACCATCAATCACATCACTGGTTTCCCGGATCCCAGCAGCCACATGATGATCATCGGGAACCTGGCCAAGAATGCGCCGATGTATGGATTGGTCTTCACCAACAACCTGATGGTCACCGGCAGATACCCAGTGTGGAACACGGGAGGCGGCAATCCAGCTGCGCTTTTAAAGACGTGCCGATCACCAGCATCGCCAACTGTTTCGCCACCTATACATTCGGCAACAACGCCCTGATTACGCCTCCACCGGAGTTTCCGCCGTCGAGTTTGGCCAGCGAACAACATGTTCCCGCAAACCATCGACGATGTCGGGTTCGTCGACTACAACAACGGCAATGGCGGGAACTACGAGCTTCAGACGAACAGCCCTTACAAGAACAAAGGCACGGACGGCAAGGATCTCGGGGCCGACATCGTTGGGCTCAACGCAGCGCTGGCTAACGTCGAATAAGTTACAGCCTCGACGGATTTTCAGCTTTCACACAATCGGGTCCGCGGTTCGCCGCGGACCCTCTCTTCTTTCGCCGCCAATCACGACCTGCCGGGAAATTCGAATCGATCCGGCCCGTGCTATCATCCACCGATCCCAGTACACTGTGGACGGAAGGGCGTCTCCGCGGTGATTACAGGTGCATGCGCGGGGCGTGCGGCGGATAAAAGGAGAAACCGAAACATGGCTCCGCTTCCTTTGCGATCCTCTCGCTCTGTTCCCGAGGTAAAAAGCTTGCCGCCGAAAAAGTCTCATTTCTTCTGGCTGGCTTCCGCTTTTGTCGTCTGTTCAACGTTGCCGGCGCTGGCGGCTGCACCTCCCACTGGTGAAAATGCCTATTGCGGCAAGGGCAATGTCGCGCAGTTTGGCGCCAAGGACGGCGTCGCCGAACTTCCCAAAGCCTGCTACTACACCGCGCTCGACGGAACGCCGTCGCCGGGAAAACAGATTCGCGTCGCCGCCAATTCCGATCTGGCCGCCGCCATCGACGGCGCTAAGTGCGGGGACACGCTGCTGCTGCCCGCCGGAGCTTCGTTCAATGTAAACGAGCTGCCCTCGAAAAAATGCGACGACCAGCACTACATCACGGTGCGAACCGACACGCTCGACTCCAAGCTCCCCCCCGAAGGCACGCGCATTTCTCCGGCATGGGCCGGAGTCGCGAGCCTTCCCGGACGTCCGCCCTTCGCCCAGCCCTCCAACGGACCGGCCAAGCTGCTTGCGACCCTGGTAGTGCGGCGTGCTTCGGGCGCAATCGTAGGAGATCACGTCCGCTTCATTGGAATCGAGTGGACCACGCCTCCCGACGCCGACATCGGCCGTATTGTGACCGCCGAACACTCAGACCACGTCATCTTCGATCGCAACTGGGTCCACCCCGCCGATGGCCGCGAAGTGGGCCACGGCATCGGAATCATCCACGGCTCGCACATGATTGCCGTCATCAACTCCTACATTAGCGGCCTGAATTGCATCGCGCGCACCGGAAAATGCACCGATGCGACCGCCGTCGGTGGCGGCAGCGGCGACGATCCTATCTCCGCTCTTAAGATTTACAACAACTTCCTCGAATCCGCAGGAGAGAACATTCTGTTCGGCGGCAGCGCCGCTAAGCAGGTTCCAACCGACATCGAGATCCGCCGCAATCATTTGTTCCGCCCCATGCTCTGGAAGGAGGGCCAACCCGGCTACACGCCAACCGCTGCGGGGGACCCTTACATCGTCAAGAACAACTGTGAGTTCAAGAACGCGATCCGCGTTTTGTTCGAGGCCAATCTGCTGGAGAACACCTGGGGCGGTTTCAGCCAGACCGGGTATTCCATCCTGATCACGCCCTAAGAACCAGTCCAGCGAGTGCCCGATTTGCCGCGTCAACGATGTCACCATCCGTTTTAACCGGATTCGAAATGTTGCCGGAGTTTTGCAGATTGCCAATGCGCTCGCGAAGACCGGCGCCGCTGCCGCCGACGGCGGACGCTACAGCATTCACGATATCTTCGCCGACGACCTGCACGACAAGGACTACAAGGGCGGCGGCTCCTTCCTGATTCTGATCTCCGCGCAACCGCCGGTGCATGACATCCAGATTAATCACGTAACCGCGTTTGTCAGCGGCGTTTTGCTCTCGATCCTGAACTCCGGAGCGAAGCTGACGAACTTCACGCTGACCAACAGCGTGTTTTCCGTCGGAGATCGGCGGCCGCCGGTGGCCTCGGCGGGCGGAGGTCCCGGAAAGTTGCGCATCCAAGAACCAGGCGCTGGGCTCGGAAGCCGTGCTGCAAGCCTGCTTTGACCCCTATAAATTCGATAGGAACTTGATCATTAGCGGGCGCGGATCATTTCCCAAAGGAAACATCGTCGTCGGCTCCGCTCAAGCGGCTGGCATCCGCGACCTTAAGGACGTTGTCGCCAAAGATCCAAGGCTCTGCCACGCGAAAGGGCCGGGCTGTGCAAAGGCCTCTCCCGGAGCAGGCGCTGCTTCCGATGGGGGTGACTTGGGGGCGGACATTGACGCGGTTGAAGCGGCCATTGCGGGAGTGGAATAGAAATCGTGAAATGGAAATTCAGGTCGGAGCCCGAATCCGAGCCTCGGGTGACCTCGGTAACCCGTGGTTTGACAAGGGTTTCAAACGGTCCATGCCACGCCTGCGTGATAAGATTTTTACGGTGACTACGCGCAACCTGAGCGATCGCAAGCATGCTCCCGTCTTCGTGATGGGCTGTCACCGCTCTGGGACGAACCTGCTGTACGACATGTTGTTGTCCTCCGGCGGGTTTGCCATCTACCGCGGTTTTCTGCCGATTTACAAAATTCTGATTCCGCGCTTCGGCTCCATGGAGAAGCCGCGCGAATCGCGAAAAGATTCTCGAGACCTGGCTCCGCAGCAAGGGTTTCCGGCGCACCGGGCTCGATGCCGAGCAGTTGTCGGCGCGCATTCTGAATGAATGCCGCACCGGAGGAGACTTCATCCGCGTTGTCATGGACTCGGTGGCCCGGAGCCAGCAAGTGCAGCGATGGGCGGTGTACGATCCTGACAATGTGCTGCACGTCGAGCGCGTGAAGCGCGACATACCCGACGCGCTGTTTGTGCACATCATCCGCGACGGGCGCGACATTGCGCTCTCGCTCAAGAAAATGGGCGGCTTCACTCCGCTGCCCTGGGACCGCGGCCAGACCGACAGCCTGGTGGCGACTGCGCTGTATTGGGAGTGGATGGTTCACAAAGGCCGCGCCCATGGCCGCAAGTTCCCGGCCGACTACATCGAGATCCGCTACGAGGACCTGATCACGAACCCGCACGAAACGCTCGGCAAACTCGGCGGCTTCCTCGATCACGATCTGGACTACGATCGGATTCAGCGCGCCGGCCTGGGCCGCTTGTCGGAAACGAATTCTTCGTTTCGCGAAGAAGGCGCCAAAGAAAAAACCAACCCGCTGGGCCGCTGGAAAGAGCGCCTGGCGCACGACGAGGTTGCCGCCATCGAAGCGACCGTGGGCGAGTGCCTCGAGGAAAATGGCTACGAACTGTCGCTGCCCGCCGCCGAGCGGCACCGCAGTTTGCGGCGATCGTGGATGCGCGGAATGTACCCCGCGTTTCTCGGCAGCAAGCTGTGGCTGAAGTTGCATACGCCGGTTGGCCGGTTCGCCAATATGTCTGCACTTGAACTCGAAGAGGAGCCAGTGCAGGTGGCCGAGTCGGTCCGGTCCTGAGGATCGTCATGAATCCGGCAACTAGAGTCCCGGCAACTGGAGTCGCATCCCGAGTGATGGAAAACGCCAAGGCCCTCGTCGAAAATCAGCCGGCAGGTCAGGCGGCAGCGCCGGGCGCGGGGGACGCTCGTGGCGTTCGCGGCGTTCGTGGCGTTCGTTCCAAGGCTCCGGTGTTTGTGCTGGGTTGCGGGCGCTCCGGAACCAAGTTCCTCTACCACACGCTGCTTTCCGCCGGAGGGTTCGCCGTCTATTACGCGGAGAGTAACGCCTTCAACCTGCTCGGCCTGCGCTTCGGCAACCTCGCCAGCCGCCGCAACCGCCGTCAACTGCTCGACGCCTACTTCACCAGCAAGCTGTTTCACCGCACCGGACTCGATCCCAAAGAAATCGAAGAGCGTGTGATGGAAGATTGCCGCAATGCCGGCGACTTCCTGCGCATCGTGATGGAAGCCATCGCCCGCAAGCAAGGCGTCGATCGCTGGGCCGAATGCACGCCGCTGCATTTGCTCTATCTTCCGTTGATCAAGCGAGTGATTCCCGATGCGCTTGTCGTCCACATTATTCGCGACGGCCGCGACGTCACCGCCTCCCTGTACCGCATCGGCTGGATACGTCCGCTGCCTTGGGACCGCGCGCGCGCGTTTGTGGTGCCGGCGATTTATTGGCGATGGGTCGTGAGCAAAGGCCGGCGCTACGGCCGGGCGCTGGGCGCGGATTACATGGAAGTTCATTACGAGGATCTGGTGCAGAATCCTCGCGACATGCTGGCGCGTATTGGCAAGTTCATCGAACACGATCTGGACTATGACCGCATCCAGCGGGTTGCGCTGGGATCGGTGCACAATCCAAATTCTTCGTTTCGCGGCGACGGCAAGGAGACTGAAGCGAACACCATCGGCCGCTGGAAACGCATGTTCACTCCGCCGCAGGTTCGCGACGTGGAGTGCAGCATCGGCAATGTGCTCGTCGATACCGGATATCCACTCGAAACCCCGCCAGCGGAGCGGCGTTCGTCGTGGTCGGTGCGGTTCATGAATTTTCTGTATCCGTTGTATTTCGACTTCAAAATTTGGCTGAAATCGTATACTCCGCTCGCCCGCATCGCCGACAAGGGACGCATGGGCATTGCCGAGCCGGACGTCACGCCGGGTGCGGAGTCCGATGCCAAGTCCGAGACGAAGTCCGAGGCGAAGTAGGTTGCGTCCGACCACGAATGCGCTCTAAAGCTGGTGGTGCAAGTACGGTTCGTATCAGGACATGCCTTCAGGCATGCCGAAAGTGCTGCGTGATGAGAGCGCCTTCAGGCGCTAAGACCGGTGATGTGATTTCTAACTAGATGTCCGATTTGACCCCAAATCCGACGCCCGGCGGGCACAATCCGCCAGAGCTGCGGGCCGAAATCGATGCGCTGATCGCCCAAGGCACTTTCGATATTGCCGGGAGACGTCTAGCCGAACTTTGGCGGCGCGATCCGGCGTCGGGTACGGCGAGCTTCGTGATTTCGCGATTCGACGAGTTGCGCGACAAACTCGCCCTTACAAAATTCAAGTTGGCGATTCTGCGCTCGTTCACGGTCGAGCCCATCGTGCCGCTGCTGCGGGCAGAGGCTTTCGCATACGGTATCGATCTGGAAGTTCACGTCGGCGATTTCAACACCTACGTGCAGGACATTCTCGACGGCCAGAGTTCGCTCTACCGCTTCGCGCCGAATGCGGTCGTGCTGGCGGTGCGCACCGACCAAGCCGCACCCGAGCTGTGGCGGGACTTCGCCGATCTGGCGCCGGAAGCGGCGCAGCAAGCGGTCCGCGGCGTAGTTCACAGCTATGAACAGTGGATCGGCGCGTTTCGAAAGCAGAGCCAGGCAGCGCTGATCATTCATTCCCTCGAGCGCCCGTCGTCTCCAAGTCTCGGAATTCTCGACAGCCAATCCGACGCGGGCCAATCCGGACTCATCCGGCAGATCAATCGCGAACTCCAGCGCATCGCCGCGGAATTCCACGGGGTGTACAGCCTCGACTACGAGGCGCTGGTGGCGCGCCATGGCAGCGAGCATTGGCACGACGAGCGCAAGTGGCTGACGGCGCGGCTTCCCATCGCCGCCGGTTATCTTCTTCAGATGGCGCGCGAGTGGATGCGTTTTATCGTACCGCTAAGCGGCCGCACCGCCAAAGTTTTGGTCGTCGATCTCGACAACACGCTCTGGGGCGGCATCATCGGCGAAGACGGAATGGCGGGCATTAAAGTTGGCCCTGAATATCCGGGAGCGGCGTATCAGGCCTTGCACCGTGCGCTGCTCGATATGTCGCGCAAGGGAATTTTGCTCGCCGTGTGCAGCAAAAACAATCTCGACGATGCCATGGAAGCGCTGGAGAAGCATCCCGGAATGCTGGTGCGCGCGAAACATTTCGCGGCGCTGCGTATCAACTGGACCGACAAGGCGCAAAATCTCCGCGAGATCGCGCAGGAACTTAACGTCGGCAGCGATGCGCTCGCCTTCCTCGACGACAATCCCTTTGAGCGCGAGCAGGTTCGCGCCGCGCTTCCGGAAGTTACCGTTATCGATTTGCCGAAGAATCCGCTGGAGTATGCCTCTGCCGTCCGGAATTGTGCGGCGTTCGAGCGCCTGACCCTTTCGGCGGAAGACCAGCAGCGCACCGAAATGTACGCCGCGCAAAAGCAGCGTGCCGGCGCCGAGCAGAGCTTTCAATCGAAGGAAGATTTCTTTCGCTTCCTCGAGCAGGAGGCCGAACTGGAACCCGTGTCGGACCTAACGCTGGCGCGGGTCGCGCAACTGACGCAGAAAACCAACCAGTTCAACTTGACCACACGGCGTTACACCGAACCGCAGATTGCGGAGATGGCGAAACAGCCGGAGTGGCACATATTTTCGATCCGGGTGCGCGATCGTTTCGGCGACCACGGGTTGGTCGGAGTCGCGATCGCGCACGACGAAGGCGAGCAGTGTGAAGTGGATACCTTCCTGCTGAGCTGCCGCGTCATCGGAAGAACGGTCGAAACCGCGCTTCTCGCCCATCTCGCCGAGAGCGCCGCCCAGCGCGGCCATAAGCGGCTGGTGGGCAGGTTTCTGCCGACGAAGAAAAATGCTCCGGCGCGCGATTTCTACCCGCAGCATGGCTTCGAGCGGCAAGAGACAAACGGCGCGGGCTCGCTGTGGACGCTCGATCTGAAGAGTTCCACGCTGCGCTGCCCCGATTGGATTAAGCTGAAGGTGAAATGACAGAAGTTGAACTTTACTGCTTAGGCACGGAAGCGAGACCGGGAGGAAGGAATTGACAGCCAGTACGTTTGAACAGGTGCGCAACGTCGCCAGTGACATTTTCGGAATTCCAGCCGACAAAATCACGGCGGAATCTTCGCCGGAGACCATCGATAATTGGGATTCCATGCAGCATCTGAATCTGGTTCTCGCCATCGAAGAAAAATTTGGAGTGCAGCTCGAGCCCGAAGATATCGAACAGATGAAGAACATCGGCGCGGTCGCGGGCTGGTCGAGAAGCTGCAGTCGGCCGCGCGCTAATACTTTTGAGTGGTCATCCGAGCGAAGCGAAGGACCTATGCATTGCAGCTTGCAGGATTCCAATGCGTAGGTCCTTCGCTTCGCTCGGGATGACAATTATGGTTAATTCCGGCAAGCTCACATCTTCCATTCATGGCCATCGTCATCCAACCCTATCGTCCCGAGCACGAGGCCGCGGTCGCGGAGTTCAATCAGCGCCTTCGGCTAGCGGGCGAGGACGAGAACATGGTGTTCTATCGCTCGGCGCAGCCGCGCTGGCTGGCGCGTACGGCGGAGTCCTGCATCTACAACGAATTTTTCGTCGCCGTCGATGACGGAATCGTGCGCGGCGGATATGCGCTCAAGACCCAGGAGTTCTTTTTCCCCGACGGACAGATTCGCTCCATCGGCTACTATCACCATCCGCTATCCGAGGGCATCGTCAACAAGGCTCACGCCATGGTGGGCATGCTGCTGCTGAGCGACGCGATGCAGCGCGCACCGCTGCTCTATTGTCTCGGCATGGACGGATACGACCATCCATTGCCGCAGATGCTGGTTCGTCTGGGCTGGGCGCATTGCCTGGTGCCGTTTTTTTTTCGCATGGTGAATCCCTCGCGCTTTCTGCGAAATATGCAGACCCTGCGCTCGTCGCCATTGCGGAAGTTTCTGCTGGACCTCGCAGCCTACAGCGGCGCTGGATGGGCCGGCTCGAAGCTGTTTCAGGGGTATCGCGCTTTGGTTGCGCCACGGTCGCCGGCGGTTGAGTGCCTGTGAAGTCGCGAGCTTCGAAACCGCGGACGTCGCCGAGAGCTTGCAATTTCTGTGGGAGCAGGCACGGCAGACGTGCTCGTTCACGGCGGTGCGGAATGCCGAGGCTTTGCGCACTTTGTATCCTGCGGAGCAAACGCATCTCACGCGCCTGGTCGTGAAGCGCAATGGCTCCGCGATTGGATGGGCCGTGGTCGGCGAGCGCCGCAAGGACGCGAAATACGGCAACATGCGCGTCGGGTCGGTGGTCGACTGCTTCGCGCTTCCGGGAGAATTATTTTCGGTGGTGCGATGCGCCACGCAAACGCTCGAGCAGCAGGGCTTCGACCTGATCCTCAGTAATCAGAGTCACCGGGCATGGGGCGAGGCATTCAAGGCTGCGGGCTATCTGCCGGGACCGTCAAATTTTATTTTTGCCGCTTCGAAGAAGCTGACGGAACTGCTGGCTCCATTTGAGGAAGTGCGTCCGCGAATGCATTTGACGCGCGCGGATGGAGATGGGCTGCCGGGGAATTTCTAGAGCGGCTGTCAGCTCTCAGCTTTCAGTTCTCATTCTCAATTCTCATCCACCACAAACCCACCTTCACTAGGTCGCGTGGGTTATTTCGGGAGCTTCTTTTTCCGTTTCGGTGGAGAGCTTGTAGCCGAGCTGTTTCATGATTGGGCCCCAGTGGGCTTCCATGTAGGTGACGGTTTTTTCGGGAAGGACGGCTCGCCATCCGCCGGACGAGGCTTTGCGGACGAAGGGCTTATCGGAGCGGGTGTGGAATGTGGCTACCCATTTCTTGCCCTGCGTCTCTTCCATCTTGCGCATGTTGGCGGCGGAACTAAGTTCGATGGCGCGGTTGATGCGCTCCGGGTCGGGATTGAGACCCATGAAACGGGCTACGCGTGCCAACTCGCGCTGCTGATTCGCCTGCAGATCTTCATAGCGCATGAGGAGGAAGCTCTCGTGTCCCTGGCGCGTCGCCAGCCAACTGTTGACATGGTCGGCCCAGGAACCGATACGGCGCCAGAAGTTGCCGTCCATCCAGCGGGGCACGAATTCTTCAATGGGGCAGTCTTCGGAAATCGAACGCAGCTTCATCTCCCAGTGATAGTTGGAAATGGCCACATCGCGCGGGTCGCGCACAATGTAGATGACACGGCGGTAGCGAGCGTCGAAGCACTCGTGGCTCTTGAGCACGCGCGGGCGGGGACGGCGGCGCAAGACCCAGTCGGCGGTCTTGTACATGTCGGGAACGAGGCGTTCGACATTCAGGAAGGTGACGGGCTCGTTTGGATTAACGAAATTGCCGACCAGGAAGCGCGTCCAGGTGTTGCCGGAACGCGGATAGGAGGTGAGAAAAACGTCGTCGTCGAAAATGGTGATTTCGCGCTCGAGCAGCGTGCGGCGAAACAGCACGTCATGAACCCGCGATAGATGCCGGAATGCCCTGCGAAGCAGTAACGCCATGGGTGCTTCCCCAGCCCCTAAAGGGGCATTTGATTTCGTATTGACGGCATCGCTAAAGCGATGCCCTGATACGAACCCGAACTTTCAGCTACCTTATACGAACCCGAACTCTTAGCTACCTGCTACGATTCTTCACGTTACTCTGCTGTCGTTAATACCTTACTCTTCTTATGCCTTACTCTTCGGCCGGGCTGCGGTCGGCGGCGGAACGGTTGCCTTGCAGCCATCCGAGAAATTTTTGCTTGCGCGCAAACATGGTGCGAGCCTCGTTGCGCAACTTGCCCACAATCTGATAACGAGACTTGGTGAACCAGGGCACGCGATGCGGCGTGCATCCGTATTTTTCTTTGTAAGTGCCTTCGCCACCCCAGTCGAAGATGGTGGCGCCGCGCTTTTTCCAGTAGCGCATGGCGTACCAGTGGCAGGCTTCGTTGGGGCGCAGGCTCTGATGGGAACGGAAGCTGGCGTTGCCCCAGAACTCGGCGATCTGGTTGAAGCCGGGATAGATTCCGGTGGCGATGCACTTCCTCTCCGGATCGCGCGCTCGAATCAGCAAGACATTGCCCCCCGGCTCAACGTTGCGAACCAAGGCGCGGACGCGCTCGACCGAATAGGTGGGAACAAGGGACTGCTTGGCAAAAACATCCTTGAGTTGCTCGTAATATTCGTCGGCGAAGGCTAGGTCGTGCGCCTCTTCGATTTTTAGGCCGCTCTTATCCGCCTTGCGAATGCAGCGGCGGCAGGCGCTTTCCATGCCGTTGAACAAATCTTCTTCCGAGCGGGTCAGGTCGGTGCGGTAGGAAGCGTAGTATTCGGTTTTGAATCCCGCGTTCTCGCCGTCTTCGAAGGTGAAGTATGGATCGGAGACTTCGAGATGCAGGCACTTGAGATCGTCCCACGCAAACTTTTCGAGGGCTTCGAGCGCGGCACGGCGCGGGACGCCGGGGTTGAGATTGAAGCCGATATAAGGAGTCGTCCAGCCGGGAAAAGAGCTGCCCAGGACTTTCATGCCGAATTTCGAGAACGTGAGCCCGGTAAAGTATCCGAGGACGTCGCTCGATTCGCGCAACTCGGCGAGCACGGGGAGCGCGTTCTGCGCCTCGGCGACGAATTGCAGCCACTCGCGTGTCTGGAAGACGGTGCGGTCGGCGAAACGATCGAGTCGCTTCCAGTCGGCGGACTTGATGTCGATGGGATAGAACTTCATTCTTGTTCCAGTTGCGTGACCTCAGCGGCTAAAGCCGCGCTCAAGACAATGCAAGTACCGCGACGCTGAAGCGCTGTGCCCCGCAAAATCAAATGTGCAGATTCCAAGTTCTCCCGCAAATTCTCAGCAGCAAATTTCTTCATACGTTCGCAATGCTGACGGTCAAACCCAAGCGAATTCTCCTGGCAATCGCGTAATCCGGGGGAATACCTTTGGTGGCACTTTGAACTATACCAATCCCCACTTAGACGGTAGCAAGCCGCTGTCCATTGGGGCGCTGGAGCACCCTACACGCGCAGTGCCGTAAGACATTTATTTTCAGCATCTTAAAGAATACTATTGATAGCCACCGGAGTCTCGTCCGGCGGTGGGGCAAAAAGTGGACAACTATTTCCACCGGGTGGAACGGCGAGGGGCCAAATTGCCCACAAACTCAATCGTACTGCGGCGGGCGAGCCCCGGTCAGAGGTAGGAACTGGCGAGGGTACCAAGAGTAACCGGCGGGTCCAGAGCGGCCTTTTCAGCATGTAAGATAAGAGAATCTGTGGCTTCTGGATGGCAAAGCAAGTTGGCGCGCGTGTCCCGGATGAACTGGGACGAGGTGCGGGTGCGAGTGGGGCAGGAATTCCACAAGCAAAGCGACCTGCTCATGCACCGGATGGGCGTGCGGAATGGGTCGATTCGGCTGAACTCAGATTCAGCGGCGCGGCGGGGGCAATTCTTTTTTTCGGCGAGCGAGTTTTCTGGCAGTGAAATTTCAGAGCGCGCGGAGTTGTTGCGCAAACATCTTCCCGACGAAGCGGCCGAGATTCTGCGCGAGGCCGATGAGATCTGCGGCCATCGTTTTCGCCTGCTGGGCTACGAGAATCTCGAATACGGCAGCGAGATCGATTGGCATCTCGATCTCGTCCACGGCAAGCGTGCGCCGATGGATCCTTGGTTCAAGATTCCTTTTCTTGATTTCGCCGTGGTGGGCGACCACAAGGTCACATGGGAATTGAACCGTCACCAGCACCTGGTGACACTGGCCAAGGCCGGGCTGCTGAGCGGGAGACAAAGACAAAGAGAAGTACGTCCGCGAACTGATGGCGCAGTGGCGCAGTTGGATCAAGGCGAATCCGTATCCGTTGGGGATCAACTGGGCAAGCACGCTGGAGGTTGCCTTCCGCAGTTTGTCGTGGATATGGGTGGACCAGTTGCTGGCGGGAGCGGCTGAGTATGCGGAGCTTCGACTCGGAAATAGCGCCGGCGCTCGCGTTTCACGGGCGTTATATTGAGCGCTATCTATCTACTTATTTTTCTCCGAACACACATCTGCTGGGGGAAGCGGTTGCGCTGTTCTTTCTGGGCACTTTGTATCCGCAAATGCCGGGGGCCGCGCGCTGGAAGGAATCCGGGTGGCGGATTGTGCTGCGCGAGGCGGGACGGCAGGTGCGTCCGGATGGCGTTTACTTCGAGCAATCGCTGTACTACCACGTTTATGCCCTCGACTTCTTCTTATATGCGCGGTTGCTCGCGGCGCGAAATGGAATGGAAATTCCGCCGGCGTATGACGCGGTGCTGGGGCGAATGCTCGATGTCGTCGCGGCGCTGGCGCAGGCCGGACCGGCGGAAGGCTTCGGCGACGATGATGGCGGGCGGGTGTGGAATCCGCGGCGCAACCGCACGGAGCAGATGACGGACCCACTGGCGCTGGGCGCGGTGATGTACTCGAGGCAGTTTTCCGCGGCACGGTTGACCGAGGAAGCGATCTGGTTGTTTGGAAATCAAGCCGTCGAAAAACTCTCGATCGCGCACATGAGCACACAAGCCAGTCCGGCGGCGCGTTCGGTCGCCTTTCCCGACGGCGGGCTTTACGTACTGGCGGATTCGCAGCCGTTCGCGCAGGCGATGGTGGTGGATGCCGGTCCGCAGGGGGTGGGCCGCTCGGGACACGGACATGCCGACGCGCTCAGCCTGCGCCTCACCATGAATGGGCGGCGCTGGCTGGTGGACTCCGGGAGCGGCGTCTACATTTCGAAAGATCCGGCGGACCGGAACACATTTCGCGGGACGGGTGCGCATAACACGATGCGCGTGGATGGAGTCGACCAGGCGGTTGCGGATGAACCCTTCTCATGGACTCACATTCCAGCGACGCAAGCGGAAAACTGGATCGTGGGGAAAAGCTTTACTTACTTTGTGGGCAGCCACAATGGATATGCGCGGCTGGCGGATCCGGTTGTGCATCGGCGGCACGTGCTGAAGATCGCGGGCGATCTGTGGCTGGTGCGCGATGTGGCGCTCGGTCGAACGGAACATGAACTGGAGATACGGTGGCACTTCGCGCCCGATCTCGAAGTTCGAGCGATCGGCGCGGGACGGGTGGAAATAAGGAGGGCTGGCGCTGCCTCCGGCGAATCGGGGCTGAGCCTGATCGTGCCGGAAGAAACCGTCTGGCATACGGCGACGGAAGTTACGAGAACTCTCCTCTCGCCCGCTTATGGTGCGTTCCAGCCTGCGCCGTTGGTGCGATGCCATGCGCGGGTTTTGCTGCCGTCAGAGATCGCGACTGCGCTCGTACCGCGCTCTGGCGCAATCCGGCAGGAAGCCGAGCCACAAATCGACCTTCGATTGGTGAGCATGGCGCAGGCTGCAGTGCAGATGTACGAACTCAACTATCCTGACGAAAGCCATGGATTCTTTTTTGCGCTTGGCGACGAGGCGTGGAGTTTCGGTCCGTGGTCTTCGGACGCGCGCGTGCTGTATTGCCGCGTCGAAAAAGAGAAACTCGCGCACCTGATCGTGATCGGCGGGACGCAAGTCGCTTGGCAGGAACAGCCTCTGCTGAAGGCGGCGGGGCCATCCGCATTTTTCGAGTGGCGCAGGCGGGATGCAGTGATGAACGCAGTGCCGGGCGAGTTTTCGGTTACGGCTTTGTTCGAAGAGCTGACCGGCGGCTCGCGTTACTCATACCCGGTCGTGAATGATGATTCGTCGCATCATAGTCCGTCACCATACGCGGAGAAACATACCGGCGGCTCGCGTTCCCCATTCCCGGGCGCGGATCATGATTCGTCGCATCATAGTCCGTCACCATACGCGGAGAAACGCTAGATGTGCGGGATCGCTGGGATTCTTGAATTCGGACGAGACGCGCGGGCGAGCGCCGGCGGCGCTGCGCGAAATGTGCCGCGTGATCACGCATCGCGGGCCCGACGACGAAGGCTTTTATACCGACGGCGCAGTCGGGATCGGCATGCGGCGGCTCAGCATTGTCGATGTGGCGGGCGGGCATCAGCCGATTTCGAACGAAGACGGCACGCTCTGGATCGTGTTCAATGGCGAGATCTACAACCATCTCGCCTTGCGCGAGCAACTCATCGCGCGCGGCCATCGCTACAGCACGCACAGCGATACCGAGACCATCATCCACCTCTTCGAAGAGTACGGCGCGGATTGTGTGCAGCACCTGCGCGGCATGTTCGCCTTTGCCATTTGGAATCGCAATACGAAAACCCTCTTCATCGCGCGCGACCGGCTGGGCATCAAGCCGCTGTACTACAAATTGACGCCGGAGCGGCTGCTGTTCGGATCGGAAATCAAAGCGGTGCTGGCGCATGGCGGGATTCGTCCGGAGTTCAATCGGGCGGCGCTGCCGGAATATTTGGCGTTTGGATATTTGTCGGGCGCGGAGAGTTTCTACGCCGGAATCCTCAAGCTGCTGCCCGGGCGCACGATGACGATTGGCCCGGACGGCAAAGCGGAAATCCGGCAGTACTGGGACCTGGATGCGTCGAAGCCGCACGAATCGGGAGTTGATAGTTATGACGAGAGTTACTACGTCCAGAGCTATCGCGAGTTACTGGAAGGCGCAGTCGACAGCCACCTGATGAGCGACGTGCCGCTGGGAGTGTTCTTGAGCGGCGGCGTGGATTCGAGCGCGGTAGCTGCGCTGATGACGAAAATGCGGCGCGAGCCGGTTGAGACTTTTTCCGTCGGCTACACCGAGCAGACTTACAGCGAACTGCCCTTTGCGCGCACGGTGTCGGATCACATCCATTCGCGTCATCATGAAGTGTTGGTCAGCGAGCACGATTTTTTTGCGGCGCTGCCGCATTTGATCTGGCATGAAGACGAGCCCATCGTGTGGCCTTCGAGCGTCTCGCTCTATTTTGTCGCCCGCCTCGCCCGAGAGAGAGTTACGGTCGTGCTCACTGGCGAGGGCGCGGATGAAACCCTGGCGGGCTACACGCGCTATGCCTTCACTTTGAAAAATGCGGCCATGGATCGTGCGTACCGTAGCGTCGTCCCGAGCGTTCTGCGGCGCGGATTGCGCCACACGGTTGCGACCTCTTCGCTGCTGGGAGCAACCCTGCGCCGGAAACTGGAACACACTTTTCTCGCGAAGGACGGCAACTCCTGGGCCTCTTTCTACTTCGATAATTTCTTTTCCGCCTTCGGCGAAGCGGAACAGGGCGGATTGCTGACCGGCGAGTTCTCGCCGGAAGCCGCGCCCAGCACGGCATATAAGAATGTGCTCAAGTACTGGGACCATTCGTCACCTCCTGGCGAAATGCTGCAGCGGCTGCTCTATACCGACATCAAGACTTATCTGGTGGAACTGCTGATGAAGCAGGACAACATGAGCATGGCCGCATCCATCGAAAGCCGGGTTCCGTTTCTCGATCATGTGCTGGTTGAATTCGCGACGCGAATTCCGCGCGAAGTGCAGATCAGCGGATTAGCCGGCAAACGGATTCTGAAAAAGGCGGTCGAAGACCTGCTGCCGCACTCGATTCTGTACCGGCCGAAGCTGGGATTTCCGACGCCGTGGAGCGGTTGGCTGGCCGGACCGCGGCTGGAAACGATTCGCGAGATGCTGCTGGAGCCGCGCAGCCTGAATCGCGGATACTTCCGGCGCGAAGCGATCGAGAAGCTGTTCGACGATCATCGCGCGAAGCATCGCGACAACTACGATCGCATCTGGCGGTTGCTCAATCTTGAGTTGTGGCATCGCGTCTGTCTCGAAGGCGAATCGCACGGCGAGATTGGCGAGCCGGCGATGAAGATGGCTTCGACGCGGTAGCTTGCAAAGCGGGCGCGAGCGCACTAAAGTACGTCCAAGACGAAAGGGTTCACTGCTGGTGCGGCGGGCGTGGCGCAGCGGCGGACAATCGCGGAAGCGAGCGGAAAGGATACAGGATTTGAAGATCTCGCAAAAAGGGCTTTACGCACTGCAAGCGATAATGACCCTGGGCCGCCGATACGGAACTGAAACGGTGAAGATCCGCGACATCGCCATTGATAGCGACTTGCCAGAGAAATTTCTTGAGTTGATCCTGCTGGAGCTCAAGAACGCGCGCATCGTGGAAAGCGTTCGGGGCGCGAAGGGCGGCTACCGGCTGCGGCGCGCACCCGCGGAAATCAAACTCAGCGAGATTATTCGTCTGGTTGACGGCCCGCTTGCGCCCTTTGGGGATGCGGATCAACTCCGAAGCCTGATCACCAGCGATCCCGACCATCGCGCGCTCTATAGCGTATTTTTGCAAGTGCGCGATGCCGCGGCCAAGATACTGGAGAACACCTCCGTCGCTGACATCGTCGGTGATTCTTCCAAATCCCGCAAACCATCGGGCGCGAAGAAGAAGGCGAAGAAAGGTCCTGCTCTGTCCATCGTGCACAAGGCCGCGAAGAGCAAGTAGCTGGCTGTTTCCGGGGCATCGGCGCGATTTCATTTCCGCAAAATTCATGTTTAGCCTTTTCAATCTGATATTTCCCTGAAAGCGGAGCGTGATGAACGATTCTCGGGCTTTTTCTATCGATCTCCAGGCGATGGCGCGGCAGATCATGCTGGCAGAGGGTTTCGAGCCGAATTTTCCGCCAGCGACCCAGCAGCAACTGGCCGATATCAGCGCGCATCCGCCGCAACTGGCGCCTTCCGATAAGGTCCGTGATCTGCGCGGCCTGCTTTGGTCTTCCATCGATAATGACACCTCGCGCGACCTCGACCAGATTGAGGTCGCCGAACATATGCCCAATGGCGACGTCAAGGTGATGGTGGGCATCGCCGATGTGGATGCGTTTGTCGCCAAGGATTCTCCCATCGATCAGCATGCGGCCCGGGAGACGACCACGGTCTACACCGGCGTTTGCAATTTCTCTATGTTGCCGGAAGATCTCTCGACGGGTGCGTCGTCTCTGCTTGAAAACGTGGACAGGCCGGCCGTGGTGATTGAGTTCGTGGTCGATACCCATGTCAATATCAATGCTGGCGGCTCGATCCGCGCAAGCAACGTGTACCGGGCCATCGTTCGTAACAAGGCACAGCTCACTTACGGAGCGGTCGGAACCTGGCTGGAAGGCACGGCCGCGGCTCCGCCGAGAGTGGCCGCGTCTTCGGAGTTGCAAGCGCAGCTCAAGCTGCAGGACGAAGTTGCCCAGGCGCTTAGGAAACTGCGCTACGAAAATGGCGCGCTGAACATTGACACCAGCGAAGTTCATCCGGTGGTGCTCAACCGGCAGGTGGTCGATGTCGTGAAACAAGAGAAGAATCGAGCCACCGAATTGATCGAAGACTTCATGATCGCCGCCAACGGGGTGGTGGCGCGCTTCCTGGAAAAAGTTTCGTCTTTGCGCCGTATCGTGAAAACTCCCGAGCATTGGGACGGCATGGTGCGGCTGGCGGCGGCGCAGGGTGAAAAGTTGCCCGCACAGCCTGATTCCAAGGCGCTCAACGATTTTATTCTGAAGCGCAAAGCTGCCGATCCCGATCACTTCGCCGACCTCTCGCTTGCGGTCATCAAGCTGATTGGGCCGGGCGAATATGTGCTGGAGCGTCCGGGCGATCCCGAGCAGGGGCACTTCGGACTGGCCGTGCAGGATTACACGCACTCGACCGCGCCTAACCGGCGCTTTGCCGACATGGTCACGCAAAGGCTGATCAAGGCGTTGCTCGATGGAAAACCCGGGCCTTATTCCGACGACGAACTCGCCGGCATCGCCACGAACTGCACACAGAAAGGCGATGCAGCGCGAAAAGTGGAGCGGGAAATGTCGAAGCGGCTGGCGGCAGTGGCCATGAGCCATCGCGTGGGTGAGACGTTCGACGCCATCGTCACCGGAGTTACTCCGAAGGGAACGTTTGTGCGCGTCATGCAGCCGCACATCGAAGGATTGCTGGCTCAGGGAGCGCAGGGACTGCATGTGGGCGACAAGATTCGGCGCGAGCTGACGCGGACGGATGCGCAGCGCGGGTTTATTGATTTTGTGAGGGCGTAGATTAAAGAGCGATCACAAATTGCCGTCGGGGATAGTTGGTGCAATCACCCTGTTTTCGTCAGTTGTCCTTCTGAGATAATCGTGCCGTGCAAAACCAAGTCATCGAGATTCACGACTCCGCTCTAGATCGGATTACCTTAGAAGGCGGCATGGCCGTGCTGTACTTTCCGGAGGTCTACATTCACTTGTCCGAAGGACGTCCCTCGATTGACGCTGGAACGGGCTGGACTCAAGAGGCTATGATTCGTATCGGAAGCGCCCGAATTGAGGGCAAGTTTTCCCAAGAGAGCCGCGAAGCGTACGGCGGTTATGCGCATTACCTCTCTGATGGCTCGCTCGCGATCAGTGGCACAATTTCCGACAACTTGATTCCTATCCCACTGGATGTGCAAGGTGAAATCGAACTCAAGCTGGAGTGCTGGGGTGACATTGTTCGCGTACATGGCAGTTCAGCGAAGCTGGAACTTATTGGAACTCCGAAATACACCGAGGAGTATCACCCCTAGCGCCTCAGACTGCGGATCGCGATAGTTGTCGAAACATCGCCATCTCACTCACAATCCTCAGCCGCTCTTTTTCTCCAGTTCGGCCCAGCGCGCGTAGAGGGCATCGAGCGCCTGTTGAGCCGCGTCCAGCGCGGCTTGCGCACTTACGAGGCGCGGAGCATCCATCGCGTTGGCTGGATCTTCCAGTTCTGCCCGCTTGGCTTTCACCAACTGCTCGGCTTCTTCTACTCGCTGCTCGATGGTGGCGTATTCCCGGGCTTCGAGATAGGAGAGTTTCTTCTTCGCTGGCGCTGCTGGCGTAGAACCGCCCGGCGTTCGCACAGTTGCCGCAGATGTTGCCGCCTCGGCCTTCGTGCTCTGCGCCTGCCACGCTTCCCATTGCGCGTAGTCGGCGAAGGTGTCGGCTCCGCCTTTTCCGTTCAATCCGAGCACGATGCTGGATACGCGGTCGAGCATGTAGCGGTCGTGCGTTACCAGCACGAGCGAGCCGGGGAAATCGATCAGGCTTTCTTCCAGAATTTCGAGGGTTGGAATGTCGAGGTCGTTGGTGGGCTCGTCGAGCAGCAAAATGTCGGCGGGCTGGAGCATGAGCTGCGCGATCAGGACGCGCGCTCGTTCGCCTCCGGAGAGGCGCCCGACGGGCTGGCTGAGTTGCTCACCGGTAAACAGGAATCTTGCCGCCCATCCGGCCACGTGAATTATGCGATCGCGATAGACGACTGAATCGCCGTCCGGCGCGAGCGCGCGGCGCAGAGTTACGTCGGGATCGAGGGTGCGGGTCTGGTCGAAGTAGACGATGCGCAGCCAATCGGCGCGGCGAATCTCACCGCTGGTTGGAGCGAGGTCTCCCTGCAACAAGCGGAGCAGGGTTGTCTTGCCGCTGCCATTCGGGCCGACGAGGCCCACGCGCATTCCGGCGGTGAGGATGAAGTTGAGGCCTTCGAATAATGTTCGAGCACCCAATGCTCCGCTACCCATGGTGCAGGTGACGTCCTGCAGTTCGATCAGGCGCTTGGTCTTGCGGTCGGTGGCGGAAAAATCGATTTGCGCTGTGGTGCTGCGGGTTCTGGCGTTCAAGTCGGCGAGCTCGCCCATGAGTTCGCCGGCTTTGCTGATGCGGGCTTTGGATTTGCGGGTGCGGGCTTTCGCTCCGCGGCGGAGCCACTCGATTTCTCCGTGGACCAGATTCTCCAGCGCTTCCTGACGGCGTGGATTGCGCGTGCAGGAATTCTTCTTTCTTCTCCAGGAAGGCGCTGTAGTTGCCGTGGACGCGGAGCGAGCCCTCGGGATAAATGCGATTGAGTTCGACCATGTCGGTGGTGACATTTTCCAGAAAGTAGCGGTCGTGGCTCACGATTACGCTGGCGAAGGGCGCCTGCCTCAAGCAGATCTTCGAGCCAGGTGATTCCTGGCAGATCGAGATGGTTGGTGGGCTCGTCGAGCAAGAGGATATCGGGATGCTGCACCAGGGCTTCGACAATGGAGAGACGCTTCTGCCAGCCGCCGGATAACTCGGTGGTGGGCGCTTCGAGGTCCGCAAAGCCGGCGCGGCCGAGAGTCTCGGCAAAGCGGGCGCCGCGCTCGGATGCCGGAGACGCCGCTGCGATCGAGCGCGCTTTCGATCACCGAGCGCACCGTGGCTCCGGGCTGGAATCGCGAGTCCTGCTCGACACAGGCGAGACGGGTTCGTTTGCGGAACGATACTTCGCCGCTGTCGGGAGCAACCTCGCCCGCGAGAATTCGGAGAAGCGTGGATTTGCCGGATCCGTTCGGGCCAATCAGGCCGATGCGGTCTCCTTCAGAAATGGTGAACGAAACATTCTGGAAGAGCGGGTTGGCTCCGAAGGCTTTCGTAATTTCCTGTGCGTTGACAATGGGCGGCAATGAGTTGCGGTCTCCGGGATTTCGATGTCCTGCTTGAGAGTATCAGTTGCGAGGGTTCAGAACGCTGAGCCTACTGCGCAATGACCTTTTGTCGTAAATCCTCAGCGGCTTGCGCCACATTCTCCGGCCTGCCGAGATCGCGCCAGTAATATTCGTCGGCGCGGAAGGCGAGGATTTTTTCTCCTTGGGCAGCGAGACGCAGATAGGAAGTGATGATGGAGAAAGCGCCTTCTTCGGTCATCATCGTCAGAAGACGAGGAGAAATTACGTGGATGCCGGAAAAGGCCAGCGCCTGCAGTTGCTGGCGACGCGCCGAACAAATTCCGGCTTGATCGCCGCCGGATCGCCGGCCGCAGAGCTGAAGCTGCTCGTCGAAGAGCAGGTAGCGAGAGGTCTTGCGGTCCTGCACCGCCAGAGTGGCCAGAGCCTGATTTTCGGTGTGAAATTGCACCATGCGGCCGAGATCAATCGTGCTGAGGACATCGACGTTGTGCAGGATGAAGGGCTCTTCGGAGCGGCCGGAATCGTCGAGAAAAAAATAAGCGGCCTTTTTCAGGCCGCCGCCGGTGTCGAGCAACACCTCCTCGCGCGAGACTTCAATGCGCATGCCGAAATTGTCGTTCGCTTTCAGGTACTCGACAATCATGTCGGCGAAGTGATGCACGTTGATGATCACCTCGCGAACTCCGAAGCTGCGCAAGCGCGAGAGCGTGATCTCCAGCAGCGTGCGGCCGTCGATTTCCACCAGCGCTTTGGGACGATCGTCGGTGAGCGGACGCAAGCGCGTGCCCAGGCCGGCGGCCAGAATCATCGCTTTCATGTCGCTCCAGTGCTTTCATTGATTCAGTGCTCCAGCTCGCGATGACGCACCACCACCTCCACTCCGTCTCTTGCCGCGCAAATGTTTCGCCAATTGCTCCGCCAGATAGACCGAGCGATGCTGGCCGCCGGTGCAGCCGAACGACACCATCAAGTTCTTGAAGCCGCGGCGCTGATAGTCGCTCACGCTGGCGTCCACCAGCGACATGACGCTGGCGAGAAACTGATGCACGCTCTCCTGCTGATTGAGATAGTCGATCACCGGCGCGTCTTTGCCGGTGAGGGCTTTGAAGCGCTCTTCGCGCCCGGGATTCGGGAGGCTGCGGCCATCGAAAACGAATCCGCCGCCATTTCCGGTCTCGTCTTGCGGCAGGCCGCGGTGAAAGGAAAAACTGAAAATCCGCACCGTCAATTTTTCCGGTTCAGAAGCTGAGGCCTTGCAACTTCTCCGAGGCCACCATGCTCTTGAACGCTTCCATCAGCGTCGGCAGCGCGATGGGCAACTCCACGTTGTGCAGCAGCCAGCGCAGGTTTTTCAGCGCGTAGGGCACGCTTTGCAGGAAATGCGCTTTGCGCTCGTAGAAGCCGCGAAAGCCATAAGCGCCCAGGGCCTGCATGATGCGGACGTAAACGTAGGCATAGTAGTACTGCATGAACGCGGCGCGATCGAGATCGATGAAACCGGCGAGGCTCGTCGAGATAATGATCGAGCAATTGCTGGCGCAGTTCCGGCGGCAGATCGGCCTTGGCATCGTACAAAAGAGAAGCGATGTCGTATTGCAGCGCGCCTTTGCGGCCGCCTTGGTAGTCGAGAAAAAAGGCTGGCTTCGTTGAACTCGTCGAACGTTCGACTTTGCGCAGCATGATGTTGCGCGATTGGAAATCGCGATAGAGAAAATAATCGCGGTCGGCGCTCAGCAGGAATTTCGTCAAGCGGCTGAAATCGTCTTCCAGCGCTTGCTCGTTGAAGGGAATGCCGGCGAGCCGGAGAAAGTAATACTTGAAATAATTCAAATCCCAGGCGATGGACTGGCGATCGAAGCTGGCGCGCGGATAGCACACTTTGTAATTCAAATCGCGGCCCGCTTCGACCTGAAAGCGCGGCAACACGGCGACAACTTTGCGATAGGCCTCGACGGCCTCGGGAGCGATGTCCGCGCCGTCGCGATGGTTCGAGAGAAACTCAAAAAGCGTGGTGTCTGCCAAGGTCTTCTTCGAGATAAGCGCCCTGGCTCAAATCTTCGGCATAAATTTCCGGCACCGGCAGGCCGTGCCGGCGAAAGTGCCGGGAAAATTCGAGGAAGGCGACATTCTCTTCGCGCACGTCATAGAGAATGCCAATCGCGCTGAGTTTGCCGCTGGCAAGCCGGATGATCTTGCGGCCCGAACCGCCGAGCTGGCCCTGCAGCGGCTGCACTCGCTCGACCGGCGAGTGGAAATGCTGCTCAAAAAGTCTTTTGAGAACTTCCATGAAGGTGATTGCCAGCGATTCGGTTGCGACTTGGCATCGTCGTCACAACCCCCACTAAGATAACACCGGGGCCGCGCCGCCATTGGGCGCAGAGTTGCTGAATGCTTGACTTGTGAGAAGACGCGCGACGGCCTTACATCACTATGGCGGCAGCTCCGTCGATGGAATCCTCTTTTACCGCAATCAAAGCTTCGTTGGCCTGGTCGAGTGGGAAGGCAGTTACTTTCGGCCTCAGACCAATCGCGCTCGCGACCTGGAGGAAATCTCGAGCGTCGGCACGAGTCATGTTCGCGACACTTCGAAGCTGGCGCTCGCCCCACAGCAGGCGATCGTAGTCAAACTGGGGAATCCGGTCTAAATGAATTGCGTTGATGGCAACCACTCCTCCTTTGCGCAGGCTGGCTAGAGCGGCTATTACGACATCGCCACTCGGAGCGAAAGTCACTGCGCAGTCGAGCTCCGCGGGCGGTTTGTCGGTCTCGCTTCCCACCCAAACCGCCCCAAGAGAAGCTGCTAACTGGCGATGAGTCGCTCCTCGCGTGGAGACGTATACCTCGCAATTCCAGGAGCGCAAGACCGCGATTGCCAGATGGGCCGAAGCTCCGAAGCCGAACAGCCCGACACGGTCTCCAGGCTTGACGCCGGCCACACGAAGGCTGCGAAAACCGATGATGCCTGCGCACAACAGCGGCGCGGCGTGTAAATCGTCGAGCTGATCGGGAAGAGGGAAAGTGAAATCGGAGCGAACGACTGCATATTCAGCATAGCCGCCGTCCACGGTATAACCGGTAAACGTGGGTGAGTCGCAGAGATTCTCCAGACCAAGCTGACAATACCGGCAGGTGCCGTCCGTTCCTCCCATCCAGGAAACGCCCACGCGTGTGCCGACGGGAAGGTTCTCGGTAGCTCCGGCCGCATTTCCGGCTACTACTTCGCCGACAATCTGATGTCCGGGGATTACTCCGGGGCGCCGCGGTGGCAACTCGCCTTCGACGATATGCAAATCGGTGCGGCAGACTCCACACACACGCACCCGCAGAAGAACTTGACCTGGCTTCGGCTCCGGCCTCGCAACTTGGCCAATCCGAAGAGGCCGCTTCCGAACTTCTTGAGGTGAGGTTAGAGTAGCGGCTTTCATCAACTCAGCGAGAGATGTTCTGCCGACGGAGCAACCGTCGCGCAATTAATATACTCCTTCCGTTATTTCGGCCCACAGCCCTTAAAGGGGCATCTCAATTCAAAGAACTTACGGCATCGCTTCAGCGATGCCCTGATACGAAAATTGAGTTCCTCAGCACTCGTGTAAAGCCGTCGATGAAAACAGGCCAGACATCGCAGCGGTGAACCGCTGCGCCACCCAAAATCACACGCGAAATCGAGTTTTTCAGGAGCCTGCTAGGATATCCCCATGAGCGTGCGCCGCGTCGCCGAGCCCATCATCATGGACGCAGAAGAGCGTTTTGAAGGCTTCGAAAACCTGATGCCGTTTAAGGTGCACAACATCCTTCTGGTCTCAAGCCTCTACGATTCCTTCATCCTCCGCGAAGATGGCCGGCTCAACGAGTTGCTCATCGACGAATCGCTCGAACTCAACCTCCGGCGGGTCCCGGGGATTACGCATGTCTCCAGCTGCGCGGAAGCGGTTGATCTGGCCCGCTCTCAGCAATTCAACCTGATCGTGACCAACCTTACGGTTGGCGACATGAACGCGGCGCAGTTGGCGAGCGAGGTGAAGCGGGCCGGGCTGGATGTTCCGGTGGTGGTGCTGGGCTATGACTATCGCGAGATCAAGAATTTCGTGGCGCGGAATCCAGTCACCGAGATCGAACGGGTTTTTCTGTGGCAGGGCAATGCCCGCATCCTGATCACGATCGTCAAGTACATCGAGGATAAACGCAACGTCCTGCATGACACGCGGGCCATCGGCGTGCCCGTGCTGCTGGTGGTGGAAGACAACATCCGTTACTACTCGGCGTTCTTGCCCGTGATCTATACCGAGCTGATCAAGCAATCGCGGCGCGTGATTCAGGAAGGCATCAACGTGGCGCACAAGCTGGTGCGCATGCAGGCGCGGCCGAAAATTCTGCTGAGCTCGAACTTCGAAGACGCGGCCAGGCTGGTGCAGGAGTATCGCAATTATCTGTTCGGCCTGGTATCGGACGTGGAGTTCCCCTGGGAGGGCAAGCTGAGTCCGGAGGCGGGCTTTGAACTGGCGCACATGGTGAAGAGCCTGGTGCCGGACGTGCCCGTAGTGTTGCAAACCAGCCGCACCGAGTTCCGCCCACGGGCGCACGCCGCGGGCTATTCGTTTCTGCGCAAACGTTCGCCCACGCTGCTGAAAGACTTGCGCCGGATATTGACCGAGCAATTCGGGTTTGGCGACTTCGTGTTTCGTCTGCCCGATGCGAGCGAAGTCGGACGGGCGAAAGACATGAACGAACTGGAAGAGCAATTGCAGACGGTTCCGGCGGAAAGCATCGTCTTTCACTCGCAAAGCAACCACTTCTCCCATTGGCTGATGGCGCGCACCGAGTTCGCGCTGGCGGCCAAGCTGCGCCCGCGAAAAGTTTCGGATTTTCCGAGCCCGGAACATCTGCGGCGCGATCTGATCGAGTCGATCAACGAGTATCGCCGCGAACAGAGCGAAGTGCTGATCGGCGACTTCCGGGCCGATACGTTCAAGCCTTCGGAATCAAGTTTTCTGCGGATCGGTTCCGGGTCGCTGGGGGGCAAGGCTCGCGGTCTCGCCTTTGTGCGCCACCTATTGCGCAAGAGCCGCATGACCCGCCGCTTTCCCGGGGTTCGCATCTCGGTGCCTCCCGCGGTCGTGCTGGCGACGGATGTGTTCGATCAATTCGTAACCGAGAACAACCTCCTGGACTTTGCCTTGCGTTGCGAAGATGACGCTGAAATTGAGCGGAAGTTTTTGGCCGCACCGCTATCCACCTCCCTCAGCGAAGACCTGAAATCGTTCCTGGCCGAGGTCAGCCATCCGTTGGCGGTGCGCTCGTCGAGCCTGCTGGAGGATTCGCAATACCAGCCTTTCACCGGCGTGTATGAAACCTTCATGCTGGGCAACCAGCAAGCAAATTCAGATCCAGATCCAGACGCGCGGCTGGCGGCGCTGAGCGAGGCCATCCGGCGCGTCTACGCCTCCACGTTCAGCCGCCATGCCAAGGCCTACGTGCGGGCCACGCCCTACCGTCTGGAAGAGGAAAAAATGGCGGTGATTCTGCAGCAGGTTGTGGGCACGCGCCACGGGGAGCGCTTTTATCCGGACTTCTCCGGAGTCGTGCGCTCGCGCAATTTTTATCCCGTGCCTCCGATGACTTTCGAAGACGGCATCGCGGCCGTCGCTCTGGGCCTGGGCCGGGCGGTGGTAGATGGAGGGAAGTGTTTGACCTTCTGCCCGCGCTATCCCCGCAACCTGGTGCAGTTTTCCTCGGTCGAAGACATACTGGCCAATTCGCAGTCGGAATTCTGGGCCTTGGAGTTGGATGGCGCTGCGGAAGGCCGTCCGGGACATTGGCACGAGAGGCGGTTTGGCCTGGACGCGGCTGAGAGCGACGGCACGTTGCGGGCGCTGGCCTCAACCTACTCCAAGGACAACCACGCCGTCTACGATGGCGTGAGCCGGCCGGGATCGCGCATCATCACCTTTGCTCCCATGCTCAAGCACGGCACCTTTCCGCTGGCGGAGATTCTCGATGACCTGGTTCGGGCCGGTGAGGATGCGCTGGGCAATGCCGTGGAGATCGAGTTTGCCGTGCGTTTGCCGCAGCAGGCTGGGTCGATAGATGGACAACCGACTGGACAAGTGGCGGAGTTCGGGTTTCTGCAGATCCGGCCACTGACGCTGGCGCGCGACACCGAGGACTTAGCCCTTGACGATGTGCGGCCGGAGCAGTTGATCTGCCAGAGCAGCAAAGTTCTAGGCAACGGCCGCATCGACAAGCTGCACGATATCGTAGTGGTCGATTCGCAACGCTTCGAGCGCTCCCGCAGCCAGGAAGTGGCCACGGCGGTCGCGCGGTTCAATCGCCTGCTCAATGAAGAGAACCGGCCCTATCTGCTGATCGGGGTGGGACGCTGGGGATCGACTGAACCCTGGCTGGGCATTCCGGTCGAATGGGATGAAATCTCCGGCGCGCGCGTGATTGTGGAGGCGGGATTCCGCGATTTTCGCGTCACCCCATCGCAGGGCAGCCATTTCTTCCAGAATCTCACTGCCTTTCAGGTCGGTTATTTTACGGTGAATCCAGACGCCGGCGAAGGCTCAGTCGATTGGCAGTGGTTGACGGAACAACCGGCTGTCGAAGAAGAAGGGTGTGTCCGGCACTTGCGGTTTGCCGAACCGATCCGCGTCCTGATGAACAGCCGCACCAGTCAAGGCGTGATCTTCAAGCCGGAGCCCGAAGAGCAGCAGAGCGAAGAAGCGAGCTGGCGCGGCCCTGGTGTTTAATGGCCGATTCGAGCGGCCATTAGCGAGTAACTGCAGATCCCTCGCTTCGCTCGGGATGACAAGTTATTAGAGTATTGGATTATTTCGTTCAGCAGAAACTAACTAAACCGGCACGGGCACGCTCTCCACGATCTCGCGCAACACTTGTTCGGCTTGCTCGGACTTTTTCAGGGTGGAAGTGTAGAGCGAATTTACGACTACTCGGTGGGCGAAGACGGAGACGACCAGGGGCTTGAAATCTTCGGGCGTGCAATAGTCGCGGCCCTCGAGAAAGGCCATGGCTTGGGCGGCGCGGTAGAGCATCTGCGAGCCTCGGGGAGAAACTCCGAGGGATAGATACTCGGACTCGCGGGTTTTGCCGACGATGTTCAGCAGGTAGGTGATTAGCGATTCATCCACGTGGATCTGGGCTACGGCTTGCTGGATTTCTACTACGTCGGCGGCGTTGAGCACGGGGCGCAGGTTTTCGAGTTGGGCGACGCCGGCTTCGGCGCGCAGGATCTCGCGCTCGGCATTGCCTTCGGGATATCCCATGCGAACCCGCATCAGGAAACGATCGAGTTGCGACTCGGGCAAGGGATAGGTGCCGTGGTGCTCGATGGGATTCTGCGTGGCGAGAACGAGGAACGGTTGCGGCAGCGGATGCGAGTGGGCGTCGATGGTGACTTGGCCTTCGTTCATCGCTTCGAGCAGGGCGGACTGCGTCTTCGGAGTGGTGCGGTTGATTTCGTCGGCTAACAGGACGTTGGCGAAGACCGGTCCGCGCTTGAATTCGAATTTCTGCTCGATGGCGGAGTAGATCGAGATGCCCAGCACGTCGGAGGGCAACATATCGCTGGTGAACTGGATGCGCTGGAAGGTGCAGTCGATGGCGCGGGCGAGGGCCTGGCCGAGCGTGGTCTTGCCGACTCCGGGGACGCCTTCGATCAGCAGATGGCCTTTGGCGAAAATGGAAACCAGGGCGAGGCGGAGAACGTCGTCTTTGCCGCGGATGACGCGGCGCAGACTGTTCTCAAGCGCCGCGGCGCGGCGGGAGGTTGCCACCAGAGTTTCGGGAGCCATTGTTGGCGATTTTACTATGGGGGCGGCGGGGCCGTGGGTTACGGCGGTCATGGAGAAGTTCTCAGTTCCCGGTTCTCAGTTCTCAGTAAAACCGAACATTTTGCGTGGTTGCCGGTCACAGAGCTTTAGCCCTAGGAGTTCCCACAATCAGGACTGGAGGCATCTATGGGGCGTTCTTATCGAGACCTGGTCGCATGGCAGAAGGCCATGAAGTTCGTCAGCGAAATCTACGCGGTGACCCAGCGATTTCCGAGCGAGGAACGTTACGGACTCACCAATCAATTGCGGCGAGCATCGGTTTCGGTACCGAGTAACATCGCAGAAGGGCAAGCCCGTTTTTCCCAAAAGGAGTGCCATCACTTCCTAAGTCAGGCACGTGGTTCTTTAGTAGAAATTGAAACTCAGCTTCTCATTGCCAGAGACTTGAAATACCTCCAACCGGCGAAAGCAGATGCCCTGCTCGCTGCCGCCGACGAACTCGGGAGAGTCCTTAACGGGCTCATTGCCTCGATCAGGAGCCGTGCGGCGTAGCCCCGCTGGCTTTACTGAGAACTGAGAACCGGGAACTGAGAACTCATTGCATGAATTCCGCCGGCCTTCCGGTCAACCGCTCGATTCGTTTTGCGGTTGGGGGATGGGTCGAGAACAAGTTGCCGAAACTCATCCCACCTAAGAACGGCGCAATTATGAAAAGATGCGCGGTCGATGGGCTCGCTAGGAGCGGGCGCTGTTTGGAATAGGCGTCGATCTTGGCCAGGGCGCTGGCCAGGGCGTAGGGATTACCGGTCCAGTGGGCTCCGGTGTCGTCGGCGCCGTATTCGCGGGAGCGCGAGACGGCGAACTGAATCAGCATGGCTGCGAAGGGAGCGAGGAAAATCATGGCAATGGCTGCGATGCCGCCGCCTCCGCCGCGATCATCGCGGCTGCCGCGCATGCCGCCAAAAATCATGCCCCAGCGAGCAATCGAGGCGAGCCAGGTGATGGCGCCGGCTAAAGTGGCCGCGATCGAACTGATGAGGATGTCGCGATTGCGCACGTGGCCGAGTTCATGGGCGAGCACGCCTTCCAGTTCTTCGTCGTTGAGCAGTCCGAGGATGCCCTGGGTTACGGCGACTGACGCGTGGTTCGGATTGCGTCCAGTGGCGAAGGCGTTGGGCGAGTCGGTCGGGATGAGGTAGACCTTGGGCATCGGCAAGCTGACTTTTTGTGCCAGGCGCTCGACGATGTTGTAGACGCGCGGCAGATCTTCGCGGCTGACGGGCTGGGCGCGGTAAGTGGCGAGCGCGATCTTGTCGGAGAAAAAGTAAGCGACGAAATTCATGACGGCGGCGAAGGCGAGCGCCATCAGCATGCCGTTTTGACCTCCGAAAGCGCGGCCCGCCAGCATGAGCAGCAGCGTCATGACGGTGAGCAGGAGAGTGGTTTTGAATATGTTGCTCATAAGGAGTGCCTCAATTTTATTGGCTCATTTGATTAGATGCGGGGGCTGGGGTTTAGGCTCGGAGCAGGCTCTGGCCGCGGGCAACTGCCGAGCTGCGCTCGGCTTGGACGGCCGAGGGCGGCCGTCCCTACGCGATCTAACCCTGCCGCTTTAGTGCTCGCTCCAGAGTTTGGTCTAGGGCTGCTTTGGCTTTTTCGTAATCTGCCGGCGTGATCTTGCCTTGTTTTCTTTCTACCTCGAGTTGGAACAGTTCTTCTTTCAGCGCTTCGAGCAGCATCGACGACTTTGCGGCCGGAGTGCTGCTCGCAGATGTTGCGGGCGTGGCGGTTGGTTTACGGACGGCTGCACTATTGACGCTCGACGCAGCGCTGAGCTTCGCAGGGGAGGTCGCGGCGACTGATGCTCCGGTTTGCCGTTTCGTGACCACCCATCCTCCAATGGCGAGCAGCACGGCGAATCCGAAGAGGATGGGCCAGCGATATTTCTGCAGAGCATCGGGAGCGTCGATGGGAGCGCCGAGTCCGCCGCCCGGCCGATTGTCGCTAGAACGATTGTCGCTAGAGCGATCGCGTCCCTGTGGTTTCCTGCTGTTGGGCCGCGCCCGAGGCGGTCTCTCCGGGCGACTCGGTAATAACTCCGTTGCCCTTCAGCGTGAAGCCGAGCGGCTGGCCGGGCTTGGTCTGCTGCGCGACTTCTACGTTGCTGTCGGCCTGGGTGGGATCTGGCATGGATTGGAAGCTCGGCGGATTCGCGGCCTTAAACTGCATCGTCTTGGGAAGAACGATGACGAGGTGCTGGGCGGGATAGAGCGGCTTGGGATCGATCTTGATCTCGCCGGAGTAAGGCAGAGTGAACTCCACCTGGAACTGGGTCTCTCCGGGGCGGAGCGGAAAGTTAATCGCGTAGCGGTTCTTGTCGGACGTTTTTTCGGGATCTGAAACGGCGTCGGCGCTGATCGGCTGGCCGTTCGGGGCGCGCGCCTGTACTTGCTCAATCTTTGCGCCGGCAGGCAGATAGAACTCAAAGTTGTGATCGTTCATCTGCGTCTTGGGGGGAGAAGAGGTGTTATTGACGACGAACAGGCGGATGCCCTGCATGGTTCCGCTGTCGGCCTGGAAGCGCATGACGTCGGCGGTCACGCTGAGGTCAGTGACTTTGGTCGCGACGTCATAGACCTGGACGTCGGCCGTGTTGACGCCGGGAGGCGCCATTTGATGATAGTTAACTCCCTGATGGACGGAGCGGATGAGGTGCGGGCCCGGTACGGTGATTTTGAAGCTGAATTTTCCATTGCTGTCGGCCTTGGTGCTGCCGCCGACGTCCATGCCGTTGGCGAGGTTGATGATAATGACTTCATCGCCTGCGGCGGGTTTGTTGGTGGTGCCGTTGGTGACGGTGCCGGTTAGGGTCTGGGCGGCGGCCGAGGCTAGGGTTAGAGAGAGGATGGCAGCCAGCGTTAAGGACTGTGCTAATTTGGTCAAATCAACTCCTTTTGGTTGGAACCATTTCGGACTGCGGCCGGGCTCTTCGACGCGCGCAGCGAGTGTGTTCTGTACATGTTCCAAAATAAACCGCTCGTCTTTCTTGCCCAGCAAGCGACCAAGTTTCGGCAAGACTGTTCCCACAAATACCAGACCAGGTGGCACGAGGAGCCCGACCCACTTGTCGCCACTCACGTGATGGCTTCCAGTTGTGATGTCCATCACAGTTTCGACAAAGATCGGCGTTCCGATCAGTACGGCACCGGCAAGCCAGATCCGCATGAAGTATCTGGCCCAGCGGGGAGCATCGAAGTAGCCCTCGATTCTCGTGCCTCCCGACTCCGGCTCAAATCGTGCGTGAAAGTGTCCTGTGAAGTCGTTCCGGCTGTAGCGCCGCTTTTGTAACCTGAATGTATCCTTACCGACTTCCCCCAGAATTGGGCGATCGCCTCGATAGCCAGATAATGAGAACAGTGTCCAGCGTTCCTCATCGACTGAACGGCGTAGGACATCACCAACAGCAGTCGGCGCGAGAGCCGAATGGAGTACGTAGACGGTGCGACTCATATCCGCTACAGTCTACCCGACCACGTCGAAGGTGGTCGGGTGTGAATTCGCGATCGGACCACTTCCCCGCAGTCTGCCGGATTGGGGACTAGAGTGGTTTTGCGTGGCCCTTCTTTTCGTCGTCCAAAGCGCGCTGGATGGCCGAGTCGAGGCGTCCGGCCGCAAGATCGGATTGGACGCGAGCGTCGCGCTTGATCTCAAAACGTACCAACTGCGCTCCGGAAAGATCATATTGCGACAGGTCGGCTCGGTCGACGAATGCCGCCGCCGCGCGGTCGCTCTTATAGGCCGGGATTTTCTTCTTCGAAGGCATCAATCTCGTTCTTGTAGATCGCGTTCACTTCTACCTCACTGCGCGTGCAGTTCCTGCACCATGTGCTGGCGGCGGACTTTGATTTTACTTTCGTCCTTGCGGGCCTGTGCGAGATCGTAGGCAAGCTGCATCCGGAGCCAGGTTTCGGGCGTGCTGCCAAAGGCCTTCGAGAGGCGGATCGCCATCTCGGGGCTGATGCCCGACTTGCCGTGAATGACGTTGTTCAGCGTTTGCCGGCTGACGCCGAGAACTTCCGCTCCCTCGGTTACGGACAAGCCCAAGGGCTCAAGACACGCGCTTCGCACAATACGTCCTGGGTGCGCGGGATTCTTCATTGGCATGTCGGTCTCCTCCTGTTTTGCCCTAGTGGTAGTCGATCAGTTCAACGTCAAACGCATCGGCACCCTCGAACCGAAAAACGATGCGCCAGTTCGCCCGCACGGTGACGGACAAGAAACCCTTCCGGTCGCCTTTCAGCGGATGAAGACGATAGCCAGGGAGATTCAGCTCCTGTGGAGTTACAGCGTCATCAAGAACCGTCAGAATTTCTTGAACTGTATCTACAAGATCGGGCCGTATTCCGCTGCGGTCGTCCTGCTCGTAAAGCCGTTTAAGGCCGCGGTGCTTAAAACTCCTGATCATTCAGGATACACTGTAAAGTGTACATTGTCACTTGTCGCAGGTCGCGTCCTTGCAGATTCTGCAACTTACACCGCCTGCCCCGCTGCCTGCTCCAGTCGCGCGATCTCGGCCATGATCGCGGCCGCTTCCTCTTCGAGCGAGGTGCGCATGGATTGATAGTCCGCGTCCGGCACCTTGCCGGCCTTGTATTCGAAATTCAGGTCGCGCAGGTTCTCGTAGACCGCTTCCTTGCGCTCGCGGAGATAGCCGAGGCGCGTTTTTTCTTCTCCGGCATAGACTTCGCCGGGGAAGAAGAAGACGTAGTAGAGACAGGCGAGCGTAATGACAGCGCAGACGAAAAGAGTCATTGGCAGGGGACTCCCTCAGGGGCTAAAGCCCCTGATTTTCGGGTACGGTAACGGCCCGGCTGAAGCCGGGCCCTTTCAAAGCTCCCGCTCCTGAACCACATCGCAGATCGCGGCTTTTCGCGGGCAGGGGCGCCCGCGCCATACTTGCCAGACCTGACACAGTTGACCGTCATAGGTCGGTCTCTCTTCTTGCTTTGCGACGGAACTCGTCTAGTTCGCTGCCTCGCGGGATGGTGATGCCGTCGGCTAGAGCCGGTTCGGGACGGTTCTTCCATGCGCGCACGACATAAACGACGAAAGCGATGCCGAGCGCCAAGGCGACGAAGGGCATGATCCAGGCCACGCGATTGAAGCCGGTGGCGGTGGGCGCGGCGATTACGGTCGGTCCGTATTCCTGCACGAAGCCTTGCAGGATGAGGTCGTCACTATTACTGCCGCCTTTGTCGAGCGCAGCTTGCAGTTGATTGCGCATCTTGTCGGAGGACTGGCAGCCGACGTGATTGCATTCGAGCAATACCTGGCCACATCCGCAGGTGCACATCATGCGGTGGCCGAGGTCTTTGAAGCGCGCGGAGTCGTCTCCGGCGCCCATGAAGAGGAAGACGGCGGCGGTGAGGATGAGGGCCTGGAGAGCGCGACGGGCGGTCTTTCCAATTTGGGGCCAACTCGGTGGCTTCTCGCGTTGGCCCTCAGCGGCTAAAGCCGCCATTGATCTTGGCGCCTTACGGCGCGGCTGAAGCCGCGCCCCTTCAAAACAGAACCCAAGGCTTCCCCATTCAAGACAGGACCCAAGCCGCGCAACTTCAACACAGAACCCAAGCCGCGCAACTTCGAGGCGAAGTCAAGAACATGATTCGAGCTTGTCATCTCAGTCACCTGCTCCCACGTGCGCTGGAGCGCGCACCGGCGTGGTTGCGGCAACCTGGACGGCGGCGGCATTCGGCACGAGGGCGGTGATGGTGCCGAAGACCATGACGATCAGGCCGATCCAAATCCAGGGCACCAGCGGATTCAAGTGCGCTTTAATGATGGGACGTCCGGTGGTCTCGTTCTTGCCTTCGTAGACGAGATAGACGTCCGTCACCAGAAAAAGATCTTCGCGGAAGCTGGGATAAATGCGCGGCAGCGTCTGCGGCTGTTGGCTGGCTTTATAGAAGCGGCGCTCGGGATACATGGTCGTAATCTGCTTGCCGCCGCGGAAGACGTTGATGATGGCCCACTCGTTGGCGTAGTTGGGATTGTCGTCCTGCGTGTAGGACTGGCAGACCAGAGTGTAGGGGCCAATGTTAATTTTGTCGCCGAAGGCCATTTCTTTTTCAACTTCTTTGTTGAAAGGCGTGCCTAGGATTCCAATGACGACGAGGGCGACGCCGAAGTGAACGATGTAGCCGCCGTAGCGGCGCGTGTTTCTGTGGTAGAGGTGAACCATCGCGGAGAAGAGATTCTGTTGGCTCTTGCCGGCGATGACGCGGCCTCCGCGGAGGAACTCGGAAATGACGGTGAAGATCACCAGCGCCGAGAGAATGGCGGCCATGGTGGCGTAGAAGTAAGAGGGATCTTCCCAGGGACGGATGCCGAACAAGATCATCATGCCGCCGATGGCGAGCGAGCCAATCGCGGGGAACAAGAAATTTCGCTTGAGGCTTTCGACGGAAGTCTTACGCCAGGCGAGCAGCGGTCCGACCGCGGTGAGCAGCAGGAGCAGCAAGGCAACCGGGATAGCGACGCGATTGAAAAAAGGCGGACCGACCGTGACTTTGTGTCCCTGAACAAATTCCGACAGGATGGGGAAAAACGTGCCCCACAGTATGGTGAAGCAGACCACGAGCAAGAGGAGATTGTTGAAGAGGAAACTGGATTCGCGCGAGACCAGCGATTCCAGTTTGTGCTCGCTCTTCAGGTGCGACCGGTTCGCTATGAGGAAAAAGGTGCAGACCGCCAGGGTCAACGCTATAAAGACCAGGAACCAGGTGCCGATCGAGGACTGCGCAAAGGCGTGCACCGAACTGATCACTCCCGAACGCGTAAGGAACGTCCCGAGCATGGAGAGCAGGAAGGTCGCGAAGATGAGCGACATGTTCCAGACTTTCAACATACCGCGTTTTTCCTGCATCATGACGGAATGCAGAAACGCTGTGCCGGTGAGCCAGGGCATGAGCGAGGCATTTTCCACTGGGTCCCATCCCCAGTAACCGCCCCATCCTAGGACAGCGTAGGCCCAGTGCGCGCCGAGAAAAACGCCGATGGTGAGGAAGCACCAGGTCACCATGGTCCAGCGGCGCGTAATATGAATCCACTTTTCGCCGGGGTACTTCATGATGAGCGCACCCAGCGCGAAGGCGAAGGGAACAGTGAAACCGACGTATCCCAGGTAGAGCATCGGCGGATGGATGACCATCTCGGGATACTGCAGCAGAGGATTGAGCCCCGTGCCATCCGCGGGGAGCGAGCCCTGCATGATGGCGAACGGGTGGGCCGCAAAATTCAGAATCAGCAGGAAGAAAACCTGCACCGAGGCGATGATCACCGAAGCGTACGCGAACAGCCGCTGATCGGTTTTGTAGCGCAAGCGGAGAACGAACCCGTAGCCCGCCAGCAGCAGCGACCAGAACAGCAGCGAGCCTTCCTGGCCGGACCACAACACGGCGAACTTGTAGGCGGCGGGCAAGTCGCGGTTGCTGTGATGGAAGATGTAGGCGATGGAGAAATCGTCGTTAAACGCCGCCAGCACGAGGACGATGCCTGCCAGTAGCACCGCGGCGAACGTGGCGATGCCGGCGCGCCGGGCGGTCTCCCCGAGACGAGCCGAAGCGGCATCCCGGCGGAACAACGCCACGAAGCCTGCCAGGAAACAATACGCACTTAGGCCGAGCGCCAGCAGCAGCGCAAAGCTTCCGATTTGAGACATCGCAGAAAACCCCACAGTACCTATTTAGTTATTTTTTCAGAGAAGCGGGTGGTATGCAAACCGCGGGACGCTCGGAGATTCAATTTTTTCAGGAATGAACATACGCCGGAGGCGCATGTCGCTGAAGCGATGCCCTGATACCCAGCTTGAGTTTTTCAGCAATCTGTGAAGCCGCCAGTGATTTTATTACAGTGGCGGCACGGCCAGAAGAGGCTGCGGAAAAAGTCGTCGAGGGCGCAAGAAGCACACCTCAGGCGCGAACACATTCTTAACGGCTTAGCGGCACGAGTGGAACTCGTGCCCTTCCCGAACCCCTCCCGAACCGAGTTTTTCCGCAGCCACGAGTAGGGGTCTTTCGACTTCATCCGATCTCCGGCTTCGCCGAAGACCGGATTCCGCTCAAGATGACAGTATTTGTTGTGGCAGAGTCAGTTCAAATTGAGCCACTCCCCGAAGGACCTGAGCGAAGGAGCTATGGAATTGACCGCAGCACTCGGGGGTAGTGTCCTAATTTCACTCGGGTGAGACCTTGCACCGTCTCCTCTTCCTGCTGTTAAACTCACAGGTTGGCCTTAGGCCAGCGCACTCCCCCATATAAGTTGGTATTCATGTTGAAACCTGGAGACATTGCCATTGTCAGCGGGGCGCGCACGCCCTTTGGACGCTATTGCGGGAAGATCAAAGATTACACGGCGCAGGAACTCGGCGCGGTAGCGGCGAAGGCGGCGATCGAACGCGCGGGGATTGACGCGAAGGATTTCGATCATGCCGTGTTCGGCAACGCGCAGCAGACTTCGGGCGACGCGCTGTATGGAGCGCGGCACGCGGCGCTGCGCGCGGGATTGACGATTGAGACTCCGGCGCTGACGGTGAATCGGCTGTGTGGATCGGGGATGCAGGCGATCGTCAGCGCGGCGCAGATGATCCAGACCGACGAAGCGAAGGTGGTGCTGGCGGGTGGAATGGAATCGATGTCACAGGCTCCGTTTGTGATTCGGGGGCGCGATGGATTTACGCTGGCTCCGGGCGGGAAGCTCGAAGATTCGCTGATGGTGGCGCTGCTTGATTCTTATTGCGGATTGTACATGGCCAATACGGCGGAGCTGTATGGCGAGCAGCAAGGCATTACGCGGTTGGCGCAGGATGAGTTCGCGTTACGCTCGCAGCAGGCGGCCGATGCGGCTTATAAGGCGGGGCGCTTGCAGGAGGAGCTGACTCCGGTGCCGCTGCGGAACTCTAAGGGCGAGGCGACCGGAGAGATGCTGACCGAGGACGATCACCGGCGTCCGCAGACAACGATCGAGGGACTGGCGAAGCTGCGGGCTGCGTTTGCGAAAAATGGGACGGTTACGGCGGGGAACGCTAGCGGGATTGTGGATGGCGGGGCGGCGGTTGTCGTGATGTCGCTGGAGCAGACGCAGAAAAGGAATCTGACTCCGCTGGGACGGATTGTGAATTGGGGGATTGCGGGCGTCGAGCCGAAGCTGATGGGGCGCGGTCCGGTTCCGGCGACGAAGATTGCGCTGCAGCGCGCGGGGCTGACTTTGGATTACATCGATTTGATTGAAGTGAATGAGGCGTTTGCGGCGCAGTACCTGGCGGTGGAGAAGGAATTGGGACTCGATCGCGAAAAAGTGAACGTGAACGGCGGAGCGATTGCGCTAGGGCATCCGCTGGGAGCGACTGGGACGCGGCTGGTGATCACTCTGCTCTATGAGTTGCGGCGGCGGAAGAAGAAGTACGGGCTGGCTACGGCGTGCATTGGCGGCGGACAGGGGATTGCTATGGTGGTCGAGAGCTTTCAGTGACTTCTCACCACGGAGGCACAGAGGCACGGAGAAAATCTTAACAACTTAGGATTGTCATCCCGAGCGGAGCGAGGGATCTGCAGTTGGCTTGGATCACGGCGCTGAGACCGCAGATCACGAAAGTATGACCGGGATGAAAATCGAACGGCGATGACAAATCTAAAAGTAGAAGTGGAGACATATGGAAATCAAAAAAGTTGGCGTTCTCGGTTGTGGCCTGATGGGTTCCGGCATTGCGCAGGTCTGCGCTACCGCTGGATTCGACGTGACCGTGCTCGAAGTCGAGCAGAAGTATCTCGACAAGGGCTTTGCCGGAATTGAGAAATCGCTGGCTAAGTTTGCCGAGCGCGGTCCCGAGAAAGGCGGGATTACTCCGCAGCAGAAGGACGAGATTCGCGGGCGGCTCAAGGGGACTACTAACAAGGCGGACCTGGCCGATTGCGACATTGTTATCGAGGCCATCATCGAGAACGTCGAGGAAAAGAAGAAGATGTATGCGTCGCTCGATGGCATCGTGAAAAAAGATGCGATCTTTGCTTCGAATACTTCTTCGATCTCGGTGACTGAGCTTTTGACGGCGGTGAAGCGGCCGGAAAGATTTATCGGGCTGCACTTTTTTAATCCTGTGCCGCTGATGAAGCTGGTGGAGGTGGTGAAGACGATTGTCACCGCTCCGGCGGTGTATGACGCAGCCTACGAGTTTGCGCAGAAGCTGGGCAAGGTTCCGGTGCGCACTTCGGACAAGACGGGATTCATCGTGAACCGGCTGCTGGTGCCGTATATGCTGGATGCGATCCGGGCTTATGAAGAGGGCGTGGGGTCGATCGAGGATATCGATAATGCGATGAAGCTGGGCTGCGGCTATCCGATGGGGCCGCTTACTTTGCTGGATTTTGTCGGGCTCGATACTACTTACTACATCACGCAGGTGATGTATGACGAGTTCAAGGAGCGGCGGTTCGCGTCGCCTCCGCTGCTGAAGCGGCTGGTGATGGCGGGGTGGTATGGGCGGAAGTCGGGGCGCGGGTTTTACGATTACTCGGACCCGGCGAAGCCGGTGGCGAACAAACTGTGATTTCACCACGGAGACACGATCAGCGATGATAAATGTCGCGGCGGTGCCCGACGCGGACAACGACGACTACCATGCGCTCGTCCTTGAGAGAGCAGATCAAACGGTAATCCCCGACGCGGTATTTCCAGAACTCGCGCAATGTTCCCTGCAAGCGCTCGCCGACCTTCCGCGGATCGTCGAGCGTTTCTATTCGCTCGTGCAAGAAGCGGAGGATTCGGTCCGAGACGGTCTTGTCGAGCTTTTCCAGTTCGCGGCGGGCGCCACGGTCAAACTCAATCTTCCAGGCCATGTTGGCGCATGATTTCCTCTAAAGGAATTGTCTTTGCCCGGCCCGACTCAATGGCTCCCATGCGCTTTTCGGCCAGATAAATATCTTCAAGGTCTTCAATATGCTGGAGGATTGCCTCACGGGCGTAGTAGGTCTTGGTACGGCCGGTGCGCTTGGCGAGGCGGTCGAGACGCTTTTCGATCTTTTCGGGAAGGCGGATGGCTAGCATGGGATCCTCGCTGCTATACAATTATAGCAGGCGAACCAGGATGCCGTTCGGGCCCGTATGAAGCGGCTTGGTTGCGGATTGTTGGTAGGAGCGACAATTGGGTCTTTGCCGTGGCTAGCCAGCAAGCTAAACAATGTAGTACTACTGCTCATAGGCGAGATTCTCGGGTGGCCGGGAGCTATCCTCGCACTCGTGCTTGGTGGCTGGAATGATCGCCCATTCACGCTATTTGTGTATTTCTTGACGAATCTACTACTCTACGTCGGTTTGACTTATTTCTTCTTGAGCATGCGTGAGAAGCGGAAACGGCTGAAGCAGCAAAGCTCTGGTTCAATTTTGTGAATTCTTTGCAGGTTTCAAATCCATGACTTACGAAAACATTCTCCTCGAAAAGAAGGACCTCCCTCCCGTGTATCATAGATAAGTCGAAAGAGGCATCCGTCGTGAGAGCCACAGCAGCGAAACGCGCGGTTCAAAAGCGAACCAAGGCCGTGCGCCTGCGCTTGAAGTTCACCGTCATCGTGGAGCCGGACAGCGGTTCGTTCCATGCCTTCTGCCCTGCGTTTAAGGGCCTCCACGTGGATGGAAAAACGGAGGATGAAGCTCTGCGCAATGCCACGAAGGCGGCGCGCGTTTATGTGGACTCGCTCGCGGCGCATGGAGAGCCTTTACCCATCGGGCCGGACTGCATATTGGACCGTGAGGAGCAAATCCCAACCGTTCCTCCGCGGGCCTTTTTGCGTTATCTTGAGCTGCAATGGCCTTCCCACAGCACGTCTGGAATCAGCTAAAATCCCTTACTGCGGATGAGTTGATTGCCGCTTTAAAAAGAGATGGCTACCGTCAAGATCCCGCGAGCGCCGGCGCAACGATCGCTTATGTCAAATCGGGCAATCCCAGCAAACGCATCGTCATTCACTACCATCCCCGCAAGACATACGGCCCGAAAGCTCAAAGCCTTGCTCGCGGACATTGGATGGAGCGACGCCGACATGCGCTGTCTCAAGCTGATCAAATGAGCTTACTTCTATGAACTACGAAAATATTCTGGTGGAGAAGAAAAACTCCATCGCCTACGTCACCGTCAACCGTCCGAAGGTGCTGAACGCGCTCAATATGGCCACCATGGAAGAGTTGCGGGCGGCGTTCACCGACATTAAATCCGATGCCTCGATCCGCGTGGCGATTTTGACCGGGGCGGGCGAGAAGGCTTTCGTGGCTGGCGCCGACGTTGGCGAACTGGCGAAACTGGATGCGGTCTCCGGCAAGGAGTATGGGCACCGGGGACAGGCGGTGCTCGACCTGATCGAGAACCTGGGCAAGCCGGTGATTGCGTGCGTTAATGGATTTGCGCTGGGCGGGGGATGCGAACTGGCGATGGCTTGCGCCATGCGTCTGGCGAGCGAGAACGCGAAGCTGGGGCAGCCGGAGGTGCACCTGGGGATGGTTCCGGGATATGGCGGGACGCAGCGGCTGCCGCGCCTGGTGGGCAAGGGCCTGGCGATGCAGATGGTGCTGGGCGGGGAGATGATCACGGCGCAGGAAGCGCATCGGATTGGGTTGGTGAATGAAGTGACGGCGGCGGCGGACCTGATTCCTCGGGCGGAGGCGATTGCGGCGAAGATCATCGCCAACGCTCCGCTGGCAGTGCAATACGCCATGGAAGCGGTCAACAAGGGCATGGAGATGACGCTGGCCGAAGGACTGTATCTGGAGGCGACGCTCTTTGGAGTCTGCTGTGCCACCGAAGACAGAAAAGAAGGCACGACGCGCGTTTCTGGAAAAACGTGCGGCGCAGTTCAGGGGAAAGTGAAAATCATCGGGTCGATCGGGTCATCGGGCCATCGGGTGATCTGAAAGTCGCAGCGTGGTTCGATTAGAATAATGGCGGATTAATCCTATGCTGAAGTCTTTACATATTGGGCGGTATGTGGGCGAACCGAACGATCTGCGGGCGCTCCGGGAGTTCCTGCATGCGATTGGATTCGAAGCGGTGGACGGCGAAGATGGAAAGTCGGCGATCCTGTCGGCGCCGCTCGCGCTGCTCAGCCTGAACTCGCTGGCGAAGGAATATCCCGCCGAGGTGCGCGAGCGCTTGAAAGATGTGAACCGGATGCTGGTGATCGAGGTCACGAATCCGGACGAGGTGTTTGAGATCGCCGAGAAACGGAAGTTCAGGCTGCTGGCCGACGCGAGTTCTATGACGCCTAAGACGGGAGCGACGAATGAACGCAGCTTTTCGCTGGAGTTGCCCGGGGAAATCGTCCTTACAATTCACGGCCGGCCCGAGGAGGTTGGGGCCACGATCGAAGGGCGGCTGAGCGCGGCGGGAAAACGCTTTGCTATCGTGGTCTCGCGCTTCAACTCCTTCATCACCGAACGGCTGCTGCAGGGAGCGCTCGATGGACTGCGACGCGCCGGCGCGGAGAACGACGACATTGCGCTGGTCCGCGTTCCCGGGTCGTTTGAAATTCCCTCTGCCGCCCGGACGCTCGCCGAAACGAAGAAGTACGATGCGATCATCTGCCTTGGCTGCCTGCTGCGCGGCGACACGCCGCACTACGACGTGATGGTGAACGAGGTGACGCGGGGGATCGGGCAGTCGGCGCAGGAGACTGGAGTGCCGCATGCCTTTGGAGTGCTGACGTGCGAAACGCTGGAGCAGGCCATTGATCGCGCCGGGTTGAAGATGGGCAACAAGGGATTGGAGGCGGCGCTGGCGGCGGTGGAGATGGCGAATCTGAAGAGAGCGGTCAGCCATCAGCCGTCAGCCGTCAGGGAAACCGGTTCCGGATCGAAGGTCACGGGTGGCAGCCGAGGCAAGGCAATTCCGGGTACCAAGAAACGAAAACGCCGCTCCTGACCTCCGATCTTCCGCTGCGCAACTGTCCTGTAAACTGGTTTCAGCCCTCAACCGTTTCATGGTTTTCCTGATGACTGACGGCTGACGGCTGATGGCTATAATGGGCACTCGACGCAAATCCCGCGAACTGGTTCTGCAGATGCTGTTTCAGGCGGATATGGGGAAGCAGACGCCGGAGTTGGTCCGAAAGACGTTCTGGGCCGAGCGCACCAACGTGGAGGACGAAGTGCGCGGGTTTGCCGACGATCTGTTTCGCTTGGCCAGCGACCGGCTGATGGAGATCGACGGGCTGATCGGGAAGCACACGCAGCACTGGCGCATGGACCGGATGGCGACGGTGGACAGGAATGTGCTGCGAGGAGCGGTGGCGGAGTTTCTGGGGTATCCGGCGACGCCGCACGCGGTGGTGATTAATGAGGCGCTCGAAATTGCGCGCAAGTTTTCGACGCCCGAGTCGGTGCAGTTCATCAATGGCGTGCTGGATAGTGTGGGGAAAGAGGTAGGGCCGTAGAAAAGCGCGTCAGCTCTCAGCTGACAGCTAAGGAAACTCTGATTCAAGTGTCGGCAAGAGACATTAACCACAGGGTACACAGGGGTGCACGGGGGACCCCGGGGACTTAGTCGGAACGTCCCTAAAGAGGCTGCGGGGAAAGTCGATTACTCGATGCCAGCCCCTAGAGGGGCGTCTGATTTCGAAGGACTTACGGTATCGCTAAAGCGATACCCTGATACGAAAGCCCGACGTTTCCGCTACTTGGTTTTCGGTGTGCCACTTCCTGGTGCATACAGTCGCTAAAATTCCCTGGACGGGGCGGAGCCCCGTCCCCACACGAACCCCGATCCGCACACGAACCGCGTCCCCACACGAGCTCCCTCTTCGATCACTGGGGCTTGATGGCTATTAAATTGGGGAGGCAGAGGGGTGCAGTGCCGCCCTGGCTGTTGCACATGTTGGGGTTGTTGGCGTCGTTGATGTTGGCAAAGGGGACCTGCTGGAAGTCGCCCTGACCTTTGGTGCAGGCGCCGGTGCAAACGATGTGCACGGAGCCGGCGGCGCAGGTTGTTCCGTCATACACATCGCAGGCGGCGACGTAGACCTGGCTTCCGTCGGGGGAAGCGGAGGCGGAGAGCGGGGTGCTGCCACCGACGAGGGGAACGGAAGTCGTGGTCCCACTACCCACGTTGAAGAGAAGCACCGCGGAAATTTTCTGGGCGACCAGAATGACCGCGGTGCCGTCGGCTACGAGCTGCGCATAGAGAGGAGTGAAGTTACCCTGGCCGAGGTTGTGGGACTGCACGGCGCCGAAAGTCACGGACGGATCATTACACGTGAACTGACCATCCAGCAGAGGATTCTGCTTGTCGGAGGCCGTGAATATGTCGATGTTCGGCGGAGCGACCGCGATTACGTGCTGCGCGTCCGGCGACGGGAAAATCTGAGTCGGGGTGCCGGGGGTGGTCACAAAGCCCAGGCTGCCTTGGGGAAGTTGGGGATTGCAGGTAGAAAAGCCGGAAATCGAAGTTTGCGCGGGTGTTCCCGCGATGTAGGCGAAGCTGCCATCCGCCGAGAATTTGACGTCGCTTGCGGAGGTCGCGATCGGCACCGAGGTGAGCGCGTCCACGGTGGAGTAGACGTACAGGTTGCCGGCGTTGGTAAGCATGAAGAGTTTTAGCTGATCGGGAGAGAAGGCGGCGGCGGTGACGGTTTCGCCGGGGATGATGAGGTCCACGGTGCTGCTGCCATTGTAGATGTAGACCTGGCTGGGGGTGGAAACGGTGTCGGAAACGACCACCAGTCTGCCATCGTTGGAGATGGTGAGCACTCGGCCGCACAAGGCAACGTCGCACGGTGTCGAGACGTTGGAGACCAAGGAAACGGTCGAGCCGCTCTTGGCGGTGACATCCAGGTACATCAGACCCTGATCGCTTCCGAGGTAGAGGCGCGACGACGAGAGATGGTTAAACATCATGGAATTGGGAGTGCGGGGCACGCTTGTGATGGATACGATGGAGTCGATGGGGGTGGTTCCAGGGGTCACCGCGAACAACGAGCTGGTGCAGCCGAGGGCGTCCCCGCAGTCGGTGGTTGCCGCCCAGGCGGTATAGGTGGGCGGCGTCAGGGCGGTAGAAGTAACCTGAACGGAGATGGTGCCATAAGCGTTCGTCACGTTCGGCGGCTGGCATTTGGTGGGGGGGGCGGTCACGTTGTAGTCGGTGGCGTAGATAGGGAGGCTGGGTAGAACTCCGATATTGCAAGACGGAGGAGTGCAGGAAGCAAAGAGGGTGGTGCCGCCGAGATTGTTGTGCGCGGTAGCATTGTTGGTCACCGCGCTGCTGCTGGCGGTGCTGAAGGCCGCCACTTCAGGATTGGTCGTGTTCCAGGTGAGGGGCGCGCTGGTCAGGGGGGTGTTATTGGCGACGCCGCACAACGTATCGACCGCGATAGCGGTGATGGGGATGCTGGCGCCGTTGTTTACGGTGATCGAGTTTCCTGCCTGGTTCTGGCCTCCGATCTGGAGGTAGATGGCTTGGATCAGGCAGGTGGTGAAGGGAAAGGGGTTGCTGCTGACCCCGGAGACGCTGGCCACAAGATTGGTGATGCCTGGGGATTTGGCGGTGATCTGAACCTGATTGAGCACGTTGGGCTGGCCAGCGGGCACGATGGGAGTTGTGGTAACCACACCGCTATTGCTCGACGACCAGGTCATGGGGCCGACGCTGCTGGTGATGTCCCCAGAGGTGATGTTGTTGGCGACCGCCGCATAGTTCCAGGTTTGACCCTGCGAGAAGCAGTCATAGAGAGGCGGTTGGGTCTCAGCGTTTTTAATCGTAATGCTATCGATGTGCGGGTGGACGTAGACGGTAGTGGTCGGGCTGGAGACGCCATTGATGACAGCGTTTACTGTGGCGATCCCGGGATTGCCGCCACTGCACTGGCTGCCAGTCTGGTCCCATGTGCCGGCGCAAGCGTTCCCAACGACGTTGATCGTGAGTGGCGCGGGGGTGATCGTACCGGGCGGAACTCCAACAACATATTGAATGTTGAAGCCAAAGACGGGTTTGCCGGCGGCATCCTTGCCGCTGGCGCTAAAGACTTGAGTGCCACCCACCTCGAGGGAAAAGGTGTTGGCGGGGCTCAGCGTAACACTTTGTCACGCCCGCGTTGCCGAGGTTGGCGCTGCTCTTGCCCAAGCAGCCGGTGAGGGCGGCGACGAAGGCGAGGGCCAACGTAAGTAGAAAACCGGAACCGCAATGATGCATGAACCCTCCTCGCGTCCGTTTGCCAGGCGCGAGCATAATAATGTGGTCAGGCGGAAAACTGTCAGTTTAGAAGGTATAGTGCAAGGTTTCAAGGTTTCAAAGTTTCAGGTATGCGCAGTTTGTGAAATTCTTCGCGGCAAGCCGCCACTGAAGGCGTTCGCACGGCTGCGTGCCTTGAGACCTTGATGACTAAATAGAGCAGGACAGGGCGCTGGCTCGCGCTTCCTGTCCCTGAGACCTGTCGGGGCGAGGGCGTCTGCGTCCGGCTCTCTACCAGCGACCCTGAGACCTTGAAGCCTTGCCTTTTTAAGATGCGTCGAACACCGGTTGACGATGTGCAAGGTAGTTGTTATTATCAAACGGTTCCGCGAGTTAAGTCTGGCTTGCCTGTATACGGCAGTCCTGTCGGATGCGCAACCTGCGCTGGCGACGGGCTCCGGGAAGATTTTGGCTGAGCTTTGAAGAAATACGTACCCGGTTGGAATTGGGATCGGGGACGCCCTCGCTGAAACGTCCTGCGAAAACCTTTGCGCCCGGGCTTAGAGGTAGAGGCTGGGAGTCACGCGAGGCTATGCAGGGGGAAGCAGACGAAACGGAACGCCTCCGAACCTGACCGGGTGAGGCGTGGCGTCACCGTCGTCGGCGATTTAGCCTGAGCGGGAATGAACGAATTCTCCCCGGCATTAGTTTGCTGCGCGGGGAGAGTATGGCTGGGCGCGACAGTCTGTGCCAGACCTGAGACGGGGCAAGCCCCGTCTCTACGGGATCGTGTGGTACGAATACGAAAATGTGCGGTAGAGACGCGGCTGGCCGCGTCTGGGAGTGGCAAGAGTGCCTACTTTTAATCAGTTGGTGAAGTTTGGCCGCGAGCGGACCCGCTATAAGACGGCGAGTCCGGCTCTGCAATCGTGTCCGCAGAAGCGCGGCGTATGCACGCGCGTTTATACCCAGACGCCGAAAAAGCCGAACTCAGCGCTGCGCAAAGTGGCGCGCGTTCGCCTGACCAATGGAATTGAAGTGACGACGTATATCCCGGGCGTCGGCCATAACCTGCAGGAGCACTCGATTGTGCTGATCCGCGGAGGCCGTGTGAAGGATCTGCCGGGCGTGCGTTATCACGTGGTGCGCGGAACCCTCGACGCAACCGGCGTCGCGGGCCGTAATCAGGGGCGCTCGAAGTACGGCACGAAACGCGCCAAGAAAGCATAATTCAGTTGCCAGTGGTCAGTGGCCAGTGGCCAGTGACCTGCGGCAAAACAAGAAAACTGAAAGCTGAGAGCTAACGAAACATGCCACGCAAAGGACACACTCCGAAACGCACGGTCGAGGCCGATCCCATCTACGGATCGGATCTGGTGACGAAGTTCATCAACTCGATGATGTGGCAGGGAAAGAAATCGACTGCCGAAGGCATTTTTTATAAGTCGCTCGAGAAGTTGCAGGAAAAGGGCGGCGATGAAGCCCTGAAGCTGTTCACGAAGGCGGTGGAGAACGCGAAGCCCCTGCTGGAAGTGAAGACGCGGCGCGTGGGCGGCGCGAACTACCAGGTGCCGATCGAAGTAGGTCCGGACCGCAGGACGTCGCTGGCGATCCGCTGGATCGTGAGTTATGCGCGCGGCCGCGGCGAAAAGGGAATGATCGAGAAATTGACCAACGAGTTGCTCGACGCCTCGAACGGCAAAGGCGCTGCCATCAAGAAGAAAGAAGATGTGCATCGCATGGCGGAAGCGAACAAGGCGTTTGCGCATTACCGGTGGTAAGATTTTGTAATTGGTAATCGGGGAATTTCGTAATCTAAACCCCCGCCGGCAGTTGCCGTTAAATTACCAAATTACCCGATTACAAGATTACAAAATTACGCAGTTGGCCCCCAGAAAGAGCAGAGAGTCGTGCCTAGAACAGTCCCATTAGAGCGTTGCAGGAACATCGGCATCATGGCCCACATCGATGCCGGGAAGACCACGACGACGGAGCGCATCCTGTTTTATACGGGAAAGACGCACCGTATCGGCGAGGTGCATGAAGGCACGGCCACCATGGACTGGATGGAGCAGGAGCAGGAGCGCGGCATCACCATTACGTCGGCGGCGACGACTTGTACCTGGCGCGACATCCGCATCAATATTATCGATACGCCCGGCCACGTCGACTTTACGGCCGAGGTGGAGCGCTCGCTGCGCGTGCTCGACGGCGCCGTCGCCGTGTTTGACGCGGTGCACGGAGTGCAGCCGCAGTCGGAAAAAGTATGGCGGCAGGCGGACAAGTACGGCGTTCCGCGAATTTGTTTCATTAATAAGATCGATAAGATGGGGGCGGATTTCGAGCGGGCCATCGACACTCTGCGCAAGCGCCTCAACGCCAAGCCGGTGGCGATTCAAATTCCCATCGGACAAGAAGACAAGTTTCGCGGAGTGGTGGATGTGGTCGCCATGAACGCCGTGATCTGGGCAGACGAGACCATAGGCGCGGAGTATGAGACTACCGACATTCCCGCCGACCTGCGGAAGAAGGCCGAGGCGTTTCATACGCAACTGGTTGAAACCGTCGCCGAGAACGATGACGAGATTCTGCACAAGTTTCTGGAAGGCGAAGCGATATCGGCGGACGAACTCAAGCAGTCGCTGCGCAAGTCTACGATCGGGCTGAAGTTGTTTCCGGTGGTGGTGGGAACGGCGTTCAAGAATAAAGGCATACAGCCGTTGCTGGATGCGGTGGTGGATTACCTGCCCTCGCCGCTCGACACGAAAGAGACGCATGGTCTCGACCCCGACACGGGGAAGACGATCACGCGCAAGGCCGACGACGACGATCCTTTTTCGGCCTTGGCATTCAAGATCATGGCCGACCCGTATGTCGGCCAGTTGACGTTTATCCGGGTGTATTCGGGACAGTTGAAGTCGGGCGAGTCGGTGCTGAACTCGCGTACGCAGAAGCATGAGCGCATTGGGCGCCTGCTCAAGATGCACGCCAATAAGCGGGAAGACATCCAGGAAATTCTCGCCGGGGACATCTGCGCCGTGGTGGGCCTGAGAAACGTCAGCACGGGCGACACGATCTGCAACGAAAAGCACCCGATCACGCTCGAGTCGATTGTGTTTGCGGTGCCAGTGATTTCGGTTGCGGTCGAGCCGAAGACCAAGGCCGATCAGGAGAAGATGGGTATGGCGCTGGCGCGATTGGCGCAGGAAGATCCGACCTTCAAAGTTCATACCGATCCGGATAGTGGGCAGACGATCATCAGCGGCATGGGCGAGTTGCATCTGGAAATCATCGTCGACCGCATGATGCGCGAGTACAAGGTCGAGGCCAACGTCGGCAAGCCGCAGGTGGCGTATCGCGAGACCATTCGCAGGCACGCGGAAGCGGAAGGCAAGTACATACGGCAGACCGGCGGCCGCGGCCAGTACGGACACGCGAAGATTTACCTCGATCCGAACGAGCCGGGCAAGGGCTACGAATTTATCAACGAAATCGTGGGCGGCACGGTGCCGAAGGAATACATCAAGCCGATCGACCAGGGCATGCAGGAGGCCATGGAAGGCGGCGTTCTGGCCGGCTATCCGATGGTCGACATCAAAGCGACGCTCTACGATGGCAGCTACCACGATGTCGATTCCAACGAAATGGCGTTCAAGATTGCCGGCTCGATGGCGTTCAAAGAAGCGGCGCGCAAGGCGAGCCCGGTGATTCTGGAGCCGGTGATGGCGGTCGAAGTGGTCACGCCGGAAGATTACGCGGGAACGATCATGGGCGACCTGAGTTCGCGTCGCGGACGGATCGAAGGCATGGAGCACCGGGCTGGTTCGCAGGTCATCAAGGCCATCGTTCCGCTGGCGGAGATGTTCGGCTACGCGACGCATATGCGTTCCAGTCACCCAGGGACGCGCCGAGTACTCGATGCATTTTGCGCGCTATGAAGAAGCCCCGCGTCACGTGGCGGAAGAGATTATTGCCAAGACGCAGGGGAAGACGGCGCCCAGGTAGCGACGATATGGCAGGTTCTAATTTTCAGGTGAACGTGCCCTCGGGATTTTCAAATCCTGATGTCCGGAGCCTCTCGGACACTGAAAGAAGTATGGCCGGGGCGATGGGTCTGTCCGAAGAGCAATTTCGGCAGAGTAAGCTCGAATATTTACTGGGGGAAGAGCGGAGAAAAAATCGGGGCCTCGATCTCGGCGAGCAGGTTGAGAAGATTTTGACTGAGCTTGGCGCTGGGTATCGGCTCACGAGCGTGACTTGGAATAGCAATACGCTGAGCTGGAGGTTGGAGATTGAGACGCCGCAAGGATTGCAAAATGTGGTGTTGGCGTCGCAACTTGTGGACGATGCCCTCGATGCCAGAACCCGAAGGGAGCTGCAGCGATTGCGAAATATGGTCTGGTTCGGATTAGGACGGCGCGATCTGATTTTCGAGAAGCATGAATGAATCTGACCGGGAGCACTGTTCGCTTTCGTTTGTTGCCGCTAGGCCGTGAGGCCCTCGATGGAGTCGTCCCGGAGAAGGATCTGCTGGAGGGTTTTGTGGTGAGTGAGAATCACCTAGGAGTGTGGCTTTTGTTGCCGGAATTCAGGCCCGCGACGGAAGCGATACTCTTGAAGTGGGATCACTTCTCGACGGCGATGTTGGACTATGAGCCGGAAGCGCCGGACGAGAGACCACCGGTTGGTTTCAATCGTTAGAAGATGTGTTAGGAGCAACCAGAAATGGCGAAGGAAAAATTTGAGCGGACAAAGCCGCACTGCAACGTAGGGACGATTGGTCACATCGACCATGGCAAGACGACGTTGACGGCGGCCATCACCAAGGTGTTGCAGAAGCACAACCCGAAGATCGTGTTCCGGTCGTTCGATTCGATCGACAACGCTCCGGAAGAGAAGGCGCGCGGCATCACCATTGCCACGGCGCACGTCGAGTACGAGACGGCGAACCGGCACTACGCGCACGTCGACTGTCCCGGTCACGCCGACTACATCAAGAACATGATCACGGGCGCGGCGCAGATGGATGGCGCCATCTTAGTGGTGGCGGCGACCGACGGTCCGATGCCGCAGACGCGCGAGCACGTGCTGTTGGCGCGCCAGGTGGGCGTTCCTTACATTGTGGTGGCGCTGAATAAGTGCGATGCGGTCGACGATCCCGAGTTACTCGACTTAGTGGAGCTCGAAGTACGCGAGTTACTCAAGAGCTATCAGTTTCCGGGAGACGATGTGCCGGTGGTGCGACTCTCCGCGCTCCTCGCCTTGAACGGCGACGAGAAGTGGGAGAAGCAGATCGACGCCTTGATGGAGGCGGTGGACAAGAGCGTGCCGCAGCCGGCGCGCGAGTTGGAAAAGCCGTTCCTGATGCCGATCGAAGATATTTTTTCGATTCAGGGGCGGGGCACGGTGGTGACGGGACGGATCGAGCGCGGCAAGGTCAAGGTGGGCGAGGAAGTGGAAATCGTCGGCTTCCGGGAGACGCGCAAGACGGTGGTGACGGGCGTGGAGATGTTCAAGAAGCAACTGGACGAAGGCATGGCGGGGGACAACGCTGGCCTGTTGCTGCGCGGCATCGGGAAAGAAGACGTGGAGCGCGGGATGGTGCTGGCGAAGCCGGGATCGATCACGCCGCACACGAAGTTCAAGGCGGAGGTGTACATCCTGACGAAAGAAGAAGGCGGGCGGCATACGCCGTTCTTCAAGGGATACCGTCCGCAGTTTTATTTGCGCACGACGGATGTGACGGGAGTGGCGGAGTTGCCGGCGGGGACGGAGATGGTGATGCCGGGAGACAACGTGAGCCTGGTGATCGAGCTGATCACGCCGGTGGCGATGGAAAAGGGATTGCGGTTCGCGATCCGCGAAGGCGGGCATACGGTGGGCGCGGGCACGATCGCGGAGATTATTACGTAACGGAAAGCTGCGGAGCTTCGCTCCGCTGGGACGGACGAATGCGTCCGTCCCCACGTGGTTCAATTCGCGGCTTGTAGCTCGCCGCCAGATCTTTCCTTCCGGGTGAGCCGGGAGGGGTAAAGAGAGAAAAACAGTGACTGGAAAAGAAAGAATTCGCATCCGGTTGAAAGCCTACGACTACCGCATTCTGGATCAGTCGACGGGCGAGATCGTGGAGACGGCTAAACGCACCGGCGCGCAGATCGCGGGGCCGATTCCGTTGCCCACGATGAAGAACAAGTACTGCGTGCTGCGGTCGCCGCACGTGGACAAGAAGTCGCGGGAGCAGTTTGAGATCCGCACCCACAAGCGCCTGCTCGATATTCTGGAGCCAACGCAGCAGACGGTCGATGCATTGATGAAGCTCGATCTGCCGGCGGGCGTGGATGTGGAGATCAAGGCGTTCGGGAAAGAACATAAATAGTCGCTGTAGTCGGCGGGCGAGACGCCCGCCGGACAGCCGGCGAGACGCCGGCGCTACAGTCCCAGCCAAATCGTCAACTGAACGACGAGCCATGCTGGGAACGGAGAAGGAAATGGCGAGAGTTACGGGAATTCTGGGCAAGAAGGTCGGCATGACGCAGCTCTTCGATTCGAAGGGCGATGTGCGGCCGGCGACGGTGTTGCAGGCGGGGCCGTGCGTGATTACGCAGCACAAGACCCTGACTAAAGACGGATACGAGTCGGCGCAGATCGGCCTCGTCGAGTTCGTGAAAGAAAAGAAGCTGACCAAGGCGATGCGCGGACACTTTGCCAAACACAACCTGCCGCCGGTGAAATTTGTGCGGGAAGTTGCGGTGGAAGTCGACGCTCCGGGCGAGACGACCGAGGGCGTGCTGAAACCTGGCGACCGCATCCTGGTGGATATTTTCGAAGGCGAGCGTTTCGTCGACATCGTCGGAGTGAGCAAGGGCCGCGGGTTTCAGGGGGTGGTGAAGCGGCATCACTTTGCGGGTGGTCCGAAGTCGCACGGTTCGATGTTTCAGATTACGGGTTCGATTGGCTCGTCGGCATTTCCTTCGCGCGTGTTCAAGGGCATGCGGATGTCGGGCCACATGGGCGATGTCCGGGTAACGACGCGCAACCTGCGGATCCTGGGCGTGGATAAAGAAGAGAATCTGCTGGTGGTTGAGGGCAGCGTTCCGGGTGCGAATGGCGGTTATATCGTGATCAACAAGGCGAAGAAGCCGCCGCGAGAGCGCCGTGGATTTGCGGGATCGGCGACGGTCGATCCGTTGAAGGCGGCGAAGCGCGCTTCGAAGAAGGTGTAACTGGGATCGGGCGGGCTAGACGCAGGTCGAGTGCGAGCACAGGCGAGAGCAAAGGCAGCGGACAAGAGTGTCCGCTCCACACGAGAGAGATATGGCAACTATTGATATTTACAATCTGAGCGGAGCCAAGGCCGGGACGATGGAACTGGCCGAAGAAGTTTTCGGCGCGGTCAACGAAGACTTGCTCTGGGAGGCGATCACGCACTATCGCGCCGCCGCGCGCGCGGGCACGCATGCCACCAAGAACCGCTGGCGGGTTTCCGGATCGGGCAAGAAGCTGTGGAAGCAGAAGGGCACGGGGCGGGCGCGTATCGGCTCCATCCGATCGCCGCTGTGGCGCCACGGCGGCACGGTGCACGGGCCGCAGCCGCGCTCCTATGACTACGCCTTTCCGAAGAAGAAGCTGCTGGGCGCGCTGCGCTCGGCGCTGGCTTCGAAGTTTGCCGACGGCAAGCTGATGGTGGTGACGTCGTTCGAGGTGAAAGAGCCGAAGACGAAGCTGTTTCGCGAAGCGCTCGACAAGCTGAAAGTCGATGGCACGACGCTGCTGGTGGATATTTCGACGGCCGAGAACAAGAACCTGGAGTTGAGTTCGCGCAATATCGACGGCCTCGAACTGGTGAAGGCGAACGAAGTGCACCCCTATCACATCATGCGCTACACCCACGTGGTGTTTGCGCAACCGGCGCTCGAGAAGCTGCAGGATTCGCTGAAGAAGACGGCAACGCGGCGCCAGCACGAGGCCGAGCCGGAGGAAGAAAAGAAGAAACCAGCGCGGCGCCTGCGCAAGACGAAGCCTAAGGCGGAGGTGGCCTGATGAAATCCGCGTATCAGATTATTCAGAAGCCGGTGATCACCGAAAAGGGCCTCGGCATTAAAGAGACGCAGAATACGCTGGTATTCCAAGTGGCGCCGAAGGCGACGAAGACCGAGATCAAGGAAGCGGTGCAGGCGATCTTCAAGGTAAAGGTGGCTTCGGTGCGCACCGCGAATTATCCCGGGAAGGAACGGCGGCGGGGCAAGTTCACGGGCTACCGTCCGGACTGGAAGAAGGCGTACGTGCGCTTGAAAAGCGGCGAGAAGATGCCGGAGTACGCGCAGAATTTGTAGTACAGCCGTCAGTCGTCAGTCGTCAGTCGTCAGGTAAAACCGAATGGCGGGCAACTGATACTGACAACTGATGACTGACGACTAAAAGCTGAGAGCTAATATGGCCATTAAGACCTACAGACCGACAACCCAGACGCTGCGCTATCGCACCTCGGTTACGACCGACGATATCACTTCGTCCACGCCGCACAAGCCGCTGGTTGAGGGCAAGATGCGGACGGGCGGGCGGCGCAATTCCGGCGACACGACCATGCGGTTCCGGGGCGGCGGCAACAAGCGCAAACTGCGCACGATTGACTTCAAGCGCGACAAGCACGGGATTCCGGCGACGGTCGAGACTATCGAATACGATCCCGGACGCTCGGCGCGCATTGCCCTGCTGAGCTACGCCGATGGCGAGAAGCGTTACATTGTTCAGCCCGATGGACTGAAGGTTGGGCAAAAGATTTTGAGCGGACCCGAAGCCGATATTCTGGTCGGGAACGCTCTGCCGCTGCGCAATATTCCGCCGGGCACGACGATCCACAATATCGAACTGCGTCCCGGCAAAGGCGCGCAGATGGTGCGCTCGGCGGGCGGTTCGGCGCAGTTGATCGCCAAAGAAGGCGACTACGGGCTGGTGAAGTTGCCTTCGGGCGAGACTCGCAAAGTGCTGCTCGATTGTTTAGCGACGATCGGGCAGGTGGGCAACACGGACCACGAAAACGTCACCTGGGGCAAGGCGGGACGCACGCGCTGGGTGGGAAAGCGTCCGCATAACCGCGGCGTTTCGATGAACCCGGTGGACCATCCGCATGGCGGCGGCGAAGGCAAGACCTCCGGCGGACGTCATCCGGTAACGCCGTGGGGCCAGCCGACGCGTGGCTACAAGACGCGGAACAACAAGCGGACCGATACGTTTATCGTGAACCGCCGAAAGAAGGGATAAGGGTTTGGTAGAGACGCGGCTTGCCGCGTCTCCCTGGCGAGATGAGACGCGGCAAGCCGCGTCTCTACACAGAGGAAATTATGGCTCGTTCGACAAAAAAAGGACCGTTCGTGGACGCGCAGCTGGCGACGAAAGTGGAAGCCATGAATGCGCGTAACGAGAAGAAGGTGCTGCGGACGTGGTCGCGGCGCTCGACGATTATTCCGGAGATGGTGGGACACACGATTGCCGTGCACAACGGACGGAAATTCATTCCGGTATATGTGACCGAGAACATGGTGGGGCACAAGCTGGGCGAGTTCAGCTTTACCCGTCAGTTCAAGGGGCACTCGATGAAAGCGGCGACTGAGGTCGCGGCCAAACCGGCGGGCGTGCCCGGCGGACCTGGAGCCATAGTGCCGTCGGCGCCGTCGGCGCCGAAGGCATAAGAACAACTTCGAGCCACGAGCTTGAGGCTGCGAGCTAAAGGCAAAGAGATTATGGAATTTCGAGCGGAAGCAAGATACATGCGCGTCTCGCCGCAGAAGGCGCGGCTGGTGCTGAACCTGATCAAGGGACGGCGCGTGGAAGAGGCGCGGAACACGCTGGCGTTCACCAAGAAGCGCGTGGCGGCGACGGTCGCGAAGCTGTTGCAGTCGGCGATCGATAACGCGAACTTTCTGAGCACCGAAAAGGGCCTGGATGTCGATCTCGATAACCTGTACGTGAAGCAGGCGGTGGCGAACGATGGGCCGCGCATGAAGCGGATTCGTCCGGCGCCGATGGGGCGGGCCTACCATTACGTACGGCGCATCGCGCATATTGAAATCGTGCTGGCGGAGAAAAACAGGAACGGCGTGCCGGTAGGGACCGCGGCGGCAGGCGAGAAGGCGGCGAAGCCTGCGGCTCGGCCAAAGCCGAAAGCGAAAGCGAAGACGAAGGCGCCAGCGAAGAAGAAGGCGGTCGGTAAGAAGGCGAAGGCAAAGAAGTAGGACCGTCGTTCGCTGTTCGTCGTTCGCGAACAGCGAATGGCGAACAGCGAATAGCACACTGCGAGAATTTAGGAGCACACAAGATGGGACAAAAGGTTCATCCTTACGGATTCCGGCTCGGCTACACCAAGCCGTGGAAGTCGCGCTGGTTTGTCGAGAAGGACTACGACAAGCTGCTGCTCGAAGACTATAAGCTCAAGACCGAGCTGAAGGAAAAGCTCAAGTCGGCGGGTGTGAGCTCGGTCGAGATCGAGCGTCCGGGCAATAAGCTGCGGATCATTATTAAGACGGCGCGCCCGGGCATCATCATCGGGCGCAAGGGCGCGGAAATCGACAAGCTGAAACAGGATCTGCAAAAGAAGACGACGCGCGAGGTGCATGTCGATATCCAGGAAGTGCACAAGCCGGAGCTCGATGCGCAGCTGGTGTCGGAATCGATTGCGCTGCAACTGGAAAAGCGCGTGGGCTTCCGGCGGGCGATGCGCAAGTCGGTGGATTCGGCGCTGCGCTTCGGATGCAAGGGCATCAAGGTGCGGGTGAGCGGGCGTCTGAATGGCAACGAAATCGCGCGTTCGGAGTGGTATCTGCAGGGGCGGTTGCCGCTGCACACGCTGCGCGCCGATATCGACTACGGTTTCACCGAGGCGCGCACAACCTATGGCGTGATTGGCGTGAAGTGCTGGGTTTACAAAGGCGAGATTCTGCCGGCCAAGAAGCGCGAAGCGACACCTGCGCGGGAAGTGAGCACGACGGGAGCGTTTTAGAAGGTAAGAGGTTCAGAGGTCAGATTGCAGAGGTCAAAAGCAGGCGCGAACCGGGCACCGAAGGATTTTGCTGAGAGCTGACAACTGAGAGCTGAGAGCTGAATTATGTTGATGCCGAAGAAAGTTAAGTACCGCAAGCAGCAGCGCGGACGCATGACGGGGAAGGCCTGGCGCGGTGGCACGCTGGCTTTCGGTCAATACGGGCTGAAGGTGCTAGAGCCGGGCTGGATCACCGACCGGCAGATCGAAGCGAGCCGGGTCGCGATGACGCGTTTTGTGAAGCGCGGCGGCAAGATCTGGATCCGGCTGTTTCCGGATAAGCCGGTGACGAAGAAGCCGGCCGAAACCCGTATGGGCAAGGGCAAAGGGGCTCCGGACCATTGGGTCGCGGTGGTGCGGCCGGGGAAGATTCTGTTCGAAATGGAAGGCGTGACGATCACGGACGCGAAAGAAGCCATGCGCCTCGCGTCGCACAAGCTTCCGTTGCGGACGACGTTTGTGAAACGCGAAGTGCTGTAAATGCAGAGGGGAGAGGAAAATTTGCTCAGGCACTAGGAGTTCTGACTGAGAACTGACAACTGAGAGCTGAGGAACTGATTTATGAAGGCAGAAAAGATTCGCAACTTAACCGACGTCGAGCTCAAGCACCAGGAGCGGGACTTGGCGGACCAGCTCTTCAAGCTGAAGTTCCAGATGAACATGGGACAGAGCGAGAGCCTGAAAAAGATTCGCGGGCTGCGCCGGGATATTGCGCGCGTCCAGACCGTCCTGCGCGAGCAGGAACTGGCGGCCGCAGACATACCGCAAGACGGAGAAAAAATAATGGCGGAAATCACGAGCCAATCCGAACATGGCCAAGCTGAAAAAGCCCAAGCCGAAAAACATTCGGGCCGCAAGATACTGATCGGCACGGTCGTCTCGAACAAGATGCAGAAGACGATCGTGGTCGAAGTGACGCGGAAAAAGGCGCATCCGATGTACAAGCGGGTGATCTCGATCCGGAAAAAGTTCTACGCGCACGACGAGAAGAACGAAGCGCACACCGGCGACACGGTTCGGATCGAAGAGTCGCGGCCGTTGTCGAAGCTGAAGCGCTGGACGCTGAAGGAAATCGTGCGGAAGACGGCGCTGGTGCCGGAAGTTGACATCGATGCCGGTACGGGCATTTCCGCTGAGAAGTAGGCGGAAGAGGAGACGAACATGGCCGTAATGATGAGATCCATGCTCGAGGTCGCCGATAACTCCGGCGCGCGCAAGCTGCAGATGATCCTGCCGCTCGGCGGCTCGACCGGCCTGCGCGCGGGCCTGGGCGACGTGATCACGGCGAGCGTGAAGGAAGCGGCGCCGGACGGTCAGGTGCAGAAGGGCAAAGTGGTGAAGGCGGTCATCGTGCGGACGCGGAAAGAGCATCGGCGGCGGGACGGGACTTATATCCGCTTCGATCAGAACGCGGCGGTGCTGATCAACGAAACCGGCGAGCCGGTGGGCACGCGCGTGTTCGGTCCGGTGGCGCGCGAACTGCGCGAGAAGAAGTTTTTGAAGATTGTGTCGCTGGCGCCGGAAGTGCTTTAGCGCTGGTGTAGAGACGCGGCTTGCCGCGTCTGAGACGGGGCAAGCCCCGTCTCTACAGGAAGAGATTTGGAAGGATTGAGTATGGGAACTGCAACTACGGCCGAACATAAGCGAGTGGATATCCGCCGGAATGACACCGTGAAGGTGATGACCGGGAAGGATACGGGGAAAGAAGGGCGCGTGCTGCGCGTGTTTCCCGACGAGGGCAAGGTGCTGGTGGAGCACGTGATGACGGTGAAGAAGCACGTGCGGCCGAATCCGCAGCGCAACATCAAGGGTGGAATTGCCGAGCAGGAGCGGGCGATTCCTCTGTCGAACGTGGCCCTGGTGTGTGCGACGTGCGGTCCGGTGCGGATCGGGCATGAAGTGCGCGGCGAGCGCAAGGTGAGAGTGTGTAAGAAGTGCGGGACGACGCTGGATAAGTAGCTTTTAGCTAATTCGAGCAATCAGTAATTTCGAGTTGTAAAGCCGCGGTTGCGAGCATTAGAGTTACAAAATTACTTACGATTCGAAGAGTTACAGGTATTCGTCACGAACTCGGTAACCACTCCGAAACCGTGAGGACAAGGCAGCATAGCAATGGCAGACGAGCAGAAAAAAGGCGAGCAGCAGCAGAAGAAAGCAAAGCCGGGCAAGGGCGAGCAGAAGGGGCGCGCGCCGGTCGAGGAGAAGGCTGGTCCGGAGGCTCCGCGGCATGCGGCGAAAGAGCGGCCGCGGCTGCGGGCGCGGTTTGAGAAGGAAGTTTCCGTGGCCCTGATGAAGGAACTCGAACTCAAGAACCCGATGGCCGTGCCGCGACTGAATAAGATCGTCGTCAACATGGGCGTGGGCGAAGCCACCCAGAACGCGAAACTTATCGACCCGGCGGTGAATGAACTGGGACAGATTACGGGACAGAAGCCGGTGGTGACGAAGGCGAAGAAGTCGATTGCGGCGTTCAAGGTGCGCGAGGGGATGCCGATTGGGGCGATGGTGACGCTGCGCGGCGACCGCATGTACGAATTTTTCGACCGGCTGGTGAGCATCGTGCTGCCGCGAGTGCGCGACTTCCGCGGAGTCTCGACGAAGTCGTTCGATGGACGCGGCAATTACACGCTGGGCCTGCACGATCAGCTGATTTTTCCGGAGATTGACTACGCGAAGGTGGACAAGCTGAAAGGCATGAACGTAACCATTGTGACGACGGCGCGGTCCGATGATCAGGCGCGGTCGCTGTTGAAGCATTTGGGGATGCCGTTTAGAGCGTAGGTCAGCTGTTCGAACGTGCAGCTTGGTCTGAGGTGACCCGGCAGGACTGGCGGCGGAGCGCCGGCAGCCACACGAGCACGAAGTTAGGAGCGAATTTGGCCACTACAGCAAAACGAGTGAAGGACGGCGCGGAGAGCAAGACTAAGCCGCAAAACAGGAAAACGCCGAAGTTTTCGACGCGCAAGCATAACCGCTGCAAGATCTGCGGACGTCCGCGGGCCTATTTACGGAAATTTGGCCTGTGCCGTCTGTGTTTCCGGCAACTGGCGCTGCGGGGCGAGATCCCCGGAGTTTCGAAGTCGTCCTGGTAGAAGAATCAGTCGTTCGCCGTTCGTCGTTCGCTTAAGGCAAACCGCGAAAAGCGAACGACGAACAGCGAAACGCGAACGACGAAGCAAGCAAGCTGCTGACAGGTTCTCCGCTGCACGCGGAGCGAACGGGCGGCTCGAGGAGAAGCAAACGATGAGGTTGACCGATCCGGTCGCAGACATGCTGACGCGCATCCGCAACTCGATCCGCGCCCGGCACCAGAAGGTGGATATACCAGCTTCCAAGCTGAAGACGGAGATTGCCCGCATCCTGAAGGAAGAGGGCTATATCGCGAACTTCAAGCCGGCGGAAGAAGAGGGCCACAAGGTCCTGCGCGTGTATCTGAAGTACGGCAACAACAATGAGGCGGTAATTACGAACCTGGAGCGGGTGTCGCGTCCGGGCTGCCGCGTCTATGTGCGCCGCACCGAGATTCCGCGGGTGCTGGGCGGGATGGGAATCAATATCCTGACCACGCCGAAGGGCGTGATGACGGGACGCCAGGCGCGGCGGCAGGGCCTGGGCGGCGAATTGCTTTGCGAGATTTGGTAGAAAAGCGCTGTCAGCTCATCAGCTCTCAGCTATCAGTTAACCGCTGAGATTGTAACTGAGAGCTGAGAGCTGAGAGCTGAGAGCTAACAAGCTATGTCACGAATTGGAAAAAAGCCGATCGCGATCCCGAAGGGCGTGACGGTCAAGATCGAAGGCAATACGGTGATGGTCCAGGGGCCGAAAGGCAAGCTGGATACGTCTCTTCCGCCCGGCATTACGATGGAGCAGAAGGACGGCAACCTGGTGGCGCTGCGCGAGAACGATGCGCAGGCGGCGGTGCACGGACTGGCGCGCGCGCTGGTCAATAACGCGGTCGATGGCGTGACCAAGGGCTGGACGAGGGATCTGGAAATCGTCGGCATCGGCTACCGCGCGGAGATGAAAGGCAAGGGGACGGTGGTGTTCAGCCTGGGCTATTCGCACCCGATCGAGTATCCGCTGCCGAGCGGCGTGGATTGCGCGGTGGATGCGAAGCTGACCAAGCTGACGCTGAACGGCATTGACCGGCAGAAGGTCGGCCAGGTGGCGGCGGAGATGCGGTCGCTGCGTCCGCCCGATCCGTATAAGAACAAGGGCGTGCGCTATGCCGGCGAGCGCTTGAAGAAGAAGGTTGGCAAGACGGGAGCAAAATAGCTCTCAGCCGTCAGCCATCAGCCATCAGTAACTTCGTCGCGAAGTCTGGCGGCTGGTCGGATCTAACTGACGGCTGATGGCTGATCGCTGAGGGTTTAATGCTAAGAATCGCTTCAAAGAATCAGACGCGGCAGCGGGTGCATGATCGTATCCGGAAGAAAGTGATGGGTACGCGAGGAGCGTCCGCGGCTGAATGTGTACCGGTCGCTGAACCACATTTACGTGCAGTTGATCGACGACCTGAAGGGCGTGACGCTGGCGGCGGCTTCGACCGCGGACGACCGCAAGGGTGCGCGCGTGACCGGCGGCAACGTGGCGTCGGCGAAGATGGTTGGGAAAAAGATCGCCGAACTGGCCAAACAGAAAGGCTTCACCAAAGTGGTATTCGATCGTGGTGGCTACATCTACCATGGCCGGGTCAAAGCGGTGGCCGATGCGGCGCGCGAAGCGGGACTGCAGTTTTAGAACATTTCGTCAGTTGGTCATTTGTCATTCTGTAATTTAAGAGCCTGGACGACTTCAGATTACCAATTACAGATTGCCAATTACAAATTAGAAATGGGATTTCAGAATGCCAAGAGTTACGAAGAAACTCGATGCGGCTTCGTTCCAGTTAAAAGACCAGGTGGTCTCGATTAACCGGGTGACGAAAGTGGTTAAGGGCGGCAAGAACATGTCGTTCGCGGCGCTGGTGGTGGTGGGCGATCCTTCGGCGGCGGTGGTTGGTTTCGGATCGGGCAAAGCGAAGGAAGTTCCGCAGGCCATCCGCAAAGGGATCGAGGCGGCGAAGAAGAACCTGATGCGGATCAACCTGACGCAGACGACGGTGCCGCATACGGTGCTGGGACGTTTTGGCTCGGGCATGGTGCTGCTGAAGCCGGCTCCGGAAGGCACGGGCGTGATTGCGGGCGGAGCGGTGCGGGCGGTGATGACGTCGGCGGGCGTTCAGAATGTGCTGACGAAATCGATTGGCACGAACAATCCGCATAACGTGATCAAGGCGACGTTCGAGGCGCTGAAGAAGCTCAAGAACCGGGAAGACGTGGCGGAGCTGCGGGGCAAGTCGGTACAGGAGCTGTAAGAACAATTTGTAATTGGTGATTTGTAATTTGTGATTTAGAACCAAAGGCTTCAATTGCAAATTACAAATTGCCAATTACAAATGTTAGACGGGGAAGTGAAATGACAACCAAGACATCGAAATCGGTGGCGAGCGGCAAGATCCAGTTGAAGTGGGTGCGGTCGATGATCTGCACTCCGGTAAAACATAGGAAAGTTGTCAAGGGGCTGGGATTCACCCGGCTGAACCAGGTGATTGAGCGGCCGGACACGGCTGCGATTCGCGGCATGGTCAAGAAGATCCCGCATCTGGTGGAGATCGTGAAAGCGTAAGACGCCGCGCATGGCCGTCCTGAAGCTACAGCAGGTCAGTCGATGGCAAGCTCAGTCTGACTAAGGGTTAGAGAGAAAGTCATGAATTTATCGACAATACGGGCACCGAAGAAGTCAACGGAAAAGAAGAAGCGAGTCGGACGCGGCATGGGGTCCGGCATGGGCAAGACTTCGACGCGCGGCCACAAGGGGCAGTGGTCCCGTTCGGGCGCGCGGCTGATACGCGGGTTTGAAGGCGGCCAGATGCCGTTGCACCGGCGTGTGCCGAAGCGCGGATTCACCAACATTTTCCGCGAGGAATACGACGTCGTGAACCTGGACCGTCTGGCGGCGCTCGGCGAAACCGAAATCACGCCCGAGGTGCTGAAGAAGGCGGGCGTGGTGAATGGCAAGCAGCCGGTCAAGATCCTGGGCAACGGCGAACTGACGACGGCGATTACCGTGCATGCGCACAAGTTTTCGAAGTCGGCGCAGGAAAAAATCACCAAAGCGGGCGGCAAGTTTGAGGTCTTGCAGTAATGCTGGATAAGCTGGCGAACATCTTCCGGGTTCCCGACCTGCGCAAGCGCGTGCTGTTCACGCTCGGCCTGCTGGCGGTGTATCGCATCGGCGGCCACATCCCGACGCCCGGGATCAACGGCGACCGGCTGGCGGCGTTCTTCGAGCAGAACCGGGGCTCGGTGCTGGGCTTTGTCGATCTGTTCAGCGGCGGCAACCTGCGGCGGCTCACGATTTTCGCCCTGGGCATCATGCCGTACATTACGGCGTCGATCATTTTGCAGTTGCTGACGGTGGTCTATGAGCCGCTCGCCAAGCTGCAAAAAGAAGGCGAGATGGGCCGCAAGAAAATCACCCAGTGGACGCGTTATCTCACCGTGGTTTTGAGCGCGGTGCAGTCGTTCGGCATTGCCATCAGCCTGCAGAAAGCGGGGGATTTCGTCAACACTCCCGGGCCCGGCTTCATCCTGATGACCATGCTGACGCTGACCACGGGCAGCGCGTTCATCATGTGGCTGGGCGAGCAGATCACGGAGCGCGGCATCGGCAACGGCATGTCGCTCTTGATTTTTGCCGGCATCGTGGTCGGTCTGCCGCGCGGCGTCATCGATCTCTACCAGAAGGCGCAGACCTCGGCTTGGGGAGTATTCACGGCCCCGGCCATCCTGATGCTGCTGGTGCTGATGATCGCAGTGGTCGCATTTATCGTATTCGTCGAACGCAGCGAGCGCCGCATTCCGGTGCAGTATGCCAAGCGCGTGGTTGGACGAAAGGTGATGGGCGGGCAATCGACGCACCTGCCGCTGCGGGTGAATGCCGGCGGCGTAATGCCGGTGATTTTCGCGTCTTCGATTCTGGCTTTGCCGCAGATGCTGGGTGCGGCGTTCCACAACAACAAGGTGGTCGGCCCGGTTCTGGACGCGATGAGATGGGGCGAGCCGCTGTACACCTTGCTTTATGCCACAGGGATCGTTTTCTTTGCCTACTTCTATATCTCGATCGTGTTCAATCCGAACGAGGTTGCGGACAACATGCGGAAGTGGGGAGGTTTTATTCCCGGCATCCGGCCCGGGAAGCGGACTTCGGACTTTATCAACGATGTTCTCACCCGCATCACGCTGGTGGGCGCGCTCTACCTGATTTTGATTTCGCTGATTCCGGAGTGGATGATTGCGGGCATCAAGCTCAATCACCTTCCGCTGCTGGGGCGGGTCTTTGAGAACCTGCCCACCTGGGTCACGAACGGTTTGGGCGTGAACTTTTATTTTGGCGGAACCTCGCTGCTGATCGTGGTCGGGGTTGCGATGGATACGGTCACGCAGATTGAGGCGCAGCTGATCATGCGGCACTACGATGGATTCACGCCGAAGAGCGGACGGATTCGCGGACGCCGGACTTGGTGAAAGGTTGAGTTTGTCGAGGCGCGGAGCATAGCGAGTATTCTAGCGAGCAGGAAATACGAGTAAAAGGGATCATTACGATGGCCAATGAGACGGCCATTTCGACGGCCAATGAGACCGCGCGAAATATTGGACCCGTGATTCTTCTGGGGCCTCCGGGGCCGGGAAGGGCACGCAGGCCAAACAGATCGTCGACCGTTACGGTATCCCGCAGATATCGACGGGTGATCTTTTGCGGGATCACGTAGGGCGCGGCACCAAGCTCGGCCTGGAAGCCAAGGCGATCATGGCGCGAGGCGAACTGGTGCCGGACGAGTTGATGTACGGCATCGTGGCCAGCCGGCTGCGGGAGGCCGATTGTCAGCGCGGATTTGTGCTGGATGGCTTTCCCCGGACAGCCGCCCAGGCACGATGGCTGGATGGTGTCCTGGAAAAAGAGATCTTTGATAAATCGCAGAGCGACAAATCGGGGAAGTGTCCGCCGCCGGTTGTGATCCAGTTGCTCGTGGACTATAATCAATTACTGCTGCGGCTTACCGGGCGGCGTTCGTGTCCCACCTGTGGACGGCTCTATAACATTCACTTTCAGCCCCCTCTCGTCGACGAGTTGTGCGATGTAGACGGATCCAAGCTGTTGATCCGCGACGACGATCGCGAAGAAGTGATTTCGGAGCGATTGGCGGCCTATGAGCAGCCAGACCAAGCCGGTAGCGGATTACTACCGGGCGCAGCGGCGGCTGGTAGCGGTCAATGCGGATCGGACGATGGAAGAGATTGCGGCGCAGATTTTTGGCGTGATTGACAGGCATGGCCAGGATGCTAGTGGCGGAACGGCGAAGTTAGAGTCAGCGAGCTAGGGTCGCGACGTTAGAGTCGGCGACGTTAGAATCAGTTTATGAGTTTTGGAGAAGACCGGATCATCCGCAAGTCGCCGGAAGAGATCGAGAAGATGAGGCGGAGCGGGAAGATGGTCCGCCAGGTTCTGAACCACTTGAAAACGCTGGTGGCGGCGGGCGTTACGACGATGGACCTGGAGAAGGCCGCCGAGAAACTGATTGCGGAACTCGGGGCGGCGCCGGCGTTCAAGGGATATTACGGCTATCCCTGTGTGCTGTGCACTTCGATCAATGAAGAGATCGTGCACGGGATCCCGTCGGAAAAGCGGACGCTGAAGGCGGGAGACATCGTTTCCATCGACTGCGGCGTGGTCTGCGATGGCTATTACGGAGACGCTGCCATCACCGTGCCGGTGGGCGAGGAGCTGACCGCGGAACTGAAGAAGCTGCTCGAAGTGACCGAGGCTTCGCTGTACAAGGGCATCGAGCAGGTAAAGATCGGCAACACCGTCGGACACGTGGGCTCGGCGATCCAGAAGCTCGTGGAAGCGAACGGGTTCAGCGTGGTACGGGAATTTGTGGGGCATGGCATCGGGACGAAGCTGCATGAAGCGCCGCAGATTCCGAACTTTGGCAAGAAGGGCCAGGGCGCGGAGTTGACCGAAGGCATGGTGCTGGCGATTGAGCCGATGGTGAACTCGGGCGGTCCCGAGACCAAGGTTTTGAGCGACAAGTGGACGGCCGTAACGCGCGGACGGCAGTTACAGCGCGCACTTTGAGCATTGCGTGGCGGTAACGCAGAAAAGGGCCGATGATTTTGACGCAATAGAGAGAACTGAGTTGCTCAGCTGTTAGGAGTCAATGAGTAAAGAAGACGCGATTGAAGTTGAGGCGTCTAGCGGGCGTGAGCGAAGCGGGAGCCCGCTGCCGAAATCCTGAGCGAAGCGAAGGATCTGTAGTAAAGGAATTCAGGAGGGTAATGAGTAAAGAAGACGCGATTGAAGTGATGGCAACGGTCGTCGAACCGCTGCCCAATGCCATGTTCAAGGTGGAGCTCGAAAACAAACACCAGGTGCTGGCGCACGTTTCCGGCAAGATGCGGAAGAACTTCATACGGATACTGCCGGGAGACAAAGTCGCGGTCGAACTTTCTCCCTACGATCTGAATCGCGGGCGAATTGTGTACCGCTACAAATAACGCTTGCGGTGAGCTAAGCGGGCTGCAGCGTCTGCGACGAGCCGAGGACGCAGTTGCAGTTACTGAGAACTGGCAACTGGAACTGAGAACTGGTTTATGAAAGTAAGAGCATCGGTCAAGAAGATTTGCGACAAGTGCAAGGTCATCCACCGCAAGGGAGTAGTGCGGGTGATCTGCGAAAACGCGAAACACAAGCAGCGTCAAGGGTGAAGAAGCTACGAGCTATCGAGCTGCGAGCCAAAACGGGTTGGTCGTTGCTTGGTGCTCGCGGCTCGAAGCTCGTAGCCTCTGAAAGCTAGCAGGAAGGGTTAGGAATTTTATGGCTCGTATTGCAGGCGTCGATCTTCCGCGTAACAAGCATGCGAATATCGCGCTCACTTATATCTACGGCATCGGCAATTCACGCGCGGCGCGCATTCTGGACGCGGCGAAAGTGGATCCGATGAAGAAAGTGTCGGACCTTGCGGAAGACGAGGTCAACCGCATCCGCCAGGTCATCGAGGCGGAAGGCTCGGTGGAAGGCGATCTGCGCAAAGACGTTTCGATGAACATCAAGCGGCTCATCGAAATCGGATCGTATCGCGGATTCCGTCATCGCAGGAACCTGCCGGTTCGCGGGCAGCGCACGCACACCAACGCTCGTACCCGCAAAGGCCCGCGCAAAGGCACGGTCGCGCAGAAGAAGAAGACGGCTAAAGCGTAAGACCAGCTATCAGCTTTCAGCTATCAGTTCTCAGTTATGCAGAGAACGGTTTTGACTGAGAACTGAGAACTGAGAACTCAAAAACATGGCAAAACCAGCAGCAGCAGGCGGCGCCGCAGCGGCGCCCGAGAAAAAAGGCAAGAAGAAGAAGTTCAAGAAGAAAGAGCGCAAGCACGTTCCGCACGGACTGGTGCATGTGCAGGCCTCTTTCAATAACACCATCGTGACCATCTCGGATATGTCCGGCAATGTGCTGGCGTGGAAGAGTTCGGGGTCGCTCGGCTTTCGCGGGTCGCGCAAAGGGACTCCGTTTGCGGCGCAGCAGGCCGCGGCGAACGCCGCCAGCATGGCGCGCGATCACGGGGTGCGCACGGTGGATGTGCGGGTGAGCGGTCCGGGATCGGGCCGGGAATCGGCAGTGCGCGCGCTGGCCTCGGCGGGAATCGAAGTGCGGTCGATTAAGGACACGACGCCGATTCCGCATAACGGTTGCCGGCCGCCGAAACGGCGCAGAGTGTAAAGACAGTTCGCAGTTCCCAGTTCTCGGTTCTCAGTTAGAGCCGTCGAATCCTGGGTTTTTCTGAGAACTGAGAACCGGGTAACTGAGAACTGATTTTGGTCCGGGACGAAGGGTGAAGCCAAACCTGTAAACCGGTCATCTAACAAAGGAGAATAACTTGGCACGTTATACCGATGCAGTGTGTCGTCTTTGTCGCCGGGAAGGGATCAAGCTCTTCCTCAAAGGCACGAAATGCTTCAGCGACAAATGTCCTATTGAGAAACGCAACTTCGCTCCCGGACAACACGGGAAAGACAAGAAGACCAAGGTTGTAGGCTACGGTCTGCAGTTGCGCGAAAAACAGAAAGCCAAGCGCATCTATTTCACCCAGGAAGGCCAGTTCCGGAATTATTTCGAGAAGGCCGTCACCTTCAAGGGTGTGACGGGTGCGAAGCTGCTGGAACAACTCGAACGGCGTTTGGACAACGTCGTCTATCGGCTCGGCTTCGGCATCTCCCGCCGCCAGGCGCGCCAGTTGGTGCGTCACGGGCACGTGCAGGTGAATGGGAAGAAGGTGAACATTCCCTTCGTACGAAGTCACCGTTGGCGAAGAGATTGCGATTCGCGAGAGCAGCCGCAAGGTGCCGATTCTCGAAACCGCGAGGGATTTTGCCAGTCATCAGCCGGCGCCGGTGTGGTTGGAGATCGATCGCGAGAACTACAAGGGGCGCGTGATTGCGCTGCCCAAGCGCGAAGACATCCAGTTGCCGGTGAATGAGCAGCTGATTGTGGAGTTGTACAGCAAGTAGTGCGCGTCGTTCGCTGTTCGCTTTTCGCTGAAAACCGAGATCCGCGAACGACGACGACTAACGAATAGCGGGTTTTTGGCCCACTTTTTCGTGCCAGATCAGCCTTTCCTGCTGTGACCTGAGCCGGGCCGCTCAGCGAGCAGGATCGAGCCACATGGCCGAGAGGAGAAACACACATGCTTTGGAGAGGTTTTCAAAAACCGAAGCGGCTGGCGAGCGATACCACTTCGCTCACCGACAAATACGGGATGTTCTGGGCGCAGCCGTTTGAGCGCGGATTTGGCACCACCATCGGCAACGCGCTGCGGCGCGTGATGCTGAGTTCGATCGAAGGCGCGGCCGTTACCGCGGTGAAGATCGAAGGCGTGCTGCATGAGTTCCAGTCGATCCCGGGTGTGGTCGAGGATGCGACCGACATCATCCTCAACATGAAACAGGTCCCGTTCAAACTTGCCGGAGACGGTCCGAAGGCGATTTACCTGCACGCCGATCAGCCGGGAGTGGTCACCAGCGGCATGATCGACGCCGACGGCGATGTGGAAGTACTCGACAAGGAAATCTACATCGCGACGGTGAGCGAAGGCGGCAAGCTCGACATGGAAATGCGCCTGAAGCGCGGCCGCGGTTACGTTTCCGCGGACAGGAATTTCGAAGACGATCTGGGCATCGGATTCATTCCCATCGATTCCGTGCACACGCCGGTGCGCAAGTGCAACTACACCGTCGAACCGGCGCGTTTGGGACAGATCACCGATTACGACAAGCTGACGGTCGAGGTCTGGACGAACGGTTCGATCACTCCCGGCGATGCGCTCGGCCTCTCCGCGAAGCTGCTGAAGGATCACATGAATATCTTCATCAACTTCGAAGAGGAAATCGAGACGGCGGCGGCGAGCGAAGAGCGCAGGCCCGAGATCAAGAACGAGAACCTGAACCGTTCGGTCGAGGAACTCGAACTCTCGGTGCGCAGCTATAACTGCCTGAAGAACGCCAACATTCAGTCGATCGGCGAACTGGTGCAGAAGACCGAAGCCGAGATGCTGAAGACGAAAAATTTTGGACGGAAGTCGCTGAACGAAATCAAGGAGATCCTCAACTCGATGGGTCTGAGCCTGGGCATGAAGATCGACGAGCACGGAAACGCCGTGCCCGGGCCGACTTCGAACCAGGTGCTGCCCGCTTCGGCGTACGGCGACAACGATCTGTAAAACAGTGGTCAGTGGTCAGTGGCCGGTGGTCAGTCGAACCTGACCCGAGAACACACTGACCACTGGCCACTGACCACTGACCACTGAGGTTTTCCATGCGTCACAAAGTTGCAGGATACAAGTTAGGACGAACCACCTCGCATCGGCGCGCCATGCTGCGCAACATGGTCACTTCGATCATCATGGAAGAGCGCATTGAAACGACCGTGATCAAGGCGAAGGCGGTGCGTCCGCAGGTCGAGAAGATGATCACCCTGGGAAAGCAGGGCGATCTGGCGGCGCGGCGGCAGGCGGCGTCTTACCTGATGACCAACGAAGCGGTAACCAAACTGTTCGATACCGTGGCTCCGCGCTTCGGCGACCGCAAGGGCGGCTATCTGCGGATCGTGCGCACCGCCTGGCGGAAGGGCGACGGCGCCGAAAAGGCGTTCATCGAACTGCTGGGCAGCGAGCAGGTGATCGACGAAAAGCGCCAGAAGCGCGCCGAAATCCGCGCCAAACGCGCCGAAGAAAACCGCAAGGCGATGGAGACATGCCGACGCAGAAGCGCAGGCGCAGAAAGACATGGCCGCGAATGAGGCTGAGGGTAAGACTGAGGGCAGCGACAAGAAAGAGTAATCGGCCGCAGTCATTTAGCGAAAAGAACTTTCAAAAAGCACAAGGGGCGTCCCACGCGGACGTCCCTTTTTTTTGACGATACTGCGCGCATCTCCCAGCGGTGGCCATCATAGTGCTGGTGGGCAAAGTTAGCTGCGAAGTTAGGCAGCGGCTTAGTTTCCGGTTTGCCCGTGATCGAGGAATCTGGGCAATGAATCCAAAGGTCAAATCGTCTGCCTACCTCCAGACCACGAACTTCAACCAGCCTTCCCAAACGTCGGACCATGCATGCACGATGATGTTTGCGCGCAGATTCCTGCGCCACGCGGCCAGCGCTCCAAACAGAACTCCAAGGACGCAGATCACGATCACATTCTTCCAACCCTGATAAGAGTGAAACAGGCCAAACACCAACCCCTGCCCCAGCACGGCAACCGCAACGCTTCCGGTCAAAGCATGAAACTGCCGCTGTACATAGCCTCGAAATGCCATTTCCTCGCAAACGCCAGCGGTGATCGAAGTTCCAATCCAAATCAGGATTTCAAGGAGGCTCTGTGGCAGCAAGCTGTCGACGGATTTCGCACTGCTCGGCCCCAGCAACCAGTGAACGCCATAGGCCGCGCCCTCCCAGAGCACCCAGAACGGCAATCCTATTCCCAAGTCCACCGCAACGCTTTTCCATGAGGTCCATCGCCCGCCGGAAAGGGTACTTAGATTGCCGCCACGGCGATGCACACCGGCCCAGCAGTAATAGAGCAGAGCCCAATCCATCAGAATTGCAACCAGGTAAATATGAATTGCTTGACTGTGGCGTCCAAGCTGGCCAGTTGCGGCTCCGGCACCGCCTCCCGTCGGAGCGTGTTGAGCAAGAAGGCCCAAAGCTACCACGCCGGCCCCAATCAGGAGGAAGCCCACGAGGTGTCCCCACGAAGCGATCTGCGGCGGTCTTTGGCGCACTTCCGGGTTGGTTGCTGCGATTATCTCATTTGCCTGCATGTCTTTTCTCCAGGCGGGTTTCTGAACGACTCCGCCGTTTCCTGGCTATCTTGTTCAGTTCGGCTAATGTCTCTTCCGCCCAGCGCAGGTGCGCTCTCATTTCCATTTGTCCGAAGTGCGCGGCCATTCTCCAATAGGGCGCACCGGGATAGTGCCGGTTCTTGTTGATCCCCTCACGCTCCGCTCGTTCGAGTAGTTCCAGCAGCGCGCGGCGTTCCTCCGCCATGCGCTCCACGTATCCAATCAGGATTTGCGTGGGAATCTGCCCGCCAAAGAACAGCTTCAGCAGCATCTCATTGCGCGGAATCTCCGGTTGCGGCGGCACAGCCAGCCACTCCGTCAATCGTTCGCGGCCTTTTTCCGTGATGGAGTAAATCCGCCGGTCCGGCTTGCCCTTTTGCCGCTCCGTCTTGCAGCTCACAAATCCGTCGTCCGCAAGCTTTTTCAGGTTTGGATAGATCTGACCATAGCTCTCGTTCCAAAAGTGGCCGACCGACTCCCGGATCGTCCGCCCCAGGTCGTAGCCCGACATGGGTTCGATCATCAACAGACCCAGCAGCACTTCCATGCTTGAACTCGAACGTCTCGCCATGTATCTAATAGATATATACCTATGAGAGTGACATTGTCAATGAGCGCCGATTCTCCAACAATTCATTCGGGACATCGCATCGACAACTAACCCACCGCCCGCATTTGCTTGATGCGTAGCCGCTCCCTACAATAGAACTTTCATCCAAAATCCTATGATCCATTTCCCAGTACCCGAAGCCCTCACATTCGACGACGTTTTGCTGCTGCCGGCGCGCTCTGAAGTCGTGCCCGCCAACACCAACACGCAGACTCAGCTCTCGCGCAACATTCGGCTGAACATTCCCATCATCAGCGCCGCCATGGACACGGTGACCGAGTCGCACATGGCGATTGCCATGGCACAGCAGGGAGGCCTCGGCATTATTCACCGCAACCTGACGATTGACCAGCAAGCCAATGAAGTGGACAAGGTGAAGCGCTCGGAAAGCGGCATGATCGTCGATCCGGTCACGATGTCGCCGGATGCCAAGGTTTCCGACGCGCTGGATGTCATGCAGAAGTACAAAATTTCAGGCGTGCCGATCACCCTGAAGGATGGAAAACTGGTCGGCATCCTGACCAATCGCGATCTGCGCTTCGAAACGCGCTTCGATATTCCGATCAGCAAGGTGATGACCAAGGACAACCTGATCACCGTCCCGGTCGGAACGACTCTGGAGCAAGCCGAAGAGATCCTGCACGAGCACCGCGTCGAAAAGCTGCTTGTCGTCGACGACAAGTACAACCTGAAGGGCTTGATCACGGTTAAGGACATCCAGAAGAAACTTAAATATCCGGGCGCTGCCAAGGACGATAAAGGGCGGTTGCGGGTCAGCGCTGCCATTGGCGCCACCGGCGACTTCCTGGAACGCGCCCAGGAACTGGCGAAGGCGAAAGTCGACGTGCTGGCGATTGACAGCGCGCATGGGCATTCCACGCTCGTGCTCGCAGCGGTCAAGAAGGTGAAGGCGATGTTGCCGGAGGTGGAATTAATTGCCGGCAACGTAGCGACTTTCGATGGCGCCTGCGACTTGGTGCGCGCCGGAGTCGACGGGGTTAAAGTCGGCATCGGGCCGGGCTCGATCTGCACCACGCGCATCGTAACCGGCGTGGGGGTTCCGCAGATCACGGCGATTGCGGAGGCGGCGCGGGCCACGCGCGACGCGGGCGTTCCCGTGATTGCCGACGGCGGCATCAAGTATTCCGGCGATATCAGCAAGGCGCTGGCGGCGGGCGCTTCGGCGGTGATGATTGGGTCGATGTTTGCGGGAACGGATGAAAGCCCGGGTGAACAGATTCTGTATCAGGGCCGCACCTTCAAGGCGTATCGCGGCATGGGGTCGCTCGGAGCGATGGCGGCGGGCTCGAGCGAGCGCTATTTCCAGAACTCGGATGGAGATGCGTCGACGGCAGCGCCAATGACGATGACGGGCGAAGAGTCGAACCGGCTGGGTAAGTTAGTGCCGGAGGGAATCGAAGGCCGCGTGCCTTATCGCGGTTCGGTGGCGATGATCGTGCACCAGATGGTGGGCGGGCTGAAGTCGGGCATGGGTTATTGCGGATGCCAGACGGTGGCGGAACTGCAGCAGAAGGCGCGCTTCGTGCGCATCAGCGCCGCTGGCCTGCGCGAAAGCCACGTGCATGACGTCATGATCACGCGCGAAGCTCCGAATTACGCGGCGGAGTGAGGGACGAGGCCGATTTGACTGCCTCTCGTCCCAATCTTGTGCGCGCCTGGTGGCCGGCGATCGTCTGGATCGGTCTCATTACATTTGAGTCCACCGATGTCTTTTCGTCCGAGCATACCGGCAGCATTCTGTATGCGTTGTTGACGCGCCTGTTCGGCCAGATCAATTTCTACGACTTCCTCATCTTGCATCACTATTTGCGCAAGACCGGACACGTTGTCGGGTACGGCATCTTGAGCCTTCTGCTGCTGCGTGGCTGGCGGGCAACGTTTGGTCAAACTCAAGCCTTATTGTGGCGCACATCACTGCTGTCATGGCTGGCGACGGCTTTCGTCGCGTCGATGGATGAATGGCACCAGAGCTACATTCCATCGCGAACCGGCACGTGGCGGGACGCCGTGCTCGATAGCGTGGCGGGTTTGCTGTTTCTGCTAGTCGCGTATTTCTGGTTGCGCCGGTCTGAGGGGGCAGAGCAGACAGCCTGAACAGCAGGAAAACTCGGGTTTCGTATTAGGGCATCGCATTTGGCTTTGCGACTTGGGCGATGCCGAAGTTTTGGTACGGAAAAATAAGTCTATATATCCCAAAGGCTTCGGGAAATGAGCGGTCCTCCCGCAAAGTTTGCTCGCCGCATGGCCGGGTTCGGGAACTACTCCACAAGTATTAGCCGAGGTCGCGGGTTAAGCCAACTGGGTACTTGCAAAGAACTCACAAAAGGTTGAAAGTGCGTGTACGCCCGGAGCTGACCCTCCCCCCAGCGCTCAGGGCGCCAACCAACAGGAGGACCCAAAGAATGAAAAAGACTCGGATTGTTGCTGCTTCCGATACTGGCAATCACCCTGATGCTGGGGGGAAATGCCTTCGCTCAGCCAGCACCAGGTGACGGCAGCTACTATTTCGTCACCTACTATTCCAATGCAAATACCAGCGGGGCTCCGGATGGAACCTTGCGTATCATCAACGATGGCGACCAGGCGACTGTAGCTCCAGAGGGCGTCGAAAACGGAACCCTGTGGGCGGCTATCTACACGTTCGATGACAGCCAGGAGATGCAGACGTGCTGCGCCTGCTTGATCACGTCAGACGGTCTGCTTTCGGAATCCGTGAACAAAGAGCTCGTGAACCTTTCCATCAATTTCACCGGCAGAGGTGAAGTTCAGCGTGGCGTTATCAAGGTCATCTCGTCTTTGAACAATGACCCAACCGCCCCAGAGCCTGCTCACCGGACTGCGGGGATGGATGACGCACATCCAGGCAACGACGAACGGCATCCCGACAAAAGCTGCCGGGCCAGATGGCAGCAAGGGGCCGTGGTTCGTTACCGAAACCGCGTTAGCCGATTCGAACCTCTCGGGGACTGAACTCAGCAATCTCGGCTACCTGTGCTCCTATGGGCTAACGATTGGCAGCGGCTACGGCAACTGCAGCTGCACGCCAGAAGACTACGACTTCTAGTCTTCCGGCTTGAAAGGCTGTAAGGCCTGACTAAAGTTGCTTTGTCGGGACTTTGGCCTGGCCAAATCCAAACATCTCGGGATAGTGCTCTGACGACGCTTCCCTAACAAACGGCTGGGATTTTTTCCCGGCCGTTTTCATTTTTCGGTTCCACATGGCTAGAAGATGGCTAGAAGAAATTGGCCACAAGAAATGCCGCAGCAAGACAAAGGTCAGCCGCCCTTCCGCAAGATTGTTCGCCGTAAGTGCCGGATGGGAACTACTCCATAAGTAGTAGCTTCCCGACTATAGTGTTTTTGACTAAGCCACGTGGGTAGTTGCAAAAGAACTGGCCAAAGGTTGAGAGTTCGAAGTACGCGCGGAGCTAGTCCCCCAGCGCTCAGGCGCCAGACCATAGCCAGACCATGGCCAGACAACAGGAGGATCAAAAAATGAAAAGGTTCGGATTGTTGCTGCTTCCGATACTGGTAATCGCCATGATGTTGGGGGGGAGTGCCTTCGCCCAGATCCCAATAGCAGGCGACAACAGCGCCTATTTTGTCACCTACTATTCCAATGCAAACACCGCTGGGGTCCCGGATGCAACCCTGCGTATCGTGAACGACGGTGGGGGAGCATGCACAGTTGGGGATACCACCTCAGGTAAATGCGTCGAGTTCGACGATATCGGAACCCTGTGGGCGGCGATCTACGTGTTCGATGACAGCCAGGAGATGAGGTCGTGCTGCGCCTGTCCGATAACGACAGACGGTCTGCTTTCGGAGTCCGTGAATAAAGAGCTCACGTCCAACGAATTCACCGGCAGGGGAGAAATGACCCGTGGCATTATCAAGGTCATTTCGTCTTTCAGCAGTGACCCGACCTTCCCCGAGCCGATTCCCGGACTGCGGGCATGGTTCACCCACATTCAGGCAACGACGAGCACATTCCCTGCTCCCGGTCCGGGGGCTCGTGTGAACGTCGTGGAGAAGGGGCCGTGGTTCGTTACCGAAACCGCATTGGCCGATTCGAACCTCTCCCAGACTGAACTCGGCAATCTGGGGACCCTGTGTTCCTATGGGCTCACGATTGGCAGCGGCTACGGCAACTGCCCCTGCACGCCAGAAGACTACGACTTCTAGTCTTTCGACTTGAGGAGGCGGTAAGGGCCGCACGATGGCTGAAGTAGCTTCCTAGGGGAGTTGCTCGGCCAGACCAGATCCAAACATTCTGAAACTGAGCTGTGGCAGCCTTCCCCATGAAACGGCTGGGAGTTTTTCCCGGCCGTTTTCCTTTTGAGTCGGGAGGCAGCCCGGAGTTTACCGGCGACAGGAAAAGCCCCAGGTTTCATCCGCAAGGAGCTGATCCGCCAGGAGCGAGATCCGCATGCAGCTAGCTATGCCTGCTGAAGCGGCTCAGGTTCTAGCGGGTCGCGCCGGCGAACGGTGGGCGAGCAGGGCGAACGCCGCGGCCGTCGCGATCCCCGCGGAAAAGTAAAACGGGACCGCTGGGCCATAAATCTTCCAAAGCGCGCCGGTGATGACGCTCGAGAGCAGCGTGGTTGCGCTGGTGAGAAAAAAATAAATTCCAAGAGCACGGCCCCGGACATCGGCGGCCACGCTTTCGACGACCAGAGCCTTGAGCACGGGATTGGTCAGCGCATAGAAGAGTCCGTAGAAGGCCATGGTCAGCCAGATCGCCAGTTGAGAAGGCGCGAGCGCGAAGACAAAATAGACCGTGGCGAAAACGAAATATCCGGCAGCGGCGATGGCCGAACGCGAGAAGCGGTCGCTGAACTTGCCGGCCGGCCAGGAGAGCAATGTGAACATGATGTTGAAGACCAGTCCCAGCAGTGGGGCGCGCGATGCTGGAATGCCGATATTTCCGGCGCGCAGAACCAGGAACATGTCACTCGAATTTCCCAGAGAAAACAGTGTGACCACGGCCAGCACGTAATAAAAGCCGCCCGGTAATTTTGGGAGCCACTGGGATTCACTCGTGTGGGGACGGGCGCTCTCGCCCGTCCAAGCCGAGCGCAGCTCGGCAGCCGCTGCGCCGCCTTCAACGGGGACGGGCGGGGAGGCCCGTCTCTCCACTAGCCTATGAACTTCGCGAATGCCCACCCACGCCACAATTACGCAGAGCGCGCCCGGGATCGCGGCGGAAGCGAATACGGCACGCATGCCGAAGCGTCCGATAATTCCGAGCGCCAGCAGCGGGCCGGCGATGGCGCCGGCAGAATCCATGCCTTGAATCAGGCCATAGGCTGAGCCGAGCGCTGACTTGTCGACCGACTCGGCCACCATCACGTCGCGGGCGGTGCCACGGACGCCTTTCGAAAAGCGATCGAAAAAACGAATTCCCAGAATTTGCCACCACGAAGAAACCAGCGCCAGGAGCGGTTTTACCGCATTGGCCACGAAGTATCCGCCGACCACGATAGGCTTGCGGTGCGCAACTTTGTCGGCCAGGTAGCCGGAGAAAAACTTTGCAAAAGAAGCCACACTCTCGGCGATGCCCTCGATAATTCCGAGTTTCTCGGGGCCGGCGCCGAGCGATGCGAGAAAGGCGGGCAGCACCCAGTACGCCATTTCGCTGGCCGTGTCGTTGAGGAACGAAGTCAGGCCGAAAACGTATACATTCCGGGGCGTATGTTGGGGGACATTTCCGGCGATAGCCTGGGAAAGCGGTCTGGGCGGCGCGTCCATGTCTGTCCATGAAAATAGCATGGGCACGAAGGCAAACGGAGCGACTGGATGAGCATCCAAGATCTTTATATATCGCCATTTACCAGTTACCTTGCCGTTACCAGGCCTTCCCGCAGGCTGCCGAAGAGTCTGGTAACATTTTGCAAACAACATTTCACTCCGGAGTATCAATGTTCAAAGCGGGCGAGAATTATAGAGAATCCGCGGATTCCAAAGCACTGAGCATGAGTCCAAGGGAGCTTCGACTTCTGGAGGGCGCCAAACCCGGGCCAGTCGGTGTTCGCTCTCGAACGCTTTTTCTGATGGTAGCGACGGGGCTGGCGATCCGGCTAATCGTCATGGCATTCATGTATCCACAACATTTGGTTCTCTTCCACGATCACTTCCACTTTGGATTTGAAGCCGGAAGAATTGCACGATCGATTGCACAAGGCGAGGGCTTCAGCAGTCCTTTGTATGAAAAGACCGGGCCGACGGCGTGGATGACGCCCGTCTATCCCTACATCCTGGCAGGATTCTTCAAGATTTTCGGGGTCTATACGAAGGCTGCGGTGCTGGCGGTCCTCTCTTTCAATGCCCTGACATCGGCTTTGACTTGCCTCCCGATCTTTTTTTTTCGCGCGCCAGAGCTTCGGCACACATGTGGCCAAGTGGGCCGGTTGGACGTGGGCTTTCTTCCCTTATGCCATCTATTTTCCCATCGACCGAATTTGGGAAACCTGGCTCGCTACCCTGCTCTTCGCCCTGCTCTTTACGATTGCACTGAAGCTGGAGCGCACCGATCGACTTTCAGCATGGGCGGGCACGGGCCTGCTGTGGGGCCTGGCCGGGCTAACCAGCGCGGTTGTAGTTTCAGTGCTCCCGTTCCTGCAGTTGCGAATTTCCTATCTTCGGCACAAGCAGGGGCGCCGCTGGTTAGTGCCGAATATTGTGCTCGGGCTGGCCTTGATGGCCGCGGTGTCTCCCTGGTTTGTGCGAAACTGGCGCACCTTCCACACTTTCATTCCCTTCCGCGACAACATGGGCCTAGTGCTGCGCATGGGCGTTAAGGGCGCTACCAGTGATGCGCTGCGCGATGTCGATTATTGGCAGCCGACTGAACTGGGACCCTGGAATAACCCCGCTGAGGTGCAGGAGTTCCAGCGCGATGGCGAACTGAAATATATGGCCACGAAGAAACAACAAGCGCTGGCCTTCATTAAGACGCATAAGAATTGGTACCTGTGGACATCGTTGCGTCGGATCGTTTTCCTTTGGACCGGATACTGGAGTCTGTCGCCCGCATACTTGAAAATGGAGCCGTGGGATCCGGCGAACATAGTGTTTTGCTCGGCCTTCACCGTACTGGCGTTCGGCGGCCTGCGCAGAGCCTGGGTAAGACGGGTTGACTCGGCTATCTTCTACACTATCGTGCTGCTGGTATTTCCTCTGATGTACTACATCACCAGTCCGGAGTTTTACTATCGCCGGCCCCTTGATCCGATAATGGTCGTTCTTGCCGTCTATGCGCTGACTCCGTCTCGTCGGCTCGATGAGCCTCCATCGGATGGCAAGGTTGAAAAGGATCGGCTGCGGGCGTGTGAGGATGACCAGTTCGAATCCGAATTGGCCGAGCCGGCGTAAAGATCCGGCCCGCCGCGTTATTTGTATCGCGTCCAGCGCTTTGTTATTCTTTATAAAGGTATTTAGACAGCATAAATATGCAGGCGTCTTACCGCGCAAGGGGAGAGTTTGCCTAAACAGACAACGGCAGCAGTGGCCCCTTCCTCTCCTACCCAACATCTACGCTGGTTTTCTCACCCGCGGCTTATCGCCTTGTTTTGCATGGGAGCGGCCATTGCGCTGGCCGCAATGGCTTCGGTCGGCTCGGTTGGATGGGATGCCCAGGGTTATTGGAAGGCCGGTCAAGCTGTTCACCGCGATTCCGATCCCTATGCTGAAGACCTTGTGGCGCTGCAGGCGTTTCACAACCGCTTAGCATCCAACCCAGCCGAGCACCCGCCCTTTGTCTATGTCTACTCTCCCATGACGCTGCCTGTGCTGCGGCGGCTGGCAGTGTTTCCTCGCTGGCTCCTTGGCTTGCTTTATTGGGGTGCGGTCGCAACCGGAGCCCTGCTTCAGCTCTGGGCGGGATTCCAGATGGCAGATCAACGCGAACGCCGCTGGCTGGCGCTGATGCTGCCGGCCATTATCTTTTTTCCCGGACTCGTCACCGACGATGCGATTCTGAGCGGCAACGTGGCCTACCCGCTTTATGGCGTGATCCTGGCCGCTGCGACTGCCGGCTGGAAGCGTGGCCGTTGGTTCTGGTATTACATCGCCGTACTCGCCGCTTCGGTCTTCAAGACGCCATTTCTCGTGTTCCTCGCGTTTCCCGTTCTGATCGAGAGTGGCAGGGATAGGGATCGGGATAATGATAGCGATAGGAATAATGATAGCGATAGGAATAACGACCGTGGCAGGCGGCTGTGGGTTCCGTCCGCTGTGGCGGCAATTACGGGCGTGCTGATTCTTGCCGCCCAGAGTCGGCTCTGGCCCGGTTTGTTCCGCGAGTACCTGTCGAGCCTGCGACTAGTGTTTGACTACCTGCATGATTTTGGATACGGCCCGGCGGGCGCTTTGGGCAAAGCTCTCTGGAGGCGGGAACTGCCTTCTTCTCTCGCAACCACGATTCTGCACCTGGTCGTTGTCTGCGTGCTTGCAGTTGTCCTCCTGTTTCTTGCCCGTCGCGTCCGCGAACGGAAGCTTCCGCGGGAGGCATGGGTCCCCGTCGCGCTGGTCGGCACGGCTCTATTAAACCCGCGCATCATGAAATACGATCTCGCCGCTATCTCCATTCCGATGCTGCTGATGGGCGGGCGAGCGCTGCGGTTTGCTTTGGAGCGCTCAGCCGTTGAAAACCAGGCGGCCAATTCACACGGCACCGGGCACAAGCGCTCTTTTTTCGAACGTACGCTGATTCTGGTTGCAGCGGGATGTTTCCTGATCCCCAATGTCATCACTGTGGCCGGGCCATTCTGGTTTCCGGTGGAAACCGTGGTATTGCTTGCCATCTTTGCGATGGGAGTCTGGTCGCTTGATCAGGGTTCTCAGTTCCCGGTTCTCACAAAAACCCGTAGGACTGTCGACCTCGGTTTTGCTGAGAACTGGGAACTGGAAACTGAGAACTGATTTTCGCTCACGCTGTAGAATGGAAACACATGTCCGACCGCACCTTTACCCTCGATGAAGCGCAAATGCTCCTGCCGATTTTGGAGTCGCTGCTCCGGCAGGCGATCAACAGCAAGAAGCTGATTGAAGACGTGGACGCCGAGTTGCAGGAGACGGCGCACCGGGTTTTTCTCAGCGGAGGCATGCTGCTGAATGTGGTCCATCTGGCGCGGCGCAAGGCGGAGCGCGAGAGAGCGATTCGGCGCATCAAGGATGCTCTCGCCGAAATTGACGCCACCGGCGTGCAGGTGAAAGACCTCGACATCGGATTGCTCGATTTCCCCTGCAAGGTAGAGGCCGAGATCCTCCTATTGTGCTGGAAGCTGGGCGAGCCAACCATCGCGCACTGGCACGGAACAAACGAGGGCTACGCAGCACGGAAGCCGATTGACCAGCGAATCGCGAACGCCGGCAAGAAGCGTCCGAAGTAAGAAGAGCTCTCAACTGTCAGCTCTCAGCTCTCAGTCTTCAACGTTGTCATTTTGACAATGTTGCCATCCCCCGAATGTTGTCATCCTGAGCGAAGCGAAGGACCTATGCACTCTCCGGCTGGTAGAGATGCCGTTCGTACCATCCCTCGCTCCGATCGCTCCACGTAGGATTCACCGAAACAATCAGCTGAATTTTCCGAATCCGAAGCCAGCTCTTGATGCGCTTCTCGCGGTCAATCGCGTTGCGCACGTCGTCAAAACTCTCGTAATAAACGAGTCGATCAATCTTGTACCGCTTGCAGAATTCCGATCCGTTTCCAAACCTGTGCTCCCAAACGCGGCGGTGAAGGTTATTGGTAACGCCGACGTAGAGCGTCTTCGAGCGATTTGTCAGAATGTAAACGCAGTAGCACCGGCGGTCGGCGGAGTGCATAGGTCCTTCGCTTCGCTCAGGATGACAACATTACATTGTGCCGCCCGGAGATCCCGCAATTCAGTGAGAGATGGACACCGAAATTGTGACGATTAGCCACCCAACCAATAAATCTTGTCATCCTGACCCTGAGCGCAGTCGAAGGGCAAGGACCTATGCAGTTGCCCGCAGCGCCGGAAAATCCCCGGCCTCCCAGAAAACCGCGCAAGTTCAGGATCCCGCCCCGTTCCTTTACTGACACTGAAGAGCGCTTCGAGCAGGCTGTGCGAAGGTGTGTCCCCAGCTATGCACTATCGGCAATCGAGCAAGCGCCGGGCGTTCTGCTAGAATTATTCGAGGCGATTATTTATGACCACTAGACGCAGGTTTGCCGGGAAAAGACTGCCCTTGACGCTGGCTTTTGGCGCGCTGGTTGCAGCGGCGATTGGAGCCGCCTGCAATGGGTTCTTTGTCGACCCGACGTTGACTTCGCTCACGATTAATCCGACCACTCCCAACGTCGAACTGCAAACCAGCGTCACCTTGCAAGCCTTTGGCGTTTACAGCGACGGCACGTCGTCCTACTTGACCAGCGGTGTGTCCTGGTCGAGCAGTGACCCTACGGTCGCGACCGTCACCGGCAATGGCAGCGCTAAGCTGACTGGGCTTCAGATCGGCTCTGCGACCATCTCCGCTGGTTCGCAAAGTGTCACCTCGACAGCTACCGCCACCGTGTTCATTAGTGTCTCGTCACTGACCATAGAACCCACATCTCAATCCCTAGCTACCCTAAGCAGCCCCACGCCCCAGCCCTTTATAGTGAAGGCGGTGACTGCCAGTGGCACAATCGACATAAGCAGCTCGGCAGTACTTACGGCGTACCTCAACGCAACTGCCTCTACTGACATCCCATGCAACTATGCCACCTTGAATCCTACTAGCGGCGCCAGCGATCCTGGCCTGTACTGCAAGGGCGACGGTGTCGAAGCCGGGGGCACGTATCAGCTGATTGCCACTTACACGGGTACGAATCTTACGGCCACGGCCACACTGAACGTCCCGTAGTCGTCGCGGGTGCCCCACACATTCGCGTTTCTTGCGAATGTGTGGGAGTGCGTACCGCCCCATCTTTAGCGTGCCCGCCGGCTGCGCTCGCGGGGTTTTCGAGACCTGGGATGGGGGCTGGCCCAGCCTTCCGCTCGCACAACCACGAAAGAGGGTGCCCCCATCCTTCGCGTGCTTTTCGCGAAGGGCGGGTAGTAGTCTGTCCGCACCATGGGATCCGCTTTGACTTTTTTCATCACAAACCATCTGTGTGCACCATCACAGACTTCCCACCTGTCATGCGCGACAATGGAAATCTGATTGGGGCAGGGGGACAAAGTGCGTCCGCCACCCACTAGTGGCTCTTTGATAACTAAAATCCGTACGAAAAGCGGTTGTCAAAAAGCAGAAAATTCTATGAATAGCAATAGAATTAGCCAAGAAATTCGGCTAACTCTTTATTCTGGAATATTTTGCAAATAAGTCCTTTAGCCTTTAGATTTTGGCGGCTCGACACCCCCTAACCCTATGATTCCAGTAGATAGGGGGGAGGGGGTAGTGGTAAACACGGGTTAATACCCTAAGAGTAAACAGGGCAAGAAATAGGGACGGGGAAATCTCGGATCGTCCGATACGCGACGATCACTTTCCAGCGCCATCGCCCCGCGCTATAGTAGAAGTTTGAGCCGGTGAAGTTCCTCCCCACATCTCTGCCTCGATCGGCGACACTTCGATCCGCCACACTCCGATCGATGCCGATCGCACTCTGCCTGGCCAGCACGTTGTTTTTTACCGGCTGCAATCGCGGCCGCGGACGCGTGCTCGAGATCGCCTACGTTTCCGGAGTTCAAGCCATCCTGCGCGACCACGTGGCCGCGGTCTACGAGAAAGCCGGAGTGGTGAAGAATGGCGAGCGCGTGGAAGTGCTCGACCATGACCGCCGCTTCGTCAAAGTGCGCACCGCAACCGGGCGTGACGGGATGGGTGGAACAGCGCTACCTCGTCGGTCAGGAAGTCTACGATCGGATCCAGAAGCTGACCGCGGACAACCAGAACGATCCCGTGCAGGCGCAAGGCGCGACGCGCAACGACACGAATCTGCACGTCGAACCGGGACGCGACACCGAACATCTCTATCAGATTTCATCCGGCGAAAAGCTAGCGTTGTTGAAACGAGGCACGGCCGAGAAGCCGGGCACGGTTGCGCCGCGGCCGCGGTCCGCCACGCCAGCCGGCAACGCGCAGAACAGTAATCCAAGAACGAGCAAGAAGCAGCCTCTCCGGTGATCGAGGATTGGTGGCTGGTGCGCGACTCCCACAACCGTGTCGGCTGGGTGCTGGGACGCATGATTGATCTCGACGTCCCGCTCGACGTTGCGCAATACGCGGAAGGCCAGCGCATCGTCGCCTTCTTTGTGCTGAATCAGGTTCAGGATGGAGACAAGAAAGTCGCGCAGTACTTGACCGTCCTCACCGAACCGAAGGATGGCCTGCCGTTTGACTTCAACCAGATTCGCGTCTTCACCTGGAACGTGAAGCGCCATCGCTATGAGACGGCGTATCGCGAGCGCATGGCAGGCGTCCTGCCGGTGACCGTTTCGCAAGAAAACTTCGACAAGGAAGGCGTGCTGCCCACGTTCACCATTCGCGTGCAGGACGACAACGGCAACGTTACCGAGCGCAAATACAAGCTCAACACGCCAATTGTGCGCCGAGTGCTCGCGCCGGGAGAAGAGCCGGCGCACGCAACGTCGAAGCGAACGGCGCGGCGAGCCAGCGAGGCGCAAACGATAGCACCATCACCGCCGAGACGCCGAGGACGCGAGAGAATTGGTCCGTTCGCTTTCGCCAAGTGATTTTTCTTAAAAAGGTTTTCTCGGCGAACTCAGCGTCTCGGCGGTGAAGCGCCTTTCACGTATAGAACTCGGCGATGCTCTCGACCACCCACTGAATCTCGGCCTCGGTCAACTCCGGGAACATCGGCAACGCCAGCACTTCCCGCGCGGCTTGTTCGGCGACCGGCAAGTCTCCTGCCTTTAGCCCGAGATAGGAAAACACCGGCTGCAAGTGCAGCGGCAGTGGGTAGTAGATTTCCGACCCAATTTTTCGATCCGCGAGGAACTTGCGCAGTTCGTCGCGGCGCTGGGCGCGAATCACGTACTGATGAAACACATGCTTCGCTTGCGGACTTCGCGCCAGCAAGCGCACCGGCGCGTTGCTTTCGAGTCGGAAGTGCTGATCGAAAGTCTGGCCGGAAGTCAGCCCGGACTCGGCAAACAGCCGGTCGTAGGTCGCGGCGTGCTGCTGGCGGCTCTGGTTCCAGTCCGCGATGTGTCTGAGCTTCACGCGCAACACCGCTGCCTGAATGGCGTCCATGCGTCCGTTCCAGCCGAATTCGTGATGGTAGTAGCGCCGGGGACTGCCATGGTTACGGAGTTGCCGCATGTGCTCGGCCATCCGCGGACAGCTCGTGGTGACAATCCCCGCGTCTCCGTAAGCGCTGAGGTTCTTGGTGGGATAGAAACTGAAGGCGGCGGTTACGCCGAGCGAGCCCGCGCCGCGCCCGCTCCACTCGGCGCCAATCGCCTGGGCAGCGTCCTCGACGATTGCCACTTCGAACTCCTGGGCAATACGGTCGAACCGGTCCATATCGGCGCACTGCCCGTAAAGATGCACGGGAAGAATCGCGCGAACATTTGCGGGTTGGGTTGGAGCGGCCTGCCGGTCGCGGAGTCGCCGATCTTGCAGTTGGGAACGGACCAGCGCCGCATCGAGATTCAAGGTGCCGGGATCGACGTCCACGAAGACCGGCGTTGCGCCCGCCCGCACAATTGCGCTGGCCGAGGCAAAGAAGCTGAATGCGGTGGTGATCACCGAGTCCCCGGGCTTTACACCGGCGGCGACCAGCGCCAGCCAGAGCGCCTCCGTTCCCGACGCACAGCCGACGGCGCAGGCTGCTCCCGTCAGGGCGGCAATCTCTCGCTCGAGCGCTTCGACCTCCGGACCGAGGATGAAGCTTTGCGAATCGCACACGCGAGCGATGGCGGCCAGCACCTCTGCGCGGAGGCCATCGTACTGGCGGCGCAAGTCGAGAAGAGGAACGGCGAGAGGAACAGCGAGCGGAACGGACTCGGGCGCGGCGTTTGCTGGCGTCTTGCTGGGAAATGAGAGACTGGACTTCACAACAACAAGATTCTAGCAGGCGCGGTCATTCAGGCGGGCGCAATCGGCGCGCAACCTTGTGATCTAGTACCGTGACCGCGAGATGTTTACCGCAGGCTGGTGAATTGTAGCGCCGGCATCTTGCCGGCTGTCCCGAGGGCGTCGCGCCCTCGGCGCGGCGGGCGGGGATGCCCGCCGGACAGCCGCCGGGACGGCGGCGCTACTACTAGCGGCGCAGCATGATCTTGGGCAGGGCCGGGGCAGTGTGGCGACGAACTTTTCTCCCGCCCAATTTCTTCTCGTCTTTTTTCTCGACCGCGCTCTCGGCATCATCCAGATACTTGCGCCAAGGCATTAACTCGGCGCGCAACCGGTCGAAATCAAGCTCGGGAAACGAGCTGTCCGCGCCGTTGAGATTGCGTATGGCGCGCTCCAGAACCGAACGCGCGCCCACGTAGTTACCAGTGGACGCGTGATGGAAAGCGACGGCCAACTGAACCATACCTTGGACGTGCAGGCGGAGATGCCGACGCGAGGGCCGGTCGCGAGGCAGCGGGCGCCAGACGTCTTCGAGAGCTTCATGAGCGTCGAAGAAATGGGCGTGGTTGAAGAGGTCGAGGCCTCGCTGGAACTCGTGCAAAAGGCTGCTCGGCAGGGTCATAGCGGAACTAGCCTCGATCGGATTGTTGGCGAGCGTGCGCGGCAAACTCACTCGTCCCTCCGAAGCTGTGCCAGTCCGCGCGCGGCGAGCCATGCGGTGCTGGCCAGCATCCCGCACCATCCCATGACCCGGATGATCTCGGCGATCCTGGTGTCGTAGGGCAGAAGCCCGAGACTCGAGAAGATCGTGTTCCAGTCGTGCTCGACGTAATCGGAATCTCCGGTGGTAACCAGGGGCAAAGCCATGGCGCGAGCGTCGGCCATGTAAGTTGCGGTGTAGAGCCAGTTCTCAAAGAAGAAAAACATGCAGAACACGAAGGCCGCGGGCTGGCGTTCGCGGAAGAAATAGGCTGCCAGCATCAGCGGGACCAGCCACTGCAGAATGGTTCCTCCCCAGAGGCCGAGGGTTGGGCCGAACCACCCGAAGAGCAGGTGGCCGCCTTCGTGGACGACAAGGTTGGCGGAGTCGATGAATAGGAAGCCGCCATGCATACTGAATATGTAGATCAGGAAGAGAGCGTAGAAGACAAGCCACGCCAGGACGGCCCAGCGCGAGACGGGACGCCAGTCTTCTCGGGCGCCGGACCATTCCACAATTGAGTCCAGGTACTCGCGCATGCTGGACCCAATTGTAGTGCTATCTCCGAAACACTATCTTCCAAACATGGGATAGTGGCTTGCCGCCCCCATCAGGAACAGCATGGGGAACGACAGCACGAAGTTCGCGCGCGACGTAAGGAAGGCTTGCCGGGCCAGATATTTTGCTTTGTCTGGCATCGGCGTGCCATTGGCCGCGTTGTCGGCGGTCCACCGGATGATTTTCTTCTGCGCGCGCCAGATTACGCCCCAGACGTTCAGCATCATCACCCAACCCATCCCGCCGCCGATGCCGATGGCGAGCAGGCGATTGCTCTCCCAGCCATGAGCGTTGAAGCGCAAGAAGAGCCACGATGCGACGACCACGATGACGGTGTAAATCACGGCGAGCACCGGCCCTTTGTCGAGCGCGCCTTTGCCGGGGATGGTGCAGGCATACATGAGCGCCCAGGCGACGGTCCAGATCACAAAGAAGGTTCCCATCGGACCGCCGGAAGATGCGCCGCCGTTTCTGGCGTCGGAGCCGACGATGTTGCCCCAGTATGCCAGGCCCATCAGCACGGTGAGCACCGATGCCCAGCGAAACCACCACAGCGCGCGCGACATCAGGCTGGGCAGGACTTTGCCTTTGGTGGCGGGATCCAGTTCCTTCATGAACGGAACATTGACCAGATTGAAGAAATACAGCAGGCCGAGCCAGGTCACGCCGCCGATAAAATGCAACCAACGAAACAGCATCAGGAGGTTAGTGTTGAAGTCGGTGGGGAAGTTGATTTCGATCAAGTTCAGGGCTCCTATTCTGGCATCAGTTCTGACGATCTGTTCTGGAACTGACGATTGTAGATGGCTGGCGAGGGAAATGAAACCGGTCGATTTCTGGGGCGGACGGAGTTGGGGCCGAGGGGAATGAGCCGTTGGGCGAGCCAGGTGCAGGACTGGCTCCGGAGAATATTATTGGGCGGGAAGTTGAAAAGCGCGAGACAAGGCCGTATTGTAGGAGCCGACAGGAACAGAGCTGCCGCCAATTGCCCTCCCTAAGCTCATGGCGCAGCATCGAACCCGCAAGAAGGAGATCGGCAAATGGAAGCCAAGCCGGCACAACAGAACATTCAGGATTCCTTCCTCAACACGGCACGAAAGGAACGGCACAATATTACGATCTATCTGGTCAGCGGCGTGAAGCTGACGGGCCGTATCCGATCGTTCGACAAATACTCGGTGGTCCTCGAAACCAGCAACCAGGAGCAGCTCATCTTCAAACATGCGATTTCGACGGTCGTCATCTCACGCGGAGCCCACAGCCACGCAGATGCGAAGCCGGCGGCGGCGGCGTCGCAGGGGGAGGCGGCGATCGCCGAATTCCGCTTCCGGCACCGAAGGATGAAGTGAGTTTGCTTGCGCCGAGATGACTCCAGACTGAGCAGCCGCGATAGTTCGTGCTCGCGAAAAGTTCGCGGAATGAGCCCAAGGCGGTGCTGAATCCATCGGAGCAGCAGGAACGGGCGTTCCTGGTGGGGGTGGAGTTTCGCACCAAGGGCCGCGCGGGCGCGCGCAGGAAAGGCAGGTTCCGCAACCATCACTCCGGGCGCGCAGGCGGCTCGAGATCACGCCACCAGCGTGGCCGCCTCGTCGTCGTCCTCATTCCTGCCGGCGGATTCTCCGGATTTCAGCTCCGATTTTACGTCCGAAGAATCGCTCGACGAACTGCGGGCGCTGGCGACGAGCGCGGGCGCGCAGATTGCCGGCGAATTCACGCAGCGCAAAGACCGGCCGGATCCTGCCACGCTGATCGGCAAAGGCAAGCTGGAGGAAATTGCGGGCGCGGCGGCTTCGGTTTCCGCGGATGTGATTCTGTTCGATCACGATCTCTCGCCTTCGCAACAGCGCAATATTGAGCGCGTGGTCCACACGCGCGTCATCGATCGCACGCAACTGATTCTCGATATCTTCGCGCGGCACGCCCGCACTCGTGAAGGTCAGTTGCAGGTGGAACTGGCCCAGCTCGAATACATGCTGCCGCGGCTGGCGGGGCGCGGCGTGGAAATGTCGCAGCTCGGCGGCGGCATCGGCACTCGCGGACCGGGCGAAACGCAGCTGGAGACCGACCGGCGAAAAATTTACCGCCGCGTCCGGCACGTCAAGCAGCAAATCGAAAATGTGCGCCGCATTCGGGCGCAGCAGAGGCAGCGGCGCGAATCGGTTCCGGTGGCTACGGTGGCGCTGGTGGGATATACGAATGCGGGCAAGTCCACGCTGTTCAATGCCCTCACCAAGTCGAACGTGGTGGCATCGTCGCGCATGTTTGCCACGCTCGATCCGACCATCCGAGGCGCCGAACTGCCCTCAAAACGCAAAGTTCTGTTCTCCGATACGGTGGGTTTCATCCGGCATCTTCCGCATACGCTGGTTTCGGCGTTCCGCGCCACGCTCGAAGAAGTGCAGCGCGCGACGCTGATCATGCAGGTCTCGGATGCCAGCAGCCCGGTCTCCGCCGAGCAGGACGCGCAAGTCGAAAGCGTCCTCAAGGAACTCGAAGCCGACAAGAAGCCGCGGCTGCGAGTGATGAATAAGATCGATCTGTTGCTTCCCAAGCAGCGCGAGTCGCTGCGCGATAGCGATCTCGGCGACAGCGATCAGACCGTCCACGTCTCGGCGGCGAAGGGAATTGGATTAAGCACTCTGCTCGATCGCGTCGATGCCGTGCTCGAAGGAGACCGCCCCGAGCGCGTTCGTCTGCGCATTCCGCAAAAAGAGGGCAAGATGCTGGCCCAGTTGCAGGCCGGCGCCCGCATCTATTCCCGCCAGTATCAGGACGGGCTGGTGATGCTGGAGGCGGAAGCGCCCGCCTCGCTGCTGCGGCGGATGCGGGCATGGGTGGTGGAGTGAGGATTTTGTAAATTGGCAATCGGGTAATTTGGTAATTTCCGTAAGGCCCCCGTTTCCGATTACGATTTCAAACCGATAGAGATACTCGGCGAACCACTATCTATCACCGTTCTACGCGACAGGCGGTGAATAGGGATCTCTACGCCTTCGCCGAACGGGTTCTCCAGCGATGGACTTTGCGGAGTGAGCAATTCTGCTCCGCCTTCCGTGATGTGCATGTCGTCCTCCAGGCGGATGCCGAATTCTCCGCGGATGTAAATGCCCGGTTCGTCGCTGAATGTCATTCCGCGATTGAAGTTTCGTCGGGTTGCCGTCGGACCAGATACGGCCACTCGTGGCCGTCCATGCCCATGCCGTGGCCGAGGCGATGCGTGAAGTATTTGTAATCCGGGCCGTAGCCGGCGTCGGTGATGACCTTGCGGGCGGCGGCGTCCACGGAACCGGCTTCCACTCCGGGCTTTGCGGCCGCCAGCGCGGCGCTCTGGGCGCGATGCACGATGTCGAAGACCTGCTTCATTTTGTCTTTCGTTTTTTCGGGGGCTTTGCCGAGCACAAACGTGCGCGTGATGTCGGACTGATAGCCCTCGACCGAGCAGCCACCGTCGATCATCACGATCGTGCCTTCTCGAATGACCTGCGGCGCGACCGAGCCGTGGGGAAATGCGGAAAACTCGCCCACCTGCACTTCGGCGCCGCCTTCGAATCCCAGTTTGCGGTGCGCCGCTTCCAGCATCTCTTCGACATCGCGCTGCGTCATGCCGACTTTCAGCGAACGATAGGTCGCCTCGTAGGCGGCGAGCGTGACCTTCGCAGCCAGCCGCATCAGGTCGATTTCGTGACGGCTCTTGATCATGCGGCATCCGGCGGTGACCGGAGTCGCGCTCGTGAAAGTGGCGCTGGGCGCAGCTTTCCGCAGGCTGTCGCTGAAGACAAATTTTACCGTCTCTTCGATGCCGATCGTGCCGGTCGCGATTCCGCGGTCGCTGAGTCCTTGCGCGACGCGGGCGTAGGGGCTTTCGTCTTCCTGCCAGACGCGGACGATCGGTGGGTGGAGTCGGAGTTAGAGTTGGTCTTGCTGCCATCGGGCAATTGCGGCGATCTGCTCGCGCGCCCGGCCTTCCTCAAATGCCGGAGCGACGTAAAATGCCTCGCCCTTTGCGGGTAACACCATGGCGAAGAGGCGTTCTCCACCCTGCCAGTGAATGCCGGTGAAGTAGGCGAGGGAGGTCCCCTGGGCGAGCAGGATGGCGGACAGGTTATTCTCGCGCATCAAGCGGCGCGCCTTTTCCTGGCGCTGGCGCGCTCCTCGATGGTGATGGGCTCGGCTTCTGCGCGCAGTGTGCGCAAAGCGGCGATGGCGGGCGGAAGAGATTCATCACGTTCGGCTCCCTGGGCCAGCGGGGGTAAAGCTACGCTAAGCCCGGCAGCGAGGGAACCGGTTTGCAGGAAACGACGGCGCGAGACCATGAAGCCTCCGGAAGAAAGGACAATTATATAGATTGGTTGGTGGAGAGCCGGGCGTCCCCGCCCGTCGCTCCATCGCCGGACTCCATCGACTCCTTGTCGCGTTCTACAATAGCCCAATGATCAGCGGCTATGTTTGCGCGGGCTGCGGGCAATGGAACGAGACTGCGGTAGATGAGTCCGCCGGTAGCCGCCAGAGCTACGTCGAGGATTGCCAGGTGTGCTGCAAGCCGAATTTGCTGCGCGTCAATTGGGATGCTGGCGCTGGAGAATTTGTGATTGCCGCTGAATTAGAATGAAGCCTTACTAGCAGTGACGAGTCTATTCCGGAGGAGCAATGGGCAACTATGCCGTAACTGCAGGACGGATGGTCCCGCATAACATGGTGACGACGCAGTTCGAACTCGACGGCTTCCGCGTGACGCGCACGCTCGGCGTGGTGCGCGGAATCACCGTGCGATCGCGGTCCATCTTTGGAACCATTGGAGCTGGACTGCAAACGCTGGTTGGCGGAAACATCACGTTGCTGACCAATCTATGCGAGCGGACGCGCGCCGAAGCATTCGACCTGATGTTGCAACACGCGGCGGAAATCGGAGGCAACGCCGTTGTCGGCGCTCGCTATGACGCAACCGAAGTGATGCAGGGCGTCACGGAAGTTCTTGCCTACGGCACGGCCGTGGTTGTGGAACCGGCACCGAAGGCTTAGACGCGAATCCAGAGTCGCGGTGGCTGCGGGCAGCTGCCGAGCTGCGCTCGGCTTGGACGGGGCGAAGCCCCGTCACCACGCAGGCACCCTCAATACACGGGCACCACGCAGGCCACGAGCAGACTGAAAACAATAAATATTACCGTTCTTTAGAATCATTGCCTTAGGCGGGAATTCCTCCAAAAATCTTTGAGTTTTATGGTTGATGTTTCAGGAAGAGGTGTGGGGCCTCGGAGGAATTTGTCAGAAGTTTTGCGGGGGAATTCTTTCAGGCGTAACCATGTACGTCGTTGTACGCCCGTAACTTGTTACTTGGCTGCAGCCACGATACAAAGTTGCTTTGGAAAAGTATTTCTTTGAGGGGGCATTATGAAACGTGTGTTCACTGTACTTCACGATATTTGCACGGACGATCAAGGACAAGATGTCGCTGAATATGCCGTCATGCTTGCCGTCATCCTGGTATTGGTGATTGGCACGGTGCGACTGATCGGGGGCAACGCCAACAACGCCTTTTCCAGTGTTGCCAGTTCTCTAGGGTCGTAGTAGTCCAGGTTCGACCAGCTTCAGGTATGGCTTCGGCTCTGAAATCTGGCCAGGAGAAACCCTTAGCTGGCCCTCCAGGGAAATCCAGGGGTGCTCTCGGATAGACGAGGTGTGCCCGGTTGGCTAGTGCTGGGTATCCGCTTGGAAATTCTCGATGAGTGTATGCGCCTACTTACCGCTTCCACCTTCCGCATGATGCAAGAGAAAGCTGCCTGAAACCGGGCGGCGAAAGAGAAATCACGAGGTTCCTTCGCACCGCACCCAAGCTCGCGCCCGAAGCGGAAGACACGCTCCGATAGCCTCAGTCAAAAGCCCCGCCCAAGCCGAGCTTGGACGGGGCACCCTCATGAGCAACGACTGCCGCTACCAGTAGCCCGGGCGCCCGCCCGGCACCCGCGGGTGTGGTGTATAAGAGAGGCATGCGGCAGATGATTCTCAGTCTCTGGGTCCTGCTGCTCACCGTCTGCTTGTGGGCGCAACCGTCGTCCGCCAATAGGACGGAGAAGGCTGCTATTCGTCGCGCAAAGAACCTGATCGTGTCGACGTTTGATCGAAGCTTGCCGAATGTGAGTCTGGAGTTTTTCCTAAGGAACGAAGGTGGAGGCGCGCCGATCAAGTGGGAAGTGAACGACTGTGGGGAACAGGGCGAGAATCCGGCGACTGATCGCAGGGGCGATTCTCCCATGTGCGTCGAGGCCGACTTCGATGTCAAAGGCTGGAACGCCGTAGCCGTCCTCGTTTCAGTCGGAACGTTCAAGGGGGGACCGTCGGGCGTTCCAGCACTCTTGAGGGTGACAATTACCGACATAAGCGGGATCAGCCGTCCCGTGCGTCACCTGAGCGATTTGCCCATGGAATTGCAGCGCCCAGCCCCAAGATTTCCACGAGACTTGCCAGTCCCTGTGGGCGCACTGTCGTCGGTCCCCAACCGCGGCAGTATCGGCGCTTCGCTGTGTAACTGTTGAAAATATCCCGATTACTCTCATTGATGTGTTGCTGAGCGGATTCGCGTTCATCGCAACCTTGGTCTCCAAAGCGCAATTGTTCGTCCATCCACTATCATTTCTTCTTGTCCCGTTCTCGTCCATCCGGCTGGCGCAGCATCTTCGGCCAGCTTTGCCCTCGATGCCGATCGGCAAGAATTTTCCGTTCTTCCATTTATTGGGGCTTCCCAAAAATGCATGATTGCTGTCCCACGTGCGGTCTCCACTTCAATCGCGAGCCGGGATATTTTCTCGGTGCCATGTACATCAGTTACGGCTTGGCCCTCGCCTGCATGTTTGTTCTAGGCGCCGCCCTCTGGGTCCTGAGCGGTTGGCGTTTGGACAAGGTTGCAATAGGGGCGGTCTTGTTGTTCCTGCCGTTCGCCCCCATGCTGACGTTTCTTTCACGGGTGCTTTGGATTTATCTCGATCAGAAGATCGATCCAGAGCGCTTCTAGGAGTTGCTCCAGTCAATGAACGCAGAGCATTCTTGCGCTCGCTGGCGTGGGCTGGTGAAACATCGCGATATCCCCAACAACGGGGCTCTGAGTGTAAACGTTCTTTCAACAATTACCGTCGCTACCTTTCATGTGATGCAGGAGAAGAGCCGAGAAGGCCAAACTCAGGTCTGGGCGGCTCTGTGCCTTATGTGCCGGGATAGATTGGGACTAATCCATAAGTAGTAGCTTCCAGCCGCAGTGTTTTTGACTACGCCACGTGGGTACTTGTAAAGAACCAAGAAAGGGTTAAAAGTTCGGTAAGCGCCGATAGCTGCCCCTCCCCTCGCGCCGTGCGCCACAAAAAGGAGGATCCAAAAAATGAAAAGGCTCGGATTGTTACTGCTTGCGATACTCTCAATCACCCTGATGCTAGGGGGGAACGCCTTCGCTCGACCACCAGTACCTGTAGTGGCAGGTGACAATAGCGACTATTTCGTCACCTACTATTCCAATGCGAACACCGCCGGAGCCCCGGATCAAACCTTGCGTATCAGCAACGACGGCGGCCTGACGACTGCATATGCGGCGATCTACGTGTTCGATGACAGCCAGGAGATGAGGTCGTGCTGCGCCTGCCCAATCACGGCAGACGGTCTGCTTTCGGAGTCCGTGAATAAAGAGCTCACGGCCGACGAATTCACCGGCAGGGGAGAAATGACCCGTGGCGTTATCAAGGTCGTTTCGTCTAAGAGTCCTGACCCGACCTACATTTACGCGTATCCGGCACTGCGGGCATGGGCCACGCACGTCCAGGCAACGACGACCACGTTTCCTGCTCCCGGCCCGGGCAACGATGTAAACGCGGTGGAGAAGGGGCCGTGGTTCGTTACCGAGGACGCGTTAGCCGACTCGAACCTCACGCAACTTGAAGCGGTCAACCTGGGGACCCTGTGTTCCTATGGGCTAACCATCGGCAGCGGCTACGGACTCTGCCCCTGCACGCTGGAAGACTACGACTTTTAGTCTTCCGGCTTGAAGCTTGAAGGGCGCTAGGCACGGCTGAAATAGATTCGTTCCGGATAAGCTGTTGCAGCACTTCCTCGTGAAACGGCAGGGAGTTTTTCCCGGCCGTTTTCCTTTTCACTTCCAGCGGCAAAAGAAAAGCCGCTTTAACCACTGAACGGATCTCGCTTGTTCACCGATTATTGTGGGTTGGGGAACTAACCCATAAGTAGTAGCACCACGCTTTACGGTTGTTGACTACGCCACGTGGGTAATTGTAAACACCTCTCTAGAGGTCAAGAGTGCCTTTAAGCGCCGACAGCTGACCCTCTCTCCCCCGGCAGCGTGCGCCACAAACAACAGGAGGACCCAAAAAATGAAAAAGCTCGGATTGTTGCTGCTTCCGATACTGGCAATTACCCTGATGCTGGGGGGAAATGCCTTCGCTCAAAACGTGGGCGACAACAGCGTGTATTTCGTCACCTACTTTTCCAATGCAAACACCGCTGGGGTTCCGGATGGAACGCTGCGCATCGTCAACGATGGCGACTCGACAATTATATCGACGCTGTGGGCGGCGATCTACGTATTCGATGACAGCCAGGAGATGCGGTCGTGTTGCGCCTGCATAATCGGGGCAGACGGTCTGCTTTCGGAATCCGTGAATAAAGAGCTCACGGCCAACGAATTCACCGGCAGAGGAGAAATGACCCGTGGCGTTATTAAGGTCGTTTCGTCTGAGTACCCTCTCCCGACCTTCCTCGTGCCGTTTCCCGGACTGCGGGCATGGGCCACGCACGTCCAGGCAACGACGACCACATTTCCTGCTCCCGGTCCTGGGAACCCTGTAAACGCCGTGGAGAAGGGGCCATGGTTTGTTACAGAGGACGCGTTAGCCGACTCGAACCTCTCGGAGGTTGAAGCGGTCAACCTAGGGACGCTGTGTTCTTATGGGCTAACGATTGGCAGCGGCTACGGCAACTGCCCCTGCACACCGGAAGACTACGACTTTTAGTCTTTCGGCTTGAGGGGCGGTAAGGCCGAGCTGCTATTGCACCAAGATCCTCGATCCTCCTGAAACGGCCGGGAGTTTTTCCTGGCCGTTTTCTTTTTCACTTCCAATGGCAAAAGAAACGCGGCAGCAGCATGGTAGGTTTACCGCCATCTTAGTAACTGAGAAACGCCCGAGGGATGGGGAAGGAGACGGGGCAAGCCGCTTCTCTACAGAATGTTCTTCGATTCACTCTTTGTACAGGAAACCCGCGACCACCGTTGCCAGGATCGCGCCTATCCACAGTTCGAGCATCCATCCTAGCGGCAACATGCGCGGAACCGGCGACCAGGTGGCTTGCGCAAAGTTGCTCGGGCATGCCCGCGAAGAAGCCGACGATCATGCCGATTTTGAGAGCCGTCTTCGGTCCGGCGCCGGCGGTGGCGCGACTCCACGCGTAGAGATACGCCAGGAGAATCGACATCACGAACAGGAGAACAATCCACTGCCCGACGAAAAACGGATAGCGTGGTTGCTTGAGGAGCAAGCCTTGCTTTTGCAGGGGCTCGTAGAACGGGCCCAGTCGCGTCTGAATAAAGAAGCTCCATGCATTCCACACCACTCCACCGGCAATGCCTCCGAGCCACACCCGAGCCGTGTTCAGCTTCATTGTGCCCCCCGTTTAAGTTTGGCTTGAATTCGGCACAAGTGTACTCCAGCGGGTCAAGTGCGTGGAGTCCCGCGGTAGATGCGACAAGGGCGGGAGCGGCAGCTAGCATTCTCAATTTTATGGACATCTTTCCCGATCCTCGAAATACTCGTGTGCGCAGAAGCACTTTAGTCCGGCGTGACCGGGCCGCTTGACATGTACGGTGTGGCCGTACATATTGGAATCGGTGTTTTTCTCTTCCACATCACGCGCGTGGTGCCCATGAAGAAGCCGCCGCATCCGGGCGACCTGATTAGAACCGAAGTCGTCGAAGCCCTCGGCCTCAGCGTGTCGAAGGCGGCGGAGATTTTGCAGGTACGCCGGGCCACGCTCTCCGACCTGCTGCACGGCAAGGCCTCGCTGACACCGGAAATGGCGCTGCGCATCGAAAAGGCGTTCGGCCCGGATATGGATCACCTTCTCCGGATGCAACTAGCCTATGACGTGGCGAAAACGCGAGAACACGCACGAGGCATCTCCATCAAGCGTTACGCTCCGGCCTGAAAAGGTGCTGAGAAACTCTGCGTGCCGGAATTCTTAGCGGGACGCAGCCGTGGAATTCCACCCTTGCGCAAAAAACGCGCAAGGATGGAGCACCCGCCATCTTCTCGAAGAAAATTTCTCGCCAGGCTGGAGGGTGCACAATTTTCTGGGGTAGTGAACCAATTCTCTAAACACAAACCCTAGTGGTCATCTTTCCAGTTAACCGCAAGATTTCGCGTTTTACACCTTGAGTCCGTTAGCCAATTCTCAACATGAAACTTTGTAGTTGACAATCGATGAATTCGGCGTATTGTGGAAAAAAGTGGTCCAAAGTGGACCAAACATTAGAGGTTGTGGGTACGAACGCTAACTTTCGAGGCGCCAGTGGTTTCCGAGACTGACACCGAAAAAAACCGGCCCAACAAACCCGAATCCACTGCTTTTTTGACCGCTTTAACCTCCCCCGTGGTAGTGGCTGTGGTAGCAGCCATAAGTAAACGGAACCCGTCATTTTCATCAAGAGCGGTGAGCAGGGCACATGTTTCGCGGCAATCATCCAACGCGCGTCGACGAAAAGGGACGGTTAAAAGTCCCGGCGGAATTCAAGCGCGTGATCGACGAGAAATATGCGCAGAAATTCTACATCACAAGTCAGGATGGAATTGTTGCTCAAGTGTATCCCTTCGAGGAGTGGGAGCGAATCGAGCAGAAGCTCGCGGCGCTGTCCACTTTCAATCCGACGAAGAAAAAGTTCTTGACGCGCACGAATTATTACGGGCAGGTCGTAGAGATGGACGGGCAGGGGCGCCTGCTGATCCCGCAGACACTGCGTGAAGCGGCGCAGATTCGCGGGGAAGTGGCAGTGCTCGGCAATCTGACCTATCTGGAAGTTCGGAACCTGGAAGCGCTCGACAAGGAGATTAAAGAGCCCTTCACGGATGAAGACATCAAGACGCTCGACGATTTGGGCATCTAGTGGACAGGGATTCAGATTCAACCGACACCCCCGAGCGGGGTGGGCATGGAGAAGTTGGCCATGTTCCAGTTCTTTTAAAAGAAGCGATCGATTTTCTGGCCGTAAAGCGTGGCGGAACTTATCTGGATGCCACAGTGGGCCTGGGCGGGCACAGTTACGAAATCGCAAGACGCCTCGGCGCACTGGGACATTTGATTGGCTTCGATAAGGATCCGGCGGCGCTGGAGAGGGCGAGGGCAGTTCTCAGTTCTCAGTTTTCAGTTCTCAGTGAAGGCACTGGCGAGCGACTGACGACCGAGGAGCAGCGACTGAAATCGGATTGGCCGACCGTCACGTTGATACATGGATCGTTTGCGGAAGTTGGGTTGCGCGTTGCTCCGGCTTCTCTGGACGGTTTGATGGCGGATCTGGGGGTTAGCAGTTTGCAGCTCTCGGACCCGGCGCGGGGATTTAGTTTTCAGGCGGAAGGACCGCTGGACATGCGGATGAACCCGATGTCCGGCGAGACCGCCGAACAAGTGGTAAACCACATCGACGAGCGCGAGCTGGCCGATGTGATTTACGAATTCGGTGAGGAAAGGAGGTCGCGGAGAATCGCCAGAGCCATTGTCCGGTCGCGGCCGATACGCACGACGAAGCAACTTGTCGAAGTGATATCGGCCGCGGCCCGGTCAATGAATCTGAAACATGAGCGGATTCATCCGGCGACGCGAACCTTTCAAGCTCTCCGAATCTTCGTAAACCGTGAACTGGACGATCTGAAAGCACTGCTGGAGGCGGCGCCCCGGGTGCTGAAGCCGGGAGGAAGGCTGGTGGTGATCAGCTTTCACTCGCTCGAAGACAGAATCGTCAAGGATGCGCTTCGCGAGGGCGCGAAGCAGGGCTGCTACCGGCTGCTGACCAAGAAGCCGGTGACGGCGGGCGAAGAAGAGATCGAGCGCAATCCGCGGTCGCGCAGCGCCAAGATGCGCGCGGCCGAAAAAGTATAGCGCCGAAAGGGCCCATTCATTCGCAAAGTACGCGAATGAGTGGGGCACCCGGCCGGCGAGATGCCGGCGCTACTTGGGTTTGTCCGGAGAAACTGCCGGGCTCGACCACCCCGTCACGCGAAAAGCGCGCGTGCCGGGGGCCCCGGCTTCCGGTGCGGTGATGGTAAGGCGCGCCGGGTAAAGAGTTTGGGAATGGCGGCCGTTCCGCATGAAGAGGCCGCAACTCTGTGGTGGAGTTTTCCCGGAGCGGCCAAGAAAAGACAGAACAAGGCCGAGTCCGGAGAAGAAAACTGGAATATTCGAAATGACATTTACCGGCACTCTGATTGAAGATCTGATGGCAACGGTGGAGCGCGTGGAAAAGAGGGCACGAGCGGACAGAGCCTTGGTCGGCGACGCATCGGCACTCGAACCCATGGTCGCCGAACCGGCGGCGGTTCAACCCATGTTTGTTCAAGCCATGGTTGGTCAACCCATGCTCGCTCAACCCGTACTCGTTCAACCCATACTCGCTCAACCCTGGCTCCCTTCCGTTCAGGAAAAAGCCGACTACGATTCCCAATCTCTTGGAGTGGCATAAATCATGAGCGCCGTGGCCATGCAAAACGCAGCTCCTTTCAGTCGGCGCAAGTCCTGCTGGCTGGGGACCCCGGAAATTTATTTCCGCAAGACCATCGACAACTCGCGCCTGGTCAAAGTCGAAGACCCGCGCCGCGCGCGCGAGATGAAATACTTCGGACTGGCGCTCGGTTGCTTGTTCCTGCTGGTCATGGGATACGCGCTGCAGCATTTCCGCGCCATTGAATACGGGTACAAGATCGAGACGCTGCGGTCGGAGCGCGAGGGTCTTACGGAAATGAACCGGGCCCTGCGCCTGGAAGAGGCGTCGCTGCGCGATCCGGAGCGAATTGATGTGATGGCGCGCAAACTCGGCCTGCAATCGCCGCAGCCTGGCCAGGTGCAGCGCATGGATTCCGCCAGCGATGCAGCTACGCCGGTGATGGCCAGATTGGCTCCGGTCGCGGTGGTATCGGCGCGGTAAATCAGTTCTCAGTTCCCAGTTCTCAGTTCTCAGCAGGCAGCCGCGAGCTTTTTCACTGAGAACTGAGAACTGAGAACTGGGAACTGAAATGGCGGCGAGTACCTCTTCGAACGACGCAAGATTCAGGCTCTACGCCTTGTCTGGATTGCTGTGCCTCTGGCTGCTGGCCATCTGCCTGCGGCTCGTCTATCTGCAAATCTTCTGCTACGGCGATTTCGAGCGCCGCGCCCAGCATCAGCAGCAGCGCAGTTTCGACCTCTCGCCGAAGCGCGGCGTCATCTACGATCGCGCTGGGCGGGAGCTGGCTATGTCGATCCAGGTGGACTCGGCTTTCGTGGTGCCTTCGGAAACTCCCGATCTCGCCAATGCCATTAGCCTGATTTCGCGCATTACGCACGACGATCCGCGCGTCGTGCTCGCTGACTGCGGCGCCCACAAGACCTTCTGCTGGGTGGCGCGCAAGGCCGATGCCGAATCGATTGAGCGCATCCGCGCGCTGAATCTGCAAGGCATCCACTTCCAGAAAGAGCCCAAGCGCTTTTATCCCAAGCGCGAACTGGCGGCGCAAATTCTGGGCTATGTGGGCACCGACGATCAGGGACTGAGCGGCCTGGAGCGACAATTCAACCAGCAACTGCAGGGCAAGCCCGGCAAGCTGATGATTTCCGTCGACGCGCGCAAGCGCTGGTTTGCCAGTGTTGAAAAGGAGCCCGAAGCCGGCAACAGCGTCGTCCTCACCATCGATCAGAACATCCAGTACATTGCCGAACGGGAACTCGAGCGCGGGATGGAAGAGACCCACGCCATTGCCGGCACGGCGATCGTGGAGAATCCTCACACCGGCGAGATTCTGGCGCTCACCAACCGGCCCACATTCAATCCGAATATTCGGAAGGAAATTAAGAACGACGCCCTGAAAGACCGCGCCGTCAGCGACATTTACGAGCCCGGCTCGACTTTCAAGATGGTGACTATCTCCGCCGGACTGGAAGAGAAGATCACGCGACCGGACGAAATGTTTGACTGCCAGATGGGATCGATTGTCATCAATGGCATGCGCATCCGCGACAGCAGGCCGCATGGCATGCTCTCGGTCGCCGACATCATTGCGGAGTCGAGCGACGTGGGCGCCATCAAAGTCGCGCTGCGACTCGGCGACGAGCGGCTCTACAAATACATTCGCGCCTTCGGATTCGGCCAGCAGACCGGGATCGAACTTGCCGGCGAAACGCGCGGGCTGACGAAGCCGGTGCGACGCTGGTCGAAAGTTTCCATTGGCGCGATTTCCATGGGCCAGGAGATTGGCATTTCGCCGCTGCAGCTGGCTTCGCTGATTTCGACGATTGCCAACGACGGCGTGCGCGTCCCGGCACGCATTGTGGCTGGCACGATTGCGCCGCAGAATGCTCCGCAAACGATCGCGTTTCAGCCGGCCGAGGGGACGCGGGTGATTTCATCGCTGACCGCGGCCGAGATGCGACAGATGCTGCAGGGAGTGGTGCTGCACGGCACCGGGCGCAAAGCTATTCTCGAGGGCTACAGTTCGGCGGGCAAAACCGGGACGGCGCAGAAGGTCGACCCGGCGACCGGCGCTTACTCGAAGACGAAGTATGTGGCGTCTTTTGCTGGGTTTGCTCCCATCAACGATCCGCAAATTGCTGTGGTGGTGATCCTCGACTCCGCCGTCGGCCTGCACCAGGGAGGTCAGGTCTCGGCGCCGGTCTTCCAGCGGATCACGCAACAGGTGCTCGAGTATCTGCACGTTCCGCATGATGTTCAGCTTCCGCCGAGCCGCCAGGTGTTGCTGGCTCGCCGCGATGTCCCTGACGCTAGTCTGGAAGAAAGCTCGCCCGATCATCTTGGCGCCAGCCTGGATATGGCCGAAGCCAATGAAACGCCCATTATTCCAACCGCGGCCAAGCCCGGCGCGATTGGAGCCCAGGTCGTTCCCGCCGCGCATACCGCGACAGATGCGGATCATCCGGCGCTGAGCGGCTTGACGACAGCGGCTGCGAGTTCGCTGCACAATCTGCCGCGCAATCCGAGAATTCACTCGCGCAGAAATCGCCGGCGAGCGGAACAGTGGTTCTCGACGTGGAAGAGGGAGGGATCGAGGTCCCATCGTTCCTCGGCAAAAATCTGCGCGTTGCGATTGAGGCGGCGCAGGACGCCGGGCTCGATCTCGACGCCATCGGCAGCGGCGTTGCCCGCGAACAATCGCCACAGCCCGGCGCGCACGTCGCGGCGGGATCGCGCATTATGGTGCGTTTCGGCAGATAGGCTTTGCTTTCCTCTGTGGACCCTGTGTTCCCTGTGGTTGAGAAGTAAACCCTGAACCACAGAGGACACAGAGGTACACAGGGAGCCATCACCCAGGCTATTTATAATCACTGCAATGACATTCCAACAACTCCTGCAGGGCGCCGAGGTTCTCTCGCAGAGCGGAAACCCGGCCGTTGCTGGGGTGGAATACGATTCCCGGCGGGTGCGTCCCGGAACTGTTTTTGTCGCCATGAAGGGCGAGACCAGCGACGGCAATCGCTTCATCGATCAAGCCATCGCTGCCGGAGCGGTTGCCATCGTCACCGATTCCGCCGCCGAAACGCCGCGTCCCGCGGTTGCCTGGGCGCAAGTCGTGCATGGACGCCGCGCGCTCGCCCGCCTGAGCGCGAATTTCTACAAGCGTCCTGCCGAGCGAATTGCGAATACTGGAATTACCGGCACAAACGGAAAAAGCACGACCGCCTTCCTGATCGAATCGATATTGCAAGCGGCCGGACGCAAGACCGCGCTGGTCGGAACCATCGAATATCACGTTGCCGGGAAGATTCTCCCAGCTCCGCACACCACGCCGGAAGCGCTCGAGTTGAACCGGCTTCTGTCGGAGGGCCTGGGCCTGGGAGTCACCGAAGCGGTGATGGAAGTGTCATCGCACGCGCTGGAGCAACAGCGTGTTTTTGGAATTCCTTTTGATGTGGCCGTATTCACGAATCTCACGCGCGACCATCTCGATTACCACGGCACGATGGAGAATTACTTCCGCGCCAAACAGGTGCTTTTCGAAGGCTGCGGGACGGATCCGCCGCGCGCCGCCGTTCTTAACATTGACGATGAATACGGGCGCCAGCTCTGGAAGCTTTGCAAAAAGAAGAGCGCGCTGGTGCTCTCCTACGGTCTGACCTCCGGCGACTGCGACTTTCATGCCGAATCCGTCGAAATCACGCCGCGCGGAACCCGTTTTCAAATGGTGACGCCCTCGGGAAAGATCGCCATGTGGTCTCCGCTGATCGGCAATGTGAATGTGTACAACGTGCTCGCAGCTTCTGCTGCCGGTCATGCGCGCGATTGTTCGGCCGAGGCGATCGCCAAAGGAATCTTCGACCTTACGAGTGTTCCCGGCCGCTTCGAGCGCGTGGATTGCGGCCAGCCCTTCACGGTGGTCGTGGATTACGCGCACACCGACGACGCGCTCCGCAACCTCACCGCGCTGGCTCGCGATTTTGTCGCGCGCGCCGGCCTCAAAGGCAAGGTCATCACGCTTTTCGGCTGCGGCGGAGATCGCGATCGCACCAAGCGTCCGCTGATGGGCGAGGCCGCGGGCAAGGGCAGCGACTTCGTCGTACTCACTTCCGACAACCCGCGCTCTGAAGATCCGCTGGCCATCATGAACGATGCTGTGGTTGGACTGCAGAAGTCGGGCGCAAAATATTTCATGGAGCCCGACCGCCGCAAGGCTATCGCCTTCGCTCTGCAACAGGCAGCCCCCGGCGACATCGTGCTGCTCGCGGGCAAGGGACATGAAAAAGTGCAGATCACAAAAGAGGGAACGATTCCGTTCGACGATGTGGACGTTGCGCGCGAGAACCTGAAGGCCCTGGGCTACGACTGCAAGAGCGCCGCGAAGGCGGGCAACGCGGGGAAGACCGCATGAAACTTCTTCTCTCGCGCATCGCCGAATTCATGTCTGCGACCGGCCAATACGACGGTCGCGCTACGGCCCAGGGATATTCCATCGATTCCCGCACCGTGCAACCCGGCGAACTCTTTTTTGCGGTCAAAGGCGAACGCCTCGACGGTCACGACTTCGTCGAGCAGGCGCTGAGCCGGGGCGCGATTGGCGCGGTGGTTCGAAAGGATCAGTTGGCGCGCTATTCCAATCTTTCCAGCCCCGCCGGCCTGCTTGCCGTCGACGACACTCTGGTTGCGCTGCAGACGCTGGCGACGGCAGTCCGAAAAATTTGGGGCAAGACGGCCATCGGCGTCACCGGTTCGATGGGCAAGACCACCACCAAAGAAGCGATGGCCCATTTGCTCGCGATCAAGTACCGCGTGCATCGCACCAAGGGAAATTTCAACAATCATTTTGGTCTGCCGCTCGGGCTGCTGACTCTCGAGCCGGAATACGATCTCGCCGTGGTCGAGATGGGGATGTCCCACGCCGGCGAAATCTCCGCGCTCGCTCGCATCGCCCTGCCGAACCAGGCCGTAGTCACCAACGTTGCCCCCGTGCACCTGGAGAGCTTCGACTCCATCGCCGGAATCGCGCGCGGGAAATATGAACTGATCGAAGCTCTTCCGCACGGCGGCACAGCCGTGTTGAATGCCGACGATGAATATGTCTGCCAGTTCGGCCGCGACTTCAAGGGCAAGGTCGTCATGTTTGGATTGAAGCCCACGGCAGGTGTTCCTGCGGACGTGAGGGCGGAAAACATCGAGGTGCTGGGGGCCGAAGGCACGCGCTTCGATCTCGTCAGCCGCGAATTGCGCCAGTCGGTGCAGAGCCCGCTGCTCGGCAAGCACAACGTGTACAACGTGCTCGCCGCGGCTGCCATTGCGCTGGAGCACGGCATTACGCCGTCAGAGATCGCCGCAGCGCTGCCGTCTCTACAGCCCGCCGACAAGCGCGGACAGGTCGTCCAACTGGGTAACATCACCGTGCTGTACGATTGCTACAATTCAAGTCCGAAGGCGCTTATGGCTGCCGTGGATACTCTGGCTGCCATGCCCGCCCGGCGCCGGATTGTGGTCGCCGGCGAGATGCTGGAACTCGGCGCCACCAGCGAGCAACTGCATCGCGAGTGCGGGCGTTACATGTGCAGGAAGTAAACTTGACTTCCTGCTCGGCGTGCGGGGCTTGGCGAAGCCGATGGTGGAAGCGGCTCGCGAAGCGGGGATGGGAGCGGAATTCGTCGGGACGCCGGAAGAAGCCGGCGAGTGGCTCGCGCGCGAGGCTCGCGAAGGCGATGTCGTATTGCTGAAAGCGTCCCGCGGCGTGAAGCTGGAAAAAGCGCTGGAGACGTGGAGACAGAAGATCGGTACCTAAGGAGTAAACGAGGGCTCCCTCAGGGGCTTAAGCCCTCGTCGTTATCGGCTCTGGCTTCGCCCAGGTCAGCGCCCAAAGGACGGGCGCGAACCTGGGGCACCGCCCTGCCAAGACGATTGTATGAGACGGCGTTTAGTAACTGAGAGCTGACAGCTGACAGCTGACAGCTGGTGTCGGAGGCGGATTGCTCTACTGGCTGCTCTACCTGAAGCTCTTCCATTACTTTCCGCCATTCCGCATTTTTCGTTACCTGACTTTTCGCACAGCCTTTGCCAGCCTTACCGCTCTTTTCACCGGCCTGATCGTTGGGCCCATGGTGATTCGGCGTCTGCGCGATTTCCAGATCGGGCAGTACATCCGCGAAGAGGGGCCGCAGGCTCATCAGAAAAAAGCGGGTACGCCGACCATGGGCGGGTTGCTGATCGCCATCGCCATCCTGGTGCCGACGTTGCTCTGGGCGGACCTGAGCAATCCGTTCGTCTGGATCGCCGTGTTTGCCACGCTCGCCTTCGCTGCGATCGGTTTTGCCGACGACTACCTGAAAGTGGTTCATCACCGCAATCTCGGTCTTACCGCGCGTGCCAAACTGGGCTTTCAGGCCGTGGCCAGCATCCTGATTGCAGTCGCACTGATTGTTTTGCAGTACCGCGGAGAGTACTCCACCAGGCTGCTGGTCCCATTCCTCAAGCAGTTTCACCCGGACCTGGTGATCGAAAGATGGGCGGTTCATCCCCAACTTTGGCCGCTGGCCTTCCTGCCGTTCGTGGCCTTTGTGGTGCTTGTGATTGTCGGATCGAGCAACGCCGTGAATCTTACCGACGGCCTTGACGGGCTCGCCATCGGCTGTACGGTGATCGCGGCCGGAGCGCTCGCGGTTCTCACCTACCTCAGCGGCCACGCCACTTTTGCCACCTACCTTGAATTGCAGAGCATGCCGCAGATCGGCGAGCTCACCATTTTTTGCGGAGCCATGGTCGGTTCCTCCATTGGATTTCTCTGGTATAACGCGCATCCGGCGGAAGTGTTTATGGGCGATGTCGGCTCGCTGGCGTTGGGCGGCGCGATTGGCACCATAGCCGTTATGATCAAACAGGAGCTCTTGCTGCCGTTCATCGGAGGTATTTTCGTCATCGAGGCGCTGTCGGTGATCCTGCAGGTTGGTTCCTACAAGCTGCGCAAGAAACGCATTTTCAAGATGGCGCCGATCCACCATCACTTCGAACTGCTGGGCTGGTCGGAGTCGAAGGTGATTGTGCGCTTCTGGATCGCATCGCTGGTCTTCGCGCTGTTTGCGCTGACGACACTGAAACTGACGATAAGAAGAGATTTTGTAATTTTGTAATCGGGTAATTTGGTAATTTGAAAACCCTGGGATCACGGGGCATGCATGGTTTCAAATTACCAAATTACAAATTACCCAATTACCAATTGAACTTGATGGATCTCAACAACAAACGCGTGCTGGTCGTTGGTCTCGGCAAATCCGGCGTGGCCTCCGCGCTCTTTCTGAAGTCGCGCGGCGCTCGCGTCACGGTGTCGGATTCCAAGCCCGCATCCGAGCTGCGCAATGAAATCCTGCTCTTGCTGGAGCATGGGATCACGGTCGAAACCGGCGGCCATGGCGACCGCACGTTTCGCGGGCAAGACTTGATCGTCCTCAGCCCGGGCGTGCCGGTCGATGCGCCGCAACTGGTGCAGGCGCGCAACCTGGGAGAGCCGGTGATCGGCGAAATCGAACTCGCGGCGCGATTTCTGGCCGGCCCGATCGTCGCCATTACCGGAGCCAACGGCAAAACCACCACCACTTCATTGGCCGGCGAAATTATTGCCGCCGGAAAGTTCTCCACACTGGTTGGCGGCAATATCGGCACGCCAGCCATCAGTCTGGTGGATCAGGCCGGGCCCGCGACCTGGACGGTGCTGGAAGTATCAAGCTTTCAGCTGGAAACGATCGTTGAATTTCGTCCGCGCATCGCGGTGATTCTGAACATCACGCCCGACCATCTCGATCGCCACAAGACTTTTGCCAATTACGTCAACGCCAAAGCGCGCGTCTTCGAGAACCAACGTGCCGATGATTTCACCGTTCTCAACGCCGATGAACCGACCACCGCTGGATTGTCGGATCGTACTCGCGCGCAGTTGTTCTGGTTCAGCCGGAACAAGGAGATTGAAAAGGGAGCCTTTGCCCGTGGCACGCATATCTATTTCCGGGACGGCCATAGCGAACGCGAGATCATGCCGCTGGCGGAAGTACCGCTGAAAGGCGCGCACAACCTGGAAAATGTGCTGGCGGGAGTTTCTATCGGCATGCTTGTCGGCTGCCAGCCCGAACAGATCCGCCAGGCTGTCCGGAATTTCAAAGCCGTCGAGCACCGGTTGGAATTCGTGGCCAAGGTGGCGGGCGTGGATTACTACAACGACTCCAAAGCCACGAACGTTGACGCCACCATCAAGGCACTGGAATCTTTCCCGGCGAATGCATCTGCACCTGATTCTCGGGGGTAAGGATAAGGGCAGCGACTACACCGTGCTCAATGATTTATTGCGACAGCGGGTGAAGCGCGTCTACACCATAGGAGCCGCGGCCGCCAAGATCGAATCGCAGATTCAGGGTGCTGCCGAAATCGAACATGCGGAGACTCTGGAAAACGCCGTCAGACGCGCCAGCGAATCGGCTGTGGCCGGCGACGTCGTTCTTCTTGCTCCGGCCTGCGCCAGCTTCGATCAGTTCCAGAGTTACGAACACCGCGGGCGGGTGTTCAAAGAGACGGTGCATTCCCTGGCGATGTCTCGATCTACGTAGGGTGCCTTCAGAGTTGCTGCGTGATGCCAGGCTGGGCATCGGCTTTAGACGGATGCAGCGCCTAATCGTCGCACGCACTGCGCCGGAACCAACTCAGTTATCCCCTTCCCTAAATCCACGGTCGAAACTCCTCCATGTCTCCTTGTCTCCGTGGTGAAATAGATTGTTTATGGCCAAGCGCGTCAGCGTCGATCGCTGGATGTTCACCGTGACCATGATCCTGGTTTTTATCGGGCTGGTCATGATCTTCAGCGCCTCGGCGGTGATGGCCAAGGAGCGGTTTGGGTCGGCCTACGAATTCCTGCTGAAGCAACTGGTATGGGCGGTTGCGGGACTGGCCGTGATGGTCGTGGCCATGAAGGTGGATTACAAACGCCTGCAGCATCCGGCGCTGGTTTTCTCGTTTCTGGGCTCTACCACGCTTCTGCTCATCTCGGTTTTTTTTCTTGATCGCGCCCACGGCACGCACCGCTGGTTTCACGTGGGTCCGATTTCGTTGCAGCCTTCGGAACTGGCCAAGCCCGCGCTCATCCTGTTTCTCGCGTGGTTTCTCGAAAACAAAACCAAGGCCATGGTCATGGACGACTGGCGCAATACGCTGATTCCCGCAGTGGCGCCCACCGTAATTTTTCTGGGGCTGATTGTTTTTCAGCCGGACCTCGGCACCGCCATCGCCTGCGCGGGCATTACCGCTTGCGTCCTGTTCGTCGCCGGCATCCGCCTGCGCTACTTCGGATACGCCTTCGCGGCCGCGCTCGTGCCGCTCTATTTCCTGATCTTTCACGTGTCGTACCGGAAAGATCGCATCCTGGCCTTTCTGAATCCCTACGCCGACCCGAAGGGATTTGGCTTCCACATTATCCAGTCGCTGATCGCGGTCTCGACCGGCGGCGTGACCGGACTTGGGCTGATGGAAGGGAAGCAAAAATTGTTTTATCTTCCCGAACCGCACACGGATTTTATTTTCGCGGTCACCGCCGAAGAGTTGGGACTGGTCGGAGCGCTCACCGTCATCATTCTGTTTGCGATCTTCCTCTGGCGCGGCACGCGCGCGGCGTTGCGCACGCAAGATAGCTTCGGCCGCTTCCTGGCCGTCGGAATCACCAGCATGATCGTGCTGCAGGCCTTCATCAATATCAGCGTCGTGCTCGGCCTGATGCCAACCAAAGGCATCCCGCTGCCGTTCGTTTCCTATGGCGGATCGTCGCTGTTTGTGACCCTGATGTGCGTTGGGGTGCTTCTGAATATCACGAAGCAGGTGGAGTAGGCGCAATCCCACTCATCGCAAAGAACGCGATGAGTGGGGCACCTCGCTGATTGTATTCCTCGGTCGTTTACCGGGATAGTTGTTGATAACTAACAACGTTCTACGCTCCTGCCTCTTTCTCCATCGCGAGCAGTTGCTCTTTGCGCTCTATGCCCCAGCGGTAGCCGCCTAACTCGCCATCTTGGCGCACTACTCGGTGGCAGGGGATTGCTACTGCTACGGGGTTGGTGGCGCAGGCTCGGGCTACGGCTCGGGTGGCTTTGGGCATTCCGATCTTTTTCGCCACGGCGCTGTAGGAGCGCGTTTCTCCTCGGGGAATTTTTTGCAGCGCTTCCCAGACTCGGCGTTGAAACGCGGTCGCCCTTATGTCGAGCGGAAGCGAGGGATTAAGCTCATGTCCTTGAATGAGGCGGGTTAGGTTCTCTCGCCATTGCGACATGGCGGCATCGTCGCGGCGGCGAACGGCGAACGGAAACTCGCGCATCAAGCCTTGTTGGAGCTGCTGCTCGGAATCGCCGAACTGAATGGCGCAGATGCCCTTGTCGGTGGCGGCGATAAGCATGTGGCCGAGAGGCGAGCCGGGGTAGCGGACGCTGGTATCGCGAAAGACGGTATAGCGAAAGATGGTATAGCGAACGACGGCGGCCACGGCGCCTCGGCGGTACTTCTCCGGGGTCATGCCTAGCTGCGTGGCGGTGCGCTCGTAGAGACGGCTGCTGGAGCCGTATCCGGCGGCGTAGAGCGCGGTGGTTACGGAGTGGCCAGCCTGTAAGTTTTGTTTCACCTGGCGGAGGCGGCAGGCGTCCATGTAGGCCTTGGGCGACACGCCGAGCACCGATTTGAACGTGCGCTGCAAGTGGAAGGGACTGCGGCGGAATTCTTTGGCCAGCAGGCTGAGCGTCAATTGACCTTCGATGTGCTGCTCGATGTAGCGGCAAATCGACCGCACCAGCGCGGATTGAGGATTTCCGTCCACCGCCTTCGGACGGCAACGCAGGCAGGCGCGATAGCCGGCCTGCTCGGCTTGGAGGGCATGATCGAAAAAGCTGACGTTCTCGCGGCGCGGGCGTTTGGCGGGACACGACGGACGGCAGAATACGCCGGTGCTGGAAACGCCGAAAACGAATGTGCCGTCGAGGGAGCCGTCGCGCCCGACGACGGCTTGCCAGCGGCGGTCGTCTATCTGAACTGCCTTTGGCACGGCGGTTGGTTGTGGAGTTCGTTTCATCGTTTCTTCTTCTGAAAGTATCGCATTGGTGGCCATGCACGGTAACATAGGGCAGTCGCGCCGCGCGGACTATCCGAATGTTGCGGTCAAACGAATTTTCCCGGCGAATTTCCCGGCGAACCGGCGGCGCCCCCTCCAAAGGCCTTGGCTGGCGCGGGTTTCCGGGCGACTGGTTCGAGCGAACTAGCTTGGGCAGGACGGCTTGGGTACGATGGTTTGGTTACTCATAAAGTGCAGATGCTTGCATCCGCGGGCCCGGCCCGATCCCGTCTCCGCCTACTAACTCCGTTCGCAACACACACTTACATATCCTTTTCGTATGGATTCACGGGTGCAGTGCTCCTTTGTGAGGTCCGGAGTGTATGGGACGAGCTGGGGGCGAACTTTGACTGTCATTCGCAGCGCTGAGTGCGTAGCAGCTCTTAAAACGACGACGCGGCCAGCGGTCATCCTGCCGCTGCTGGTGATTTTGTTCATCGTCTCCTACGGCATTCTGACCATGCTGGTTTTCGAGCAGGGTAAGACCATCGAATCGCAGCGCAGTTTAATCCGCGAGATGTTGAAGGACAGTACGCAACTGGCCACGCTGAAAGGCAAGCTGGCTCGTGACGACAGCAAGCGGTCGCACGACAAGGCGTCTGCGCCCGGCGGAGCGCAAAGACGGCGGATCCCGGCAATGCGGATCCCGGCAATTCGGCGGCAGGGGCAAAAGGAGCGGACAAAGAAACAAAACGACCCGGTAAATCGGCCCACTCCACGAAGGAAGCTCCCCGGAGGCCGGCCGCGGATCTGGAGGATGTGCGGCGCTGCACGCGGGCGATCTAGCGGCCGTAATAGCGTGAGGGTTGCGGATCGGCGAAAGCGATTCGGGTTTTGCATTCAGAGTTTTCAGATCCAGATTTGTTTGGACACAGATTGTAAAAGAGTAAGAAGAGAAGCGGTTCTGTGAAACGCGGCCTAATGTGGTGGCCGCAAAGCAAGCGAGACGCAATCATGAAGACCCTGGCCCTAGCCCTCATCCTGTCTCTTCCCGTTCCCAAGCTGGCGCCACCTTCCCAGATCTCTCCCACCGTTAGCCAGCAACCGGCAAAGAAGAAGGGCGGGCAATGGTATTTCGCCGCAACCGGGCACGCCGTGTATTGCTACGGACCGGTGGTGACCTTGCCCCAGGCGCGAGGAGGCTTGGTGAAAGTGGCAACCTTTTGCCGTGGCGACCAAACCATTGTCCCGCTGAAAGATTAGAAGGTTCTAGCGCTCTGCACCGCCGTATTAAAGTGGCGTCCCAAGTCCGTGGCATAAATCCAGGCTGTCATCCTGAGCGCAGCGAAGGACCTCTGTAATTGACCGCGCAAATGCCTATGCACTTGCTCGCAGCGCCGCAAAATCCCCGGCCTCCCAGAAAACCGCGCAAGTTCAGAATCGCGCCCCGTTCCTTTGCTGATACTGATACTGAAGAGCGCTTCGAGCAGGATGTGCGAAGGTGTGTCCCCAGTCATGCACTATCGGCAACCGAGCAAGCGCCGGGCGTTCTGCTAGAATTATTCGAGGCGATTACTTATGAGCACTAGACGCAGGTTCACAGGGAAAAGACTGCCTTTGACGCTGGCCTTTGGCGCGCTGGTTGCAGCGGCGATGGGAGCCGCCTGCAATGGGTTCTTTCTCGACCCGACGTTGACTTCGCTCACCATCAATCCGACCGCTCCCTCCGTCGAAGTGGGAACTTCGACTACCTTGCAGGCTTATGGTGTCAACAGCGACGGGCAGGGCAGCTACTTGACCAGCGGCGTGTCCTGGTCGAGTAGTGACATTACGGTGGTGACCGTCACCGGCAATGGCAGTGCCAAGCTGACTGGGGTTGGCGGCGGCACAGCGACCATCACCGCTAGCGATCAAAGCGTCACCTCCACAGCTACCGCCACCGCTTACGTTGTTATCTCGGCAATTTCCATAGCTCCCACAAGCCAAAGCATGGCTGCAACCGCTAGCACTACATTTACGGTGTATGCCAACAATAGCAATATTCCGGCGAACGACCTTAGCGAAACGGCGACCCTTACGGTGTACCTGACCGGGACCACGACTATTGCAACCGGAATCGGCTGCGCCCAGGGGACCCCAAGCCAGACTTGCACGTCCACCGCAGCCACTCCCGGCACTTATGATGTGATTGCGACCTATCCGGGTACCAACCTTACGGCCAAGGCGACGCTGATCATCAACTAACCCGGGCTGGCACAGCCTTCCGCTAGGGAAGTTCTGATTAAGTTCCCGGCGGCCTCCGTGTACCCCTGTGTACCCTGTGGTTAATGCCTTTTGCCGACACTTGATCAGAGTTTCCCTAGCACAACCACGAAGGAGGGTGCCCCATCCTTCGCGTGCTTTTCGCGAAGGGTGGGTGGCAGTCTGTCCGCACCATGGTATCCGCCTTTGACTTTTTTCATCACAAACCATCTGTGTGCACCATCACAGACTTCCCACCTGCCATGCGCGACAATGGAAATCTGATTGGGGCAGGGGGACAAAGTGCGCCCGCCACCTACTAGTGGCTCTTTGATAACTAAAATCCTTGCGAAAAGCGGTGGTCAAAAAGCAGAAACTTCTATGAATAGCAATAGAATTAGCCAAGAAATTCAGCTAACTCTTTATTCCGGAATATTTTGCAAATAAGTCCTTTAGGCTTTAGATTTTGGCGGCTCGATATCACCTAACCCTATGATTCCAGTAGACCGGGGGGAGGGGGGTAGTGGTAAACAGGGGTTAATACCCTAAGAGTAACAAGGCAAGAAATGTTGACGGGGAAATCTCGGATCGTCCGATACGCGCTGATCACTTTCCAGCGCCGGCGCGCCGCGCTATAGTAAAAGTTTGATCCGGTGAAGTTCCTCCCTACATCTCTGCCTCGAGCGGCGAAACTCCGATCGTCGACACTTCGGTCGTCGACACTTCGATTCGCGACACTCCGATCGATGCCGATCGCGCTTTGCCTGGCCAGCACCTTGTTTTTTACCGGCTGCAATCGCGGCCGCGGACGCGTGCTGGAGATCGCCTACGTTTCCGGAGTTCAGGCCATCCTGCGCGACCGCGTGGCGGCGGTGTACGAAAAAACCGGAGTGGTGAAAAACGGCGAGCGCGTGGAAGTGCTCGACCATGACCGCCGCTTCGTCAAAGTGCGTACCGCAACGGGCGTGACGGGATGGGTGGAGCAGCGCTACCTGGTCGGTCAGGAAGTCTTCGACCGGATCCAGAAGCTGACTGCGGACAACCAGAACGATCCCGTGCAGGCGCAAGGCGCGGCGCGCAACGACACGAATCTGCACGTCGAACCGGGGCGGGATACCGAACATCTCTATCAGATTTCCTCCGGCGAAAAGCTGTCGCTGTTGAAGCGAGGCACGGCCGAGAAGGCGGGCACGGTTGCGCCGCGGCCACGGTCCGCCACGCCGGGCGGCAACGCGCAGAACAGCAATCCGAACAGAATCTGCAGAAGAATGACAAGAATCAGCCCGCACCGGTGATCGAGGATTGGTGGCTGGTGCGCGACTCCCACAACCGCATCGGCTGGGTGCTGGGACGCATGATTGATTCCGACGTCCCGCTCGAAGTCGCGCAATACGCGGAGGGCCAGCGCATTGTCGCCTTCTTCGTGCTGAATCAGGTTCAGGATGGAGACAAGAAAGTCGCGCAGTACTTGACCGTCGTCACCGAACCGAAGGATGGCCTGCCGTTTGACTTCAACCAGATTCGCGTCTTCACCTGGAATGTGAAGCGCCATCGCTATGAGACGGCCTATCGCGAGCGCATGAAAGGCGTCCTGCCGGTGACCGTTTCGCAAGAAAACTTCGACAAGGAAGGCCTGTTGCCCACGTTCACCATTCGCGTGCAGGACGACAACGGCAACGTTACCGAACGCAAGTACAAGCTCAACACGCCAATTGTGCGGCGCGTGCTGGCGCCGGGAGAAGAGCCGGTGCGGGCGGTCCGCAGAAACGGTGGGAGGCGGACTACGCGGAGACAACAATAGCGAGCAAAGCTTTTACGCGGTGATCGCTGCGAAAATCTTTAGCGCAGAGGGCGCTGAGTGCGCAGAGTTTTTAGAGATTCTTTTTTCCACGTCCTCTGCATTAAATCATTTTCTCTGCGATCTCTGCGTTAATTCAACTGTAAAACTCGGCGATGCTCTCGACTACCCACTGAATCTCGGCCTCGGTCAACTCCGGGAACATCGGCAACGCCAGCACTTCCCGCGCGGCCTGTTCGGCGACCGGCAAGTCTCCTGCCTTTAGCCCGAGATAGGAAAACGCCGGTTGCAAGTGCAGCGGCAGTGGATAGTAGATTTCCGACCCAATTTTTCGATCCGCAAGAAACTGGCGCAGTTCGTCGCGGCGCTGGGCGCGAATCACGTACTGATGAAACACATGCTTGGCTTGCGGACTTCGCGAGAGCAAGCGCACCGGCGCGCTGCTTTTATCGGAAGTCTGGCCGGAAGTTTGGCTGGAAGCCCGATCGGAAGTCTGGCGGAAGTCAGCCCCGACTCGGCAAACAGCGGTCGTAGGTCGCGGCGTGCTGCTGGCGGCTCTGGTTCCAGTCCGCGATGTGCCCGAGCTTCACGCGCAGCACCGCTGCCTGAATGGCGTCCATGCGTCCGTTCCAGCCGAATTCGTGATGGTAGTAGCGCCGGGGACTGCCGTGGTTGCGGAGTTGCCGCATGTGCTCGGCCATCCGCGGACAGCTCGTGGTGACAATCCCCGCGTCTCCGTAAGCGCTGAGGTTTTTGGTGGGATAGAAACTGAAGGCGGCGGTTACGCCGAGCGAGCCCGCGCCGCGTCCGTTCCACTCGGCGCCGATCGCCTGGGCAGCGTCCTCGACAATTGCGACTTCGAACTCTTGGGCAACACGGTCGAACCGTTCCATGTCCGCGCACTGCCCGTAAAGATGCACGGGAAGAATCGCACGAACCTTTTCGGGTTGGGTTTGAGCGCTCTGCCGGTCGCGGAGTCTCCGGCCAACCAGCGTCGCATCCAGATTCAAGGTGCCGGGATCGACGTCCACGAAGACGGGCGTTGCGCCAGCCCGCACAATTGCGCTGGCCGAGGCAAAGAAGCTGAATGCGGTGGTGATGACCGTGTCTCCGGGCTTTACCCCGGCGGCGACGAGCGCCAGCCAGAGCGCCTCCGTTCCCGACGCGCAACCCACGGCGCAGGCTGCTCCCGTCAGCGCGGCAATCTCGCGCTCGAGCGCTTCGACCTCCGGACCGAGGATGAAGCTTTGCGAATCGCACACGCGCGCGATGGCGGCCAGCACGTCTGCGCGGAGGCCATCGTACTGGCGGCGCAAGTCAAGAAGTGGAACAGCGAGAGGAACGGACTCGGGCGCGGCGTTTGGTTGCGTCTTGTTTGGAAATGAGAGACTGGACTTCACAACAAGAAGATTCTAGCAGGCGCGATCATTCCTATGCGATCAGTCAGGCGCGGGCGCAATCAGCGCGCAACCTTGTGATCTAGCGGCGCAGCATAATCCTCGGCAGGGCCGGGGCAGTGTGGCGACGAACTTTCCTCCCACCCAATTTCTTCTCGTCTTTTTTCTCGACCGCGCTCTGGGCATCATCCAGATACTTGCGCCAGGGCATTAACTCAGCGTGCAACCGGTCGAAATCGATCTCGGGAAACGAGCCGTCCGCGCCGTTGAGATTGCGTATGGCGCGCTCCAGAACCGAACGCGCACCCACAAGGTTGCCAGTGGACGCGTGATGGAAAGCTACCGCCAGCTGAACCATACCTTGCACGTGCAGGCGGAGACGCCGACGCAAGGGCGGGTCGCGAGGCAGCGGGCGCCAGACGTCTTCGAGAGCTTCGTGAGCGTCGAAAAAATGGGCGCGGTTGAAGAGGTCGAGGCCTCGCTCGAACTCGTGCAAAAGGCTGCGCGGCAGGGTCATAGCGGACTAGCCTCGATCGGATTGTTTGTGGACGTGCGTGACAAACTCACTCGTCCCTCCGAAGCTGTGCCCGTCCGCGCGCGGCGAGCCATGCGGTGCTGGCCAGCATCCCGCAGGGCGCCGGACCATTCCATAATTGAGTCCAGGTACTCGCGCATGCTGGACCAATTGTAGTGGCTGCTTTCCAACAAGAGCGTGTTTCAAGAATGCCTTCAGGTCGGACGGCGCGTCCCTCAGAGGCTAAACAGAGTGCTGAAAAACTCTTGGCCTCGGCCGCAGGCTGGATGCTTCGATGCTTCGTTCGCGGGGTTGCCCCCTTCGCTGTGTGACCGCCGCCCTTGCTCTGTCTCCGCACCCTATGTTTGACTTCCTAATGGATCAGGAGGCTCGTTCATCCATGGCCGAAGTCGAAACCAAGTCTCTTCCCGAAAACGCGTACCAGCCGTTGAAGGACGGCGAAATCTACATGCCGCTGGTGCCCGCCAGCATGGCGCCACCGGAGGTGACCTGGCGCGCGGTGCTGTGGGGCACGTTGCTGTGCATCGTCTTCAGCGTCGCGTCGGCCTATTCCGCCCTCAAGGTCGGCCAGGGAATGGAGGCGGCGATTCCCATCTCCATCCTCGCCATCGGCTTGGCGCGCGTCTACCGGCGGCGCTCCACCGTGCTGGAGAACATGATCATCACCGGCATGGGCGGCGCCTCCGCGGCCGTGGTGGCCGGCGCCGTCTTCACCGTGCCGGCGCTTTACATTCTCCACCTCGACCCGCATCCGGTGCAGACCATCTTCATCTGCCTGGCCGGCGGCTGCCTTGGCATCCTCTTCCTCATTCCGCTGCGGCGCTACTTTGTGCGCGAAATGCACGGCAAGTTGCCCTTTCCCGAGGCCACGGCGATCACCGAAGTCCTCGTCACCGGCGAGAAGGGCGGCTCCCAGGCCAGGCTGCTGCTTCAGGCCACCGCCATCGCCGCCGTTTACGACTTCTTTGTCACCACCTTCCACGTCTGGAAGGAGTACCTGAACTTCCAGTTCGTGCCCGCGGTGCGGTCCCTGGCCGAGCGTGGGCGCATGGTCTTCAATTTCGACGCGGTCAGCTTCATCCTCGGCCTGGGCTACGTGATGGGCCTGCGCATTGCCCTGATCTTTTGCGCCGGCGGCATTCTGGTGAACTTCGTGCTCGTCCCGATGATCTGGTTCATCGGCAGCCACATGGGCGACGTCACGGTCTATCCCGCGACCATCCCCATTTCGCACATGACGGCCGCCGAGATCTACCGCAATTACGTGCGCTTCATCGGCGTCGGCGCCATCGCGAGCGCCGGCCTCGTCGGCATCCTCAAGTCGCTGCGCGTCGTCGTCGGATCGTTCGGCATCGCGATGCACGCCTTCCGCCACGGCGAAGCGCCGCAGATGGAACGCACCGACCGTGACATTCCCATCCTCGCCATCCTCCTCGGCGTGGTGCTGGGGGCAATCGCAGTGGCCGTCTTCTTCGGACAACTTCATGTTTCCTGGACCGTGGTCGCCGTGGGCCTGGCGCTGACGCTGCTCTTCTCATTCTTCTTCACCACGGTGGCTGCCAACGCCATTGCCACCACGGCCAACAACCCGGCCAGCGGCATGACGTTACTGACCGTCATCGTCTCCGCGGTGGTGTTGCTGAAGTTCGGACTCTCCGGGACCACCGGCATGTTCTTCGTGATGGCCATGGCCGGCATGGTCTGCGTAGCCCTGTGCGCCTCGGGACAGTTCATTACCGACCTGAAAGCCGGCTACTGGCTCGGTTCCACGCCTTCGGCGCAGGAGAAGGTGAAGTTTATCGGGGTCGTCGCGGCGGCCATCACCGCGGGGTTAACCATCATCCTGCTGGCCAAGGCCTTCCAGTTCGGAGAGGCCGCGCCCGGCGACCCGCGGCAGGTCCTGGTCGCGCCCCAGGCCTCCGCACTGAAAGCCGTGGTGTCGGGATTCATGAGCGGCCAGCCCGTCGCCTATATGTTGTTCGGCATCGGCGCCATGATCACCGTGGTGCTGGAGATGCTCGGCCTCTCTTCCATGGTCTTCGCGCTGGGAATCTATTTGCCGCTGCAGCTGACCACGCCGATCTTGGCCGGCGGATTCCTCTCGCACCTGGTGAACAAGCGCGGAGAGAAAGTTGGCGGCCAGCACGGCAAGACCATCCGCGAGCGCGGCATCATCATTGCCGGCGGCTTGATGGCGGGCGGCGCACTCGGCGGAGTGATTGGGGCGGCGCTGCGCGTGCTGCCGCACTTCAAGGAAGAGTGGATTCAGACGCCTTTCTACGCCAACGTTGCGGTGTCGCAGAGCGTTTCCGCGCTGCTGTTTATTGGACTCTGTCTGTATGTATGGTTCGGCTCGCTGAAGAAAGTTTCCCCCGAAGAAGAAGAATAAGAAGAATAAGAATCAAGGAGATCAGCATGGACTCGATAGCACGATTTGTCGCAGATGCAGTTCTCGGCATCGACACGCTTTGGGGTGGCGATGTCATGTGTCCCTCGGGCACGGGACGATTCATCGCCGACTCGTGGTTCTCGGACGAGCCGCTGCCGCCGGCCTACACGAATCCGGCGGCGGCGCGGGTGCGGGAGACCGGCGGCGTTTCCGGCAAGAACGTCGATCGTCAGGCGGTGGAAGAGTACCTGCGTCAGGTGGATCTCCCGCAAGCCATCGCCGGACTGAGCGACGAGGCCCGCAAGATTGACGCTCGAAAAAGCAACGGCATGCGCCGTCAGTATCTCGAAGGCCTGTCGCTTTGCCTGGAGACGATGTGGGACCTCGCCATGGAAGTGCTCGGCAAAGGCAAGCCCGTTCCCTACGCCCGGTGTGTTGAGTCCTCGACGGGCCGTCCGCCGGAACCTTCCACGCCGGAAGCGAAACGTGAGCGTGTTGCCGAATTGTTGGGCCGCGCCGGTTACTCAACCTCCGGTTCTGCCGGCCTTCTCGGGGCGGTCGATGCCTGGCGGCGCGATCGGGTGGTTCCGATGGCTTCTGTCCGCGCTCTGGGCGCGGCCATGATTGCCCACTTTGACCGCCTAAGCGCGGCCAACTTACTGCCCTATCTTCCCCATGATCTCTCGTCCGTACCTCGCGCCAATATTGAATTCCTGCCCATTAAGGACGCATGGTTTTCAGGCTCGATGAACTACATCGGTCGCGCGCGGAACGCGGATGGCAGTCCGAAATACGAAGCCACTTACGAGATCAACGCGTCGTTGCAAATCTCCGTTCCGGAGTTCGAGCAACTGGTAAGCCACGAAGTTGTGCCCGGGCACGTCACCACCTTTGCCTACTTGCAGGATCACTATGTCCGCGGGAAAGCCGGCTTCGAAGCCACGGTATTGACCATGAACACCCGCGCCGCCACCCTGTTCGAGGGACTCGCGAACAATGCCATTCTCATCGCTCATGGCGTAACCGAAATCGAGCAACTCCCCGACGAAGATTTGCAGATCGGCGTACTGCTGGCGTTACTGCAGGATGATGCCAAGAATCAGTCGTCGTATCTAACTTGGGGAGAAAAAATGCAGCGCGAAAAAGTGGCGCCGGTTCTTCGTCGCGATTTCCTGGTCACCGAAGAGCGCGCGGACAAGCTTTCTGGCGCCTGGGGTCAACATCCCTTACTGGGCCGAATGTATCTTCCGGCTTATCGAGCGGGAACGGATCGAGTAGCGCAATGGCGGCGCACTTACCCTGCGGATCGCATTCTACCCGCAATCTACGGCTGCTCTGGCTTAGCTGATATCGTGACCATCGACGAGATGTTGAAGCGAGAGTAGTGCTCCAGTAGAAAAATCGTTTCGCAATATCGCGATCGGGCGAGATGGGCATACAATGGTGTCGTTTCCAGGCCAAAGAAATTGCGGTCGATAGGAGAGACTCTTATGACTAAGACTAAGACTATGACTTTGAAGGTGCGGTTCACGATTTTCTTGACCATGGCGTTGTCGCTTTTGCTGCTCGGAACGGCGGTGGCACAGCCGCGCGGCGAGGGCGAGTACTTGATTCTTAGCGCGCAATATGGCTCGGAGTATCACCATGTGGATGTCACGGGACGGCTGAAGGAATTGGCTCGTCATGACCTGACCTTCCGGCTGGATTTCCGTACGTTCGGCGTGGACCCGGATCCGGGACAGCAGAAGGCGTTGCGGATTTATGCGCGTGGTCCGAATGGGCGGGAACGCATGTTCGAGTATCTCGATGGCAGCATCATTGACGGATCGCAGTTCCGCGGCTGGGGCCGTGGCGAATGGGGCAACGGTGGCTGGAGCGGCCACTGGAATATCGCCGCGGCCGGCGAGGGCGAGTTCTTGATTCTGAACGCGCAGTATGGCACGGAGCATCACCATGTGGATGTCACGAACCGGTTGAAGGAACTCGCGCGTCATGACCTGACATTCCGGTTGGAGGCGGGTACGTTCGGCGTGGACCCCGATCGGGGACATCAGAAGGCATTGCGGATTTATGCGCGTGGTCCGAATGGGCATGAGCGCATGTTCGAGTTTCTGGATGGCAGCATCGTTGACGGATCGCAGTTCCGGGGCTGGGGCCGTGGCGAATGGGGCAACGGCGGCTGGAGCGGGCGCTGGGAAGGGGAAGAGCACGAGCGCGAGCACGAGAGGTAGTGATAAACGAAATTTCAGTCCCCTTCCTGAGGACGCATCTTTCCGCTGCGCAGATAACGGTTGTGCCAGCCCAGCGATTCGGTGAGCAGGTGTGGCGTATGTTTGCCATACGACAGCCGCTCCGACCGGTTGAGATAGTCGAGGAGCAAAGGTTTGTAGTCCGGACTGGAACACTTCTCGATGATGAGGTGCGCACGCTGACGCGGCGACAGTCCGCGTAAATCGGCCAGTCCGTGCTCGCTGACAATGACCTGCACGTCATGTTCGGTGTGGTCGACATGCGACACCATAGGGACGATAGTCGAGATGGTCCCGTGCTGCGCCGTCGATGGCGCCATGAAGATCGAGAGATAGCCATTGCGGGCGAAGTCGCCTGACCCGCCAATGCCGTTCTGGATGCGCGATCCCATGACATGCGTCGAGTTGACGTTGCCGTAAATGTCGGCTTCGATCATGCCGTTCATGGCGATTACGCCGAGCCGGCGAATGATCTCGGGATGATTGGAAATCTCCTGCGAGCGCAGAACGATGCGCTCCCGGTAGTTGGCCATATCGGCATTCACTTCGGTCATGATCTCGGGGCTGAGCGAGAATGCCGTGGCCGAGGCGACCGTTAACTTGCCCGACTTCAGCAGACGAATCATGCCGTCTTGAATCACTTCCGTGTAGGAAGTCAGCCCTTCAAACGGTCCTTCCTCAAGCCCAAAGAGAACCGCGTTGGCAATGTTGCCGACGCCGGATTGCAGCGGAAGCAGATTCGCAGGCATACGGCCCTTCTGCACCTCCCAACTGAGGAATTCGAGGATGTGGCCGGCGATGCGCCGGGAAGATTCATCGGGCGCTTTGAAGGCGCTATTGCGGTCGGGAGAATCCGTAAGCACGATGGCGACGACCTTCTCCGCCGGAACTTCAAGATACGGAGTGCCGATGCGCTGCCCGGGACGCACCAGCGGAATCGGTCCGCGATTCGGTGGTGGCTCGAGACCGTAGTAGATGTCGTGCATGCCCTCCAACGAGGACGGCTGCCACGAATTGACCTCGAGGATTACGCGCTCCGCTCGATCGACCCAGGTCTTGTTGTTGCCCACCGATGAACTGGGCACCAGCCGCCCATCCTCCAGTACAGCGGTGACTTCGATAAGCGCGACATCGAGCTTGCCCAGGAATCCATATTCAACGAACTGAGCGACATGGCTGAGGTGAATATCCATGTAGTCCATTTCGCCGGCGTTGATGCGCTTGCGGGTTTCCGGATCGGACTGATAGGGAAGGCGCAGGTGGATGCCTCCCGCCATGGCCAGCGCTCCATCCAGCTCAGGGCCGGTCGAAGCCCCTGTAAAGACGCTGACCTGAAACTTTTGCCCGCGGAAGTTCGCATCGGCAATGTGGCGTGCCAGCTCAATCGGAACGGCCTTGGGATAACCAGACCCGGTGAAGCCGCTCATGCCGACCTGGTCGCCGGACTTAATGAGAGCCGCAGCTTCGTCGGCGCCCATGATCCTCTGCGCCAGACTGGAATTCAAAACCCGCGTAGTGGTTGGAGAAACGATAGCCATGCCCGCAGCCCTTCCCTGGAGAATAAATTATTTCTTACCAAATATACCGGATGTACCGGCGCCACGTTCGCCCGTCTGTGAGCGCCAAGCCACGGTCTTGGGAAGGGCACGACTTTACAGCTTGCAGAAAAACTCGTTGTTGCAGCTGCTTTTGGGTGGCGCAGCGGTTTACCGTTGCGACCACTGGCTTTACTTTCATCGACGGCTTCAGAGGCTGCGGAAAAACTAACGGCTCGTATCAGGGCATCGCTCTAGTGATGCCATACGTCTTTCGCAATTAGACGCCCAATTAGGGGCTGGGGCGCGAAGTCAGACTTCCTGCGCTTCGCTCAGGATGACAAAATTGAAGCGATATTGAAGGGATGACAACGTTGAAGACTGAGAGCTGAGAGCTGACAGCTAAGCGCTCTTCTTACTTCGGCCGCTTCTTGCCCGCGTTCGCTATTCGCTGGTCAATCGGCTTCCGCGCTGCGTAGCCCTCGTTTGTTCCGTGCCAGTGCGCGATGGTGGGCTCGCCCAGCTTCCAGCACAACAGCAGGATCTCGGACTCCACCTTGCAGGGGAAATCGAGCAATCCGATGTCGAGGTCTTTCACCTGCACGCCAGTCGAGTCAATTTCGGCGAGAGCATCCTTGATGCGCCGAATCGCCTTCTCGCGCTCCGCCTTGCGCCGCGCCAGATGAACCACATTCAGCAGCATGCCGCCGCTGAGAAAAACCCGGTGTGCCGTCTCCTGCAACTCGGCGTCCACGTCTTCAATCAGCTTCTTGCCGTTGATCGCCTGCCGGAGCAGCGACTCCAAAATCGGCAGGAGCATCTGTGCTTCATCGAGGGTAAAGGTGCGGTCGGACATTTAGTTCTATTCTACAGCGTACGCGAAAATCAGTTCTCAGCTCCCAGTTCCCAGTTCTCAGCAAAACCGAGTTCGACAGTTCTGCGGGTTTTTGTGAGAACCGAGAACTGAGAACTCCAATTAAGTGACCAGACTCCCATCGCGAAAATGGCAAGCAATACCACGGCTTCCACCGGAAACCAGGATGGCCCGGCTACAGTTATGACATTGGGGATCAGGAAACATCCCGCTGCAACCAGAATCAGGGTACGCTCGGAAAAAGAGAGCTTCGGGCCGGTGCCCGGTGAATTGGCTGCCTGGTTTTCACCGGCTGAGCGCTCCAAAGCAAACCGCAGCGCTCGCCCGCCGATCAGTAGCATCGGAATGGTGACGGCCGCGAGATCGTATTTCATGATGCGCGGGTTTAATAGAGCCGTGCCGACCAGCGCGACGGGGACCCATGCCTCCGGCGGAAGCTTCCGTTCGCGGACGTGACGGGCAAGAAACAGGAGAACAACCGCAAGCACGCAGACAACGACCAGGTGCAGAATCGTGGTTGCGAGAGAAGAAGGCAGTCCCCGCCTCCAGAGACCTTGGCCCAAAGCGCCCGCCGGGCCGTATCCAAAATCATGCAGGTAGTCAAACACTAGTCGCAGACTCGACAGGTACTCACGGAACAAACCGGGCCAGAGCCGGATCTGAGCGGCAAAAATCAGCACTCCCGTAATTGCCGCCATGGCGGACGGAACCCACGGCCGCCTGCCACGGTCGTTATTCCTATCGCCATCACTATCCCTGTCCCTATCACTATCCCTGCCACTCTCGATCAGAACGGGAAACGCGAGGAACACGAGAAATGGCGTCTTGAAAACCGAAGCGGCCAGTACGGCGATGTAATACCAGGACCAGCGGCCATGCTTCCAGCCGGCAGTAGCCGCGGCTAGGATCGCGCCATAAAGCAGGTAGGCCACGTTGCCGCTCAGAATCGCATCGTCGGTGACCAGTCCGGGAAAGAAGACAATAGCCGGCAGCATCAGCGCCAGCCAGCGGCGTTCGCGTTGATCTGCCATCTGGAATCCCGCCCAGAGCTGAAGCAGGGCTCCGGTTGCGACCGCACCCCAATAAAGCAAGCCCAGGAGCCAGCGAGGAAACACTGCCAGCAGTCGCAGCAGGGGCAGCGTCATGGGAGAGTAGACGTAGACGAAGGGCTGGCGTTCGACCGGGTTGGATGCTAATCGGTTGTGAAACGCCTGCAGCGCGGCAAGATCTTCAGCATAGGGATCGGAATGGTGGTGAACAGTTTGAATGGCCTTCCAATAACCCTGCGCATCCCATCCAACCGATCCGACTGAGGCCATTACCACCAGTGCAACGACCGCCCCCATGCAGAACAACGCGATAAGCCGCGGGCGAGAAAACCAGCGTGGATGTTGGGTAGGAGAGGAACGGGCCGCTGCTGCCGATGTCGGTTTAGGCAAACTCTCCACTCTCCCCTTGCGCCGTCAGACGCCTGCAATGCTGTCTAAATACCCTTATCGAGGATAACAAAGCGCTGGAAGCGATACAAATAACGCGCCGCCGACTTTTACACCGGCTCGGCTAATTCCGATTCGAACTGGTCATCCTCACACGACCGCATCCGATCGTTATTAGTGTTAGCGTGGTCAACCTTGTCATCCGATGGCGGCTCATCGAGTCGACGAGACGGAATCAGCGCATAGACGGCAAGAACAAGCATCATCGGGTCCAGGGGCCGGCGATAGTAAAACTCCGGACTCGTGATGTAGTACATCAAAGGGAATACCAGCAGAACGATCGCATAGGGGATCGCCGCGTCAACCCGTCTTACCCAGGCTCGGCGCAGGCCGGCGAACGCCAGTACGGTGAAGGCCGAGCAAAACACTATGTTCGCCGGATCCCACGGCTCTACCTTCAAGTATGAGGGCGACAGGCTCCAGTATCCGGTCCAAAGGAAAACCATCCGTCGTAACGATGTCCACAGGTACCAACGCTTATGAGTCTTGATGAAGGCCAGCGCTTGTTGTTTCTTCGTGGCCATATATTTCAGTTCGCCATCGCGCTGGAACTCCTGCACCTCAGCGGGGTTATTCCAGGGTCCCAGTTCAGTCGGCTGCCAATAATCGACACCGCGCAGCGTATAACTGGTAGCGCCCTTAACGCCCATGCGCAGCACTAGCCCCATGTTGTCGCGGAAGGGAATGAAAGTGTGGAAGGTGCGCCAGTTTCGCACAAACCAGGGAGACACCACGGCCATCAATGCCAGCCCGAGCGCAATATTCGGCGCCAACCAGCGGCGCCCCTGCTTGTGCCGAAGATAGGAAATTCGCAACTGCAGGAACGGGAGCACTGAAACTACAACGGCGCTGGTTAGCGCGGCCAAGCCCCATAGCGCGCCCGTACCCATCCATGCTGAAATTCGATCGGTGCGCTCCAGCTTCAGTGCAATCATAAAGAGCAGGGCGAAGAGCAGGGTAGCGAGCCAGGTTTCCCAAATTCGGTCGATGGGGAAATAGATTGCATATGGGAAGAAAGCCCACGTCCAGACGGCCCACTTGGCCACATGTGTGCCGAAGCTCTTGCGCGCGAAAAAAAAGATCGGAAGGCAGGTCAAGGCCGAGGTCAGGGCATTAAAAGAGAGGACCGCAAGCGCCGCGGCCTTGGTGTAGATCCCGAAAACCTTGAAGAATCCTGCCAGGATGTAGGGATAGACGGGCGTCATCCACGCCGTCGGGCCGGTCTTCTCATACAACGGACTGCTGAAGCCCTCGCCTTGTGCAATCGATCGTGCAATTCTTCCGGCTTCAAATCCAAAGTGGAAGTGATCGTGGAAGAGAACCAAATGCTGTGGATACATGAATGCCATGACGATTAGCCGGATCGCCAGCCCCGTCCCCACCATCAGAAAGAGCGTTCGAGAGCGAACGCCGGCTGGGCCGGGGTTGGGATCCTCCAGAAGTCGAAGCTCCGCACGACTTATGCCCGGTGCTTTGGAATCCGCAGATTCCTTATGATTCTCGCCCGCTTTCAACATTGATTCTCCGGAGTGAAAAGTTTGTGGGCAAAATGTTACCAGACTTTTCGGCAGCCCGCGGAAGACCTGGTAACGGCAATGTAACTGGTAATGGCAGATGTAAAAGGAGTTGGATGCTCATCCGTCCGCCCCGTTTGCCTCTGCCCATGCTATTTTCATGGACAGATATGGACGCGCCGCCCCCATCACTTTCCCCGTCCAATTCAGGAAATATCCCCCGCAATATATACGTCTTCGGCCTGACTTCGTTCCTCAACGACACGGCCAGCGAAATGGCGTACTGGGTGCTGCCCGCTTTTCTTGCCTCGCTCGGCGCCGGACCCGAGAAACTTGGAATTGTCGAGGGCATCGCCGAGAGTATGGCTTCTTTCGCCAAGTTTTTCTCGGGCTACCTGGCCGACAAGGTTGCGCACCGCAAGCCCATCGTGGTTGGCGGATACTTCGTGGCGAACGCGGCAAAACCACTTCTGGCGCTGGTTTCTTCGTGGTGGCAAATTCTGGGAATTCGTTTTTTCGATCGCTTTTCGAAGGGCGTCCGTGGCACCGCCCGCGACGTGATGGTGGCCGAGTCGGTCGACAAGTCAAGGCTCGGCTCAGCCTATGGACTGATTCAAGGCATGGATTCTGCCGGCGCCATCGCCGGCCCGCTGCTGGCGCTGGCCCTTATCGGGCGCTTCGGCATGCGTGCCGTGTTCGCGTCCGCCGCGATCCCGGGAGCGCTCTGCGTGATGGTGGCCTGGGTGGGGATTCGTGAAGTTCATAGGCTCGTGGAGCGACGGGCGTCCCCGCCCGTTCCGGTTGAAGGCAGCGCGGCGGCTGCCGAGCTGCGCTCGGCTTGGACGGGCGAGGGCGCCCGTCCCCACGCGAGTGAGTCCCAGTGGCTCCCAAGATTGCCGGGCGGCTTCTATTACGTGCTGGCCGTGGTCACACTGTTTTCGCTGGGAAATTCGAGTGACATGTTCCTCGTTCTGCGCGCCGGAAATATCGGCATTCCAGCATCGCGCGCGCCTCTGCTGGGACTGGTCTTCAACATCATGTTCACGTTGCTCTCCTGGCCGGCCGGCAAGTTCAGCGACCGCTTCTCGCGCGCGGCCATCGCCGCCGCCGGATATTTCGTTTTCGCCATCGTCTATTTTGTCTTCGCGCTCGCGCCTTCTCAACTGGCGATCTGGCTGACCATGGCCTGCTACGGACTCTTCTATGCGCTGACCAATCCCGTGCTCAAGGCTCTGGTCGCAGAAAGCGTGGCCGCCGATGTCCGGGGCCGTGCTCTTGGAATTTATTTTTTTCTCACCAGCGTAACCACACTGCTCTCGAGCGTCATCGCCGGTGCGCTCTGGAAGATCTATGGCCCAGCTGTCCCGTTTTACTTTTCCGCGGGGATCGCGACTGTCTCGGCGTTCGCCCTGCTCGCCCACCGTTCGCCCGCGCAACCCCGGCAAGACCTGAACGGCGTCAGCCAAGCATAGCTCGCTCCTTGCAGACCAGCTCCTTGTGGAATCCAGTTCCTTGTGGAATAAAGACTGGGGCTTTTCTGGTCGCCGATGAACCCATGGCTGCCTCCTGACGTTCCTCACAGGAGCCATGCGGGCAAGCGATTGCGCGGCGGGTGGACCTTTCATGATGCAGCTTTTCTTTTGTCATTTGGCAGCGAAAAATGAAAACGGCCGGGAAAAATTCCCAGCCGTTTGTTGGGGAAGCGCCGTAACAGCCCTATCCCGAGATGTTCGGATTCGGCCAAGCCAAAGTCCCGACAAAGCAACTTTAGTCAGGCCTTACAGCACTTCAAGCCGAAAGACTAGAAGTCGTAGTCTTCCAGTGTGCAGATGCAGCTTCCGAAACCGCTGCCAATCGTTAACCCATAGGAACACGAGGTCCCCAGGTTAGCCAGTTCGGTCGCCGAGAGGTTCGAATCGGCTAACGCGGCTTCGGTAACAAACCACGGACCCTTGCTGCCATCTGGCCCGCCCTTTGTTGCTGTGAGGCCGTTCGTCGTTGCCTGGATGTGCGTCATCCATCCCCGCAGTCCAGTAAGCGGCACTGGGGAGGTCACGTCATAGCTCGCAGACGAAATGACCTTGATAACGCCACGCTGAGTTTCACCTCTGCCGGTGAAATTGATGCTACTGTTCACGAGTTCTTTGTTCACGGATTCCGAAAGCAGACCGTTTGACGTGATGAAGCAGGAGCAGCACGTTTGCATCTCCTGGCTGTCATCGAACGTGTAGATAGCCGCCCACAGGGTTCCGTTTTCGACTCCCTCTGGAGATGCGGTTGCCTCGGCGCCATCGTTGACAAGACGTAAGGTTCCATCCGGAGCCCCAGTGGTATTTGCATTGGAATAGTAGGTGACGAAATAGTAGCTACTGTCACCGATGTTTTGAGCGAAGGCATTGCCCCCAAGCATCAGAGTGACTGCCAGTATTGGAAGCAGCAACATTCCGAGCTTTTTCATTTTTTGGATCCTCCTGTTGGTTGGCGCCTGAGTGCTGGGGGAGGGTCAGCTCCGGGCGTACACGCACTCTCAACCTTTTATGAGTTCTTTGCAATTACCCAGTTGGCTTAACCCACGCCCTCGGCTACTACTTGTGGAGTAGTTCCCCAGCCCAGCCTGCGGCGAGCAAACGTTGCGGGAGGGCCGCTCGTTTCCCCGAAGCCTTTGGGATATATAGATTTATTTGATTTATTTTTCCAACCAAAATTACGGCATCGCCAAAGTTGCAAAGCCAACGCCATGTCCCGATACGGAACCCGAGTTTCCTGCTGTTCAGGCTGTCTGCTCTGCCCCCTCAGACCGGCGCAACCAGAAATACGCGACCAGCAGAAACACCAAGCCCGCCACGCTATCGAGCACGGCATCCCGCCACGTGCCGGTTCGCGATGGAATGTAGCTCTGGTGCCATTCATCCATCGACGCGACGAAAGCCGTCCCCAGCCACGACAGCAGCGACGTGCGCCACAATAAGGCTTGCGTTTGACCAAACGTCGCCCGCCAGCCACGCAGCAGCAGCAGGCTCAACATGCCGTACCCGACGACGTGTCCGGTCTTGCGCAGATAGTGATGGAAGACGAGGAACTTGTAGAAATTGATATTGCCGAACAGGCGCGTCAACATCGCATACAGCATGCTGCCGGTATGCTCTGACGAAAAGAAATCGGTGGACTCAAACGTAATGAGACCGATCCAGACAATCGCCGGCCACCAGGCGCGCACAAGATTGGGACGAGACGCGGTCAAATCGGTCGTCAAATGGGTCGTCAAATGGAACTATTCCCTCACTCCGCCGCGTAATTCGGAGCTTCGCGCGTGATCATGACGTCGTGCACGTGGCTTTCGCGCAAGCCAGCGGCGCTGATGCGCACGAATCGCGCCTTCTGCTGCAGTTCGGCCACCGTCTGGCATCCGCAATAACCCATGCCCGACTTCAGCCCGCCCACCATCTGGTGCACGATCATCGCCACCGAACCGCGATACGGCACGCGGCCTTCAATTCCCTCCGGCACCAGCTTGCCGAGCCGGTTCGACTCTTCGCCCATTGTCATCGTCATTGGCGCTGCCGTCGACGCATCTCCATCCGAGTTCTGGAAATAGCGCTCGCTCGAACCCGCCGCCATCGCTCCGAGCGACCCCATGCCGCGATACGCCTTGAAGGTGCGGCCCTGATACAGAATCTGTTCACCCGGGCTTTCATCCGTTCCCGCAAACATCGATCCGATCATCACCGCCGAAGCGCCCGCCGCCAGCGCCTTGCTGATATCGCCGGAATACTTGATGCCGCCGTCGGCAATCACGGGAACGCCCGAGTCGCGCGTGGCCCGCGCCGCCTCCGCAATCGCCGTAATCTGCGGAACCCCCACGCCGGTTACGATGCGCGTGGTGCAGATCGAGCCCGGCCCGATGCCGACTTTAACCCCGTCCACTCCCGCGCGCACCAGGTCGCAGGCGCCATCGAAGGTCGCGACGTTGCCGGCAATCAGTTCCACCTCCGGCAACTTCGCTTTCACCTTCTTGACCGCTTCGAGCACCAGCGTGGAATGCCCATGCGCGCTGTCAATTGCCAGCACGTCGACTTTCGCCTTCGCCAGTTCCTGCGCGCGCTCCAGGAAATCGCCGGTCGCGCCGATCGCCGCACTCACCCGCAAGCGCCCTTTATCGTCCTTGGCAGCGCCCGGATATTTCAGTTTCTTCTGGATGTCCTTAACCGTGATCAAGCCCTTCAGGATGTACTTGTCGTCGACCACGAGCAGCTTTTCCACGCGGTGCTCGTGCAGAATCTCTTCCGCCTGCTCCAGCGTCGTTCCCACCGGCACGGTGATCAGGTTCTCCTTGGTCATCACCTTGCTGATCGGAATATCGAAGCGCGTCTCGAAGCGCAGATCGCGATTGGTCAGAATGCCGACCAGTTTTCCATCCTTCAGCGTGATCGGCACGCCCGAAATTTTGTATTTCTGCATGACATCGAGCGCATCGGAAACCTTGGCATCCGGCGACATGGTGACCGGATCGACGATCATGCCGCTCTCCGACCGTTTCACCTTGTCCACTTCATTGGCCTGCTGCTCGATCGTCAGGTTGCGATGAATGATCCCGAGGCCTCCCTGCTGCGCCATGGCAATCGCCATGTGCGACTCGGTCACCGTGTCCATGGCGGCGCTGATGATGGGAATGTTCAGCCGAATGTTGCGCGAGAGCTGGGTCTGCGTGTTGGTGTTGGCAGGCACGACCTCGGAACGCGCCGGCAGCAGTAATACGTCGTCGAATGTGAGGGCTTCGGGGACGGGAAAATGGATCATAGGATTTTGGATTAAACTTCTATTGTAGGGAGCGCGCACACATCAAGCAAATGCAGTCTTTGAGCGTAGTGGATTCACCGCTCCCCCATGGCCGACGTATCGGAGGCGTCGGCGTCCTTAATAAAAAGGGCGTCCGCTTCCGGACGCCCTTTGTCCTTTCTAGAGTTGAGCCTTGCGGCGATTACTCTTTCTTATCGCTGCCCTCAGTCTTACCCTCAGCTTCATTCGCGGCCATGTCCTTCTGCGCCTGGGCTTCGGCATCGGCGTTTTCCATCGCCTTGCGGTTCTCTTCGGCGCGCTTGGCGCGGATTTCGGCGCGCTTCTGGCGCTTTTCGTCGATCACCTGCTCGCTACCCAACAGTTCGATGAACGCCTTTTCGGCGCCGTCGCCCTTCCGCCAAGCGGTGCGAACGATCCGCAGATAGCCGCCCTTGCGGTCGCCGAAGCGCGGAGCCACGGTATCGAACAGTTTGGTTACCGCTTCGTTGGTCATCAAATAGGACGCCGCCTGCCGCCGCGCCGCCAGATCGCCCTGCTTTCCCAGGGTGATCATCTTCTCGACCTGGGACGCACCGCCTTCGCCTTGATCACGGTCGTCTCAATGCGTTCTTCCATGATGATCGAAGTGACCATGTTGCGCAGCATGGCGCGCCGATGCGAAGTGGTTCGTCCTAACTTGTAGCCTGCGACTTTGTGACGCATGTCTAACCCCTGAATAGTTCTCAGTTCCCAGCCCAAACCAGTCGTTGGTCGCTAGTCGTTGGTCGTTAGCGAACGACTAGCGACCAACGACCAACGACTGATTTTCTC
>CAVRYC010000016.1:0-37785 GCA_963725245.1 uncultured Acidobacteriaceae bacterium | reverse complement strand
TCTCGAACAGCTTGATGTTGAACTTCAGCCGGCCCACGCGCGAGAAGTCATACTTGCGCGGATCGAAGAACATGCCCTGGAACAACGCCGTCGCCGTGTCCAGCGTCGGCGGATCGCCGGGACGCAGCTTGCGATAAATTTCAATCAAAGCTTCCGACGGACTGGTGATGGAATCGCGGCGCAGAGTCTGGCTGATCACCGTGCCGACATCGTCGCGCTCCGGGAAAAACACGCTCATTTCGACCACGCCCGATTCCAGGATCTTCGCCACCTTGTCGGCCGTGATCTCCGTGTTGGCCTCGATCAGCACTTCACCGGTCGTCGTGTCGACGATGTCGCTTGCCGCCCACGCGCCCTCGAGATCGGTCGTGTCCACTTCGATCTCGCTGATCTTCGCCTTCTGAATTTCCTTCAAGGTCGCCGGGGTGATTTTGCGGCCGGAGTGCGCCACTTCATCGCCCGACTTTGACTTGACGCTGTGCGCCAGTTTCATGCCCAGCAGATTCGTGGGCTTTTCGCTCGCCGGATCCAGCGTCCAGAACAGTTTCTTGTCGCGGACAATCAGGCGGTCCGTGGTATAGAAAGTCTTCAGAATGTCTTCGCCGGAACGCAGGCCGAGCGCGCGCAGGAAAATCGTGCCCAGGAATTTGCGCTTGCGGTCGATGCGCACATAGAGAACGTTCTTCTGGTCGTATTCGAACTCAACCCATGATCCGCGGTAGGGAATGATCTTTCCCAGGAAATAAGTGCGATTCGCCGCCGTCTCGAAGAACACGCCGGGCGAGCGGTGCAACTGGCTGACGATGACGCGCTCGGTGCCATTGATGATGAAGGTGCCGTTCTGCGTCATCAGCGGGACGTCGCCGAAGAAAACTTCCTGCTCCTTGATGTCGCGGATGGAACGGTTGCCCGCCTCATCCTTGTCCCAGATGGTGAGCCGCATCGTGACTTTGAGCGGGGCCGAGTAGGTCATGCCGCGCTCTTCGCATTCCGCCACGTCGTACTTCAGTTGCAGTCCAACCGGGTCGCCGCACTTGTTGCAGAAGTCAGGAGTGTTCGCATTGTAGGTGCCGCACTTGTGGCAGAGAACTTCGCCGGGATGAAACGGGTCGGTGATCACCGTCGATCCGCAATTCTTACAAGTGGTGCGCAGGTGATGCAGCCCTTTCAGGTGGCCGCACTTGCACTCCCAGTTGCCAATCGCGAAGTCGACAAACTCAAGCTGCGAAACATTGCGGAAATCGGTGATCGGAAACACCGACTGAAACACGGCCTGCAGCCCGCCGTCTTCGCGCTCGCTGGGCAGTTTGTCCATCTGCAGGAAGCGATCGTAGGAGCGCTTCTGAACCTCGATCAGGTTCGGGATCTGGATGGTTGCTGGAATCTTGGAAAAATCGAAACGCTTGCGGTGGATATTGTGCTTTGTCATGCTCAGGAACTCCTGCTTTCAGGCAGCCCGGGGCTGCGATACAGCGCGGAATGAGGGCGCAAAAAGCGGCGCCAAAATAGTGCTACGGTTGACGAAAACGAGCGGTGTACGCGGAGAAAAGACAGAGGCACCCGCAGGGACATGTCTTGTCCGCAGGCGCCGCATGCGACGCTTACTCCTGAATAACTTGTAAAATTCCGCGCCAGTTCAATCGGCCTGTTCCGTCCCGCCGCCCGCGGGACCGGCTGCCAAACTTCAATTCCAGCGACCCTTTTCCGTTCCGCTTCCTGGGTCTATTTGGAGGATGCGGGTCGCCGTCGCCTCGCAGTGAAGCCAGGGTAAGCGGGTTATTTATTAGATATTAACACCACTCCCGAGGATTCAGCTACTGTTCGGTCAAATAATTGCAAGGCGGCAGATTGGCTCGTGTGGTGACGGGGCTTTGCCCCGTCCAAGCGGGGCAAAGCCCCGCTTCCACACTACCCCCCCGCGCTGCCTAATTATTTGACTTCGACAATTGCGCCCGCTTCAGTGAACTTCTTCCTGATGGTCTCGGCTTCGTCCTTCGAAACACCTTCTTTGATGCTCTTGGGAGCGCCATCGACCAGGTCCTTCGCCTCTTTCAGTCCGAGGCTGGTGACCTCCCGTACCGCCTTGATTACATTGATCTTATTGGCTCCGATTTCTTTCAGAACGACCGTGAATTCGGTCTTTTCTTCCGCCGGGGCTGCCGCGCCCGCCGCCGCGCCGCCGGCAACCATTACCGGGGCCGCTGCCGCCGCGGAAACGCCCAGACGCGATTCCAGTTTCTTGACCAGTTCGGCCGCTTCCAGCAACGACAGGCCAACTATCGACTCTTCCAACTGCTGTAGATCCGCCATGTGAATCTCTCCGCTTTATGTAAAATTTACGATTTCGCTATCGCTTGGCCAGGTTTCCAGTGCGACCAGGTCTTCAACTCCGGCGCCAGACAACACCAAAGTTTCAGACCGCGCCACCCCTCGCTTCGCAATAACCAAATCTTTTTTCGAGCAGCATTGCTGCTCAGAAAATTTTGTAATTTTGTAATCGGAGTAATTTGGCAATTTGAAAACCCGCGTCTGCCGGTTTCAAATTACAAATTACAAAATTTCCCAATTACCAAATTCGAAGCTCTACGCCTCCTTGAATTTCTTCTGCTCCACGCCCTGGCCCACGACCACCGCCAGGTTCCGTCCGACCGCATTCATCGCCGTAACCAGACGCTGCGACGGAGCGTTCAACAGGAACAGCAGCTTCGAGTAAAGCTCTTCCTTCGACGGCATGGTCGCGAGCGATTCGATCTCCTTGACCGTAATCACGCGGCCTTCGACCACACCGGCCTTGAAGCTGAATTCCGGATTGTCCTTGGCGTACTTCGCCAGCGCCTTCGCCAGCGCCACCGGATCGCCGTCGGTGTAGGCGATCGAGGTCACACCCTGAAGGTTCTTCAGCGCTTCCTCGACCTTGGTGCCCTTGCCGGCGCGCTCGGCCAAAGTGTTCTTCACCACGCGATACTTCGCCCCGGTCGGACGCAATGCCTTGCGCAATTCGAAGTCCTGCGTCACCGTCAGCTTGGAGTAGGTGGCCACGATCATGCTCGAAGCGTTCTTCAGTTCGCCACCAAGCTTTTCAACCTGCGCAATTTTCTTAGCTCTGGTAACCGCCATGTTCAAACCCTTTCAAAACTCGTGTAGGTGACGGGGCTCTGCCCCGTCCAGCCGGGCAATGCCCGGCAGCTTTGTCCTAACTATGCCTTAGCCGCAACCTCGATCGGAGTCGTGTCCAGCGAGATCCCCGGCCCCATGCTCGAACTCAGGTAGCAGGCCTTAATGTACTTGCCCTTGGCGACCGAAGGCTTCGCCTTGATCACGCTCGAGATCAGCGTGGTCGCGTTCTCGATCAACTTGTCGGGCGAGAATGAAATCTTCCCCACCGGCACGTGCACGAGCGCGGTCTTGTCGGTGCGGAACTCGACCTTGCCGGCCTTGACTTCCTGCACGGCGCGCGCCACGTCCATGGTGACCGTACCCGTTTTCGGATTCGGCATCAGACCCTTCGGTCCGAGGATTTTACCCAGACGGCCCACCGACTTCATCATGTCGGGCGTGGCGATCAGCGCGTCGAAGTCGGTCCAGTTTTCTTTCGTGATCTTCTCGACCATATCTTCGCCGCCGACAAAATCCGCGCCCGCCGCCTCGGCCTCGCGAACCTTTTCGCCGCTCGCGATCACCAGAACTTTTTTCGACTTGCCCAGTCCGTGAGGAAGCACGACCGTGCCCCGCACCATCTGGTCGGCATGCTTCGGATCGACGCCCAGCCGCAACGTCACTTCGACCGTCTCGTCGAATTTTGCGTATTTCACTTTCTGCAGAAGTGGAACCGCTTCCTGCAGCGTATAAGGCCGCGGCTCGACTGCCTTCCGCGACTTCTCGATATTCTTGCCTGACTTCTTCATGTTCCCCTCAGTCTCCCACCGCCGCTTCGCTGTTCCGAAGAGCCGTGGTATTTTCGACTATCAAGTACTCGTGTGGAGCCGGGCTTCGTCCCGTCCTAGCGGAGCATAGCCCCGACGACGACACGAAACGCTATCCCGACCACTTCAATGCCCATCGACCGCGCCGTCCCGCGCACGCTCTTGATGGCGGCATCGACCGACGCAGCATTCAGATCCGGCATCTTCTGCTTCGCGATGTCCTCGACCTGCTTCAGCGTCACCTTGCCGACCTTATCTTTATTCGGAGCGCCCGATCCCTTGGCGATGCCGGCCGCGCGCTTCAGCAATATCGAAGCCGGCGGCGTCTTGGTAATGAACGTGAACGTGCGGTCGCTGTAGACCGTGATCACGACCGGAACAATCAACCCTTCGAGTTCCTTCTGCCCGGTGCGGGCATTGAACTGCTTGCAGAACTCCATGATGTTGACTTGCGCCTGCCCCAGCGCCGGTCCCACCGGAGGCGCCGGCGTGGCCTTGCCCGCCGCAATCTGCAACTTTACCGAACCTGTAACTTTCTTTGCCATGATGCCTTTCCCGTACCTTAGTCACCAGCCCGAGTCTAGGATTTTCGGCTCAGACGCTCCGAACCATCTAATCTTGCCACCGCTCGTCTTCGGACGCTCCCAATGCCAGCATCACGGCTGGAACCAGCTTTTTCTGCACAGGATCTGCGGCCATGCCCAGCCCTTCGATAGTATGCGCGCCCATGACCTCCATCTCGCCTTCTTCGGCCATGACTACGACGTCAGGAACAGAATACTTATCGGCCGAAACGTAGACAGTCGCCATGTCCCTTTCCAGCAGCCGCCCCTCGATCGTGCGAAAGCTCATCTTTCGAGATGGTGCAACGCCAAGCCGTTCAAGTCTCGCCCGCGAAATCCAACTGAACGCTGCGCCTGTATCGACAAATGCGTCCAACTCTTCCACGCCGCCAGGCTGCGCTGGATTCCACACTCGCATCTTTACACTGAACGTACCCATAACTGTCTTCCCCTACGCGACTTTCTCCACCTGCCCAAATTCCAATTCCACCGGAGTCGAACGCCCGAAAATCGTGACCATCACCTTCAAAGTCTCGCGATCTTCGTTCACGTCGTCGACCACGCCAGTAAAGGTTGCGAATGGACCCTCGCCGATGCGCACCGTCTCGCCCTTTTCGAATTTGACCTTGAGCTTCGGCTTTTCCCGGCTGTCGGCCACTTTGTAAACGATGTGATTGACTTCTTCTTCCGACAGCGGAGTCGGCTGCTGTCCCGTGCCCACAAATCCCGTAACCCGCGGCGTCGACTTCACCACGTGCCAGACGTGATCGTCCATGTCCATTTCAACCAGCACGTAGCCGGGATAGAACATGCGCTCCGAGGTGTACTTCTTGCCGCCGCGGACTTCGGTGACCGACTCGGTCGGAATCAGCACCCTGCCGATCTTGCCCTGCAACCCGAAAGCCTGCACCCGCGATTCGAGCGACTCCCTCACCTTGCGCTCAAATCCCGAATAGGCGTGGATGATGTACCACTTCATATTCGGATTGCGCGCGGGTTCGCCGCCCGGAACGGCTTCCGCAGGCGCTGGAGGCGGCGCCTGCTGGCCGGCATCTTCTGAGCCAGCGCCAACCGCAGCGCTTTCGTTCTTTTCTTTATTCGTATTCGAATCCGTATCCGGCATTCAATCGCTTCTTTCGCTCGCTGCCTAACGGCGCGAGAGATAATGCAGCATCCGCTCCAGGCTGTTGCTGATCGCCAGATCCACCACCCAGAAAAAAAACGCGAACAGGAACACGGTGATGATCACCACCGTCGTCGTTGCCTGAACTTCCTTGCGCGTGGGAGACGTGACTTTCTTCATCTCCGTGCGCACGTCGTTGTAAAAGGTCTTGATCCGCTCGGGCCAGGACCTCAGCGTCGTGGCAATCGCGTTTTGTTCTACTGCTGTCGCCATACCTTCCAACTTTCCTCGACTGCTCCCTCTCGGGCCTCAACTTTTCCCTCGGCTTTACCGTTAAATCTGGCAGGGGCGGAGGGATTCGAACCCCCAAGTTCGGTTTTGGAGACCGACAGTTTAACCGTTGAGCTTACGCCCCTAAAAACAGTTGGTAATTTTGTAATTTGTAATGGATAATTTGAAAACCATCGCGCCGTCAGCGCTTTGCATTTTCAATCAGAAATCACAAATTACCAATTACAAATCTATTTCACTTCTTTGTGCAGCGTGTGCTTGCGGCACCGGCTGCAGAACTTCTTCAGTTCCAGACGGTCCGGCGTCGTTTTGCGGTTCTTGGTCTTCGAATAGTTCCGCTCTTTGCAATCACCACACTGCAACGTAATAATCTCTCGGGGCATTGCTCACTCTCCTAACTTGTAGTCGCGGGCATTCTTGCCCGCGCTGTCTATCCCTGTGCTGCACGCAGCGGCGGGCAGGAGCGCCCGCTACCACACAGGCAGCTACGTAATAATCTCCGCGATCGTGCCCGCGCCCACCGTATGCCCGCCTTCGCGGATCGCGAACCGCAATCCCTTTTCCATCGCCACCGGCGTGATCAGCTCGATCACCAGGCTCACGTTGTCTCCCGGCATCACCATCTCCGTCCCCGCCGGCAACTCCGCCACTCCCGTCACGTCCGTCGTGCGCAAATAAAACTGCGGACGGTATCCCTTGAAGAACGGCGTATGCCGCCCGCCTTCTTCCTTCGTCAGGATGTACACCTCCGCCTTGAACTTCGTGTGCGGCGTGATCGATCCCGGCTTCGCCAACACCATCCCGCGCTCCACATCTTCTTTCGCGATGCCGCGCAGCAGCAGGCCGGCGTTGTCGCCCGCCATGCCTTCGTCCAGTTGCTTCTTGAACATCTCCACGCCCGTCACCACCGTCTTGCGCGTCTCCCGGAAGCCGACGATTTCCACTTCCTCGCCCACCTTCACCTTGCCGCGCTCGATCCGTCCCGTCACCACCGTGCCCCGCCCTTGAATCGAAAAAATATCTTCGATCGGCATCAGGAACGGCTTTTCCAACTCGCGCGCCGGCTGCGGCACGCTCTTGTCCACCGCCTCCATCAACGCGTCAATCTGCTTCTCCCACTTCTCGTCGCCGTTCAAGGCGAGCAGCGCGGAGAGTCGCACCACCGGCACATCGTCTCCCGGAAACTGATAGCTCTTGAGTAACTCGCGTACTTCGAGCTCGACTAAGTCGAGTAACTCGGGATCGTCGACCGCATCGCACTTATTCAGCGCCACCACAATGTAAGGAACGCCCACCTGGCGCGCCAACAGCACGTGCTCGCGCGTCTGCGGCATCGGACCGTCGGTCGCCGCCACCACTAAGATCGCGCCATCCATCTGCGCCGCGCCCGTGATCATGTTCTTGATGTAATCGGCGTGGCCCGGGACAATCGACGTGCGCGTAATGCCGGTTCGCCGTCTCGTACTCCACGTGCGCCGTGGCAATGGTGATGCCGCGCGCCTTCTCTTCCGGAGCGTTGTCGATCGAATCGAACGACCGGAACACGATCTTCGGGTTGTGCTTCTGCAACACCTTGGTGATGGCCGCCGTCAACGTCGTCTTGCCATGGTCGATGTGACCAATCGTCCCTACGTTGCAGTGCGGCTTTGTCCGTTCAAATTTTTCTTTCGCCATAATTGCTTCGTCCTCGCTAATCGATCGTCACTGATTTAGATCAGTCAGTCGAGATCATCAGTAATACTGATACAGCTTGTGAAACTTTGCCCGCAGCGCCGGATCGACCTCTTCGATCTTCGAGAGATAAAACTCCCGCATCTGGGCCTGATCCGAAACCGGCAGCGGCTCCATACAAAGACCGCGCCGTTCCAGCCTTGCTCGCCCGCCGCCCGGTCGATCGCATCCGCCGCGAACGCCGCATCCAGGTCGCGGACTCGAATCTTGCGGCTGTCGAGTTCCTTCAAATACTTCGTGACCCGGTCCGCCGCGAACGCTTTCTCAATCGCAGCTTTCAGGTCGCCGAACTCACGCTCTTTCTCGACCTTGATGACACCTTGCTCGAACTTCGCTCTCATCAAACCTTTACCAACAGATCCCTCGCAAAAAGCGCTCGGGATTTCGGCTGCGGGTTCCCGCTTCTCCACCCCGTCACGCAAAACGCGTGCCGGGGACCCCGGCTTCGCTCACGCCCGCAAACGCCTCAACTCTGGAGCGGGAGACGGGGATCGAACCCGCGACCAACAGCTTGGAAGGCTGTGACTCTACCACTGAGTTACTCCCGCCCTCGAAACCAGCTGTCAGCTCTCAGCTGTCAGCTCTCAGCAAATTTTATGGAGCCGATGATCAGGATTGAACTGATGACCTCTCCCTTACCAAGGGAGTGCTCTACCAACTGAGCTACATCGGCTCACCGCACTCAACTTGCCGCTCAAAAATCAAATCCGCCGAATCAATCGTTAATGTCTCAATCCGTCGGCTTCGCGTCCGCCCGCTCTTCTTCGATCCGGGTTCGCCAAAAATACAGTGCCGCTCGAAACGCGAACAATCCCAGGATCAGCAGCGTCCCGGTTCGCAATCTCACGTTCGCATTGAAGACTCGAATCGGCTCATCCGACAGCGTGGTCCAGGCTAAAACGCCCAGCACCGCGTAAGCGATCAAAGCCAGCACGAACTTCTTCTTGATCGTCACACAAATTCCATGTTTCAAGATTTCAGGGTTTCAAGGAACCCAAGCGCGCGAGATTTACTTTGAAACCTTGCAAACTCTTGAAACTTTGCTTTTCCTTCGCCACTCTGGTGCACAGGGGAGGATTCGAACCTCCGTACCTCCTGAGAGGGACAGATTTACAGTCTGTTGGCTTTAACCGCTCACCCACCTGTGCAAATCCGAAAACACCGTCCGGCAGCGCGAAACACAACACCGACACTGCCCAGCATCGCTCCGCTCGGGAAACGCAATGCGAGAACGCCCGCCTGACACCTATCACTCGCCGGAAAATACTCTGATGGAGTGCCCTAAAGCTGCGCCGCCAGTGCGCGTCGCCGCGCAAACCTCGTCTGTTTCCGGAATCTTGTTTTTCTGGAGCTGGCGAAGGGATTCGAACCCCCGACCCTCTGATTACAAATCAGATGCTCTACCGACTGAGCTACGCCAGCAGGTGGAAGCAAGTCCTTTCGGGCACAATACTTCCCTGATCCCTTCCTGAAGTCCGGGACAATTATTTAAGTTATCACAAGGGTACTTCACGTGCAACCGGGAGGCTGTTCCGGGTGGTGTCGCAAAGTTGAGCAATGATTCAAGTCCCGGAGGACGGCCCCGTTCTCATGCACGCTCAGTCTGCATGTGCCGGGTATCGCATGCCCGGCCGTCCGCAACCATTGAGGCAGGCCGACCCACGATGTACACTGGCATTACCGCAGCGCGCCCGTAGCTCAGCTGGATAGAGCGGCAGCCTCCGGAGCTGTAGGTCGGGAGTTCGAATCTCTCCGGGCGCACCATCTTTTCCTCGTTGTTCCCCAGATCCCGCGCTCCGCTCGGGATTTCGCCTGCGGGCTCCCGCTCCTCCACCCCGTCACGCAAAAAACGCGTGCCGGGGACCCCGGCTTCGCTCACGCCCGCAAAACGGCTCAAGTTCGAATCTCTCCGGGCGCACCATTTTCCTTCGACAGTCTGCTATTCCCCCAGCACTGCATGCGCCCGGTTGGAGTCGTGCCTCACGCCTGCTTTTCGTCGGTTCCGCTGATGCCTTCCTACATCGCGTCCACCATCCCGTAGAAAAATCGTGTGCTCGACCTCCTCTCGGGTTATATAGTGTGGGGCTGTTGAGAGCGGAAACGGAAATTCCGGTCAAAAATTCTGAATCATAGCCATGACGTGGGAGGATGCGGATGAAAGGGAAAAGAATTTATCATCATTTGTACTTCCAGGTATTGACGGCGATCGTCCTGGGTATTCTGGTCGGGCATTTCTACCCTGACACCGGCGTGGACATGAAACCGCTGGGCGATGGTTTCATCAAGCTGATCAAGATGATCATCGCTCCGATCATCTTCTGCACCGTCGTAACCGGTATCGCCGGCATGGAGGACATGAAGAAGGTAGGCCGGGTCGGCGTCAAGGCACTGCTCTATTTTGAGATCGTCTCGACTCTGGCCCTGGCGATCGGCCTGCTGGTGGTCAGCGTGATTCAGCCGGGGGCGGGCATGAATGCCGATGTCTCCAAGCTGGACACCAAAGCGTTGGAGACCTTCACTGCCAAGGCACAGTCGCATGGCACGCTTGACTTCATGATAGGTATCATTCCCAACACTATCGTGGATGCCTTTGCCAAGGGCGATATTCTGCAGGTATTGTTCTTTTCAATCCTGTTTGGTTTTGCTCTCTCCATGCTCGGTCAGCGCGGCAAAGTGGTCTTCAACGTGATTGACGAGTTTGCACATGTGCTGTTCGGCGTCGTGGGAATTATCATGAAGGCTGCGCCCATCGGCGCCTTTGGCGCTATGGCTTTTACCATCGGAAAATTCGGTCTTGGTTCCCTGGGTAAGCTAGGCATGCTGATGGGCAGCTTCTACCTGACCTGCCTGCTGTTCGTCTTCATCGTCCTAGGTACGATAGCCAAACTGTGCGGCTTCAGCATCTTAAAGTTTATCAAGTACATCAAGGAGGAGTTGCTGATCGTGCTGGGAACCTCCTCCTCGGAGTCGGTCCTGCCCCGCATGATGGCCAAACTGGAGAATCTGGGCTGCAGCAAGTCGGTGGTAGGTCTGGTAATCCCGACCGGCTACTCCTTCAACCTTGACGGCACCTCTATCTACCTGACCATGGCGGCAGTCTTTGTGGCCCAGGCTACCAATACCCGGCTTACCCTGATCCAGACCCTGACCATTCTAGGTGTGCTGCTGCTGTCATCCAAGGGGGCGGCCGGCGTTACCGGCAGCGGCTTTATCACCCTGGCGGCCACTTTTGCCGCCGTGCCCACCATCCCGGTGGCCGGCCTGGCTCTGATTCTCGGCGTTGACCGCTTCATGTCCGAGGCGCGCGCCCTGACCAACTTAGTTGGCAATGGTGTAGCAACCGTGGTGGTTTCCCGCTGGGAGCGTGAACTCGACAAGGACAGGATGTCGCAGGTTCTAAACCAAGAGAGTGAAGCGGAAGCCGAAGAGCCTGAAGCAATTCTGGAGGGCATCCCGACGCCTGACGCGGCAGCCGGGCAGGCTTGATGACATAACACTGGAAGTCATCATATTCCGAATAATGAAACTACGGTTATCCCAGTCGTTGGCAAATTGAAAACAGTGGAGGACAGAGCCATGAAAAAAACCATAGCAGTCTTAGTAGTGATCGGATTGTTCTCATTCGCATTTCTGTCATACGCTGCCGATAGAGACGATGCAAAGGCCCTGGTGAAGAGAGCGGCTGCGTATGTGAAGTATCAAGGAAAAGAGAAGGCGCTGGCAGAGATCAGCACACCCAAAGGGATGTTTGACAAGGGCGAACTTTATGTATTCGCGTACGATCTTCAGGGCGTTATGCTTGCTCACCCTAAAAATCCGGCACTGATCGGGCAAAAGTTGATCGCCGTTCCGGACGCCGAAGGGAAGCTGTTTCGCAAGGAGATAGTGGAAAAGGCGAACTCAAAGGGCTCCGGATGGGTCGATTATGTGTATCTGAATCCGGAAACAAACAGGCAAGAGCATAAGACGACTTACCTTCAGAAGGTGGATGACATCATTATATGCTGCGGGGTGTACAAGGATTACAGCCATGAAGGAGATTGAACCAAAACTTTGTCTTATGTCCCCACGTATTTTTCCTAATCCAACTTTCCTAATTCCAGTGGTGGGAGTGCCACCAGATTTTCTGGATGTCGAAGAGGACACCGCGGCATAGATATATCTGTGTGTTTTCCTCGCCCATGCCAAAGCGCTGGTAGTGGTCGAAGGCCTGAAACGAAGTGCAGTTGTCGCGCACGTCGTCGAGGCTCCACTCGATCACGATGAGGTTCTTGTAAACCTGTGGCGGCGGACCCCAGTACCAATGGTTCTGGTGGCGAGAGTAGGCGCGCGGCAGTCCGACTTGGGGCCAAACAAGTCAATGGCGCCGGCTTCGCCGTAGTTGCCGGCCCAAATGCCGGTATGGGCGCGCTCTTCGGGTGGCAACGAGTTGTAGATGGCGGCGACCTCACGCACCATCTCGGGCCATCCGAACTGATCGGCAACCGGTTGCGGCAACAGCGATTCGTGGTGCACTTCGGCCTTGGCGGGTTTGAATGCCGATAGCGTTTTCATAGGCGAGGAGACGCTCCGGCGGCAGAATCCACGTCACCACCGGGATGGCGGGAAGCGTCCGCGAGCAAGATGATGGCGACGACGGCCGCGCGCATCGGTCGCACCAGCAGCGCGGTTGTCCAGCCATCGCTCGAAGACCACAGCCCCGCCGGCCAACAGCATGGGATAGATCGGGAACACGTAGTAATTCTTGGCGTGCGCGACTTCCATCAATACGAAGAAGACTGCAAAAGTCAGGCCGAGCACGCGCCAGCGGCGGTCGCGGAGAAACCAGACCAGACCCGGGAGCCAGACCGGCAACAAGATCGGGCGCATGTCGATGATCTGCTCCTTAACGAACGCGAGTGGGCCGAGCACGACGTTCTTGCCTTCGCGGCGGACGTTGGCCAAGTCTTCGATCGTCGGGAAGTGATGGCGGATTTGCCAGATGATGTTGGGCAGGAAGAGCGCGACCGCGATGGCGCCGGCGATCCAGATCCACGGTCGGGCGAACTCGCGGCGATGATGGGTCAGGAGCAGGGCGACGGTAAATGCAAATCCGAACGAAAGTGTGGAGTGCTTGTTCTCAAGGCCGAGGCCGGCGAGCACACCGAACCATAGCCATAGCCGCGAGTCTCCGGTGCGCAAGATGCGAGCCACGACCCAAATGCAGCCCATCCAGAACAGAGGCTCGAAGGCATTCATGGTAAGAAGACTGTCGACCTCCAGAACGGCGGGGCAGAGAAGTATGCAGAGACCCGCAAGGAATTGGGCATACCGTCCGCCGCCCAATTCGCGCGCAATGAGCATAGTGAGCGCAACCAAAGCCGTGCCCGCGAGCGCGGGAAGGATGCGCAGCGCCGCCAGCGAACCGCCCATCCAGAGCGCGATCTTGGCGTAGACGGCGATCAGCGGGGCGGCATCGACATAGCCCCAGTCGAGGTGGCGGGCCATATCCAGGTAATAAAGCTCGTCGCGAAAGTAGCCGTAATGGCGGACGCTGGTGAAGAGGTGCAGCAGGAGTTTGGCGGCGCAGAGCGTGACCAGGACGCCGACGGCGAGGCGCGGCAAAGGCTCGGTCGAGTTCGCTTCGCGATAGGGCGGGTCCATGTTAGTCGCGGACATGCCAGGGTACGGACGTGTCAGGGGCGGACGTGTAAGTTTCCCATGGAGGCAAGTTCGTGCTCCTGGGAGTCAACATTAGCAGGAGCGTCCGCATTAACAGAAGCGTCCGCGTTGCGGGCAGCCGACGTGGCCAGATCATTGGCCTCAGCGTTGTCCTCGCGACGAACGTGGGCTATAGAGAAATCGAGCGACCGCGCCAATTTCCGGCAGATCCAATTCAGGGAATAGAGCCGCGGGCTGCGGCAGCTGTACTCGCCCTTCATCTGCCTGACCACTACTTCGGAATCTGAAAACACGTGAAGCGCATCGGCGTTAAGCCGCAGGGCACATTGCAGTGCCTCAAGCAGAGCAACGTACTCGGCCACATTATTGTCCTGGTGCCCGATCCATTTAGCGATTCTGATGGTACCGTCGGCGGAGCCGTCGATGATCACTCCAATACCAGACGGTCCCGGATTCCCGAGAGAGCCGCCATCGACGTAGGCCACGAGATCTGACATTGTGTGGTGCTGGTACCAACCATGCCTGACGTATCTTCCGGCGTCAAGATGCTTACCTGATTCCCGCGCACACTTCTTGTAGTTCCTGCTCTCGCCTTCGAGCACCTGTGAACGTTCCTGTGCAAAAATGGGAAAAAATTAATCTCCCATTCATTAAACCACAACAATTCAATGGGTTGCGTTTCTGGGTCTTGATCCATCGCAGGCGGCCGATTGCACCAAAAAGGGGCATTGACAATTTTCCGGCAAATCTCTAAGGTGGCTTCCGTCGACGGCTGAAAGGGTTGGCTCAATTAAACTTTAGCCAGTCCGAAGTAAGCTGAGTGATCAGCCCGTGCGGGGCAACCCGACGGGGCAACCAGACCTGAAAAAACCGACGGCTCTGCGAGGGGCAGTTGGGGTTTGGGACCGCGAAAGCGGTGATCGCATCAAGGGCTGTGACGGTGCATGCCTCCACGCTGTTTAGCTCCCTCGCAGGAGCTGACGGCTAGAGCATAACCAATGTCACAGCCTTTACCTTTTTCCCGCCTTTTTATTGCCGCAAGGCCGGTCTCTCCCGTGTATCTCGTTTCAGCAGTCTAGGCGCAAATAAGGGCCTATGAGCTGTGACCGGTGGAATGGGATAGCCCACGCTATGATGCTCGGGCGGGAACAACTCCCTTGGGTCCCCGAAAGCTTAAGCGACGGCTTTGCGGATTGCTGAAAAGCTTGGCTTTTCGGCGCACAGCCCCTAAAGGGGGTCTCAACTCAAAGAACTTGCGGCATCGCTGAAGCGATGCCCTGATACGAAACTTGAATTTTTCAGCAATCTGTTTACACCACACGCCGGCCGCTCACCAGGTTAATGACTAGTATCACCAGCGCAACCACCAGCAGCAGGTGAATCAGACCGCCGGCCACGTGGAGGCTAAAACCAAGGAGCCACAGAATCAGAAGCACAACGAAAATTGTCCAAAGCATGTTGATCTCCTTTACTAATTTCGAGGGTCTCCGAAGGCGATCGTCCGATCCGTCCCGAAAAACTCATCTTCTCATTTATCTTTATCTTGTCGTGGCTGGCGCGAGCGACTTTCCGCACTCCAGGCAAGACGACTTGGACCGCGATGTGATTAACCCGCAAAACGGGCACATCCTTTGCGATGCGAAACCGCGAGCCGGTGGCGTAAGCGACGCAAACAGCCTGGAGACGGATGCCGTGATTGCGGCAAGCCGTCTACGGAAACGATCGCGCAACCGACGAAAAGCGCGTTCCATCAGCGATCCACCTTCGTTCTTTCTCCCCATGCACGGATGGTTTCGTGATGAGGCAATTGGCGGGAGTGCTCTCTGAGAGAAGGTCTCCCTTTCCGCATCTCCGCCAAACTGACGATGACACGCCGGGGCCAGTTATTCTGTGCAAGATTGCTCACACCCCAGATTGCTGACACCTTGGAAGAGCGACGGCGCATAAGCGCTAGAGAAGGTCTCAGGTCTCAGGTGTCAGGTCTCGGGTCTCAGGGAGAGAAATCGGGTTTCCACTCAGACCTGCCAGCTCGCCTTCGGCGAAAGTGAGCTATAGAGACCAGTATCCTCCTGCCCGCTGTGCGATCATTGCGCTTGAGACGAGCACTTCTTCTCTCTCTTTCAGGTTTTCTGAGCTAAGTCAGCCCATCTGAAGTCTTCTCCTCTTAGTTCCGCAGATCTGTTTCGCAGATCTCAAAGGACAATACATGAAAAAGATAATGTCGCTGCTGTTGATGAGTTTGATCGGCTTGGTTGGAACCCTCGCGTGGGCAGGCTCGGCGCGTGAAGACTCGGTCGATCGCATGCAAAAATCCGTGGATGTTCTCCAATCGATCATGGCGACTCCCGACAAAGGTATCCCCGAAGAAGTGTTGAACGGTGCAAAGTGCATGGTCGTGGTGCCCAACTTGATCAAAGGCGGCTTCATCTTTGGCGCCAAGCACGGACGTGGAGTGGCCTCCTGCCGCACGCCCGAAGGCTGGAGCGCTCCCGCATTCGTCTCGATTGGCGGTGGAAGTTGGGGATTGCAGATCGGGGTCGAAGACATTGACCTGGTTATGCTGGTCATGAACGACCGTGGTTTACAGCATCTGCTTTCCAGCAAGTTCGAACTCACCGGCGAAGGATCGGTGGCCGCAGGCCCGGTAGGCCGTCACACTTCCGCCGGAACCGACATATTGCTGCACACTGAAGTGCTAACTTACTCGCGCTCGAGGGGCGTGTTCGCCGGCTTGACCTTGGAAGGTGCGGTAGTGGAGCAGGATAACGACTCCACGCGCGCCATTTATGGCGAGCACATGATGTTCCGCAACATTCTTTCCGGCAGGGTGCCCACTCCCGCAAGCGGAGAGGCGTTTGTGGCCGCTGTGTCCGACGCAGGCCACCAGGCCCACATCGCGGAAGCCAAATAACACAGGCAGTGATAAGCTTCTGAGCGAAATATTTTCCGCTGACCGAGACCGCGTACCGGTTTCGGTCAGTTTTGTTTTCGGTCAGTTTGGCTGTGGCTCTAGCGCCTCCCATGGCCTGCGCTGTTGACTGGCGGCGAGAACTCCCCAAAACTTAAAATGGGCCGCCAGCCAAGAAGCGGTGACTCTTCCTTGGCTATCGGCCCATTCGATCCGGACTAGGATCGGAGGTGATACCTACATCCTAGACCCTCCTGCTGGATTGTCAAGGATCAACTTCCAGCCCCCAATATCGTCTCAATTTGCGAATTCCGGTGCCAAACGCTCCGGAAGTGTCTTAGCAGCGTGTTGCTGCCTCTGAATGTATGGTCAGTGGATTTAAGACACCACCAAGCGCTCTCCAATCATTGACACTTTCCTCGCCACAGTGTTAGTTTTATTTGTTTTAGAAGCGGCTCTTCTTCCACCGGAATCAGCCAGCAGGGCAAGGATTCGATCGTCGATTCGATCGTCGGTTCGATAATCAGTTCGATCATCACAAAATGGAACAGACACTCCGACAACTAGGCGAACTACTGCTCGGAGCCGTGCCCACCGTCATCCTGCTGGGAACGCTTTACATCCTCTACACTTTCCTGGTCCATCGGCCGCTGACTGCCGTGCTGGCCGAGCGCCGCAGCCGCACTCAGGGGGCCATGGAAAAAGCGCGCGCCGATATTGCCGCCGCCGAAGCCCGCACCGCCGACTACGAGCAACGCCTGCGCGAAGCGCGCCAGAAAATCTTCAAGAACCAGGAAGCCCGCCGCCAAGCAGGCCACCCAGTCCCGCAGCCAGGTCGTGAATGAAGCCCGCACCCGAGCCCAGGACCAGGTCAAGCAGGCCCGCGCCTTCATGGAAGAGGATAAGCGGGAAGCCATGTCGAAGCTGCAATCGGAGGCAGCCAGACTCGCAACCGACATCGTGCGCACCGTACTGCGCCCCATGGCATCGCCCAGCCAGGTCGGTGGCCAATGAAAATGAAGCCAGAGCTCGTGAAGCTGCCGGTCGTCCTCCGCCCGCTGCTCGCGCTCGCGCTCTTGGCATTTCTTGTCGGCCGTTCCCTTACGATCCTTCGCCTACGCCCAGGAACAATCCGCCGCCCAGCCTTCCCAGCAAGCACCCGCGGAGCCCACAAAAAGAGAAGCCAACCAGGCTACCCCCGACCAAAAGACGATCGGCGGAGAGCTGGCCGAGGAGACCCGCGAGGCGGAAGGAGAAGGGGAAGAAAACGCAAATCTAAAACACGCCGCGCCGGTCCGCTGGCTGGCGCGCAAAATGGGTCTGAGCGTGCATCAGGCGCATATGCTGGCGCTCTTTCTGAACTTCGCCATCATTGTCGTCATCGTATTCTGGGCCGTGCGCAAGTTCGTGCCCGGCATGTTGCGCAACCGCAGCGCATCCATCCAGCAAGCTTTGCAAGAAGCGCGCACCGCCAGCCAGGATGCGAATCGCCGCTTAGCGGACATCGAAAATCGTCTGCGCCAGTTGGATGTCGAAATCGGACAGATGCAGGCCACCGCGGAAAAGGAAGCCCAAGCCGAGGACGTCCGCATTCAGAAAGCCGCCGAAGAAGATATTCGCAAAGTCGCGCTGGCCGCGGAGCAGGAAATCGCCGCCGCCGCCAAGCAAGCCCGTCGCGAACTGACCAACCATACCGCTGGCCTGGCCATCGCCTTGGCCCGCAAGCAGATTAACGTCGATTCCAATACCGACCAGGTACTGGTCCGCACCTTTGCCTCGAAGTTGGCCTCGCGGTCTCCGCATGACGACGACGGCGGAAAGGACGGCCACTAACCTTGGCTTCCGTCGTCGGAACTTACGCCCGCGCCTTCGCCGATGTAGTGATGACAAAAAGCAACCTCCTCGATCCCGCGCGCATGCTGCAGGAATTGCACGGCATCGAGGCCCTGCTCAAGGAAAGCGACCCATTGCGCCGCGTCCTCGAAAACCCGTCCATTCCCGGAGACCGAAACGCGCCGTGCTCGACGCCATCACCCAGCGCCTGGGCACGACCAGACAGGTAAGGAATTTTGTTGCCGTACTCACCGATAACAGAAGGCTTCCGCTGTTCAGCGAAATCCTGAAGCAAGTAGAACAGGAATTGGACGACCGCCAGGGCTTCGCGGAAGCGCAAGTAAGCAGCGCGCGCCAACTGAGCGACCCGGAAAAGCAAATGCTCGAAGTCGAGATCGCAAAAATGACCGGGAAAAAAGTCCGCGCGCGCTACGAACAAGATGCTTCGCTACTAGGCGGAGCCGTAGTGCAAGTAGGCAGCACCATCTACGACGGCTCAGTAAAAGGCCAGTTAGACCGGATAAGGGAGCAGTTAGTGGAAGGCTGACGACTGCGAGCCACGAGCTAGGTGCAAACCGGTTCGCTCGCAGCTCGTAGCTCGAAGCTCGAAGCCTGTAGAACTGAGAGCTGACAGCTGACAGCTGAAAGCTGACTTTATGGCACAAATCAAAGCAGACGAAATCACCCAATTAATCCGCGAGCAAATCGAGCACTACGAATCCAAGATCGCGGTCGACGAAGTGGGCACCGTCATCACCCTCGGTGACGGCATCGCCCGTGTCTACGGCCTCGACAAGGTCATGGCCGGCGAGTTGCTCAGCTTCTCGCACGGCGTCGCCGGAATCGCCATGAACCTCGAAGAAGATCAGGTGGGCGTGGTCATCCTCGGCGAATACACCGAGATCAAGGAAGGCGACGAAGTCAAGCGCACCGGCCGCATCATGAGCGTGCCCGTGGGCGACGCCCTGATTGGCCGCGTCGTGAACTCGCTCGGCGTGCCGATCGACGACAAGGGCCCGATCGCCACCGATAAATTCATTCCCCTCGAGCGCCTTGCTCCCGGCGTCATTGACCGCCAGCCCGTGCGCGAGCCCATGGCCACCGGATTGAAGGCCATCGACTCCATGATCCCCATCGGCCGCGGACAGCGCGAACTGATCATCGGCGATCGCCAGACCGGCAAGACCGCCGTTGCCCTCGACACCATCATCAACAACAAGGGCAACGACCTGATCTGCATCTATAACGCCATCGGCCAGAAGCGCTCGTCGATTGCGCAGGTGGTCAAGATTCTCGAAGATGCCGGCGCCATGGAGTACACCATCGTGGTCGCCGCGTCGGCTTCCGAACCCGCTCCCATGCAGTACATCGCTCCCTACGCGGCCTGCGCCATGGGCGAGTTTTTCCGCGATACCGGACGCCACGCCCTCTGTATCTACGACGATCTTTCCAAGCACGCCGCCTCCTATCGCGAGATTTCGCTTTTGCTGCGCCGTCCTCCCGGCCGCGAAGCCTATCCCGGAGACGTTTTCTATCTCCACTCGCGTCTGCTGGAGCGCGCCGCCAAGCTCAGCGACGCAAACGGCGGAGGATCGCTGACCGCGCTGCCCGTAATCGAAACTCAGGCGGGCGACGTTTCGGCCTACATTCCGACCAACGTGATTTCGATTACCGATGGCCAGATTTATCTTGAAACCGACTTGTTCAACCAGGGCGTCCGCCCGGCCGTGAACGTCGGACTTTCCGTAAGCCGCGTAGGCGGCAGCGCGCAGATCAAGGCCATGCGCCAGGTAGCCGGAACCCTCAAGCTCGAACTAGCCCAGTACCGCGAACTAGCCGCCTTCGCCCAGTTCGGCAGCGATCTCGACAAAGCCACGCAAGCCCAGCTCAATCGCGGGAAACGGCTGGTTGAACTCCTGAAGCAGGGACAGTTCTCGCCCCTCCCCTTCTCGAAACAGATTCTGATCATCTTCGCCGGCACCAGCGGAGTGCTCGACGACATGCCGGTAGAACAGGTGCGCGACTTCGAGAAAGATCTTTACAAGTACGTGGAAACCACAAATCCAGGCCTGCTAAACACCATCATGGAAAAGAAGATTCTCGACGACAATCTGAAAGCGGATTTGTCCAGAGTAATCAAAGAAGCAAAACAGCAGTTCGTAGATGCAAGGCAAGCAGTAGCGAAATAAAACTTAGGTAGAGACGCGGCTTGCCGCGTCTCCGCACGCTGCGAAAAAACTCGGATTTCGACTTTGCTTTGAAGGGGCGCGGCTTCAGCCGCGCCGTAAGCTCTTCGAAAATACCGCCCCTTTAGGGGCTGAGGCGAAGCGAACCGGAACAGCGAAAAGCGAACGACTAACCACCAACGACCAACGACTTAGCAATGGCAAACATTCTCGACATCCGGCGCCGCATCCGCAGCGTGGTCAACACGCGGCAGATCACCAAGGCCATGAAGACCGTCTCGGCGGCCAAGTTGCGCCGCGCGCAAGAAGGCGCGCTGGCCGCGCGTCCCTATTCGCAGATGCTCACCAACGTTCTCAAATCGCTCGTATCGCGAGCCGATATCTACGATCCCGTCACCGGACTGCCGATCCATCCCCTGCTCGCCGAGCGCCCTGAAAAAAATATCCTGCTGATCGTAGTCACCGGAGATAAGGGGCTGGCTGGAGCGTTCAACACCAATATCCTGAAGATGGTTTCGAAATTCATCCAGTCAAAACCGGATCAGAATATCGACATCGAATGCATCGGACGCAAAGGCCGCGATTTCATGCGCCGACGCTACCCGACCGCCCCAGAGAAGGCCTCTGCCGATGGAGCAACAAACGTCCTGCCAGTGGAGAGACGGGCGCCTCGCCCGTCCAGCCGGGAACAGAAGTCACTCTACCGCGCGCCGGCCGCGTGCAGATCGTTGGCGAATATGTCGGAGTTCTCGGCAAGGTCGAACACAATTTCGCAAATACTCTGAGCGAAAGCGTGATCGCCCGCTACTGCCGCAACGAGATTGACGCCGTCTACATTCTCTTCAACGAATTCAAGTCGGTCATCGCGCAACGCCTCGTCGCCGAGCGCCTGCTGCCGATCAAGGAGATCGGCGAAGTCGACGTCCAAATGGCGGAAGAGCCTTCCGAAGAGGAACGCAAGAAGCGCATCGAAGCGGCGAAGACGGCACACGTCGGTCTGCGTCCAGTCGATACCACCGCCGTCGATGAAGCCGCCGCCAAGTTCGCGGCGTCGCCGGTGGATTACATCTACGAGCAGCCGCCCGAGCAGCTTTTTCAGGGTATTCTGCCGAAGTACATCGGCATCCAGATTTTTCATGCGCTGCTCGAGTCGGTAGCCGCCGAGCACGCCGCCCGCATGACGGCGATGGATGCGGCAACCATCAACGCCAGCGATATGATCGATTCGCTGACGCTAATAATGAATCGTGCGCGCCAGGCAAAGATTACAAAAGAAATTATAGAAATCGTAAGCGGAGCGGCAGCGCAGTAACACGAGATTCGTATCAGGGCATCGCTTTAGCGATGCCGCAAGTGCCAATAACAGAGACGGCTTTAGCCGCTGACGGAGGCTGCTGTTATCACAAGTTTATGAGTCTCAGGCGAAAAGCGAACGACTAACGACCAACGACTTTTGAGACCTTATCTATGCCAGAAAATATCGGACACGTAATCCAAATCGCAGGCCCCGCCGTCGACGTGCAGTTCACCGAAGCGGCGATGCCTCCCATTTATCAGGCGCTTCGCGTCGTCAGCGACGGCTTCACTGTGCCTTCCCCCATCAACGTCATTCTCGAAGTGCAGCAGCATCTCGGCGAAGGCCGCGTGCGCTGCGTCGCCATGGAAGCGACCGACGGCATGGTGCGCGGCATGAAGGCAATCGATCAGGGCGGACCCATCTCCGTCCCCGTCGGCCGCGGCACGCTCGGCCGCGTGATGAACGTCATCGGCGAACCCGTGGACAAGCTCGGTCCCATCGCCTTCGAAAAGAGAATGCCAATTCACCGCCTCGCGCCCGCCTTCGATGAACAGTCGACCACGGCGGAGATGTTCGAGACCGGCGTGAAAGTAGTGGACCTCATCCAGCCCTTCTTGAAAGGCGGAAAGATCGGCCTATTCGGCGGAGCCGGCGTCGGCAAGACCGTTGTCATCATGGAACTGATCAACAACGTTGCCAAGCAGCACGGCGGATTTTCCGTGTTCGCCGGAGTAGGCGAGCGCACCCGTGAAGGCAACGACCTCTGGCTGGAAATGAGCGAGTCGGGAGTAATCAAGCCCGGCAAACCCGACGAGTCAAAAGCCGCGTTGATCTACGGCCAGATGACCGAGCCTCCCGGAGCGCGTCTTCGAGTAGCGCTAACCGCTCTAACCGTAGCCGAATATTTTCGCGACGAAGAGGGCAGCGACACGCTGTTATTCATCGACAACATTTTCCGCTTCACCCAAGCTGGCTCCGAAGTATCAGCCCTGCTAGGCCGCATGCCCAGCGCCGTCGGCTATCAACCCAACTTAGCTACCGAGATGGGGGAGTTACAGGAGCGGATTACTTCTACTAAGAAGGGGTCAGTAACTTCGGTGCAGGCGATTTATGTGCCGGCGGATGATTTGACCGATCCGGCGCCGGCTACTACGTTTGCCCACCTGGATGCTACGACTGTGCTTTCGCGTGCACTTACGGAGATTGGAATTTATCCGGCGGTGGATCCGCTGGCTTCTACTTCGCGAATTCTTGATGCTCGAATTGTTGGGCAGGATCATTACGATGTGGCGCAGATGGTTAAGAAGACGCTGCAGACTTACAAAGACCTGCAGGACATCATCGCCATTCTAGGTATCGACGAACTCAGCGAAGACCAGAAGGTGACGGTCGCCCGCGCGCGAAAGATCCAGAAGTTCCTCTCGCAGCCGTTCTTTGTGGCCGAGCAGTTCACCGGCACTCCGGGACGCTATGTGAAGATCGCCGACACGGTAAAAGGTTTCCGCGGCATCGTGGAAGGGAAGTACGACGACATTCCCGAGCAGGCTTTCTACATGAAGGGAACGATTGACGAAGTGCTGGAGACGGCAGAGAAGATGAAGGCTGTGGCAGCGTAAGATCAGTCGTTGGTTGTTAGTCGTTAGTCGTTGACAAATGCTAACTGCTAGTTCTTAGCTAACGACCAGCGACCGACGACGAACGACCGACCCAGCGACTAACGACCGACCTAGCGACTAACGACCGAATGGCCAATACTTTTCAACTCGAAATCGTTACCCCCTCCAAGCTGTTGGTGAAGGACGCGGCGGAGGAAGCGCAGATCCCGGGGGTGAGCGGGTATCTGGGAATTCTTCCCGGGCACGCTCCACTGATTACCGAGCTTGCCGTCGGTGTGCTTACCTATCAGGCGAGTGGCGCTACGCACACGCTGTCAGTGGCGTGGGGATTTATGGAAGTGCTGCCGGACAAGGTGACGATTCTGGCGGAGGCGGCGGAGCGTCCGCATGAAATTGACGTAGAGCGCGCGCAAAAAGCCAAAGACCGGGCCGAACAGCGCCTGAAGAGCAACGATGTTGAGGTGGACTACACGCGTGCCGAAGACGCATTGCAGCGCGCGGAAACGCGTCTCAACGTTGCGAAAGAAAAGTAGCGTCCCTCCTTCGCGCAAACATTAAAGTCCACTATGGTGTGGGCCATCCACTCGAAAACGCACAAAAGTGGAGCACCCGCGTTCCCTTCTCTGATAACGCTAAGAACAATGTGCGCCTTCTGCTAAACTCTTCAGTTCCTTTCGGGGTGCGCGAGGCAATTATGGCGATGCAACTGGTGGGAGTGATTGGAGCAGGCACGATGGGCAATGGGATTGCCCATGTGTTTGCGCGGTGTGGGTTCAACGTGCTGCTGTGCGATGTGGACGAGCGATTTCTGGATCGGGGGCTCGCGACGATTGCGAAGAACCTGGATCGCGAAGTGGCCAAGAACAAGATTACGGCGAGCGACAAGGTCGTCCACGTTGGGGCGCATTACGGGGGTGGTAGATCGGGCGAAGCTGGCGGATTGCGATCTCGCGGTCGAGGCGGCGACGGAGAAGTTTGAGATCAAGGCAGAGATTTTCCGCGAACTGGATCGCCTAATGAAGCCGAGGCCGGAGGTGATTCTGGCCACGAATACGTCTTCGATTTCGATCACGAAGATTGGGGCGCTGACCGGGCGCGCCGACAAGGTGATCGGAATGCACTTCTTTAATCCGGTGCCGGTGATGAAACTGGTCGAGGTGATTCGAGGCCTCGCAACTTCCGAGGCTACGTTTGAGACGGTGCGCGAGCTGGCGGTGAAACTGGAGAAGACGCCGGTGGAGGTGAATGACGCTCCGGGATTTGTTTCTAACCGCGTGCTGATGCCGCTGCTGAATGAGGCGATGTATGCGGTGATGGAGGGTGTGGCGACGGCGGAGGCGGTGGATGAAGTGTTCAAGCTGGGGATGGCGCATCCGATGGGGCCGCTGACCCTGGCCGATTTTATCGGGCTCGACGTGTGTCTGGACATTATGCGCGTGTTGCAGGAGGGGTTGGGAGATCCGAAGTACCGGCCTTGTCCGCTGCTGATCAAGATGGTTGACGCAGGCTGGCTAGGACGCAAGAGCGGGCGCGGCTTCTACAGTTACTCGTAAATAAGTTGCGAGCTACGAGCCGCGAGCTTCGAGCAAGCTGTTGTCACGCAGCTCGCAGCTCGAAGTTCGAAGCTCGCGGCTCTCGCAACGCGGATTTAGCTCACTATCAGAGATGAAGATATGACGACAGCCGGCGGCGGAATTCTTCCGGAAAGAAAACCGGGCGGCGACGTTTTTTACTATTTGCTGGCGGCGATGTCGGGAGCATTGGCGGGTTGGTTGGACATCAAAGTCGGCGACCTGCTGCTGACGGCGATGGTGGTGCTGGCGGCAAACATGCTGCTGGGATTCCTGAGCCCGCGAAGCCCCTGGCGCTGGGTCGTTTTGGTTGGAGTGTTCGTGCCGGTGGTGGAGTGGCTGGCATATCTCTTTCTTGCAGAAAAACCGGCGCGGGCGCAGATCTACGAATCGTTTCTCGCGTTCATGCCGGGAATTGCAGGCGCGTACGGGGGAGCGGTCGGACGGGGCGTGGTGGACAATCTGTTCGGGCAGAAGTGAGCGCGTCGCGGTAAACGCCGCAGGCTTCTCTCCCGCAGGCGGACGAATTTCTTAACCGCAGCGAGCAAAAGGGGAAACCAAAAAGAAGTGTTTCCGCTGTGCTCCCTGTGGTTCAAGCTCTGGCCAGTCCCACCGAAGGTACCGGCCCCTGAAAAACTGTTCCCGTTTCCACCGCCGGTGGGGGTAAGCTACGGCTATGGGAGTGTCGGTTTCGGTGCTGGCGAGCGGCAGTCGTGGGAACTGCTCGCTGGTGGCGACGAGTTCAACGCGCATTCTGGTGGATGCCGGTCTCTCCGGCCGCGAAACCTTCAAGCGGCTGCGGGCTGTCGCTGATCGTAACGGAGAGCGCACCGAGGAAATTTCCGCGATCCTGATTACGCACGAGCACTCCGACCACGTTGCCGGACTGCAACGGCTGGCCACCAAGCTGAACGTGCCCGTCTTCCTGACCGCGCCGACGCATCATGCCTGGAGCCGGGCGGTGCGCGATGAGAAAGGCGCAATCCCCGAGCTTCCGAAGTCGGAACACTTTTCTGCCGGGCGCGGCTTTCGCGTGGGCGACATTGAGGTCATGCCCTTTACCATTCCTCATGACGCCGCCGATCCGGTGGGCTTCACCTTTCGCGCGGAAGGCGTCAAGATCGGTTTTGCCACCGACCTGGGCTACATGCCGGCCAGCGTGCGCGACCATCTGCGGGGCTGCAGCGTGTTGGTGATGGAATCGAATCACGATGTCGAGATGCTGCGTTCGGGGCCGTATCCGTGGTCGGTGAAGCAGCGGGTGATGAGCCGGGTGGGGCATCTGTCGAATGACGCGCTCGCGGAATTCTTCTCCAGCGATTATGATGGAGGGGCCGAGTACGTAATTTTGGCCCATTTGTCTGAGCAGAATAATCATCCGGAAATCGCGCGCGCCGCGGCAGAACAGGCGCTCGGCGGGCGTCAGGGGCTGTGGCACAACCGTGTGCTGCTGGCAACCCAGGCGGAAGTTCTCGAATCCATCCGGTTGTAGCCTCTTCGGTTTTAGCCTCTTATGAGCGAGTGTGTGGAACCGATCGTCGGGAAAATCCTTGCGGGATGGCGGTACGATATTTCCGGCCTGGCTCCGGAAATGCGCGGGGATTACGAGTTACATTTCGCCGATTGCGAGCACTGCCGCAGCCGCCAGAAACTGAACCGCATCATCGATATTTCTCTGATTGTGCTGGCTTCGGCGTCGGCCGCCGTGTTTCTGCTGGCGTTTGCCGTGATCCGGCATTTTGGACTGCGCCACGCTTTCTGGCTGGAGGTGGGCGCGCTGGCGGGCTTTGCGCTGTCGGCGCTGATCTGGCTGATCGTGGCCGTGGCGACTCCCGCGCCCATGGCGGTGGTGGATGCAGCGAAGCTCGGTGCGCGACATGTGCATGACCGGCTGCCGGCGGAGATCCGCGAGAAGCTACCGGAAGAGCTGCGGATGAAGATCACGGGGTCGTGAGGGCTCAGTCGTGACGGTTCAGCCGATGAAGTTCGGGTTCAACGTCGCCGGCGTTGGCGCTCGCATGATTCAAGCCTACTAAAAAGCGCGATGCTCATCCTCATCTTCCCGCCAATGGGTATCTGCATTGGCCTGATGGTCTTGTCCTAATTAAGAGGCGCTACCTGTTCGACGGGCAACGTAACTCCGAACGCAGGTCCGACCCTAGGTCCGAATCTGGGCTGGTAATGGCTGTTCACTGATCTCTGTCCATGTAGTCCCGAGTCATCTTATCGGGGTGTTCCGCTGTATAGGAGTGACTTGTGGCTTGAAGCACCGCCCAAAACTGGATTTCATCCGATACGGGAAATTGGCGCCAGCTAACCAGCCTCTCCCGCAGGAACTGCCTTGATATTCAACTTACAAGTGATACAATCCCGTAATGCCAAAGACACTAATTCAGTCGGTAGTCAAACAACTTCAGCAGGAACGTGCGCGACTTGAGAGCGAACTCCGCAGCGTGACCGCTGCACTGACCACCTTCGGGAGAACCTTCTTACCGGGAAGCAAGCGAGGCCCCGTCGCAACTCGCAAGAAGCGAACGATTTCGGCTGCGGGACGCAGGAGAATAGCAGCCGCGCAGAGGGCACGATGGGCAAAGGTTAGGGCAGCAGCCAAGAAAAAATAAGTACGCTCGTCTTCCGCCGAGAGCGCCCACGAGGCGGAAAATCCGATTCTCCCGCAGCGCGCCCAACTTAGACGCGCCCAACGCGGGGTCGCGTCAGTTCAGGAGATCTCTTAACGGAGATCTCTCAACACGGCGACCACAAACTCGGTAAACTCCCGCACGTCTGCTTCGGTCGTGTCGAACGAGCACATCCACCGCACCACCGACTCCTCTTCGCTCCACACATAGAAGAAGTACCGCTCCTGCATCTTCTTAATCGCTTCCCGCGGAATTTGCGCAAACACTCCATTCGCCTCCACGGGATACACAATCTTGACTCGCGGAATTTTCTTCACTTCCTGTTCCAGCAGTCGCGCCATCCGGTTCGCGTGCTCCGCATTTCGCCGCCAAAGATCGTCCGTCAGCAGCGCCTCCATCTGCACCGACAGGTAGCGCATCTTCGACGCCAGTTGCATTCCCTGCTTGCGCACAAACAAAAAATCCTCCGCCAGTTCCGGACGAAAAAACACGACCGCCTCCACGCCCATCAGCCCGTTCTTCGTCCCGCCAAACGAAAGCACGTCCACTCCCAAGTCGCGCGTCGCCTGCCGCAAGGAGAATGACGGTCGCTGCGCTGCCGCGGCGTTTGCAATTCGCGCCCCGTCCACGTGCAAGAACATTCCCCGCTCGTGGGCAAACCGCGCCAGCGCCTCGATTTCCGCCGGCTTGTACACCGTGCCCATCTCGGTCGCTTGCGTAATCGAAATCACCCGCGGCTGCACATGATGCTGGTCCCCTATTCCGTGATACGCATGCGCCACCGTTTCCACCGTCAACTTCCCGTCCGGAGCGGCCAGAGGCACGAGTTTGCAGCCCGTAAACTTTTCCGGCGCGCCACATTCGTCCGTATAAATATGAGACAGCTCCGGACACAGCACCGCATGAAACGGCCGCGTCAGCGCCTGCAAACTCAGCACATTCGCCGCCGTCCCATTGAAAACAAAAAAGACCGCCACATCGGCTCCAAATTGCTCCCGGAATTTTCCGACCGCCGATTCCGTGTACGGATCGTCCCCATACCCCACCACATGCCCCTGGTTAGCGCGCCGTATCGCCTCCAGCACCTCGGGATGCACCGCCGCATTGTTGTCGCTCGCAAAACTTCGGCTCGGTTTCATGACAAAACAATTTAGCAGAAGGGAAAATTCTTCGGTGCCTCGTGCCCTTACTGCGAATCTATATTGTTTGATCTAATATTGGTGCGACCTATGTACTGAGAGTAGCGCCGTCGTCCCGGCGGCTGTACAGCCGGGCGTCCCTTCGACTTCGGTCAGGGCAGGCTATCGCCCGCCGCGGCGAGGGCGAGACGCCCTCGGGACAGCCGGCAAGATGCCGGCGCTACTCGTTTTCCACGTCGTCATCGTACGGTCGCCGTAGCAGATGTTAGGAAGTTTGCGATTTCACTAAGAAATGTTATGTCTCGATTCTCCGCAAGAACGTCATTTCTGATTCTGCCCGGCGCCCTTCTGGCCGCGCTTCTTCCCACTACCGCCTGCGGCAACAGCAAAGCAGCCAAGGCTGCCGCCCCGCAGGCCATGCCGGTCAAAGTGCAAACCGCGAAGGCGCAGAAAATCGACGACACCACCGACTACGTCGCCACCTTGAAATCCCGCGACTCCGCCGTGGTCATGCCGCAGGTCGAAGGCATCATTACGCAGATCTTCGTCCACTCCGGTGAACAAGTCGCCTCCGGCGCTCCCATGATGCAGATCGACCCCGCCAAGCAGCAGGCCACGGTCAAGAGCCAGGAGGACGCCCGCGCCGCCCAGGTCGCTCAGGTCAAATGGGCGCAGCAGAACTACGACCGCGTCAGCGGCCTTGCCAATGCCGGCGTAGTCAGTAAGCAGGATCTCGACCAGGCGCGCGCCACTCTCGACGCTGCCCAGGCGCAACTGCACTCACTCGACGCCCAGGTGAGCGAGCAGCAGGTCCAGTTGCACTACTACAGGGTGGTCGCCCCGCGCGCCGGCATTGTCGGCGATGTTCCCGTCCGGGTTGGCGACCGCGTCCTCACCACTACTACGCTCACCACCGTCGACCGTCCCGGCAGCCTCGAAGCCTACATCTATGTTCCCATCGAGAAATCCGCGCAGCTGAAGATGAATCTTCCCGTCCAGATCGTCGACGCTTCCGGAAGCCTGCTCGCCACCAGTCGCATCACGTTCATCTCGCCACAAGTGGACACCGCGACGCAAACCGTGCTCGCCAAAGCGCAGATCGCAAATTCGAACGACAGCCTGCGCACCGCCCAGTTCATTCGCGCCCGTGTGGTCTGGGGCAGCCAGGAAAAGCCGGTGGTTCCGGTCGTAGCCGTGTCGCGAATCGGCGGCCTCTATTTCGCTTTCGTCGCTGAGTCTGACCAGAAAGGTGGATACGTAGTCCACCAGAAGCCGCTCCAGATCGGCCAAATCGTCGGCAACGACTACGTCGTCCTCGACGGCGTAAAACCGGGAGACAAAGTAGTCGTCTCCGGCACCCAGTTTCTGATCGATGGCGTACCCGTAGTCCCGCAAGAAAGCAGCAGCTAGGCATCGGGTGATCGGGTGATCGGGTCATCTACTGAACTTCCGATCACCCGATGACCCGATCACAACCGATACCTAGCTCAACGAACACTCATGGTCGACTTTTTTATTCATCGCCCGGTATTCTCCACCGTCTGCGCCCTGCTCATTATTCTCGCCGGCGCAGTCTGCATTCCTACGCTGCCCATCGCACAATTCCCCAACCTCGCGCCGCCGCAGGTCGGCGTCACCGCCGTCTATACCGGAGCCAGCGCCCAGACCGTCGAGTCCGCCGTCACCACGCCGCTCGAGCAGCAGATCAACGGCGCCGAAGGCATGAAGTACATCACCTCCTCGAGCGACAACAACGGCGTCAGCCAGATCACCGCGACTTTCGATCTCAACCGCGATCCCGACCTCGCCGCCGTTGACATCGAGAACCGCGTCAACACCGCTCAAGGACGTCTCCCGAACGCGGTCAAGCAAGTCGGAATCACCGTCGCCAAGACCTCGCAGAACTTCGTCTTCGGCGTCGCCGTCTACTCGCCCGACGGTCGCTACTCCACGCTCTTCATGAGCAACTACCTCGATGTCTATGTCCGCGACAGCCTGAAGCGCGTTCCCGGCGTGGCCGACGTCATCATCTTCGGCGAGCGCAAATACTCCATGCGTCTGTGGCTCGATCCCGTTCGCATGGCCAGCCGCGCCCTCACCGCCGACGATGTGGTCAGCGCTCTTCAGGAGCAGAACGTTGAAGTCGCCGCCGGGCAAGTCGGTTCCCAGCCCTCGATGCCCGGCCAGCAGTTCCAGATCAGCGTCCGCGCCGTCGGCCGTCTTTCCGAATCCGCTCAGTTCGATGACATCATCCTGAAGAGCAATGCCGATGGCACTCTCGTCCGCCTGCGCGACGTCGGCCACGCCGAACTCGGCGCCGAAGACTACAGCTCGAACCTGGACTACAACGGGCACGATTCGGTTGGCATCGGCATCACCCAGCTCTCCACCGCCAACGCCCTCGACGTTGACCGTCGCTGCATCGCCGAACTGGCCCGTCTTTCCAAGCGTTTTCCGCCCGGCATGAAGTATGAGCTCGCCTTCGATACCACCGACGCGGTCAGCGAATCCATCCGCGACGTGGTCTCGACGCTCGGCCCGGCGATCTTCCTGGTCATCCTGGTGATCTTCGTTTTCCTCGAAGACTGGCGCTCCACCATCATTCCTTCAGTCACCATCCCGGTCTCGCTCATCGGGACTTTCGCCTTCGTCAAGCTGCTCGGCTTCTCCATCAACACGCTGACGCTGTTCGGCATCACGCTCGCCACCGGCCTGGTGGTCGACGACGCCATCGTCGTCATCGAAAACATCGAGCGCCACCTGCAGGAAGGCGAACTGAATCCCGTCAAAGCCTCCTCCGACGCCATGAAGGAAGTCACCGGCGCGGTCATCGCCACTTCGCTGGTGCTGGTTGCCGTCTTCGTGCCGGTCGCCTTCTTCCCCGGCACCACCGGCATTCTGTTCCGCCAGTTCGCGCTGACCATCGCCTTCTCGATTTCGATCTCCGCCTTCAACGCCCTTACTCTTACGCCCTCGCTCTCCGCGCTCCTGCTCGGTCGCGAGCACGGAGAAAAGAATTGGTTCTTCAAGCGCGTCGACCGCCTCCTGAGCGCGATTAACAATGGCTACGTTCACGCCCTCCGCACTTTTCTGCGTTTCGAAGCCGTCGCCCTGATCCTGTTTTTCGCCGGACTCGGTCTCGCTTACTTCGTCTTCCGGCATGTGCCCCAAGCCTTCGTCCCCACCGAAGATCAGGGCTACCTCATCGTCGTCATCCAGGCTCCCACCGGAGCATCGCTCGAATACACGCGGGAAATCGGCCAGCAGGTGACCGCCATCACCAAGAATTTCCCTGAAATCGAGGGCACTTTCTCCGTCGCCGGCTTCAGCTTTCGGAGGCAGCGCGCCCAACGCCGGCCTCGTATTTCTGTCCCTCCGGCCGTATGCGAAGCGCAAGGGCCACGACCACACCGCCGCCGCCATCCTCAATCGACTGCGCGGCCCCTTGTTCGGAATTTCCGGCGCCATTGTCATCGTCTTCGAACCGCCCGCCGTGCAAGGTCTCGGCCAGTTCGGCGGATTCCAATTCGAACTCCTCGATCAGGGCAATCACACGCTTCAGGATCTCGACAAAGTCACCCACGACCTCACTCGCGCTGGCTTCGGGCGCAAAGACCTCGCCGGACTCTTCACCACCTACACCGCCAGCGATCCGCAGTTTGTCGTCACCATCGATCGCGAAAAAGCCAAGAGCCTGCACATCCCGCTCAGCCAGATCACCGACACGCTCAGCGTCTACATGGGTTCGGCCTACATCAACGATTTCGATTTCAATAACCGTTCTTATCGTGTTTATGTGCAGGCCGACAAGCAATTCCGCTCGCATCCGCAGGACATCAAGGAGTACTACGTGCGCTCCGATTCCGGCGCCATGGTCCCGCTGGAAAACTTAGTCAGCATCAGCCAGACCGCCGCGCCCCAGGTCATCAGTCACTACAACCTGTTCCGCTCGACGGAAATCGACGGCTCCGCTGCCCCCGGCTTCAGCTCCGGACAAGCCATCGAAGCCATGCAGCAGCTCTCCGCGAAAACCTTGCCCCAGGGCTACACCTACGAATGGTCGGGAATTTCGCTCGAAGAGTTGGCCTCGGGATCGACCACGCTCATCCTCTTCGGCCTCGGAACGCTGGTCGTCTATCTGACGCTCTCGGCGCAGTATGAAAGTTTCGTACTCCCCTTCATTATTTTGCTCGCCGTGCCCATGGCGTTGCTCGGTGCGCTTTCCGCCCAATGGCTCCGCGGCCAGCAGAACGATGTCTACTGCCAGGTGGGACTCGTCATGCTCGTCGGCCTCGCCTCCAAGAACGCCATCCTCATCGTGGAATTCGCCGAGCAGTTGCGCGAACGCGGCATGACCATTCTCGACGCGGCCGTCGAAGCCGCCCGCATCCGCCTGCGCCCGATTCTCATGACCTCCTTCGCCTTCATCCTCGGCGTTGTTCCCTTGGTTACCGCCAGCGGCGCCGGAGAAAACGGACGCCACTCCGTAGGCACCACGGTCTTCGGCGGCATGATCATGAGCACGATCCTGAACTTGTTCTTCATCCCAGTGCTCTATCTCTTGATCGAAGGCTTCAGAGAGCGCCGCCGCAAACCCAAAACCGCCTAACCAAGTGTGGATTGTGTGGGGACCGGTGTGGGGACGGGCGCCCTCGCCCGTCCAGGGTTGCGTAGGGACGGCCGCCCTCGGCCGTCCAGCCGAGCGCAGCTCGGCAGTTGCCTGCGATCACCGCAACTATGGATTCGCCACAGCATAGGCGGACAACCTCCGCCCCGGCGCAAGAAAAAGCAACCACTCGCCTCTCTCCAGCGTCTGAAAGAGTGCGAAGAGCTTTAGGGTCTCTCACCCTGCCGTAAGAGATCTTGCGTGAGGTCAAACCAATGAAGAAATCACTGCTCGCAGTTCTTGCTCTCCCATTGATTCTCTCAATGACGATTCTCTTAATGACGATTTTCTCGATGGCGGCCCTCGCCAGCCCCGCCATCCAGGATAACCAACCCGCTGGCGCGCTCAATCAGAAGAGCCTCGAGCGCATCTACAAGGAAGTCCGTCATGAACTCCTGATGCTTCCTTACTACGGCGTGTTCGACAACCTCGCCTACAAGGTCGACCCTGACGGTACCGTGACCCTGCTCGGCCAGGTCGCGCCGGAAAGGGTCCCACTCTTAAGTCCGACGCCGAAAAAGCGGTCAAGCACATTGAAGGTGTAGAAAAAGTCGTCAACAACATTGAGGTCCTGCCCGCCTCTATCTCCGACGACCGGATCCGCCGCGCTGCCTACCGCGCCATCTACGGCAACCCCGTCCTGAGCCAGTATCAGTTGCGGGCCGTTCCGCCCATTCACATCATCGTCAAGAACGGACACATCACGCTCGAAGGTGTAGTCGCCCGTCCAGATGGACAAGCAAATCGCCGGCATGCAGGCCAACGGCGTTCCCGGCGTATTCTCAGTGACCAATAACCTGGTAGTCGAAGAACCAGAGAAGAAAAAAGACGACAAGAAAAAATAATTTGATTTCTCAGGCCCCTGGGGCGGGCGTTCCTCTCTGCTCATTTGGGGACGGCGGCTCGTGTGGGGACGGGCGCCCTCGCGAGCCTGCCCTGAGCGAAGTCGAAGGGTCCAAGCCGAGCGCAGCTCGGCAGGCTGCCGGCGGTCATAGCACCTTTGGATTCGCACTAAGATGCAGGTTGAGCAGCGCTCCTCTGCAATCCAAAATCTGACCTCTGCAATCTACAATCTGCTATGCCCCAAATCCGCCGCTCCCGCGCGAAATCGACCGCGCCGCCCAACTCCTGCGCGCCGGCGGTCTCGTCGCCTTCCCCACGGAAACGGTTTACGGTCTCGGCGCCAACGCTCTCGACGCCGAAGCCGTAGCCCGCATCTACGCCGTCAAAGGCAGACCCGGAACCAGCCCGCTCATCGTGCACGTAGCATCGATAGAGATGGCGCAGTCGCTGGTTGCGAACTGGCCAGAAATCGCCGACCGCCTGGCCCGCCGATTCTGGCCCGGCCCGCTGACGCTGGTGCTCGAAAAGCTGGTGCTCGAAAAGCAGCAACCGTGCAATCCCTGCCATCGTCACCGCCGGCTTGCCCACCGTCGGTCTCCGCATGCCCGCGCATCCGATCGCGCTTGCCCTCATCCGCGCCGCCGGCGTTCCGCTCGCCGCACCCAGCGCGAACCGCTTCGGCGAACTTTCTCCGACCACCGCCGACCACGTCCGCCGCAGCCTGGGCAGCGACAGTAGATTTCATACTCGACGGCGGACCCTGTCAGGTCGGCATCGAATCCACTGTGCTCTCGCTAACCGAGCCCAGGCCGATCCTGTTTCGTCCAGGAGGAATTTCGCGGACAGAACTGGAAGCGATCGTCGGGCCAGTCGCCTCGGCGCAGGAAGTTCAAGCCGGAGCGCTTCAAACCGGAGCCCATCCCGCGCCCGGCCTGCACCCGCGCCACTACAGCCCGCGCACCACTTTATATTTGGTGACCAATGGAAAACTGCCCGATCAGGGCCAGGGAATTTACCTGCAGCACGCGAGTCCGCCCAACCGCCCGGACATCAAGACCATCCAGATGCCAACCGCAGCCGCCGACTACGCCGCTGCTCTCTACGAAAAGCTCCACGAAGCCGACGCCGCCAACGTCGACTGGATCGCAGTAGACCTGCCTCCAAACGCGCCCGAATGGGAAGCCGTGCAAGACCGCCTACGCCGCGCCGCCTCGAATGAATAGAAAAGAACTCAACGTCAAGTGATTGGTGCAATCGCCATATTACTCGTTGACCCAATGACTGGGGTTTTGAAGATGTAATCGCCTTCCATGAGAAGGCCGGTCGGAGTCAAGTGGGTTCTTTTGTTTTTTTGTTGGACAATGTTTTTTCTCCCCGCCGAGTTACTACTGTCGCCACCCTTCCATCCGCACTCTTCAATGAGCGATTTTGTTCGCTCGGTGCCAGTTGGGTGTTCTCGTTTCAGCCGGTGCTGCCACCTGATTATCGACCTCGCCTCCATCTCTCCGATGAAAGTTGGGCCAGGCGATTAACGCAGTCACCGGAACTCGGCTTTTGGGCTTTTGCTTTTCCTTTCGAAGAAGGGTTTGGCTTTTGGCGTTATGCGGCCGCCGGCATCGCTCTCGGGTTGCGCAACGGTTCGTAAACCTCTCCACTCACCCACAAACGATGCAGCAGGACGGCTAACTTTCGCGCCACGGCAATAATGGCTCGTTTCTTCCCGCTCTTGCCGCCGCGTTCGGCCAGCTTCAATCCCCAGCGGCGCAGATCGCTGTCCACGCCAAACGGTCCCAGAATATGATGCGCTCCCTGCACCAGCAGCGTGCGCAGATACGGATCCCCTTCCTTGCTGATGTGCATCTGCGGCTCACTCTGCCCCGAGTTCCTTCGTCCGGGCTGCAGCCCCAAGGTAACAGCCCACATCCCGGCTTTTGCGAAAGCGATGCGCGTCTTCCAGCGTCAGCAAGAAGGTCAGAGCGATCAGTGTCCCCACGCCCTTCACCTGCTTTAGCCGCGCCACCTGCGGATAGCTCTCCTGCGCCAGCTTTTCGATCCCTTCGTTGTACTCGCGGATGCGTTCACTCAACGACTCGATTCCCGCCAGCAACGGCTCCAGTGCCCGCTGCAGTTCCGGACTCAACTCCTGCGCTTTCTCCGGATTCATGTTGCGCACGTTGCACCCGCGCAGACGTTCCCCGTAGCTCTTGGCCAGTCCCCGGGCCGTGTTCACCAGCGCCGTTCGGGCTCGCACCAGTCCGGCTCGCGCCCGGATCACGGTCAGATCCGCTTGCGCTCTCGCACTGCGATGCTTCACCGGAGAGAGCAACTGCGGATCGATTCTGGCCAGCCGGGCCAGTGTCTGCGCATCCAGACGGTCGTCTTTCTTTCGGCTCTCCCCGATCAAACGCACGTTGCGCGCATGCGCCACGATCACTTCATGTCCCAACTCGCTCAGCAGCCGGCTCACCCACGGCGAATGCATCCCGGTTTCCAGCGCGATCCGGCTGCGCGGCATTCCGCCGAACCCTGCCTTCAGCGCTTTCGGAGTGGTGCCCAGCTTCTGCTCCAGCACTACTTCGCCGTGTTCATCCAACACGCAATACCAGCTCGAACGATCGCCCAGGTCCAATCCGATCGTCAGCCTCTGTTCGGAAAAATTCCTGCTCTGCTTCCTCGCTACAGTGCTAATCTTCTTCATTGCCGGTCTCCTTTATCTCTTGCGCTTCAAGCGCGTCGATAACTTGGGAGCGTACAGCATCCCGTCGGAGACCGGCCTTCTCATCCCATCTGATTTCGGCAACTAATTCATTGCAACCCAAGCACTAAACGCCCTACCACTACGGACATAATGATTGTGCCAATCAAACAGCCTGAGGCAACGAGCAACGGCTTCTTCCAAGGCTTCCGCTCATAACCTTCCCGCCAAGTTGCTTTGACATACATTACCTGCTTCTTCCCGAGGCTTAAATACCACCCGAACAGAAGACCAATGAAAGCCAAATCGAGCAATCCTTCAGGGAAGGCCGGAATGAAAATGGTCATGAAAGTGAAGCCAAGATAGGCAATCAATACGTAAAACCACCTTCTGTTTGCCTTCGCCTCGTCCACGCGCCCCATCGCGTCTGCGTTTCGAGCGTGTACAAATGCCCCGAATGCTGGAGAAAATAGCAGACTCCAATACGCTGCCGCCTTCGGATTCCAAAGAGCAGGTGGCGGACCGGTTGGCGGTGGCGTCGGCCTTGCCGCATCGCCTACTTTAGAATCGCTGGTGAATACCGCGATGGTGAGTAACACCGGGACAGCCGCGAGGGTGAAGAGCGCGAGCAACCATTTGTAGAGACCACAGAAAAGAGCCACAGCGATAAGGTTTCGGTCAAATCCCGACAACGGGAGATCCGAGTGCAATGGGGGGATGAAGGTGGTCTTCAGTACGGATTCGATGGCGAACATTCCGCCCGTTACCACGATCGGCACAACAGACAAAATAGCAGCAGTCCTATAGCGCACAGGACCTCCAACGAGCGAATGAGGAATGCTTTCTCCTCTTCAAGAATATCGGGCTGTGTTGGTGGTGGTGCAGGAAACTTGCATTTCGGCTGACGATAGTAATCGTTGCTGTTGTAACATCCCGATGACACTCAAAATCCCGGGTCTGTGTCCGATACGTGGCGCCTTGTCAACCCTGTCCGCAAGGCCGAGTTCGAACTCTTACACTTTAGCGATACCGTAAGTCTTTCGAAACCCGCCCGCCCGAAATCGTCAGACCAGACGCGCCGAAATCGGCCTTTGCTTTGT